>JAMXLO010000038.1 GCA_024280945.1 Acetobacteraceae bacterium
GAGCAAGACCGTCGCGAGCAGACCTGGCAAGTGCGCTGCAAGGCGATCGAACTTATCAACGATGCCAGCCCCCGCTGGTACGAACAGCAGACCGAAGTGGTTGTGCAGTGCCTTTGCAAGTTGTCCAAGGGGTCCTTGCACGAGGCCGCGCGAATCCCTTGCTCGTGCCCACCAGCCAAGCGTCACTAGCAACAACAGCATGCCAATCACCACACCGGGCACCGGCAAGGCCATGGCGTCAGCGATCATCTCGCCCAGGCACTCGAATACGATGAGAGCGGTCGCTGCATACAACATGGCCCGATCCGCCCCCCGTGTCTTGGGATCAATCGTGGGATGCCCGACGGCCGATTGTCTTGAAAGTTTCCGGAAATTTTGCTGAATTTATTTCGAGTCCGTTTTAGACAAAGCCCGGGCATAACCGAGACCGACGGAACCAATGCCCTATTCCGCATCCTGAGTTCACACGTTTGTGAGGCACCGAGATCAGGCCGGCTTTGACCCGCCGGTGAAATCTTGACCTATGACCAAATTCACACATGCTGGGCCGGGGGCGTGCTGAACTCTCTGCGGAACAAAGAATCAATGGCCAAACGGGGGACTGATGACACCGGCCGACAGCGGCATCTATCGCTTCGGGACATTCATTCTTGACTTGCGACGTGGCTGTCTTCGCCAGGACGACAAGGAGATCAGGCTCCGGCCCAAGAGCTTTGCGGTGCTGCGCCATCTGGTGACGAACGCTGGTCGGCTGGTGCGAAAGGACGAGCTGATTGAGGCGGTCTGGCCAGGCGTGGTCGTCACTGACGAATCGGTGGCGCGCTGTATCAGCGATGTACGACAGGCACTTGGAGATACGCGCCAAGAACTGATCCGAACGGTGCCGCGGCGAGGCTATGTGCTCGAGGCACACGGCGCGCTCCAATCACTGGCCACTGGCCGGGCAAGTTCGCTGTCCACAACATCTTCTGTGCCTGGAAGGCCATCGATTGCGGTACTGCCCTTTGCCAATCTGAATGGCGATGCCAGTCAAGAGCACTTTGCCGACGGCATGGCCGAGGAGATCATCACGGCGTTGTCCCGCATCAGCTGGATCTGCGTCGTTGCTCGCAACTTGAGTTACGCCGGCAAAGGCCGCGCTGCGAACGCGGCCAAGGTTGGACGTGAGTTAGGCGCTCGCTACGTCGTCGATGGCTCAGTGCGCCAATCCAACGGCAGGGTACGCATCTCCATCCAGCTGATTGATGCGGTCAGCGGGACACATCTGTGGGCCGATCGCTTCGACGGGGCGCTGGACGGATTGTTCGATCTGCAGGACCGGGTGGCGATTGCAGTCGCTGGCGTGATCGAGCCCACACTGCAGACGGCTGAAATCGCGCGAATGGCCGGACGTGCGCCTGCCGAGCTTTGCGCCCGCGATCTTTTTCTACGCGCTGATGCGATGATGAATTCGTCGGCTGCATTGTTTCCACAGGCGCTGGACCTGCTTGTGGAGGCGATCGGGCACGATCCCAGCTACGGCCCTGCGTTGTCCTTGGCCGCTGTCTGCTGTTTGCGAATGGTTCAGAACGGGCAGAGCACGGATCCCGCGGCCGACTGCCTCAAAGGGGCCGATCTTGCACGAAAAGCGCTGCACTCGGCGCCGGACGACCCGATTACGCTGGCCAACGCCGCTCTCGCGCTCACCTTCTCCGGCGAAGAGATTGGAGCAATGATGGCGCTGGTCGACCGCGCACTGGCGCTCAATCCCAGTTATGCGCGCGGCTGGTACATCAGCAGTATGCTGAAAGGCTGGGCCGGTCAGCATAACGCAGCCATAGACCGCATGAACCGCTCATTGCAGCTCAACCCTCGGGTTCGCATTGGCGTGGCCATGTATGTGCTCTTCGGGGCTGCGCATATGTTCAGTGGTCGATTTGATGAGGCCGCTTCGAACCTGCGTCTCGCCCTGCAAGAGGATCCGAACTATCCGACTGCGTTCCGCTTCCTCGCCGCTTGCTATGCCCATATGGGGCGTTTCACCGAGGCACGCGAGGCAATCGATCGATTGCGCCGGATCAGTGCAGCAATATTCCCGCCATACCCGATGTTCCGCCGGCAGTCCGATCGGGAACTGCTCTTGTCAGGCCTCCGACTCGCGATTGGGCAGGACAGCGCGGCAGCCGCCATCGCGTAAGAGACAGCGGAGCGCCCGGGTCCAGCGGCTGACCTGTCCTCAGTCGTCCAGGAAGCTTCTGAGTTTCCTGCTGCGGCTCGGGTGCTTCAGTTTGCGCAGCGCCTTCGCCTCGATCTGGCGGATGCGTTCGCGGGTTACGTTGAACTGCTGGCCAACCTCTTCCAGCGTGTGGTCGGTGTTCATGCCGATGCCGAAGCGCATGCGCAGCACGCGCTCTTCACGCGGCGTCAAAGACGACAGCACGCGCGTCGTTGCCTCGCGCAGGTTCGCCTGGATCGCTGCATCCAGCGGGATCACCGCCGCCTTGTCCTCGATGAAATCGCCCAGATGACTGTCCTCTTCGTCACCGATCGGCGTCTCCAGGCTGATCGGCTCCTTGGCGATCTTCAGCACCTTCCGCACTTTCTCGAGTGGCATCCCGAGCTTGTCGGCAAGCTCCTCCGGCTGCGGCTCGCGACCAATCTCGTGCAGCATCTGGCGCGACGTGCGCACCAGCTTATTGATCGTCTCGATCATGTGCACCGGGATACGGATCGTGCGCGCCTGATCGGCAATGCTGCGGGTGATCGCCTGGCGGATCCACCAGGTCGCATAGGTGCTGAACTTATAGCCGCGCCGGTATTCAAACTTGTCGACTGCCTTCATCAGGCCGATGTTGCCTTCCTGAATCAGGTCCAGGAATTGAAGGCCGCGGTTGGTGTATTTCTTGGCGATCGAGATCACCAGGCGCAGGTTCGCCTCGATCATCTCCTTCTTCGCCCGCGCACTGTCGCGCTCTCCGCGGCTCACCGTCATGTAGACGCGACGGAACTCGCCGATCGGCAGGCTGGCGTCGTTCGCCACCGCAGCGATCTGGCCGCGCACGTTGGTGATGTCGGTGGCGTGCTTGGTGACGAAGGTCTTCCAGCCCTTGGCGGGCAACTTCGAGATACGCTCGACCCAGTTAGGATCCAGCTCATGGCCGCGATACTGTTTAAGGAATTCCTCGCGCGGCACTTTGCAGCCTTCGGCGGTGCGGAGCAGTTGTCCCTCGAGCGCGGTCAACCGTTGGTTCAGCTGCTTGAGCTGGGTCACCAGCTCCTCGATGCGGTTGTTGTGCAGGCGCACCTGCTCGACCTTCTTGACCAACTCCTCGCGCTGGCGCTCATAGCTCTTCTCTGATCGGGCGGTGACCTCCTCGCCCGACGTCATGGTCTCCAACCGGCGGCTCTGCACCTTGTGCAGTTTCTTGTAGAGCGCCTCGATTTCCTCGAAGTTCGCCAGCACTTCGGGCTTCAGCTTCTCCTCGAGTGCAGAGAGCGAGATGCCGGGGCCGTCTCCCTCGTCATCACCGTCCATGTCGTCCGAGCCGTCCATCGCCTCGGCGCCGTTGGCTCCGTCGGCGCCATTGCCCTCGCTCGCGGCGCCGACACCGCCGTCTGGCGTGGGCGCACCCGCGCCCTGGGTCGCCTCCAGGTCAACGATGTCGCGCAGCAGCATTCGGCCGGCCTTCAGCTGGTCGTGCCAGGAGATGATCGCCTTGAAGGTTAGCGGGCTCTCGCACAGCCCGCCGATCATCATGTCACGGCCGGCCTCGATGCGCTTGGCGATGGCGATCTCGCCCTCGCGCGACAGCAACTCGACGCTGCCCATCTCGCGCAGATACATGCGCACCGGGTCGTCGGTGCGGCCAAGGCTCTCTTCGTCGACATTGCCGGTCGGTTCTTCTTCTGCTTCCTCGCTCTTCTCCGTCTTGACGACAGGAGCCTCGCCCTCCTCGGTCTCCTCGCCTTCGACGACCTGGATGCCCATCTCGGAGAAGTTGGCCATCACGTCTTCGATCTGCTCGGAGCTGTTCTGGTCCGGCGGCAGAATGGCGTTCAGCTCGTCGAAGGTGATGTAACCGCGCTCCTTGCCGCGCGCGATCAGCCGCTTGACCGCGGCGGTCTGCACATCGAGCAGCGTGGTCTCGACATCCTGTTCGGCGGTCACGGTATCGGCGGCAACAGAGGGCTTCGTGGCCATCGTTCAGTTAACTCCTACGTCTGTCTAAGCGGCGAGCTCGGCCCCATCGGGTTCGCCGCTGGCGACCTTGTTCAGCGCTGCCTTCAGCGCAATCAGGCGGTTCTGGTTCTGGGGCGTCAGGTCCGCTCGGCACGCTGCTTCGGCCAAGGCGATTTCCTCGCCCAACCGCTGCACGCTCAGGAACCCGAAGATGTGCCACCAACCCGCCTCGGCCTCCGCCGGCATAGCCGCTGGCGAAGCGCAGGCCGGCAACGGCACGGGCGCCGTCGCCAGGACCTGGTCCGCCTCAGCTTGCAATCCAGAAAGCGTGAGGTGGGACATCAGCCCAGACGAGTCAAGGATATCGGCCGTTTCAGCCCACGCCTGGAGCGCCGTTCGGAGCGCAGCCAACGGGGGAGTCAGATCCAGGCCAAGATAGGCGTGCTCCACGTCCCGCAGCAGCATCGGGTGACGCAGCAGGATCGCGGTGAGGATACGGCAGCGTTCGTGCGTCGCTCCTTCCGGCAAAAAGTGCGGGCGTGGCAGGGAACGGATGGGCAGGCCTTTGCGGCCGTCTCGGGCAGCTCGTCGTGTTGCGAAAAACCTATTCCGAAGCGCGTCGCGATATTCGCGGGACAGCGCCTTGTCCGAAATCCTGCTGGCGGCTGCATCGAGGCGCGTCAGCAGCGCTGCGCGCTGTTCCGGGCTAGCCTCGCCACCGGCGTCTCGCATCAAGTCGTACAGCGCATCGGCAAGCGGCGTGGCGGAGGCGAGGATTCCGCGTATCGCCTCGTATCCTTGACGCCGGACCACCGTGTCGGGGTCGTCGCCGGCCGGCAGCCGGGCCAGACGCAACGTTCTCTCGGGGCCCAGCAGCGGCAGAGCCAGGTCCGCCGCCCGCGCTGCGGCTCGGCTTCCGGCCGCGTCGCCGTCGAAGCACAGGATCGGCGCGGGCGCGAGCCGCCACAGCTCTCCGAGCTGTTCCTCGGTCAGCGCCGTGCCAAGGGGAGCAACAGCGCCACCGATTCCGGCCTGTGCCAGAGCGATCACGTCCATGTAGCCCTCGACGACCACCAATGCCGCCCCACTCCGCACCGCCGCCCTCGCCTGATCCAGCCCGTAGAGCGTGCGGCGTTTGGCGAACAGCGCCGTCTCGGGGCCGTTGACGTATTTCGGCTGACCATCACCGAGGGTGCGCCCGCCGAAGCTGATCACCCGGCCGCGTCGATCGCGGATCGGGAACATCACGCGATTGAAGAACAGACCGAATGTCCGGCCGGTTTCATCGTCATGTCGCATCAACCCGGCGTCCACAAGCTGGTCGGGGACGATGCCCTCGCGCCCAAGATCAGCCAGAAGGGCGCCGCGTCCTTCGCCCGACCAGCCCAGGCCAAAGCGACGGATCGTGTCTTCCGACAGCCCCCGGACACGCAGATAGGCCAGAGCATGTCGCCCTTCTGGCAGGAACAGCCTGCGGTGGAAGCAAGCCTGCGCGGCTTCCAGCACGCCGGCGAGGTTCAGGCGCTTCCGCTCCGCCTCCGCGGCTTCCGCCGAGGGTCTCGGCAACTCGAGACCCGCTTCGCCAGCAAGCCGCTCCACCGCCTCGCTGAAGCTGGCTCCTTCGCTCTGCATGACGAAACCGATCGCGTCACCGTGCGCACCACAGCCGAAGCAGTGATAGTGGCCGTCCTCATAGACATAGAAGCTGGGGGTCTTCTCGCCGTGGAACGGACAGCAGCCCTTCCATTGCCGGCCTGAGCGCGCCAGACGAACGCGCCGGCTGACGACCGTCGCGAGGGGTGTGCGGAAGCGAAGTTCGTCGAGGAAGGCAGCCGGCAGGGGCATCAGTTCATGCGCCCCCCTTCCCGCGAGAAGGTGGGGAGCCGTATCGCTCCCTGCGATACGGCATCACGACAGCCTCGCCTTTACCATCGGACCTACCTTCGCCAGGTCGAGGGTCCCGGCGTGCTTGGTCCGCAGTGTCGCCATCACCTTCCCCATGTCCTTGATGCTAGTGGCACCCGTCTCGGTGATCGCCGCGGCAATCACCTGTTCCATCGCCGTCTCATCCATCTGCGGTGGGAGAAACGTCTCGATGATTGAGATTTCCGCCTCCTCCTTGTCGACCAGATCTTGGCGGTGTCCCTGCCGGTAGAGTTCTACCGATTCGCGGCGTGACTTCACCATGCTTCGGAGCATGGCGATAATCTCCTCATCCGGCACGCGGTCGATCCCCTTGGGGCGCGCGGCGATATCAACCTCCTTCAACCGCGCCAGAACCATGCGTATCGTCGAGGTGCGAGGCGCGTCGCCGGCCTTCATCGAGGCCTTGAGCTGGTCAGTGAACTGCTCACGCAAGCCCATGGCATATCCTTTGAGAAAACACCCTCTACTATAATGCAGACCAATTCGGAGCCGATGGCTGGAAGGAACTTCCCACCATCAGAGCGCCGCCTTGCGCTGGGAAGTGGTTTCCCATATGTCGCTCCCATGCCGATTGCGGTGGATTCTATCATCGAAAGGTTGGGCGGTGCCGAATCCGCGGCGCGACTGACCGGCGTCGGGACCGAGGCGGTGCGGAAGTGGCGCCAGGCTGGGGTGATCCCGTCGCGCCATTGGGCCGCGGTGATTGCTGCCACCGGGCTCGGCCTGTCTGATCTGCCCGGTGGGGCCGCAGCAGGGGCGGTCGAGCGCTGCTTGGTCGAGGGCGACACCCCACCTGCCGGAGCGACCGCAGCACTGGTGCTGGCTGATGGCAGCGTGTTCTGGGGTCGTGGCTTCGGTGCGCACACCGCGGCACCCGCCCCCGTGGGCGAAGTCTGCTTCAACACCGGCATCACCGGCTACCAGGAGACGCTGACGGACCCATCCTACGCCGGCCAGATCATCACCTTCACTTTCCCTCACATAGGCAATGTCGGCTCCAATGGAGAGGACATCGAAGCAGGGACTGTTGCTGCACGTGGGCTGGTAGTGAAGCATGACGTCACCGAGCCGTCGAACTGGCGATCGGCGCAGCATCTGGATTCCTGGCTGCGGGCGCGTGGGATCGCAGGCATGGCGGGTGTGGACACGCGGGCCTTGACCGTGCGCATCCGTGATGGCGGAGCACCAAACGGCGTGCTGGCGTTCCCGGCCGACGGCCGGTTCGACCTCCCTGTCCTGCGCGCACAGGCTGAGGCGTGGCCCGGACTGGAAGGCATGGACCTCGCCCGCGAGGTATCCTGCCAGCAGTCCTACGAGTGGGACGAGACGCGATGGGCGTGGCCCGCCGGGATGGGGCGCCAGGCTGAACCCCGGCACCACGTCGTGGCGGTGGATTATGGAGCGAAGCGCAATATCTTGCGCTGCCTGGCCTCCGCCGGATGCCGCGTCACAGTGGTGCCGGCGACCACGTCGGCGGAGGACATCCTGCGTCGGCAGCCTGATGGCGTGTTCTTGTCGAACGGTCCAGGCGATCCGGCGGCCACTGCCGAGTACGCCGTCCCAGCGATCAGGGGGGTGCTTGACGCTGGGCTGCCGGTGTTCGGCATCTGCCTAGGCCACCAGTTGCTGGCGCTGGCACTGGGCGCGAAGACCTACAAGCTCGGGCGTGGTCACCGCGGCGCCAATCAGCCGGTCAAGGACCTGACAACCGGGAAGGTGGAGATCACCAGCCAAAACCACGGCTTCGCGGTCGATGCGGAGACGCTGCCGCCAAGTGCCAAGGTGACACATGTGTCGCTGTTCGATGGTTCGAACGAAGGTCTCGCGTGCACGGATCGCCCAGTGTTTTCGGTCCAGTATCATCCTGAGGCGAGTCCGGGTCCGACCGACAGCCAGTATCTGTTCGCACGCTTCATCGACATGATCGAGCGGCAGGCATAGATGGACACCCGTTCGCAGTTGCTGACCACCGCATTTCGCCACAGCATCAGCGAGCCGAGTGTCGAGATCGCATATCAGCGCTTTCGCGCTTTGGTCGCCCAGCCCATCGACTACGCAAGCTTCTGCGACGCGGTCGCCGATCTACTGCGCGAACGGCTGATCCACGAGCCAGTCCGTCTGCCGGAGGGCGCACTGCAATGCCACTGGCACTTGCAGCTGACGCCGGCGGGCGCAAGTGCCGCGCGGAAGCTGCTGAGCAGTCCGGAATAAAGGCGCGGAATGCCCAGGCGTACTGACATCAATTCGATTCTGATTATCGGTGCAGGCCCGATTGTGATCGGTCAGGCCTGCGAGTTCGACTACTCGGGCGCGCAGGCGTGCAAGGCGCTGAAGGCGGAGGGCTACCGGGTCATCCTGGTCAACTCCAACCCGGCGACGATCATGACCGATCCCGGCCTGGCGGATGCGACCTATGTCGAGCCGATCACGCCAGAAATTGTCGAGCGCATCATTGCGCGAGAGAAGCCGAATGCACTGCTGCCGACGATGGGCGGGCAGACCGCGCTGAACACCGCAATGGAACTCGCGCGGTCCGGCGTACTGGCGCGATACGGTGTCGAATTGATCGGCGCACGCGCCGAGGTGATCGAGCGCGCCGAAGACCGGTTGAAGTTTCGCGACTGCATGGCAGAAATCGGCATCGAATCGCCACGCTCGGCGATCGCGCATTCGCTGGAGGAAGCGCGGGCGGCACTCGCGCTGACTGGCCTGCCCGTCGTCATCCGGCCCAGCTTCACCTTGGGAGGGACTGGCGGCGGTATCGCCTATAACCGTGAGGAATTCGAGCAGATCGTCACCGGTGGACTGGAGATTTCGCCGACCACCGAAGTACTGATCGAAGAGTCGGTGCTTGGCTGGAAGGAATTCGAAATGGAAGTGGTCCGCGATCGCGCGGACAACTGCATCATCGTCTGTTCGATCGAGAACGTGGATCCGATGGGCGTCCATACCGGTGACTCGGTCACGGTCGCGCCCGCGCTGACTTTGACCGACAAAGAATATCAGCGGATGCGCGACGCCTCGATCGCCTGCCTGCGTGCGATCGGCGTCGATACCGGTGGTTCCAACGTGCAGTTCGCGGTGAGCCCAGCAGACGGCCGCATGGTGATCGTCGAGATGAATCCGCGCGTATCGCGTTCATCCGCACTGGCGTCGAAGGCAACCGGTTTTCCGATTGCCAAGGTCGCAGCGAAGCTAGCAGTCGGATACACGCTTGAC
>JAMXLO010000039.1 GCA_024280945.1 Acetobacteraceae bacterium
GGGACCCCCCTGTAGCAAGCCCGCGCTTTCCGGCGGGGCGCCCTGCCAGGAGCGGACATGAGCGAGGAATCGGGCGAGGACGAGCCTCTTTCTCCTTCGTTTGAGGAGAGGCTCAAAGCCGCCCGCAGCAGGCAGGGGTTGGATGCCCCGCCGCCTTTGACCGGCCGGGATACCGGCGACATGGGCGGCATGAGCCCTTGGGGCATTGGCCTGCGGGTGGGGATCGAGCTGGTCTCGGCCCTGGTCGTGGCGGTCGCCATCGGCTATGGGCTCGACCGCCTGTTCGGCACGAAACCCATCCTGATGGCCGTGTTCGTGCTGCTTGGCGGCGCGGCCGGCGTACTGAATGTCTGGCGCCTGTTCGCGCCACGACCGACACGGGACCGTAAGGTCGAAGACGGGGGACGATAGTGGCGGCCGGAGGATCGATCGACGCACTGAGCCAGTTCAAGCTGGAGCCCGTGCTGGGGCTGGATTTCACCCAGTCCAACGTCATGATGATCGTCGCGGGTGTGCTGACATTCGGCCTGCTGTGGCTGGGAATGAGGCCACGCGCGATGGTGCCGGGGCGGCTGCAATCGGCGGCCGAGATGGCGTACGAAACGGTTCTCGGCATGTGTACCGAGACGATTGGGCCGGAAGGCCGCGCGTTCTTCCCGTTCGTGTTCACGCTGTTCTTCTTCATTCTGTTCGGCAATCTGCTGGGCGTCTTCCCATTCTTCTTCACCTATACCAGCCACATCGCGGTGACGCTGGCGCTGACTGTGTTCGTCGTTGGGCTGGTGACCGTGGTGGCGATCCGCATCCATGGCTGGCATTTCCTCAGCTATTTCGTGCCCCAAGGTGTGCCTGGCGCGTTGTTGCCGCTGCTGGTTCCGATCGAGATACTGTCGTACCTGTCGCGCCTGATCTCGCTGTCCGTGCGGTTGTTCGCCAACATGATGGCGGGGCACGTGATGCTGGAGGTGTTCGGCGCCTTCGTGGTCATGCTGGGCGCCGCGGGCGTCATCTTCTGGATACCGGCCGGATTCTCGCTCGCGGTGAACGTGGCGCTGATCGGCTTCGAGCTGCTGGTGGCGACGTTGCAGGCCTATGTGTTTGCCATCCTCACCTGCATCTATCTGCACGACGCAGTGCACCTCCACTAACGCAAGGGACACAGAACAATGGATCTCGCTTCCGCAAAGGCCATTGGCGCGGGTATCGCCGTCATCGCGCTGTCGGGCGTGGGTGTCGGCATCGGCTACATCTTTGCTGCGCTGGTCAGCAGCGTGGCGCGCAATCCGGCGGCGCGCGAACGCGTGTTCGGCCTTGCGATTCTTGGGTTCGCGCTGACCGAAGCTGTCGCGCTGTACGCACTGGTGATCGCGTTCATCATTCTGTTTGTCTGATGTTGCCGCGCACCCTTCTTCCCTTGGCGCTGCTGGCGACGGTTCTGCTCCCGGCTGCCGCGCGGGCAGAAGGGGGAATGCCGCAGCTCGACTTTGCCAACCCGCTGACCCTAAGCCAGGTCTGGTGGGGCGCACTGATCTTCATCGTGCTCTATGTGCTGTTGTCTCGCCTGGCTCTGCCGCGTGTGGGCGAGGTGCTGGAGGAGCGGGCGCGACGTATCGCGGCCGATCTGGAGACGGCACAGGCAGCGAAGGGAAGGTCGGACGCAGCAGCAAAGGAGGTCGCCGATGCGACCGCGCGGGCGCGGGCCGAAGCTCAGGCGGCGATCAATGCGGCGCTGGATGCTGCGAAGCAGGAAGCCGCCGGGCGTATCGCGGCACTGAACCAGCGGCTGGAAAAGCAGTTGCAGGACGCGGAGGCGCAGATCGAGGCGGCGCGCGCGTCGGCAATGCGGGCCTTGCGTGAAGTGGCGACAGAAACGGCGGGCACGGTCATCGCGCGACTGACTGGTGCGCCACCTGACCAGGCGCGGCTGGATGGCGCGATCGGCGCGGCACTTGCCACCCGCCGGATCGGCTGAAGGAGCGGCGGCATGCACGAGGAACCCGGGTTCTTCGCCGAACCACGCAACTGGGTGCTGATCGCGTTCATTCTGTTCTTCGTGATCTTCGGCAGGAAGTTATGGGCGCCGTTGGCGAAGATGCTGGACGACCGCGGGACGCGGGTTCGCGCTGAACTGGACGAGGCAGCGCGACTGCGCCAGGAAGCCGAGGCAATGCTGCGCGAGGCAGAGGCCAGGCGCGCGGAGGCGTTGCGCGAGGCGCAGGCGTTGATCGAGGGTGCGAAGGCAGAGGCCGAACGCGTGGCTGCCGCGGCGGCGGGCGAGGCAGAGGCTTCAGCGCGGCGCCGGGAGCAGATGGCGATGGACCGGATCGCGGCGGCGGAAAAGGCGGCGGTGGATGAAGTGCGGCTGACCGCGGCCGAGGTCGCCACAGTGGCGGCGCGGCAGGTGATCGCCGAAGGGTTGTCGGCGGAGGCGGATGCGCGGCTGATCGACCATGCGATCACACAGTTGCCGGGGGCGTTGGCCAGCAGACGGGTGGCGTAGGGCAGCGCCTGGAAGGCCCGCGTGGTGGTCAACCAACATCCGCCGGCTTCCCACAATGCGAACCATCGATCGACTGCGGGGCGAGGATTGCGCGCTCGACTTGCCTGACCTCCGTGCCGAGAGCCGTCGCCATCAAGTGTGGTACCTGTCCTAATAGCCTAGCCACGGGGGCGGGTGCACGGACAGAACGCTGCCAGTGGCGGTTGCCATGGCATGGCTGCGGCACTTGCTGCGGGGCGAACTGGCGCCATGAGGTGTGTTTTGTCACGCGGATACCCGGCGCGGGGAAGACGCTGTGCGAGTTGCAAGTATTTTTCGGTGCCGAGGATGGTGCTCCCTTCCGTCCGGCAATCTGCCGCTCGTGCATGTGATCCGCGAAGCATTGGCTCGGAACGTGCTGCCCGATCGGTTTCAATGCACAGAGTATCGGGCGGTTAGCGTTTGCTCGGCTGGCAATTTTCGGTTGCAGGCCGCCCGCTGTTGGCGCCCGGCGGCCCTTTCGTGGAGCACACCCCTGGACCTCGCACCAACGGATGGTGATACCAATGAGCCGGAAGCGACATTGCTCTGACCAGGCGCGGAGTATTCTTGCCTCCGACCACTATCCTCGCTACACCCCTGCCGCGCCGGCACCCCTGGAGGCCGGCGTTGCCATTTGCAGGAGCGGACCATGGCCGATGTCGTGACGATCGAGGCCGAGGCTCGCGGGCGGGCCGGTAAGGGGGCGGCGCGCGCGACCCGGCGGGCAGGCAAGGTGCCTGCTGTCATCTATGGCGCGAAGCAGGAGCCCAGCCTGATCGCGTTGGACCCGCGCGCGGTACTGCGCGAACTGAATCGGCCAGGCTGGCAGTCGCGCGTGTACGAGGTCAGGAACAACGGCGATGCGACGCGCGTGCTGATCCGCGATGTGCAGTTCCACCCTGTCACCGACGCCCCGGAGCACGTGGATTTCCAGCGCCTGGTCACCGGCGAGCGCGTTCGCGTGTCGGTGCCGGTACATTTTGAGAACGACGGAATCAGCCCCGGGCTAAAGCGCGGCGGCGTGCTGAACGTGGTCCGCCATACGGTCGAAGTCTACACACAGCCGGAGCATATTCCCGATCAGTTCAGCGCCGATCTTGCCGAACTGGACTTCAATGATGCGGTGCGCTGGGAGGACCTGAAGGGGACCGAAAATACCCGCCCGGTGATCGCCCGCAACTTCGTGGTCGCCACGGTCGCGCCGCCCACCAAGATGACTGAGGCGGTCGCCGAGACTACTGCCGCGATACCTGGCGCGGCTCCGGCTGCACCTGCCGCTGCGCCCGCCGCCGGTGCCGCCAGGCGAGGCTGATTCCGGCGAGGAACTACGCTTGTCATGCTGCTCTGGGTCGGCCTCGGCAATCCGGAGCCGGGGATGGCCCGGAACCGGCACAATATAGGCTTCCTGGCTGTTGATACGATTGCCATCCGCCACGGCTTCACGCCGTGGCGGCAGCGGTTCAAGGGTCTGGTCAGCGCGGGCAGCATCGCCGGCGAGAAGATCCTGGCGCTGAAGCCGCAGACCTACATGAACGAGTCGGGTGCGTCGGTGCAGCAGGCGGCGGCGTTCTACAAGCTGCCGTCGGACGCCATCACGGCATTTCACGATGAGCTGGACCTGGTGCCGGGCAAGGTTCGGGTGAAGCGGGGTGGAGGTGCGGCGGGTCATAACGGACTGCGCAGCATGGACCGGATCCTGGGCACGCAAGATTACTGGCGCGTACGTCTTGGTATCGGTCATCCGGGAGATAAGGAGCGCGTACTCGGCCACGTGCTAGGGGATTTCGTGAAGCAGGATCGCGACTGGTTGCTGCCACTGCTCGATGCGGTGGCAGATGCCGCGCCTTTGTTGGTGCAGAGCAAGCCCGAGGATTTCATGACCAAGATCGCGCTGCTGATGCAGGATGTGAAGTAGATGGGCTTCAACTGCGGGATCGTCGGGCTGCCGAATGTGGGCAAGTCGACCCTGTTCAATGCATTGACCGCAACCGCCGCAGCGCAGGCGGCCAATTATCCGTTCTGCACCATCGAACCGAATGTCGGTCGCGTGGCGGTACCGGATGCGCGGCTGACGACATTGGGCGCGATCGGCAAGTCGGCGAAGATCGTGCCGACGTCATTGGAATTCGTGGACATCGCCGGACTGGTGCGCGGTGCGAGCAATGGTGAGGGTCTCGGCAATCAGTTCCTTGCCAATATTCGCGAGGTCGACGCGATCATCCACGTGCTGCGCTGCTTCGAGGATCCCGACATCGCGCATGTCGAAGGCCCCATCGATCCGATCCGCGATGCCGAGATAGTCGAAACCGAGCTGATGCTTGCCGATCTCGATAGTCTGGAGAAGCGGCTTGTGACAGCACAGAAGCGGGCGCGTGGCGGCGACAAGGAGGCGAACCTATCGGTGGCGCTGATGGCACCGCTGGTCGACGCGCTGCGCGCCGGGCGTCCGGTTCGATCCGTGGTGGCGCCGGACCAGGCAGAGGCTGTACGCCGGTTACAGCTGCTGACCTCGAAGCCGGTGCTGTATGTCAGCAACGTCGAAGAGAGCGCCGCGGCACTCGGCAATGAGTTTTCTGCACAGGTCGAGGAACGCGCGCGATCCGAACGGGCGCGTGTCGTCGTCGTTTCGGCGGCGATCGAGGCGGAGGTGGCGCAACTGCCAGAGGGCGACCGCGGCGAATTCCTTGCCGGCCTGGGTCTGTCCGACAGCGGGCTCGATCGCGTCATCCGCGCCGGCTACGACCTGCTGGGGCTGATCACCTTCTTTACTGTTGGACCGAAGGAGGCGCATGCGTGGACGGTCGTGCGCGGCACCAAAGCGCCGCAGGCCGCGGGTGCGATCCACGGCGATTTCGAACGCGGCTTCATCGCCTGCGAGACCATCAGCTACGACGATTATGTGGCGTGCAACGGCGAGTTGGGTGCGAAGGAAGCGGGAAGGATGCGCGTCGAGGGCAAAGAGTACGTCGTGAAGGACGGTGACGTGCTGCTGTTCCGCTTCAACGTTTAGCTGCGGGATTACCGCAATGATTGGCTTGCGTTTTGCTGCAATAGCCGGACTGACACTGCTGGCGTCAGGCGCGATTTCAGCAAAGGCAGCCGAGGTTCCTGATGCGATCGCCGTCACGGGAGACGTTGTCGTGCTGCGCGTCCATGCGGAAGGTGCGCAGATCTATCAGTGCAAGTCGGATAATGCGGGGCATCTGCTTTGGCAGTTCCGCGAGCCGGTTGCCTCGCTGTTCAGCGATGATGTGACAGTCGGCAGGCATTATGCCGGGCCGACATGGCAGATTGAAAACAGCGTGGCGGTTGGCAAGGCTATGGCACGCTCACGCGGAGCCACGGCAAGGGACATACCGTGGCTCAGGTTCGACGTGATTGAGCATCGTGGTGGTGGGAAACTGCAGGACGTATCGGCAATCCAGCGGATCAACACCAGAGGCGGCAACCTGGAAGGCAGGTGCCGGAATGTCGGCGTGCTGCGTGGTGTGGCGTATTCGGCCGACTACATCTTCCTGCGCAATCGGTAGGCGCACCTGCAGGACGCGAGACCGACGAGAAGGGCGCTCAGTCCTGGCGATAGTTCGGTGCTTCGCGGCTGATCGCCACGTCGTGCACATGGCTTTCGCGTAGTCCCGCGCCGGTGACGCGGCGGAAGCGGGCGGTGCGTTGCAGTTCGGCGATACCCGCACTACCGGTGTAGCCCATGCCGGCCTTCAGTCCGCCGACCAGTTGGTGAATGGCCTGAGCGACAGGGCCCTTGTAGGGGACCATGCCCTCGATACCCTCAGGTACCAGCTTGAGCTGGTCCTTGATGTCCTGCTGGAAGTAGCGATCGGCTGATCCGCGTGCCATCGCGCCGATGCTGCCCATGCCCCGATACGACTTGTAGGACCGCCCCTGATACAGGAACACCTCGCCGGGCGCCTCGTCTGTACCGGCCAGCAATGCGCCGATCATCACCGCGTCCGCCCCCGCGGCGATTGCCTTCACGATGTCGCCCGAGGTGCGCATGCCGCCATCGGCGATCGCCGGGACGCCATGCTCGCGGCATGCCGCGGCAGTCTCCAGCACCGCGGTGAATTGCGGCACGCCGACGCCGGCGACGACGCGCGTGGTGCAGATTGAACCGGGGCCGATACCGATCTTCACGCCGTCCGCACCAGCCTCGATCAATGCCAACGCGCCCTCTGGTGTTGCGACGTTGCCGGCGATCACCTGCACTGCGTTGGAGTATTTCTTGATGGTACCCACCGCATCCAGGACCCCGCGGGAGTGGCCATGCGCGGTATCGACGACGATCACGTCCACTTCCGCCTCGATCAATGCGCGCGAGCGCGCCTGGCCTTCGGGGCCAACGCCGGTTGCGGCGGCGACGCGCAGGCGGCCGAGTTCGTCCTTATTGGCGAGCGGGTGGGTCTCCGCCTTGTCCATGTCTTTCACGGTGATCAAGCCGACGCAGCGATATGCGTCGTCCACCACCAACAACTTTTCTATGCGATGGCGGTGCAGCAGGCGCCGCGCTTCCTCCGGGCCGACGCCGGCGGTAACGGTGACCAGGTTTTCCCGCGTCATCAGTTCGTAGACCTTCTGCGCCGGATCACTGGCGAAGCGGACATCGCGGTGCGTAATGATGCCGACCAATCGATTCGAGTGGCGCTCGACCACGGGAATGCCGCTTATCCTATGGGTGTTCATCAGCGCGGTGACATCGGCAAGCGTCTGGTCAGGGTGGATGGTGAGCGGGTTCACCACCATGCCTGACTCGTACTTCTTCACGCGCCGCACCTGTGCCGCCTGTTCGTCCGGTCCAAAATTTTTGTGGATGACGCCCATGCCGCCCTGCTGAGCCATGGCGATGGCCATGGCGGACTCGGTGACGGTGTCCATGGCGGCAGAGATGATGGGGACGTTGAGCGGGATCGTTCGGGTGAGGCGGGTGCGGGTATCGGTGGCGGACGGCAGGATCTGGGAATAGCCGGGGACCAGCAACACGTCATCGAAGGCCAGCGCTTCTTCGATGCGGGCAGGCGTGGCGTGCGGCTGGGGGGTGTCGAATGCCATCGGCGGACCTTTCCGCTACCTTGGCGGCGCCTTGTAGGCGTGGACGTAGGGGGAGCGCAAGGGCAGCGCCGTGGGATCCGGGCGGCGGGCCTTTGCTGACCGAAACTGCATCTTGCATATGCGCGCAACATCCGCATCGGCAAATGTCGGTAACTCCGGGCCTGGATGACGGTGCGGCCAGCTTCGTGGTCCAGCGACAGCACGTTGCATCGCATGCCCGATCAGGCACCTCAGACTTGCTCCGAGCGAGGATCCAGAGAAAGTATTTGCGGACGGCTTTCCCGACCGCATTGAGGTGCCAGTGACCGAGAGCGTGCGTCACCGAATTCCGGTATTCTGCCCACTCTGCGTTTCGCGGTGTGGGTGTGAGGCGGTCGTTGAGGATGGCCGGCTACTGGCAATCGAGCCGGACCCGTTGCACCCGACCGGCGAGGCGCTTTGCGCGAAGGGGCGCGCATCGCCCGCCCTGGTCGAAGCGCCCGACCGGCTGCTGTTTCCAGTCCGCCGAACCCGGCCCAAGGGCGATGCCGATCCTGGTTGGCAGCGGATTTCCTGGGATGAGGCGCTCGACACGACAGCCACAGCGTTGCGGCAGATCGCCGCTGAGAGTGGGCCCGAGGCGGTTGCGTTCGGTGTCACCACAAGCTCCGGGACGGCTCTGTCCGATGCGCAGCCATGGGTCGATCGGCTGATCAATGCCTTCGGCTCGCCCAACAACTGCAACTCGATGGAGATCTGCTCGTGGCACCGCCAGTTTGCCCGCGCCTTCACCACCGGCACGAACATCGGAATGCCTGATTACGAGCAGGCGGGCTGCATCCTGCTGTGGGGTCATAACCCCAGCACATCACTGCTCGCCGCGGCGACGCGAGTTGCAAAGGCGCGGGAGCGCGGAGCCAAGCTGATCGTTGTGGATCCGCGGCATGTCGGCTTCGCGGTGAAGGCTGATTGCTGGCTGCAGGTGCGCCCAGGAACGGATGCTGCGGTCGCACTCGCCATCGCCGGCATCATGATTGACGAGGGCTGGTTCGACATTGAGTTCGTGCGGCAATGGACCAACGGCCCGCTCCTGGTGCGCGAGAACGATGGTGCGCTGCTGCGCAGTAATGCGCTTGCCGCAGCGGGCAGCGACGGCTTCGTGGCTTGGGATGAAGGGCGCGGGACGGCGCTATGCTACGATCCGGCAAGTCGCTCTTATGACAAGCCGCCGGTTCGGCTCGCGCTCTCTGGTTCGTTCGTCGTTGCCGGCCGCAACGGGCCGATCGCCTGCCGGCCGGCATTCGATGCCTACGCGTCGCGGTGTCACGACATGTCACCAGAAATCGCGGCTCGGTTGTCCGGTGTTGATGCCGATGCGCTCCGTGCCGCGGCACGACTGCTGTGGGAGCATCGGCCGGTGGCGCATTACACCTGGACCGGGCTGGAGCAGCAGAGCAATGCGACGCAGACCGATCGGGCGATTGCCATCCTGCATGCTTTGACCGGCAGCATCGATGTGCCTGGCGGCAATGTTCATTTTGCACAGGTGCCGGTCAACGACGTCTCTGGCAATGAGCTGCGTGATCCAACTCAGTGGCGGAAGGCACTGGGGCTGACCGAGCGACCGCTCGGCTTGGGCAGGTCGGGGTGGATTCTTTCCGACGACCTATACCGTTCTGTTCTCGAGGAGAAGCCTTATCGCGTTCGCGCGTTCGTCGGCTTCGGTCTCAATCTGCTGTTGTCTCATGCTGATGCTGGGCGGGGCGCTGAGGCGCTGCGTCAACTTGAGTTTCACGTTCACAGCGATCTTTACCTGACGCCGACCGCCTCCTTCGCGGACATCGTCCTTCCGGTCGCCAGCGGCTGGGAGCGCGAAGGGCTGCGTGTCGGCTTCGGACTGGATCAGGCTGCCTGTGAGCTGGTGCAATTCCGTCCGGCTGTCGTTGCGCCGCGGGGTGAGGCACTACCGGATATCGACATTGTTTTCGACCTGGCGGTTCGCCTCGGTCTTGGCGAGCAGTTCTGGCACGGCGATGTGGAGGCGGCGCTCGATCATCATCTGGCGCCAAGTGGGATAAGCATCGAATTGCTGCGCGCCAACCCACGCGGGGTCCGTGTGCCGCTGCGAACCACACATGAGAAATATCGCAGCGGTGCGTTTGCCACACCGTCAGGAAAGATCGAGATCTTTTCCTCCGTGCTGCGTGCCGGCGGTGAAGTGCCCATTCCCGAATTTCGCGTGCCGTTCGCGCAGACGGAAGAATTCCCGCTGACGCTGACCACGGTGAAGACACCACTCTACTGCCACAGTCAGCATCGCAACCTGGCCAAGCTACGACGGGTGGAACCCTATCCGATTGCGGAACTAAGCCCCTTGACCGCCGAATCGTGTTCCATCGGCGAGGGCGATTGGCTGGCGATCGCGACGCCACACGGCCAGGCCCGAGCGCGGGCCCGATTCAATGAAACTCTGGCTGACGGCGTGGTGGCAGCTCGACACGGCTGGTGGCAGGGGTGTTTGGAACTGGGCCTGCCGGGGTACGACGCACTTGGTTCGGACGGCGCCAACATCAACCTGACCATCGGCGTGGATGCCGCTGACCCCATCAGTGGCGCTGCCTCACACCGCTGCTATCCGTGCCGAATCCACAAACTGAACTGACGCTGGATTCTATCGATCACTGTTGCCGAACAGTCGGTGACAACATCAATCAATCTGCGGGAGGACGCGATGCCAATATTGGATTCCCAGGTGCATGCCTACGAACGAAACCACCCGGGTCGCCCGTGGATCGGCACGCTGACTGGGCCGACCGAGGTCACCGGCGATCAAATGGTAGCCGCCATGGATGCTGTCGGTGTCGATGGGGCGATCCTGGTTTCGCCCTTCAGCATGTACCGCTACGACGCCAGTTACGCGCTTGACGTGTTTGCAGCTCATCCGAGTCGCTTCAGGTTGGTCAAGCCGGTCGATCCCACGGATGCCGCCGTGGCCGACACAATTGCCGCGTGGGCGGCGACAACGGGCACGGTTGGAATCCGAATCTTCTTAAGGGACAACGCTTCAACCGATCCTGCGGACCCTGCCATCAATCGGGTCCTCGCTACTGCCGCACAGCATGCGTTGCCGGTCAATGTGGCATGCACGGGACGGGTGGATCAGGCTGGACAACTGGCGGCGCGCAACCCGAATACGCGAATAGTGATTGACCATCTAGGGCTACCGCAACCGCACGAGCCGCCGGCACCCGCGGAGCCGTTCGCGGATCTGACAAAGCTGCTTGCTCTGGCACAATACGCCAATGTCGCGGTGAAAATCAGTGGCGCCTGCACATTGTCGCACGAACCGTTTCCTTATGCGGACATCTGGGATCCCCTTCGCCGCATCTTTGATTCTTTCGGCTTCGAGCGCTGCATGTGGGGTACGGACTGGACTCGGGCAGTGCGCCTATTGACATATGCGCAGGGAGTAGAGTCTTTCCGCGTCACCGATCGCCTGTCGGACAGCGAGCGGAACGCCCTCATGGGCGGCACGCTCCAGCAAATCTATAACTGGCACTGAGCGCCATCCTTGCAGGTTGGCCAACTGGAGCCGGCGAGTGATGTTGACCCTCCAAATCAATCGGCGCCTGGGCTTCTCTTTTCTTTGCTGGCTCCCCGTTTGCGTGTAGCGATCGGGGGAAAAAGGGCGGCCCGTGGACGGGAATCCACTGAGCCGCCAGTTTCCGCTTTCACTTCCGCCGCGCACCATGCGCGGCAAAATTGAATTTAATTACGGTCGGGCAATTCCGCCTATTCACACTTTTGCCAGTTGGCAATTTTTGGGCGCACGGCAACACCATCAGCACACTTGGCTGCGTGTGGTTCGCGCGCTGATTTTGAGCGACCTCGAACATTCGTGATTGGACTGCTCACGGGGTCGCGGGCTGTGGTTGGAACATGGACGAAGTGCTCTTTCTGCTGCTCTCAACGGTAGTGGTCGTCGCCCCACTGAGTATTTTGCGGTTTGCCGCTGAGGAGGCTAGACGTGCGATTATAGGGGCAGTTCCCGGCTAATCACTCTTCAGTTGTAGATGCTCGTGGCGCGCCTCCGATAGGTGAGACGGTGAAAACTTCGTCGGGTGGCTTTCCATCTGTCCGAGGCTTTCCGCCAAGCTGCAAGCGGTTCGATTTCGTGAATGCGCCCGATCGCCGATGCGCGGCGTTTGCCACCCATGAACTGCTTCTTCTGGACCGCCGTGACTATCGGGGTCACCGCAACCCTGATCTTTCTCGGATTCCGCTCCGCCTCCTTAGAGGCAAGAAGTGCGATCGGACAGGTTGTTCCCGGCTATCGGTTTCTTCGTTACGCTGTGTTGGCTCTTTTCGGTCGTGGCGTTGGGCTGAGGTAAAGATTGTGTCCTCAGCATCAGCCACAGTCGGCCGGTCAGCACGCTTGCCGGAGAATAGCGTGATGGCGACCTCCGCACGCCGCTGAGGCTCCTCCGGCGAGCTCCACTCCGGGTCATCATTGCCGGAGCTGCCTGATCGGTGGAAATGAGGCTGACGAGGGTGCCCGTTGGGTGCCAAGTTCTGGCTTGATTGTGGGGGAGCTATGCCGCTGAAATCTCAATATTCCTCTGATCCTGGGAACCTCTTTGTCCGAGACGTTCGTCCGCTGGGGGGCGATCCTACTGATATCCTGATTGCAGGAGAGCGCATCGCGTGCGGGCCAGCACCGGCCGGGGTGCCTGTCCTGGATGGGGGCGGGCGTATCGTGCTGCCAGGGCTGGTCGAAGCTCACACCCACCTGGACAAGTCGCTGCTTGGTCTGCCTTGGTACCGCAACGAGGTGGGACCTCGGTTGATCGACAAGATCGAAAATGAGCGCACGGTTCGCAGGACATTGCCCATTGATCCGCGGCAACAGTCGGAACGTCAGGCGCTGCTTTCAGTGTCGCATGGCAGCACGTTCATCCGCAGCCACGTGGATGTGGACACGGAGTGTGGCGTGGCCGGCATCGAGGGTGTGCTGGCGACGCGGGAGGCGCTTGCCGACGTCGTCGATATCGATCTCGTCGCTTTTCCACAAAGCGGGCTGTTGGTGCGACCTGGCACGGTGGGACTGCTGGAGCGAGCATTGCGCCTTGGTGCCGAGACGGTAGGCGGGCTGGACCCATGCGCGATCGATCGCGATCCGAAGGGCCATGTCGACGTGGTATTCGGCCTTGCTGATAAATTCGGGCGTGGCGTCGATATCCATCTGCATGAACCTGGTGAGATGGGTGCGTTCTCGATGGAGCTGATCATCGAACGGACCCTCGCCCTGGGAATGCAGGGTAAGGTGATGATCAGCCACGCATTCTGCCTTGGAATGCCCGATGCATCGGTGGTGGATCCGCTGATCGCTGCGCTGGCGGAGGCACGCATCTCGATCATGACCACGGCATCCGCCTCGCGAACCGTGCCGCCGCTGAAGCGTCTGGTGCAGGCTGGCGTGGTGGTGTGCGCCGGATCCGATGGCATCCGCGACACATGGGGACCGTATGGCAACGCGGACATGCTGGAGCGGGCGATGTTCGTGGGACAGCGCTACAACCTCCGCAGAGACGATGAGCTGGCGCTGGCGCTCGACGTGGTCACCACAGGGGGTGCGAGGGCATTGGGACTGGAAGGCTATGGCCTGACCCCGGGCTGCGGCGGCGATCTGGTTCTGGTGGAGGCCGAGACCATCGCAGAGGCGGTTGCACAACGGCCGGGACGACGCACGGTGATCAAGCGAGGTCGCGTGGTGGCTCGTGATGGAGTGGCCGAACGCAGATGATGCGGCGCTTTACCGCGCCAACGCCGGCTGTGCCCTCTCCCGTATTACAAGCGGCGCGATGGCCGCCATGTTCAGCAGGTTGAACGCAATGCCTGCAGCGAAGGCGGGCGCGTAGAAGCCAAACCGGTCATACATGGCACCTGCCAACCAACCGCCGGCAGCCATGCCGAGTGCGCCAGGGAACATCACTATCGGAATGCGCCAACTCGCCTCGTGGGCTGGGAACAGCTCCCGCACTGCCAAGACGTAACCTGGGATCAATCCGCCGAAGCCCATCCCAAATGCGGCCGAAACAGAGAAGAGCCCTATCTCGTTCTGCGTCAACAGAAAGCCGATCATCGCGACAGCCATGCTGATAGAGGCGCACAGCACGGTCGCCAGACCGCCTAAACGGTCGGCCAGCCAGCCCCACATCTGCTGCGCCACGAAGCCGATCGCGAGCTGGGTCGACAACATCGCGGCGCCATGTGCTGGGCCAATCCCGATATCGCTGCAAAAAGCGACCATGTGCGACAGCGGCATGGCCATGGTGGTGCAGCAGCAAAAGATGGCAAGCCCAAGCAAACCCAGAACGAGATTTGGGGGCAGCCCCAACACCGACGAAGCGGCGGTGCCATCCCTGGTGCCCGCCGCCAGCGGGGACGGTCCTTCCGGAGGCGCACGAAAGAACATGGCCGCCAGGGGAACGATTGTGACCGTCGCGAGCATGCCATACAGCAACATGGTGCTGCGCCAACCGATGGTTGCAACGGCGAACTGCAGCACCAGCGGCCACAGCGCTCCGGCCATGTATTGTCCAGACGAGACCAGTGCTACCGCCGACCCGCGATGCCGGTCGAACCAGCGCGTCACGTAGGCCATGATCGGCGAAAACATTCCAGCCGCACCGAGTAGCCCCACCAACAGCAAGTTGCACAGGTAGAGCGACCAAAGTCCGCCGAACGACGCCACGACCAGACCGGTCGCAAGCATGATGCCGCAAAAAATCACCACGCGACGAATGCCCAGATGTCCTGAAATCCATCCCATCAGGATTCCGCCGAGGCCGGAGCCGATATAGGTGAGCGAGACCGCCAGCGAGGGACCGGATCGCGAGGTGCCGAGCTCGGAGGCTATCGGCTTCAGCGCCACCACGGTGACCAGCGGTGCGCCGTAGGAGATCGTCAGAACTGCTAGCGCAACCGTTGCGACCACCCAGGAACTTCGGCTCTCGACGCTGCGGACCATCGCCGGTTTCTCTTGCTCGACGCCTCAGGCTCGACGCATGCCCCAGAACACCGGGAACGAGGCAAACACCATGTCCTTGATGTCAGAGCGGAATGCTGTGGGCTGCTGCATGCGGCACAGCACCAGAAAGGGCACCGTCTCGAAATACCGCATTTGTACCTGCGCAGCGATCGCCTTCTGCGTTGCGAGGTCCGGCGCATCGAACCATGCCGCACGGAGTTCCTCGAGGCGCTCGTCCGTTGGCCAGCCGAACCAGCCGTTTCGGCCGTTGCCGCGCAGGGGCAGCATGCTGCCGGGATTGGCGGCGGTCAGTGGGCTCATCACTGTGATGAAGGCGCCCCAGCCGCCCTGGTCGATCGGATTCTGGCTGGCACGCCGCGTCACCACCGTGCCCCAATCCATCGCCTGGTAGTTCACCTTCAGGCCGATGCTTTGGAACAGCTCGCGGGCTACCTCCGACATCTGCGACAGTGCCGGCTGGTCACTTGGTGCCATGAGCACGACCGGCTCGTTCTTGTAACCTGACTCGGCAATCATCTGCTTCGCCAGCGCGACATTGCGCGGCTTTGTCAGCGCGTCCATTCCGGCCGTGGTCGCCATCGGCATGGTTGGCGCGAACAGTGCGGTCGGTACGATGCCAAGTTCCTTCTGGTCACCGATCGCCGCGTCGAGGAATGCCTGTTGGTCCAGCGCGACCTGGATCGCTTGCCGCACCTTCAGATTATCGAGCGGCGAATTGAGGTTGTTGAGGACCATGAACATCAACCAGCCGGCGGGGTCGGGTACCTTGACCTCGATGCCGCCCGACTTCTTCAGCATCGGGCACAGATCGATCAACGGCAGCTCCACCCAGTCCACCTCGTTCTTTTGCAAGGCAGCGGCAGCGACGGAGGGATCCGGCTGTACCAGCCACTCGACGCGCTCGAAATGCGCCACCTTGCCGCCGGCAAAGAACGCCGGCGGCTCCTGGCGCGGAACGTAACCGTCGAAGCGCGCATAGGCGCAGCGGGCGCCGGACACCCACTCGTCCTTCAGGAAGCGGAACGGTCCCGATCCGGTGATGTCGGTCAGCTGTTCCGTGCCAGGACCCTTCGCGACACGCTCCGGCATAATGAAGCACTGGCGTCCACCGAGGCCGAACACCAACTGCGGGCAAGGCCGCTTAAGCCGGATGGAGAAGCGCTTGTCGTCGATCGGGACAATCTCGTTCACATAGCGCATGAGGTTCTGGCCGAATGAATCGCGCGAGCCCCAACGCAGGATGGATTGCGTGCAGTCGCGCGCCAGCACCTTCTGCTTGTCGTGGAACATCAGGCCGTCGCGCAGGGTAAAGGTCCAGGTCAGCTTGTCTGCCGACAGATCGTGGCCTTCGCACATCTGCGGCCGCATGTCGCCGGCACCGTCGTAGCCATACAGGGTGTCATAGACCATGTAGGCGTGGTTGTAGGTGATAACGGCGGTCGTCCAGATCGGGTCCAGCGACGTCAGGTTCGCCTGTGGCACGAAGCGCAGAGGTTTCTGTGCCTGCGCCAGGGCTGGCGCAGCCAGGCTACTGGTGGCGAGGATCGGGGCAGCTTTCAGTAAGTCTCGGCGCCGCATACCATTTTCCTCCCGTCGACCTTCGGCACGCAGACTGCTGTCGCGCTGCCGTTCAGGGGCAGTCATTGCATCACAGAGAGGTTCGGGGCAACCCAGTCGCCCCAGGCAGCGAGGTGCGTGCCACCCGGCATTGCGGACCGCCTCGCGCACTGGCTACCGTGCGCGGAGGAGCAGTGGGTGAGAACGCTCCGACTTCCTGCAGGGAACGATCTGAATGGCTCTACGCTGCGATCTAATCATCCGTGATGCTGCCGTTTTCGACGGGACCGCTGCACCTCGCTTCAATGCCGATGTCGGAATTGCGGGAGATCGGATCGTCGCCGTCGGCGATCTTGGCAGTGCCGCGGCCGACGAGGAGATTATTGCCAGCGGCAAGGCTGTTGCACCGGGCTTCATCGATGCTCACACTCACGATGACCGCGCGGTTCTCTGCGGACCGGAGTGCATGCTCTGCAAGATGTCGCAGGGCGTTTCGACCGTGGTGGTCGGCAATTGCGGGATCAGCCTGTCCCCGGTTCGCATGGCTACCCGTCCAGTGCCACCACTGGACTTACTCGGCGACGAAGCCTGGTGGACGTTCGGCAGCTTCGGCGAATACGCCGACAGACTGAGACGCGACCCACCGCCGGTGAACACCTACGCTCTGATCGGCCACATGTCGCTGCGAGTGGAGGCCATGTCCGGCGACACTCGGCGCGCCGCGACGGATAAGGAGGCAGAACACATGCGACGGCGCCTTGCCGACGCTTTGGCTGAGGGCGCCTCGGGGTTTTCTACCGGCCTGTATTATCCGCCGAACATGATGGCGCCGACGGATGAGGTGATCGCGGTTGCCGATGCGCTGCGGGAGGCGGGTGGGATTTATGTCACTCACATGCGGGATGAGGCGAGCGACGTGCTGGCCTCGATCGAGGAGACATTGCGTATCGGCCGATCGGTCAACGCCCCCGTGGTGATCAGCCACCACAAGTGTTCTATGCCGGAGAACTTTGGTCGTTCCGCCCAGACGCTCGCAGCGATCGACGTTGCTGCAGGCAATCAGCGGGTCGACTTCGATGTCTACCCGTACCCTGCGGGTTCCACTGTGCTGATGCCCGAGAGGGCACGGTCCGACGTGCCTGTGCAGATCACCTGGTCCGTGCCTCATCCCGACTGCGCCGGCCGCATGCTGCACGACATCGCGAAGGACTGGGGTCTGGAGTTGCGCGATGCAGCCGAACGCCTGCTTCCGGCCGGCGGCATCTTCTTTCAGATGGATGAGCAGGACGTACAACGCATCATGGCGCATCGGCTGGCGATGATCGGCAGTGATGGTCTGCCGCACGACGCGTTTCCACATCCTCGGCTTTGGGGAACCTTCCCGCGCGTCCTCGGTCATTACGCCCGGGATATGGGCCTGTTCAGCATGGAGGAAGCGGTGCACAAGATGACCGGTCACACTGCCGAGGTGTTTGGAATGATCGATCGCGGCGTGATTCGTGCCGGTGCCTACGCCGATCTTGTGCTATTCGATCCAACGACCGTGCGCGACAGCGCCACTTTCGCGGAACCCGTGAAGCCGGCCGAAGGTATTCTGAAGACCTGGATCAATGGGCAGCTGACATACGTGGCTGGGAGGGGCGCAGTCGCCGAGCGTGCCGGTCGGCTGGTGACACGAAACGGCGGATAGACGCACAGCAGTCCGTAACACGCGCTGTCTCCTGTTTTCGCGGACCCTGTGGCAGCGTTCGCTGCCGGGGCGCGCGGGTCCGATAGGGCTGCGGCAACCCGTTTCTCGTCGCTGTGCCGTTAGCGCGTTGCAACTGTGAAGGAGGAAACCATGCCGCTGGAAGTCCGCCGCGTTGTGACCGGACATGATACTGCTGGGAAAGCCATCGTCGAATCAGACGAGCGAATGATCGGCGCCACCCGACCCGGCCGCGCCGGCATCGCGCGCTGCGAGATTTGGTCCACCAATCAGATGCCGGTCGACAATTCGGACGAAGCGGCTGCGGAGCAACGGAAAGGCTTTGTGGTCCGGCACAACTATGTCGGGTCGGGGCAGGGGACGGTGGTGCGGATCACCGAATTTGCTCCGGGCTCGCCCAAGTTCATGCACCGCACGGAGACGCTTGATTACGCCATCCTCTTGTCCGGCGAGTGCGACCTGGAGTTGGACTACGGCAAGACGGTGCACCTCACCCAAGGCGACGTCGTCGTGCAGCGCGGCACCATGCATGCGTGGGTCAACACCGGCACGCAGCCATGCGTGTTTGCTTTCGTGCTGATCGACGCCAAGCCGGCCGAAGCAGGTGGGCAGAGCCTGCGGACACATTATCCGGCCTGAGCGCGCATGGGACATGGCGGGGAGTTTGCATGGCTGGCAGCCAGCGTCATGATTGCCGGCGTGACGAGTGGGATCCTCGCCGGGCTATTCGGCATCGGTGGCGGTGCCATCATCGTGCCAGTGCTGTTCGAAGTATTCCGTCTTCTCGGCGTTCCGGAAGTGGTGCGCATGCAGCTATGCATCGGCACATCTCTTGCGACCATTCTACCGACAGCGGTGCGCTCATACCGTGCACACAAGGCGCGGGGGTTGGTGCTCCCGGACGTCATGCGTCGTTGGGCGCTGCCGTCGATGGCGGGTGTTGCCATTGGCGCAGTGCTGGCAGCGCTGGCGCCTCCTGATCTGTTCAAGGCCGCGTTCGGGCTCATAGCCTGTGTCATCGCCGCAAAGTTTCTGGTCGGCAGTGACAGCTGGGTATTGAGCAGCGAATTGCCGGGCACGGCAGTGATGACCGGCTACGGTTTTGCGATCGGTCTGTGTTCCTCGCTGATGGGAATCTCAGGTGGCTCTCTGGTGACGATGACGCTGACGGTGTACGGCACGCCGATTCACAACGCCGTGGCGACCGCCGCAGGGCTTGGCGTTCCGATCGCTCTCGTCGGTACTATAGGCTATGTGATTGCGGGATTGCGGTACCAGGCGATGCTGCCGCCACTGTCAGTCGGGTTCGTCTCCGCGATCGGGGTCGTTCTGATCGCGCCGTTGTCGAGCTGGACCGCACCATTCGGCGCCCGACTTGCACATAGGCTGCCGAAGCGTTGGCTCGAGATCGGGTTCGGCCTATTTCTGCTCCTTATCGCTCTACGCTTCCTGGCCGGTCTCGTTTTCTCGGCGATCTGAAGGGTACCGCGTGGCGCTCGGCCAAGACCGTGGATCTTAGATCACGCGGCTTTCTGCCAGAACGACCAGCTCGGCGCGAGACAGTTCCAGCTCGTCGCAGAAGATTTCCAAGTTGTGCTCGCCGATCAGCGGCGCCCGCCGGGAGAGCTGCCAGGGCGAATCGCTAAAGATCGCGGCCTCGCCTGGATAGGTGAAGCTGCGACCTAGCTCTGGATGTTCTACCTGTTTCCAGAAGCCACGATCATGCAGATGAGGGTCATCGAGCAAGTCCTCCGGAGCACGCACCACGCCCCAGGTGAAACCACGTTCCTGGGCGGCATGGTACGCTTCTTCCGCCGGAAGACTGGCAATGAAGTTGGCAACCAGGTCGTCGATTATGTGCGAAGTGCTCTCCGCTATGACCGCGGGGTCCTGGTATTTCGGATCCCTGAGATCGCCGGCCATGCCATAGGTGTCCAGCAGGTCCGCCAGGTTCCTGACGAACCTAGGATTGAGCCGACCGCCAAGCAGTGCGCAGACATATCTGCCATCCTTGGCACGGAACTGGGTACGGGGCGTATGATTGGCGGCGTGGTGCCGGCCAGTCTGACGACGCAGCACCTCTCCTCGGTAAACGTAGCTGGCAATCGCGGCCTCGGTCGTCAGGGCACACGCCTCGTGTATCGACGCATCGATATACTGGCCTTGCCCTGAGAGCGTCCGATCGACCAGCGCAGCCAGGATGGCCATGCAGGCGTAATGACACCCCATGTGCCATGCATTGCCGCCGCCCGGCGCAACGGGCGGTCCGTTCGGCACATCCGCCTCGTCATATCCGCTGGAGGCCATCTCGCCGCCAGCCGCCATGTGCAGCAGATCGCTCGAAAGGTAATCGCGCCAGGGTCCGGTCTGACCGAACGGGGTCAACGAGCACTGGATCAGCCGGCGGTTCTGCTGGCAGAGGAGCTCATAATCCAACCCTAGCGATGCCATGAACCCAGGCGGAAAGGTTTCCAAGACAACGTCTGCGGCCGCGGCCAAACTCCGAAACAGTTGGCGACCATAGGCAGCTTTTAGGTTCAAGGTGATGCTGCGCTTGGACGTGTTGTAGTACCAAAAGGACAGGCTGCGCTCCGGGTGAGGAACGTCATCCAGGAATGGGCCGACGCGACGACTGGGCTCGCCGCCAGGCGGTTCGATCTTGACCACATCGGCGCCGAGATCGCCAAGAAGTTTGCCGCAGAATTGGCCTTTTTCGTCCGCCAGTTCCAGCACTCTGAGACCTGCCAGTGGCCCAGGCGTAGGCTGGGCGTCGGTCACCGCAACATCTCCTCCATATAGTGAAAGCGCGTGCGGTTTGCCGGCCAGAAGGTACCGTCGGCGAATCCCGAACAGAGTTCTTCGTGGCTATAGCCGAGCAGACCTTCAACGATCTCTTGTGTGTGCTGACCGATCAGCGGACTTGGGCTGTGATTCAGCGCCGGGGTTCTCGACAGTTCAAATGGAGCATTCTGAACCAGGTGCTGTCCGAGCGCCGGATGCTCTATCGGCGAGTACATCTTCCGGTGGCGCAGTTGCGGATCATGCTCGACGCGGTCTTCCGCACTCTGCACGGGAAGGGCGCGGACTCCTCCAGACTGGCATTGCTCCGTCAGCTGGTATTTCTCCAGCGTCATGCTCCACGCTTCAATTCGCTGGTCCAGTTCCTCCTGGTGCTGCAGCCGCCCAGTGAGCGTGGCGAAGATCTCCGAGGTGGCCCACGACGGCGACCCCATAACCTGAATCAATCGCTGCCACTCTTCGTCGTCATGGCAGACAATGACGCACCAGTCATTGTAGCCACCAGGATGCGTGCGATAGGCATTGTGCGGCGCAACTGTCGGTCCGCGGTAATTATTGAGCAACGGCGTGCCGGGCCAGTGGGCACGATTGCCTGGCGGAAACCCCGCGCGGCGCGATCCGCGCCCGTTCACCGTGAAGTCCAGCAGAGCCGGACCATTGAGCGGAATACTGGCCACCATCTGCGACAGGTCGATATGCTGGCCGCGTCCGGTAGTATTGCGATGGTAGAGGCCGGCTAGTGCGCACATCGCGCCGTACATGCCGCCGGTATCATCCATGTACGACCAACCCCAGCCGGCCGGCGGCTTGTCGGGCAGACCTGACAGGAGAGTCAGGCCTGAAACAGCCTGTGCGACTGGACCGAATGTCGTGTAGTGGTGGTTCCTCCCTGTATGGCCATAGCCAGACATGGATACATAAACGATATCGTGCTTGATCCTGCATAACACATCGTAGCCGAGGCCCCAGTTTCGCAGCACACGTGAGCTGAAATTCTCGATGACGATGTCGGAGATGGCGATCAGGCGCTTCACCACCTCCAGGCCTTTGGCGCTGCGCACGTTCAGGCTAAGGCTCTTCTTGTTGACGTTCGTATCGTTGAAATTGCCCGAGGTGTTGAGGTTCACCTCGAGGTGCTGCGGTGTCGTTGTGCTGGGCAATCGGCCGCGCTCATTCTCAGGCCACTCGATCTTTATGACCTCGGCGCCGAGAGCACCCAGCCAGCGCGTGGCCCATGGTCCGGCCCGAACCCAACTGAAATCCACTACGCGGACGTTTTCGAGCGCGCGCCGTCGAGACGCCGCGTCAGTCACGCCCCAACGCCGAAATCGACGAGCTGTCGAAGTACATTACCCTCCTTCAGCTTTGCATACCCTTCGTTGATGTCGTCGAGCTTGATGTGGCTGGTGATCAGGTGGTCGAGCTTAAGGTGACCCTTCTTCCAGGCATTCAGCAAACGTGGCATGTCGACACGGAAGCGATTACTGCCCATTGAGGACCCCTGGATTTTCCTCTCGCGCAGGAAATCATATGCGTGCAGCTCGATCTTCATGCCGAATGGCACCATCCCTATGATTGTCGCGGTACCGCCAGGACGGAGACATTCGAATGTCTGTTCGGCGGTCTTCTTCAGGCCGACCGCCTCGAACGCGTATTCCACTCCGCCGCCCGTGAGCTCCTTGATGGCCTCGACCGGATCGGCGTTGCTCGCGTTGATGGTATCCGTTGCACCCATCTCCTTGGCCGTTTCGAGTTTTGATGAGATCGTGTCGACTGCAATGATCCGGTCAGCGCCGGCTATTGCGGCACCATTCACGGCGGATAAGCCGATACCGCCGCAACCGAACACAGCGACTGTACTGCCGGCTGTTACCTTGGCCGTATTGATGACGGCTCCAGCACCGGTGATGACGCCGCATCCGACGAGCGCTGCCCGATCCAACGGGATTTCTGGGCCGATCTTCACCACTGCGTTCTCGTGCACGAGCATCTGCTCGGCGAAGGTCGAAAGATTGAAGCACTGCACGATCGGCTTTCCGTTCAGGAACAGCCGCTGCGCCTTGCCGGGCGGCATCTTGACTGCAGTGTTGTTGCACAGATTGGGGCGGCCGGTCGTGCAGTACTCGCAGGTGCCGCAGAATACCGAGGTGCAGGTGATGACCTTGTCGCCGGGGGAGACATAGGTGACTTCGCTGCCGACCGCTTCGACGACCGCCGATGCTTCGTGGCCGAGCACACAAGGCGTGGGCATCGGATACAGACCTTCGATGAAGTGTAGGTCACTGTGACAAAGGCCGGTAAATGCAGTCCGCAGCAGGACCTCGTGCGCTGCTGGTTTGGCGATCTCGAGGTTCTCGATCGCCAACGGCTGACGCGCCTCGTGCATAACAGCGGCTCGCATGTGGGCTTCCCTCTTCGTGAGCTGGTTGTCCCGGTATTCGGCAGAGCAGATCACCGATCCGCGTGTGCTGCAACCCGATGGCCGCGAAGCACGGCCGCTGACCGCAAGTGGCCGGGCATCGGACAACTGGTGGGTTCGCTGATCCGCCGATCAGGCGGGCCCCTTGATTCGCATCTGCTGCTGCCGAGGTAGTGGGCATGCGAATTTTCGTCGCCGGAGCCAGCGGCGTTATTGGGCGCCGCCTTCTGCCGCTGCTTGTCGCCGCCGGGCATCATGTGACGGGCCTTACCCGAACGCCCGCAAAGGCAGACCTCATTCGCGGTAGCGGCAGCGAGGCCGTGGTCGCAGATGGGCTCGATTCCGTGGCGATGCGGTCCGCTGTATGTGCCGCCAAGCCTGAAGTCATCGTGCACGAGATGACATCGCTTTCCGGCGCAATGGAGCTTCGAAACTTCGACAGCGTATTCGCGCAAAGCAATCGCCTGCGCACCGAGGGCCTCGACATCCTGTTGGGGGCTGCCCGCGAGGCAGGCACGCGCCGCATCGTCGCGCAAAGCTATTGCGGTTGGCCCTATGCGCGCACCGGCGGCCCGATCAAATCGGAAGACGACCCGCTCGATCCCAATCCGCCGCGGCGTCAGCGGCAGACATTGAGTGCCATTATGCGGCTCGAAAGCACTATCGCTCAGGCGCGAGACATCGGCGGCGTCGCCCTGCGTTATGGCGCGCTATACGGGGCGGACACTGGAATGCTGAGCACTTGGGTGTGCGACCAGGTTCGGCGCAGACGCATGCCGCTGATCGGCACTGGTGAAGGCTGGTGGTCATTCCTGCACGTTGACGATGCCGCAGCGGCCACCGCTGCTGCTGTCGAACACGCGGCGAGCGGAATATTCAACATCGTTGATGACGAGCCCGCGCCGGTACGGGAATGGCTGCCGACACTGGCTTCCATCCTCGGCGCAGGACCACCGAGGCGCTTGCCGAAATGGCTGGCGCGACTGTTGGCTGGCGAAGTGATTACCAGCATGATGACTGAAATGCGCGCCGGGTCGAATACGAAGGCCGCACGATGCCTGGGCTGGCATCCGGCACACGCGTCCTGGCGCGAAGGCTTTGTCGACTCGCTCGGTGGCTCGAGATAGCGTTTTTTGTCCAAATGAATGCTGTGCTTCGGCCAGAGCCGAAGTGTTACGGCCGGTACCGGTGCATCACTTCTGCCAGCCGATCCAATGGGAGAGCATGCGCGGTATGGCCGGCATATCCGGTCATTGTCTCGGCGGCCGTCAGCGCATTGAGGATCGCCTCCTCGGTCGCTTCGGCTGCTGCCTGGAACAGCGGGTTCATGGCGTCGGGAGACAGCATGCGCAGTGCGCTGATCGCCTCGCCCTGCCGCACGTGGTTCCCGGTGGCGAAGGCAAGAAAGATGTCGCCACTGCCGTTGAAGCCGACTCCGCCAACCCAGGCCAGCCCGGTCGTTGCGCGTCGCGCCAGGCGCTGGCATTGGATTGGCAGTATCGGCGCGTCGGTCGCCAGTATGGCGATGATCGAGCCGGCATCGCGCGGCACGTCGCGATGCGACGGCACGGCCTCGGTGCTGATTTCCCTGCCGACAGGCACGCCGTCGACCCGGAGCAATTCGCGTGCGCCATAGTTCGCCTGCACCAGCGCGCCGACGGTGAAGCTCTCGCCAGCCGTTGCGACGATGCGCGATGCAGTTCCTGTGCCGCCCTTGAACTCGTGGCAGATCATGCCGGTGCCGCCGCCAATATTGCCCTCGGCGACCGGTCCCGACGCCGCTGCATCGAGCGCGGCGATCGCGTGGTCTGCGGTTACCGGAAAGCTGGCGGCGTCGCTGAGCCATCCATCGTAGGTTTCGGCTACCACCGGAAGCAGCCAAGGCATCTTCACCTTGTCGCGGACCGCCAACGCGCAGACCGCATCCCGCACGACGCCAACCGAATGCGTGTTGGTGATGCAGATAGGTGAGGCCAACAATCCCTGTTCGGCGATCCACGCCCAGCCGGTCATCTCGCCATTGCCGTTGAAAGCGTGGATACCCGCAAACACCGCGTCGCTCCACAGTTCCGGTCCGCGTGGCCAGATCGCAGTAACGCCAGTACGCACCACATGCGGTTCGTCACGGATCAACGTGGTGTACCCGACGCGGACACCAGGCACATCGGTGATCGCGTTCCACTGCCCGGGCGGCAGCGCCCCAGTGACGATGCCCAAGTCACGCAGTCTGGCGCGTGGCATGTTGGCCCTCCGCCGAAGTCAGCGACCGCGCCTGCTCCAGCAGCCAATCGCGAAAGATCAGCAGACGAGGCGACGGTTCGATATGGTCAGGATAGACGATGTAATATGATCGATCAGCACGCACTGCATGCGGTACGGGGCGCACCAGCCGTCCTGCCTCGAGTTCAGGCTGTGCCAGCAGGCGGCGCGAGAGCGCGATGCCCAGACCGGCGATCGCCGCCCGCAGCAGAATATCTGTTTCGGCGAACGCCATGCCGCGCTGCGGCGGTGGTGCGGTCATCCCCAGTGCCTCGAACCATTGGGCCCATGGCTGCAACGGCGTGTGCAGCAGTCGCGACCTGGCCAGCTGATGCAGCGTCTTTGGCAGACGGCCGTCATTGAAACGGGGACTGCATACAGGGAACACGTCCTCATCCGCCAACAGCACGGCATGGGTACCGGGCCACTTGCCGCCGCCATAGCGCACCGCGAGGTCGACATCCTCGGAGGCGAAATCAGTCAGCAACGGGCTGGCACGGATGTTGATGTCGATATCAGGATGCCGCGTGCCGAAATCAGCCAGCCGTGGAATAAGCCAGTGTGCCGCGAATGCCGGCAGCACGCTGACGGTGAGTGCGCGTTGCGGCCGCCCGCGTACCTCTTCGATCCCACGTGCGATGCTGTCGATGGCATCGCGCACGGTGTCAGCAAGTTGGCGACCTGAGCCGGTCAGTTGCACGCCGTGACTCTTGCGGTGGAACAATGCGAAACCGAGCTCGCGTTCCAAAGCCTTGATCTGGTGGCTGATCGCACCGTGCGTCAGATGCAATTCGTCGGCCGCCCGCGAGAAATTCTGATGCCGCGCCGCCGCTTCGAAGGTGCGCAGCGCGGCCAGAGGCGGTAGGCGCTGTGAGCGGGATTCACCCATCATGTGAGAAAACATCGTTACCAGTCGGCTGTCCACAAGCCTATCTGGTTGCCGGTGCTCATGGCAGGGAGGCCTCGCATGCCGCGCGCGTTCACCACGCTTGCTTTCAGCCCCGCGGTTCGCGCCGCGCAGGCGCGGTATGGCTCGCGCGAGAGAATGCAGCAGCTTGCGGCGCGCGAACCCGAACGGGCAGCGCTTTCCGATGAGATGCAGCAGCGGCTGCGCGTCGCGAACAGCGTCATCATCGGGACTGCGAGCCGCGACGGCTGGCCTTACATGCAGCATCGCGGCGGTCCGCCTGGCTTCATCAAGGTATTGGCGCCGGATGAGCTCGCTTTCGCCGATTACGGTGGCAACCGACAGTACATCACCGTCGGCAACCTGGCCGAAAACGACCGCATGTTTCTCCTTCTGATGAACTACGCCGAGAGGACCCGGCTAAAGGTCTGGGGCCGGGGCAGGGTTGCAGACGACGATCCCGCGCTGTTGGAGCAGGTACGCGATCCGGACTACCCGGCGCGCCCGGAGCGCGTGATCCGCATGCACGTCCAGGCGTGGGACACCAACTGCAACAGCCATATCCCGCACCTGATATCAGAAGACACTGGCGCAGCGTGAGCCAATCGGGTAGGAGGGCGCAATGTCCTGCCTCGTGAACAAGCGCATGGTGAAGAACTGGAAGCCCGGTCGGGCATCCTGGGCGTGCGCGTGTTGACGGCAGCGACATAGCACCACCCAAGGCCCCGCCGGCACCGGACGGGGCCTTTGCTTTCCAGGCACTCGTCTCCGCCGGCCCAACCAACGGAGCGAGTTCAATGAGCCTGCAGCATCCCATCGTCGCAATTGTCGGTGCCACCGGCGCGGTCGGCGCCGAGTTGATCGCCAGTCTGGAAAGCCGCGCGTTTCCACTGGAACGATTGCGCCTGTTCGCCTCTGAACGCTCAGCCGGTCGCAGGTTGCTGTTCCGCGGCGAGGGTATTCCGGTCGAGCAACTGAACGAGGACAGCTTTCCAGGCACCGACATCGCGCTGTTCTCGGCCGGCAGTGTGGTGTCGCGGCGGTTCGCGCCGATGGCGGTGAGGCAGGGCGCGGTGGTTGTAGACAACTCCTCGGCTTTTCGCATGGAGCCGGCGGTACCGTTGGTGGTGCCCGAAGTGAACCCTGAGGCGATCGCCCGCCACATCGGCGTCATCGCCAACCCCAACTGCGTTGCCATCGTCGCCGTGGTGCCGCTCTGGCCGCTGCACCGGCACATCCCGATCCGCCGGGTGGTTGCTGCCACGTATCAGGCGGCGTCGGGTGCTGGTGCCGCGGCGATGGAAGAACTGCGCGCCTCCACCGCCGCCTATCTGCAGGGCGCTGCCTACCAGCATCGGGTGCTGGCGCATCCCTATGCCTTCAACCTGTTCAGCCACGACACACGAGTGGATCCCGCTACCGGCTACAACGAGGAAGAGACCAAGGTGATGCGCGAGTTGCGCAAGATCATGGCCGCTCCGGACCTCAGGATAGGCGTCACCTGCGTGCGTGTGCCGGTGTTGCGCGCCCACTCCATCGCGCTGACGGTGGAGTTCGAGCGCCCGATCGCCCCGGAGCAAGCCCGCGAGGTGCTTGCTGACGCATCAGGTGTCCGCATCGTGGATGACGTGGCCGGCAACCACTTTCCGATGCCGATCGAGGCCTCAGGCCAGAACGACGTGCTGGTTGGCCGGATTCGCCGCGATGTCAGCGATCCCTCGGGGTGCTCATTGGCGATGTTCGTCGCTGGCGATCAGCTGCTGAAGGGCGCGGCGTTGAACGCGGTTCAGATCGCTGAACGGTTGATAAGCGGTTAGGATGAAGTGACCGGATGAGCGCCTGAATTGCGCTCATCCAATCGCTAGAAGGCCAGCGTCAGTCCTACGAAGACGCCACGGGCACGGTCGTCACCGGCAAGCTTGAAGCGATACTGGACGTTCAGATCTATAAAGGACATCGGCGCGGTGTACTTGTCCTCACGGAACCACCAACGAAGGCTTACGCCAGGGCCTACTCCGAGTGCGCTGGGTGTGGCAAACAAACTGTCGTAGCTGCCGCCAAGCGCGAGGAAAGGGGTCGCCACCAACGTGTCGCTGATTGCATCAAGGCGAAAGCTGCGGCCGAGCCGGGCCTCGTACGCGACGATATTCTCGACCGTCTGAAAGTATCGATCGTATTCGGCGTAGATCTGCCACATGGTCCAATTTGTGGCGTCGTAGCGCAGATCGGTGCCGTCGCCATGGGAGAATGCCACGCGCGCCAGCCAGTCCTGGCGTGCATTGGTGCCGATCGGGAACACCCGCGCTCCTTCAAGAACAAGGTTGAAGTCGGAGAAAGGTTTGACCCGCATCCCGGCCGCCCCCTGCCATGTCGGTGCACCGGTCGGCGCTCCCGTCGCGTCCGACAATGTTTCGAAAGACCGGACGAAGACCTCGAAAATTCTGCCATCCCGATAGCCGATCACCGGCGGACGCCAGTAGACTTCGGTGCCAGCCTGAAGGATGCGCCCGACCGGCGGGGGCGTCAGGGAAGAACTGGGCATCACACCAACAGCGCCGTATGTCAGGCTTGCGAACGCCCCCCAGGTGCGTTCGAGTTCCGCCACTTCGCGGCGTGTCTCGAACAGTGACTGCTGGCTCAGTGGCAGCTTACCCTCGGCATTCGCATCGATTGCGGCTTTGAAGTCGGCGATGGCCTCCGCATTGTCGACGGAGCGCTTGGCGGCATAACCCGCGTCCAGCATCGCGGGGCCGGTCAGGTTGCCGCTGGCCTTTGCCTGGCGGAATCGGGCGGTCGCCGTCGTATCGTCGCCGAGCCGGACTGCGAGATAGGCGATGTCGAGATCAGATGCGCCATCCAGATCACCGCTCGCCTTGGATTTCTCGAACAGCGCCTTTGCATCCGCTCGTCGTCCAAGGTCTGCGAGCAGGTTGATCTCGGCCTTCACCATGGTCGCGCGATCCTGAGCCGTCGTGGCGAGTTCCGCTGCCGAGCTGAAGGCCGAAAGGGCTTCCTCCTTCTCGCCGAGCGCGAGGAGGGCGAACGCACGCCGTGAGGCGATGGCATAGGTCTTATCAGCGGCGTAAGGCTGCAGAGCATCGACGGCACGTTGTGGCTGCTTTGCCGAAAGCGCTGCATCGGCGAGTGCCAGCGCGACATTTCTGCGTTCGGTGTCGGTCGCAAGCCCGGCAGCCTGGGCGGCGGCAAAGTCATCGGCGGCTTCGGCAAATTGGCCCGATCGCTGGCGAATATATCCACGCTGCGCAAGCAACGCCCCGTCATGCGGGTTGTTGGACAGCGCATCCGTCGCGACCTTATCCGCCTCGGCGAGATGGCCTGCGTTGGCGAGAGCATCGACGAGCAGCCGACGATACGCTTGGTTGCCAGGCGCCAGCACTACTGCTCGGCGAGCAGATGTCACCGCCGCGACGTAGTTGCCCTGCGCCTCCAGCTTGTATGCGGCATCCGCCGCTCGGTATGCTTGGTCCCGCACACCTGCCTGGACGGCCTGTTCTGCCGTCTGCAGCAGTTGACGATATTGCGTATTCTGCGGGGCGAGCGACACCGCTTCGCGCGCACGCCGAACCGCTTCAGCGTAATTGCCGCGCGCATACGCCTTATAAGCGGCATCCGCCGCATTGTAGGCGGCGGCGGACGGCACGACAGTGGTGTCTCCGCCCGGCGTTTGCGCTTCGGCTGCAGCAGCCCCACCGATCAGGCCTGCCAGGAACAGTGCGGCTATGAAATTCGGGCGTATGCACCAGCCGCACCTTCGACCCATCGCTGCTTCCCCTCAGGTCTGAGCCGTGGCAAACAACTGCTGCTGCGCCGCCATCGCCTGCTCGATCGCCTCGCGCGTCACGACGCCCTGTGCGACCAGAAAGTCGCCGATGCGGCCATCCTCATCCGGCTGATATTGCGATAGAACCGAGTCGAGAGCGTCGCGCCGTACCAGACGCATCTTGAGGAGCAGATCGCCGAGCAGCGGCACCGTGTCCGTGCGCGTCACCGCGTCGTTCGGACGCATCACCCGGAACGCACCGGCGATCTCGCTCTCGCGCACGACGTGCCAGCTAGGCTCTTGGTTCAGCGACCTCGCTATGTCTCGCCGCATGTCGGTACTGGCTGGACCCGCCGTTGCGAGCATCACCCGCCCGGCCGGGTCGATACCGATTGGCGCGATCCGCCACCGCACGCATGTTTCAATCGGCAACATGCCTATCGCTTCGCGGATCTGCTCGACGGTCGGATGCGCGCGCGGCAGGTTGCTCTGGTAGGCGATCGCCTCGGCAACCGTCTCCTCATCCAGCAACCCGTCAGCAATCAGCATCCGACCCAGCGGCAGCCCGGCGTCTTGCTGGCGATGCAGCGCCAGAACGAGGTTCTCCTCGTCAAGGGCGCGCCAGGCCACCAGCAGTTCACCCAGTCTACGCCGCCGCTGTACCAGGGTCTCGACGGACGGGAAATCATGGTGCGTCTTGTCCCAGACGATGCGGGTGCCGAACAGAACGTGCGATAGGAAGATCCTCCAAGCACGCGATGCAGCCATGAAATTCACCAGATTGCCGACCACGATGCGGGGGATGGAGAGCAGGCCATGCTCCCAGCCATAGAGCCGGCCCACGAAGTAGCAGCGCTGCGAAATGCGCCACAGGAACACCGCGCCATTGGCATAGAACAGCAGCACGATGCGCCAATCGAACAGCCTGTCCAGCAGCGAATTGTGCCACCAGCCGCTATAGGCAGCGATATAGAAAGCAAGCAGCTGCGCGGTGAGGATGTACGCAGCGATATTGATGAACGGTGTGATGATGCCCTTCCTGTCACGGAACAGGAGGTACTTCACTGCAAGTGAACCGGACCAGCCGACCTGCTGCCAGCCCTGGAAGCATATACCGAGAACCCATCGCGCCTTCTGTCGGTAGGCAGTGCGAAACGTATCGGGAAAGTACTCGCGCACGCAGAGTGCCATGCGCAGCCGTAACTCCTTCTTCGGACCCAGGCCGAACCACTTCTGTCGCTGGACTGCGAAGCTGACGGGAAACCGACAAAAGATTGACTGCATGCCGCGCTGCGCGAGGCGAGCACCAACGTCATAATCCTCGGTGAGAGTGTCGGTGTTGAACGGTTGGTTGTTCGTTTCGCGCGCCAAGGTGGTGAGTGCGCGGCGCGAAAAGCAGGTGCCGACACCGGCCGAAGGCACCATTCGGGAAAGGCTTTCGCGGACCACCAGATCACGCGCGTGCCATTCGGCGAACTCATCCATATAGGTTCCGGCCACCAGCTCGTCCCATCTCCGCTCGAGCGAGGTGACAGGGATTTGGATAAAGTCCTTCCGCGGCAGAATATAGTTGAAGAGCTTGAGTTCCAGCGGGTGGAGCACATCCTCGCTGTCGTGCAGGACCATGCCGGCAAACTTGATGTCGCTGGTCTGCTCATGGAGGAAGATCGCCTGGACGATCCAGTTCAGGCAGTCGGCCTTACATGTGGGACCGGGATGCGGCACCTCCACCCGGATCAGCTGGCGGAAGCGTCGTCGCATCCGTTCGACTTCGGCGATGGTCGCCGGATCGTTCGCATAGGTGCCGACGAAGATCAGATAGTTCTTGTAGTCGAGCGTCGTGACCATGTTCTCGAGCATCGGCGCAATCACCGCCTGTTCGAGCCATGCCGGTACCATGATGGCGAGAGGCTGCTCATCGCGTTCATAGAGTTGATTGGCGGTCAGCGGCCTGTGGACCCGCCAAACTGTGAGATGACGGTATAGTTCCCGGCACCAGAACCACACGTCGACGAAGAGATCATCGATTGACAGCAGTAGGATAACCGACGCCAGAATGACTGTCGCCAGCACCAGACCACTGTAATATGCAGAAGCAACCGAGGCGGCTGGATCCAGCATTCCGGATGGCCTAGTTGCCGATCGGCGGCGCGACGAATTCTTCGACGCGGCGCCCCACGAGGGCGGCCATGATCCGTTCAGTGGCGTGGCCGTCGCCATAGGGATTTAGCCGACGCGAGACGTCGTTGTAGGCAGCCTGGTCGTCGAGAAGCTCGGTGACCGAGGCCACGATTTGCTCCTCGCTCGTGCCGACGAGGCGAACTGTCCTGGCGGCAACCGCCTCGGGTCGCTCCGTAACGTCGCGCATGACCAGGACCGGTTTGCCCAGCGACGGCGCCTCTTCCTGTACGCCGCCTGAATCGGTCAGGACGATGCATGCCCTCTGCATGAGGTAAACGAACGGCAGGTAGTCGAGCGGATCGATAAGATGGACACGCGGCCGGTTCGCAAGCGTGCCGAGCACCGGTTCCCGAACATTCGGATTGAGATGCACCGGATAGACGATATCGAGGTCCGGCCGTTGCGACAGTCGGCGAAGTGCTGCGCAGATCGCCGCGAATCCGTCACCGAAGCTCTCGCGGCGGTGGCCGGTCACCAGAAGCAGTCTGCGGTTGGCTTCAAGGAAGGGAAACTGCGCTGCAAGCGACGACCGGAGGTCGGTGTCGCGATCGATCAGCGCGGTGATGGCCAACAGAGCATCGATCACCGTGTTGCCGGTGACGACGATCCGGCCGCCGAGTCGCTCGTTCTCCAGATTGGCCTTTGCGCCTGCAGTCGGTGCAAGCAGCAGGTCGCTGACGACATCGACGACGCGCCGGTTCATCTCCTCTGGCCATGGTCGCGAGAGGTCGTAGGTCCGAAGCCCAGCCTCGACATGCCCGACCGGAATACGGCGGTGGAATGCGGCAAGCGAGGCTGCCATCGCCGTGGTGGTATCGCCGTGCACGAGCATCCGATCGGGTCGCAGCTCGTCGAGCACCGCGTCCAACGCACCAAGTGCGCGCGCCGAAAGCGCGTTCAGTGTCTGATTGGGGACCATCAGCGAGAGGTCGAAATCCGGCACGATCCCGAACAGCTGAAGCACCTGTTTGAGCATCTCGCGATGCTGGCCAGTGACACAGACCAGCGAGCGGATAGCGGGCTCGTCCTTCAGCGCCTTGACCAGCGGCGCCATCTTGATGGCTTCTGGCCGCGTGCCAAACACAGTGAGGATGTTCATGCCCGTTCCACCGCCATAAGCTCCGCCAGCGCAAATCTCGGCTCATCGGTATAGAGTGGGCCGGAGGCGCCAATCGCGATTCGAGGCTCGACGCCAGTTTGATCGAGGTGATATCCACCATACGGATAGGGGGCGGATCGTTAAGATCGTGTCATCGGCCAGTTAAACACCTGGATAATGCGAGCTGTGCACGCGATTGCTCCCGCCTCATCGTGCTTTTCATCGCCTGTGATGCAGCAAAGCTGCATTGCCCGAGCAGACGGTGCGGCAACGGTCCAGGGGGCGGACGTCGGCGCTGGGTGCATAGGCGTCCCTGCCATCGGGTGCGGCAGGTCCTCTGTCGTCACATGACAGCACCAACATCGCTGCGGCAACATGCGTCGCCGTGGCATCCTTCCAACCAAGCGGTGGTCAGTTCCCTTGGACACTCTTGCCGGTTCCGTCGAGCGGCCTGACGCACAGAGCATTCGACCGGCGCGTGCAGGTTGGGGTGTCCGCCGCTATCTTCTGCTGGTGGTGCTGAGCAGCCTTCTTCCGCTCGCGGCCTTCGCTGCTTACCTCTCCTACGACGGCTCGCGGGCGCAGCTCGCGACGATCAGGACCTCGGTGATCTCCACGACGCGTGCTCTCGCCGTCGCGGTGGACGAACATATCCGCGTGCGCCGCGCGATGCTGGAAGAGCTGGCAAAATCGCCCCGGTTGCAAGACGGCGATCTGATTGGCTTCCACGCCGAGATGGTCGGCGTGTCACGCCTGTTGCAAGGCCCGATCCTCACGCTGGTGCGTCCGGATGCGACCCGTGTACTGTTCAGCGATCTGCCCCCTGACGCCGTGATTCCCGGCTCTTCTCAGCCCGACCTGGTTCGACGAGTGTTCGAAACCGGGCAGCCACAACTCTCCGACGTCTTCGTCAGTGCTGTGACGCGGGAACCGATCGCGGTGCTCGCGGTACCGGTGAAGCGCGACGGGAGAGTGATCTGGTCGCTGCAATTGGGCATGCGGAACCAAGAGTTCGGCCAGTTGCTCAATGAGCATCTGCTGCCGCCCGGCTGGCTCAGCGGCATTGTCGATCGACAGGGCCGCTTTCTGGCGCGCGTGCCTGACAATGACAGGCGCGTCGGGCACCTGGCGTCCGAAGGCTGGCGCGCGGCCATTCAGGTCCGGCCGGACGAGAGCTGGGACCGTTTCGCGTCCCTCGAGGGCGATAGTGTCTACAACGGCCACGCACGCGCACCCGAGACGGGCTACATCGTCGGCATCGGTGTCCCGGCAAGCATCATCGAGGCGCCGCTGCATCGCTCGCTTTGGCGTCTGTTGATCGGTGGCTGTGTCGTGGTCGCACTCGGCACACTGATCGCTGTCCTCGTGGCCCGACGTGTCACGGACGGCCTGCGAAACGTTGCCGCGGCTGCGGGCCAGGTACCGATGGGTCATTGCGACGCGCCGCGCTCCACCAGTGTACGCGAGATCGACCAGATCGCCGCGGCCCTGATCGAGAGCGCCCAGACCATCCTGCGGCGCACCAACGAACTCAATCATCTGAACGAAACACTGGAACAACGCGTCGCCAGTGAAACCGCCGACAGGCTGCGCGCCGAAGCGGCACTGCGCCAGGCACAGAAGATGGAAGCGATCGGTCAACTCACCGGTGGCGTGGCACATGACTTCAACAACCTGTTGCAGGTCATTTGCGGCAGCCTCGAGAACCTGCGCCAGCGATTCAGCAGCGATGCCGATACTCGGCTGCGCCGGTCGATCGAGCTTGCCGGCCAGGCGGCCGAGCGTGCTGCATCTCTGACGCAGCGCTTGTTGGCGTTTTCACGTCAGCAACCTTTGGCCCCAGAGGTGATCGACCCCAACCGCCTGGTGGGCGACATGTCCGATCTGATCCGGCGCAGCATCGGTGAGATGGTTGCCATGGAAACGGTTCTGGCTGCCGGGGTCTGGCGCGTGTTCGCCGATCCCAACCAGCTGGAGAGCGCGCTACTGAACCTTGCCGTGAATGCCCGCGATGCGATGCCCAGCGGCGGGAAGCTCACGATCGAAACGGCGAACACCCATCTCGATGAGGCATACGCCGCGTCTCACGAGGTCGCGCCTGGCCAATACGTAGGGATCTGCGTTACCGATACCGGCGAGGGTATGTCACCAGAGGTGATCGACAGGGTGTTCGATCCGTTCTTCACGACCAAGCCACCAGGGCAGGGCAGCGGCCTCGGTCTGTCGCAGGTCTATGGCTTCGTGAAGCAGTCACAGGGCCACGTGAAGGTGTACAGCGAACTCGGCGCTGGCACGACAGTCAAGATCTATCTGCCACGGAGTACGGGACCTGAATTTGCCGAGGTCTCCCACGAGCACCAGCCCGGTGTCGCAAGGCGATGCTGATACCGTGGTGCTGGTGGTCGAGGATGATGGCTGTGCGCGCGCTCAGTGTCGACATGCTGCACGGCTCAGCTATCGCGTGCTGCAAGCGAAGGATGGCACAGTGGCGCTGCAGTTGCTGGCTGCACGGCCTGACATCAGCCTGTTGTTCACCGATGTCGGCCTGCCGGGGCCGTACAATGGCCGCCAGTTGGCCGACGAGGCGCGGCGACGCAATCCGGCGCTCAAGGTGCTGTTCACGACCGGCTATGCGCGCAATGCTATTGTGCACCATGGCCGTCTCGATCCTGGGGTCGAGCTGATCGTCAAGCCATTCAGCTACGCCGCGCTTGCCGCTAAGCTGAGGACCGTACTGGAGGGGAAATGAGGCCGCACCCATGAAGTATCTGCCGCTTGCCATGACGCAGGGACCGCTGCTGTCCCAGGTGGTGCGCGACCTGCACAAGGACCCCCGTCGCAGGACCTTGTGCAGCTGCTGCGGCGCGCGGATGCTGATCAAGCCGGAACTCGTCGACCAGAAGGTCCGCTGTCCCGGCTGCGCCCGCTGGCAGCGCGTCACACTGAGCGAGGAGCCGCGCTGGCATCTGACTGCGGCATCCGCGGAAGCCCTCCGGCGCACCCGGTCGTGGATACGTCGTCTGTAGTGCCGTCCGGTTATCCTGGATCGCGTGGAAACCGTACAAATCCGTTGCGGTTCGGCATGCTCACTCTGGGCAGCGACTGCGCGTCGAGCACATCGTCGATACCGACGATACCGTTGAGATTGAGGATATACGCCGACACCGCATAGACCTCGTCGTCGGTCATAGATTTTGGTGCAGTGAACGGCATAGCGCGTCGAACATAGTCGAACAGGGTCGTTGCATACGGCCAGTAACTCCCGACAGTCTTGCTTGGGGTCTTGCCGGTCGTGAGGGAACCCCTACCGCCAGCCAGTACATCCGCCGGCCCGCCAGTTCCCTTCTCACCGTGACAGGCCGCGCACTTGGCAGCATAGACCGCTTCGCCCTGCGCCGCCGTGCCGTGCCCAGGCGGCAGTGTTGCCCCGTCGGGTCCGATGCTGATGTCCCACGGCGCGACATCGGCCGGTGAGATCGGCTGACCGAACTGCTGAGCCTGGGTCAGCGAGGGCAAAAGCGCGAACCACACGGCGATGAGGCCGAGGCGCTTATGCGTAGACATTGGTCGCCTCGCCCTTCTCGTCGATGCGCCAGCTGGCAATGGCATTGTAGTGATAGATGCCGCGCAGACCGCGCTCGGCAGCAAACGCTGCGCGCGTCGGCTGCACCATGCCGGTGCTGTCAGTCGCCCGGCTCTGCAACACGGCTGGTCCGCCGTTCCATTGCCAGGGCGCTCTGAAGCGCACCGGCGCCTTCGGCAGAATCGGCTCTTGCAGCACCGCCGGTGCCCAGCTTTGTCCCCCATCGGCCGACACATCGACCTGACGAATGCTGCCATTGCCGGACCACGCCAGACCGGAGATCTCGTAGAAGCCGCGCGAGGTGAGAGCGATGCCCGGTGCAGGACGGGTGATCAACGACTTCACCTCCATCGGAAACACGAACTGCCACGCCTTCTCGTCCTTCAGCAGGATCGTGTATTTCGACGTCTCGTCCTTGGACATGGTCGGCGTGGCCACGACCTTGATCCGCCGCAGCCATTTGACGTTCGTGTTGCCTTCGAAGCCGGGCAGCAGCAGGCGCACCGGATAGCCGTTCGACGGCCGCACCCGCTCGCCATTCTGGTAGAGGCACACCAGCGCGTCGTCCATCGCCTTGGCCAATGGAATACTGCGGCTCATCGACGCGCCATCAGCGCCTTCGGCGATCAGCCAGCGAGCGGCAGGATCAACACCGGCTTCTTCCAGCAGCGTTGCGAGGCGTACCCCGGTCCATTCGGAACAGCTCAGCAGTCCATGCAGGGCGGCAATGCCGAGAGGCTGCGGCTGCGGTGCGTTGAGCGCACCGCTGTTGCCCGCACACTCGATGAAGGCAATGCGTGATTGCATCGGGTAGCGGTGCAGTGCATCGAGCGTGAACATCAGCGGCTGACGCACCAGGCCGTGAATCACCAGGCGGTGTTGATCAGGATCGATGTCCGGTATGCCTGAGTGGCTGCGCTCGAAGTGCAGCCCCGACGGCGTGATCATTCCGTCCAGCAAGTGCAGCGGCGTGCGGGCAGTCCCGATACCCAGCAATCCCGGTGCTGGCGGCGGTGGGATGACTCGAAGCACCTTGTCCTCGAACCGCGAGGGCTGCCCGTAAGTTGCAAAGCCGGCGCCTGGGCTTTGCATATACGCTTGTACCGGCAGCAGTTCTGCAGCCGCGCCGGCGGCCGTCATGCTCGAAGCCGTAGCGGCGATCGCACCTTCGAAAAGGGTTCGCCGGCTCAGTATGCCGTTGCCGGCAGCTGGCTCAGCCAGACCGCGGTCAGACTTTCTCTTCGCCATGTTTACCCCCCGGTGTCGGCGCCGGATGCTACCAGGGCGGCTGCCAATCCTCCAAGACTGCGAGCAGACGACGATTGCCTGCGTGGCGGCCCGCCTACACCGCCGGTATGGTCTCCGCCAGCCGTCCGCCGACCCGTATCGGTGCGATCCGTCGTGCCAGGCCGGTCGCATCGTCGGTCTCGATGAACACGCCGCATACCGTCGCCTCACCTTCGGCCGGCGCCAGTCTTTCGCCCGGCATCTTTCGCCAGAACCGCAGAGTGGCTGCGTCCTTCGCCATGCCGATCACGCTGTCATAGTCACCCGACATACCCGCATCGGACTGGAACGCCGTCCCGCCCGGCAGCACCTGCGCGTCGGCCGAAGGGCAATGCGTGTGCGTGCCGATCACCGCGGACACCTGGCCGTCGAGGAAATGCGCGAAAGCCATCTTCTCGCTCGATGCCTCGGCGTGGAAGTCGACGAGGATGGCCGCGACCGTTCCGCCCAGCCGGTGCCTGGCCAAGAGGTCGGCGGTGGTGCGGAAGGGGTCGTCGAGCGGGTCCATGAACAGCCGCCCCATCGTTTGCATCACCAGGGCGCGGCGTCCGCCACCCACGTCCACCAAGGCGGAACCCGCCCCTGGTGTGCCGGGTGGAAAATTCGCGGCGCGCAGCAAGCGAGGGGTCTCTGCAATGTAGGGTATGATCTCCTTGCGATCCCAGGCGTGGTTGCCGAGTGTGATGACGTCGGCGCCTGCGGCAAACAGCGCATCTGCCATATCCGGGGCCAGGCCGAACCCGTGCGACGCGTTCTCGGCGTTCACCACCGCAAGCTCTATCCGCAGCGCGTCGCGCAGCCCCGGCAGCCTGGCAGCGACGGTCTCGCGGCCGGTTCGGCCGACCACGTCGCCGATGAACAGGATGTGCATTCATTCGTCCTTGCAGAAGATCAAGCCGTGTTCGGTCGCCACAGCGTCGAGACGCTCGTCGTAAGGACCAGCGGGCACTTCGTCCAGTTCCTGCCCCGCATAGGCCACGCCGAGCCGGAAGCGTTCAGGCAGCTCCGCAAGAGTGCGATCGTAGTATCCGGCGCCGTATCCTATTCGATAGCCTCGCCGGTCGAATGCCAGGAGAGGTACCAGCAGAAAATCTGGGACCAGCACCGGTCCGTCCGGCCGCAACGTGCCGAAACGTTCCTCTATCATGACGGTATCTGGGTGCCAAAGCCGAAAAATCAATGGATTGCCGCGCTTCGGTGTCTGCGGAAGTGCGATACGGTGGCCGCGTCGATGCAGAGTGAGCAGTAGTGGCCGGATGTCGATCTCCTGGCCAATCGGCCAGAACCCCGACACCACAGCTTCCGCCGGTGGCGGCGCCCCTCGCAGCACGTGCTCGCCCACCGCGGCGCCCAGTGCCGGGTCCCACGCTTCGCGTGCCGCCAGCATGCGCTGGCGCACCATGCGCTTCGCTTCGATCAGATCGGGGGACATGTGCGGAGCCGCCATGGCCGTTGGCGTCTCATCCTCCCAGAGCCTGCGTGTGCAGGTGGGCGCCAGATACCGAGACCAGGATCCCGGCAGAGCCAGCTCCCTGGAAGATGCTTACTGGCCCCGGGGATAAATTGCCTGACGCACCCGGCAGCCCCGCCATCACAATCTAGGAATGCTCCAGGCCGGCGGCAATCTCCTCGGCACGTTTTGCCAGCTTGCCAAGCCGCCGACCCAGCTTCGGATCCGGCATGGACGCCACGATGGGCCCAGTTTGCGCCATCTTCTGCGACTTCCGCGCCTCATAGAGATCGTCCGCCAGCAGCAGTGAGGCCATGGCCAGCATTCGTGCCTCATTGGTGGGGCCTGCCGCCGCTTTGATCGACTCGATCCGCCGGTCGACCTCGGCGGCCATCGCCTGGAGGTGCTCCTCCTCCCCATCCTGGCAGCCGATGGTGTATGTATAGCCGTTGATGCGAACGGTAACCTGCGCCATCCAATTATCCCTGCCCGTTGGTTCAATCAGTCCTGCCAAGCGCCGCGCGCAGACGATTGATCACTGCGTCGAGTCGCGCCGCAACCTCTTCCGCATCGTACTTCGGAAGTTGATCGCCGGGACGCGCTTCGGTGCGCGCCGCCGCCTCGGCGATCCTTTCTAACGCTGCTTCCAGCCGTTCCGCCGCCGATTCGGGATCCTCGCTGTCGCTCACTATCTTGCACTCGTCTCACCTGTCGTATGAAGAGAAAGCGGCCGGGACATTGAACGTCAAGCAGATATGCGCGACGTGAGCGGCAATCTTCGTCCTGCGGTCGTGGTTCATGGCCTCGCTGACGCTCGCACGGCATTGTCTATTGGTCGGCCGGTCATGCTGCTCTCGGCAGAAGGTGCCGTCATGTACGCCGGCAGTGCATGGTGGCGGGCGCTGATGGACCGGGCAGCGGCGGAATATCCCGATGTGGCCTGGGACAATATCCTCGACTGCGCCGATGCCTCGGGCCTCGCGCTGGGCGCGCTCCGCATCGGCCAGCGACGGATCATTCTGCATCCGGCAGCGCCAGGCTGGACCGAGGTCGCTGCCACCGCGGCAAGGCTTGGTTGCGAGGTCTTTACCGCTCGCCCGCCCGCTCTCGACATGGCGCAACGCGGCGCAGCGCGACGCCTACACAGTTGGTTGCACCCGCGAACCACCCTGGGTGACAGCGACAATAGCCTGAGCTAGTACCCGATAATCCCATCAGGAAGGACCTCCCGATGCGCGTCACCCAGAAAGTGAAGAAGATACTCGACTGGTACGAGGGCGATCCGCCCGGCGTGAAGGCCAACCTCGCTCGCATCTTGTCCACCGGCAAGCTTGGCGGCACCGGCAAGGTGGTGATCCTGCCGGTTGATCAGGGCTTCGAGCATGGCCCCGCGCGCAGCTTCGCGCCGAATCCGCCGGCCTACGATCCACACTATCATTATCAGCTCGCCGTCGAGGCGGGCTTGAGCGCCTATGCCGCCCCTCTCGGCATGATCGCCGCCGGCGCCGACACGTTTGCCGGTCAGATCCCGACGATCCTGAAGTGCAACAACGCCAATTCTCTCGCCACCAACAAGGACCAGGCGGTCACGGCCGGTGTCAAGGACGCGCTGCGTCTCGGCTGCGCCGCGATCGGCTTCACGATCTATCCAGGCAGTGAATACGCCTACGACCAAATGGAGGAGCTGCGCGAACTCACCGCCGAGGCCAAGGCGAGCGGCCTGGCCGTCGTTGTTTGGAGTTACCCGCGCGGCGGCAATCTGGACCGTGCCGCCGAGACGGCGCTCGATATCTGCGCTTACGCCACGCAGATGGCGGCGTTGATGGGCGCCAACATCATCAAGGTGAAGCCGCCCACCGCGGTCATCTCGCTGGACGCGGCGAAGAAGTCGTACGAGAAGATCGATGGCTCAACGCTCGCCAAGCGCGTCGAGCACGTCATGCAATGTGCATTCAATGGCAGACGTATCGTGGTGTTCTCGGGCGGAGAGGCAAAGGATCTCGACGGCGTCTATGAGGAGATCCGTGGTCTGCGCGACGGCGGCGCGAATGGCAGCATCATCGGTCGCAACACCTTCCAACGCCCGAAAGAGACGGCGATCGAGATGCTGAACAAGATCATCGACATCTATCTCGGCAAGGGCTGACGCGTGGCAGGAATGGGCGGCAGCCAGGGCGGCTGCCGCGTCTACCTGATTACGCCACCGAAGCTGGACCCCGCGCCGTTCGCCGACCAGCTCGCGGCCGCGCTGGACGCGGGGGACGTGGCGGCGGTGCAGCTTCGCCTGAAGGACGTCGATGACGATACTTGGCGCCGCGCGATCGACGTGCTGCGTCCGGTGGCGCAATCACGTGACGTGGCATTCCTGCTGAATGACCGTGCCGATCTGGTGCGCGAGACCGGCAGCGATGGCGCGCATGTCGGGCAGGAGGACATGCCTGCGCCTCAAGCCCGCCAGCTGATGGGCCCTGATGCGATCCTTGGCATTACGTGCAAGGGCAGTCGTGATCTCGCCATGCAGGCGGGCGAGAACGGCGCCGACTACGTTGCCTTTGGCGCATTCTTTCCGTCAGGCACCAAAGAGGTCAGGCGCTTCATCAGCCCCGACATTCTGCGATGGTGGTCTGAATTGATGGAGCTGCCGTGCTGCGCCATTGGCGGGATCACCGCTGACAACTGCGCACCGCTGGTGCAGGCGGGTGCCGACTTTCTCGCCGTCGTCGGCGCGGTATGGAATCACCCGGATGGTGCTGCGGCCGGTGTGCGCATGCTGAACGCAGCGATCACCGCGGCCCGGTCAGCCTGATCCAGGCAATCCCCGGGGAGATGCAGCGCCGGTCCGGCTATTGATGACCGGTTGATCCAGATCAAAGCTTAATACATTCGGCCTGTGCATGAATGGCGTTCCTGCGGGGCCGTAAGCCGCGGTCGTGGCGCTCTTCGGCCCGTGGTTGCGCGGGAGGGAATGATGCAGACGCTAGTGGTCACGATGCCGGAGCTGGAGCGGGCGGCACGTCAGTGGGCCGTGGATTTCTTCAATGAGCCGTGGGGATCTGTCCCCGTTGCGACGGACCCTCAGCATCTGGAAGGGATCGCGTGCGAAGGGAGAGGCATCGTTCTGTTCGAACGGGCGCCAGCCGATGTGCTGAAGCACGTGTTGCAAAACGGCGGCCGGCCTTGGCTGGTGAGCGACTTCGTGAACGACACGGCCGGAGACATGCACTATCGGATGTGATGGGTCCGCTTCTGCCAGAGGATCATCGGCAGCTCAGCCGGTGCGACGGCGTCCGGATGACGTGGCAGCGCAAACCGTGCAGTGCTCTGCCGGGCGCGAGGCCGGAACGCGGGTCCGCATAGACTTCGATCAGGACGTCGCAGGTCGAGGATAACGTCGCAGGGCGGCGCCAGCCGGGGAGAAAGCTTGCGTCAAGGGACATCGTGCGACTCCAAGAGAACAGGGTCGCGGTTGCCGCTGAGCACGTCCTCGTGGCGGATTTGCACCGAAACGGGCGGAGGCGCCGCCGCCATGTTCGCAAACGAAGGTTGAGGCGATTGCTCGATTTTGATGAAATTCATCATTACACGTTGATCTACACCTATGATTCTACTAGCTTCTCGGCTTGGCGGCTGCGTTGCACAGACGCGGTGGCGCAACCTTGACAGAGCGTATCCTTGGATGGATCTACAACCAGAACTAGAGGGGAATCGATCGTGAAGCTTTCCAAGTTGGTCGCAACCACGGCGCTGGCCGTCACTGCCTTGGGGGGGCTGGCGTACGCCCAGAACATGCCCGAGGGCAGGGTGTATACCTTCCACTCGAAAGCCCAAGGTGGCTGTCCGGCCTTGGACTGGCACATCGTGGCCACTGAGAATGGCCGCTTGGAGGGCATGTTCTCCTGGAACAGCATGAAGTCGATGGCCCACGCGACCGGCAACGCGAACATGCAGTCGAAGACGTTCCACATGACCGCGAAAGAGGTGGGCGGCCAGGGGCGCACCGCCGAGATCATGGGTAAGGTCCGGCCTGAGGACGGCTACCTCGTCGCCACTGTGAAGGGGCCAGGCATCAATTGCCACGACATCACGGTTCCGTGGTTCACGCCACCTCCGCCAAGCGGCGGCTGACCTGATCGGGCGCGGGTGGCGCAATTCGCCGCCCGCACCCATCCGCTTCCTCGCATTGATCGAGGATGCTAGCGTCGCCATCGACGATGGCCCGACTTAGCGTCAACCTCAATAAGATCGCTCTGCTCCGTAATTCGCGTCGCACCGGCGTCCCCGATCTGCGCGCGTTTGCGCGCACCGCAGTCGACGCCGGAGCGCGCGGCATCACCGTGCATCCGCGCCCAGACGAACGGCACATACGCCGGTCGGACGTGCCGCTTCTTGCTGAAACGATTGCCGCCTCGCGCCCGCAGGTCGAGCTGAACATAGAAGGCTATCCGGACGCGCGCCTGTTGCAGATCGCAGCCGAGGTGCGGCCGGAGCAGTGCACGCTGGTGCCCGATGCGCCGGACGCCTTCACCTCGGAGGAGGGTTGGAAATTAGGCCCCGAGCAGATGGCTTTGGTGCAGCCGGCGGTGGCGAAACTGAAATCGCTGGGCGCACGGGTCATCCTGTTCATCGACCCCGAGCCTTCGGTACTGGACCGTATCCCGCTTGCTGGGGCCGATGGCGTGGAAATCTATACCGGTTCGTATGCCGAGGCATTCCGCAGCGGAACCTATGATTCGTGGCTGGATGCCTGCGCGGTGACGGCGCGTGCCGCCGCAGAGCGTGGCTTGGCAGTCAACGCCGGCCACGACCTGAACCTGCACAACCTGCCGCCGCTGGTCTCGCGCCTGCCGAGCCTGGCTGAGGCATCGATCGGCCACGAGCTGACAGCCGATGCGTTGGTGATGGGCTTTGCCGCTGCCGTCAGCGCTTATGTAAAGGCGCTGGCCGCGGCTACCTGATCCATCAGGAGAAACAGTCTGCAGACACGGCTGAAACGCGTGGTGCGCCGCGTGGCGTTGCTGAACCTCGCGTACTTCGGCTTGGAATTCGGCGTCGCGACTGCCATAGGCTCGGTGTCGCTGTTCGCCGACAGCATCGACTTTCTGGAAGACGCTTCGATCAACTTGCTGATCGCCGCCGCTCTCAGATGGCCGGCGCGCCGTCGGGCCCAGCTAGGGATGGTGCTTGCTGCCATCCTGATGGTTCCTGGCCTGGCAACGCTGTGGACGGCGTGGCAGAAGTTCAATGTTCCTGTCGCGCCTGTGCCCACTCTCTTGTCATTGGCAGGCTGCGGTGCACTGGCCGTCAATCTGTCCTGTGCGCTGATGCTCGCACGATATCGCCATCATAGCGGCAGCCTGACGCGTGCCGCGTTTCTCTCGGCGCGCAACGATGCGCTGGCAAACATCGCCATCATCGCCGCGGGCGCGATGACCGGCTTTGTCTGGCATTCGGCGTGGCCAGACTTGATCGTGGGTCTCGGCATCGCTGCTATGAATGCTGATGCGGCACGCGAGGTATGGACGACGGCACGGGAAGAACACCGCAGCGTCGTATAATTGATGTGTGGATTGCGCACCATCTTTGCCTTGATGAAAGCGAAAGATCTGCTTCAACGTCGAAGATGGCGAACCAGTGACCCCATTGCAGTCGACGCGACCTGGATTGCGCACCGACGTTGTCGCCGGCAGGGCGCGATGAGAGTCTGCTTCATCGTCACTCCTTTTGTTCGCAAACGTTGCTGCGGAGTCAAAGGGCCGGAGAGTCGCGCATTATCCGCACGCGTTACCGCGCAGCGTGAAAGACTTCACGGTGCCGCCGGTGACCTCGAAAGTGGTTTCACACTTCCACTCGATCACCTGCGGCGGAAAGCCGGCGCCGTACCATCCCATGTAATAGGGGGCGAAGGTCGGCACGCTGGGGACGATGTCGATGCGGTGTTCATCGTAGGCCAGATACCTGACGCCACCAGTTTCGAAGCTGCGTGCCGGTACGCCCATCTGTTGCACGAGGACGCTTTCCGGCTGGCCGATGAACCGGCTGAGATACGCCTGCCGTTCGGCAAGCTGATTGGTGCAACCTGCCGCCCAAGCAGTCACAGCGAGCGCAAGCAGGGTGCCGCGACACATCGAGGACGTTTCCAATTATCACCCCCACTGCTCGGAGGCACCGCGCTCTGGCTTCAAATCGAGCAGCGGCGTTCCGTTCAGGCAATCGAGGCCGCGCACCTGGAGGGTATTGTCTTCAACCGCGATCAACGCGACGACCGAGGTTGCAATCGGGTTGGGTCGCACCGGTGAGCGCAACGCGAAGGTGCCGGTCGTCCGGCCGGTGGAGTAGGGCGTCTGCAGCACGAGGTCGCGGCGTGCGCTATGCATCCAGTAGAGCACCTGGATGCGCGGATGCTCCGCGACACCGGTGAGCGCCTGGCGCCAGCGTTCATCGACCACGATGGTGCAGATCGGGCCGTCCGGGCTGCCGCGCTTGGGGCAGTCTTCCCGGCGATGCCACGGGGTGTGGATCGTCCCGATGAAGTAAACGCCGGTGTCGGGGTGCGCCGGCAAATCAGCCGCCACCTCTCCTTCGCGCAATGCGTCGTCGCTCATGAGGCAACGGTGACAGGAATTCGCAGCTTACGTCCAGTGCGCGCACGTCGATCAGGTCGGACTGAGTTGGGGTCGCTGGGTCTCAGCACAATGAGCGGATCCCGCAACGAACACCTCTTGCCACGCGGCGCGCAGGGCGTCATCGGCTTCTGCCATTGTGGCAGGAATGCCTAGAGCTCGCAGGCTGGTGACGCCATGTTCGCTGATGCCGCAGGGGATGATGCCGCCGTAGTGGCTGAGGTCGGGCGCAACGTTGAGTGCGATGCCGTGCCAACTGACCCAGCGGGAAACGCGTACGCCGATTGCGGCAATCTTGGCCTCGGTGGCGTCGGGATGCGCCATCCATATGCCGACACGGCCTGCGCGGCGCTCGCCGTCCACGCCGAACCGGGCGAGGGCGCGGATCAGCCATTCCTCCAGCCCATGCACGAAGCAGCGGACATCGCGTGGTGGGACGGTCCCATGCGAATGCAAGAGATCCAGCATCACGTACGCAACGCGCTGACCTGGACCGTGGTAGGTCCACTGCCCGCCGCGGCCAGCGCGGAAGGTGGGAAACCGGCCGGGGTCTGTGAGTTCCTCAACTCGTGCCGACGTGCCGGCGGTGTAGAGTGGCGGGTGTTCGACCAGCCAGACAAGTTCCGGTGCGGTACCCGCCCGGATGGCGGCAACACGGTCCTGCATGAAAGCAACGGCATCAGCATAGGGCGTCAGCCCTGCGGCGGTGGACCATTCGGGAGCGAGCGGAGGCATGGTCGTCTGGAGAAGTAGCACGATGCGGGCCATCTAGCCATGAAGTCTCGGCGATTGAAGCAGCGGCGGTCATCCGCTATACCCCGGCCCTGCCCCGAGCGGTCGTGGCGGAATGGTAGACGCGCAAGCTTGAGGTGCTTGTAAGAGAAATCTTGTGGAGGTTCGAGTCCTCTCGACCGCATTAAACAAAATCAAAGGGTTATTGCGCGGTCTCTAGTTGAGGACAGGTGGACCCCGGAGTCTGTGTGTGTCGTTTTTGTGTCGCCGATCCCGCTTCACCAAGCCATCATTCTTCCGTCCTCGACACGGACTCTTCTCGCTCAAGCGCAGCCACTACTCGACGTCCTTAAGGGCCTCCGTGATCCGCTCCGGTATCATGGATAGGATGGCATCGACCTTCTTACTGCCTGGATAGAGCATCTTGTAAGTGAACGGGTCGTAATGGAGCAGGATGCGCTTCCCGAACTCGGAGCGGTCAACGCCCAGTTGCTTGGCGAACTGCTCATATCTCTCCGGGCTCATCTTCCTGACACCGTTCTCGATGTCACTGATGTGGTTGTCGGTGACCCCTACGAGGCCAGCCAACTGACGCTGGGTGAGCCCCCGAGCCTCCCGAAGCTGGCGCATGTAGGCCCCCAGCTCCAACTGGAGCCGCTTGACGATGTCGTTGGTCAACTTCCGACCTGACTTATCCATAGTGTATCGCCGCCCCATGGTTGGCTTGTAGTAAACACTCATGATCGTGCCATGAGTTCCATCAGCCCGCGGGCTTCATTTTCGGTATCCTCGCAAACTCTCTGTGCCAAGCGGTGTGTCGGATTTGTGTCATCACTCACGCCACATTCAGCCTCTTTCTCAGAAGTCTGATTGTGATGTTCCATCAGTCCCCGATGGCGGCTAGTTCATTGCACGCTCTTGCAATTTCCTCATCGTAGCATACCCGTGATGGTATCTAAATGCAAACTAAACCAGGTTGAGGTGCTTGTGGGGGAAACCCCGTGGAAGTTCGAGTCTTCTCGACCGCACCAGATGCCATAGCTGCCAATAAGCCTGATTCCTCTTGCGGCACGAGGAACGCCGGCCATCGGCGCATTGCGTCTGCTGGCAGGACCCCGAAACTACCTGACCGATGCGGTCGGCGGCGTCGGGCGGGATGCTTCGACCAGGCGGCCAACGATCTGGTTGATCTCCTCCTGGCTGAGCGCAAACGGCACCATCATCGTGCCACTGGCAAACTTGAATGGGTCTGACAGAAATTCCTTCAACAGAGCCGGTGTCCATGGCCCCAACTTTTGTTTGGCGCGGAGTGCTGGCGAATAGGTGAATGCGTCCGACGCAATGGGGCGACTGAGCAGATTGCTCAACGACGGTGCGAAATCGGTCGGATTGGTCGGTCCAAAGTGATGACAGGCGAGGCAACTGTGATCCACGATGGTGTTGCCAACAACGGTTGGCGTGCGCCGGCCAATTTGCAACTGGTCCTTGTCGACCGTTACGAAGATCAGTTTCGTATCGTCAGTCCATAAGACCAGTGTTCCATCGTCGGTTTCAACCAGATCACGAATCCGATCGCCGATCCAGATCCGTTCGGTGTACAGGACGTGGCCCTGCTCCATCCGGACCCGGTAGAGCGACGACGCCTTCAATGTCGCCACGAGCAAATCGCCGTTCCACCGGGGATCGAAATGGTTCACTTCGATGATCTGCGACGGGGCAATACTTGGCGTCCACGCGAACAGCGGGGCTTGGTAGCCAGAATGCGAGCCGACCACGGTTGTACCAGCGGGCCACTCGTAGCTGTCGTAGTTCGTGCCAAGCGTTACGTTGGGCCAGCCGAAATCGCTTCCAGCCGTGATCAGGTTGAGTTCGTCGCCGCCGCGGGGGCCGTGCTCAGTCGCCAGCAGTTCTCCCGTCTTGGTAAAAGTGAGCCCTTCCGGATTGCGATGGCCCATGCTGTAGACGCGCCAACGACTCCCTGCCAGGTCGATCTCGATTATCTTGCCAAATGTGGAGTTGGGATCTTCCGATACCTTCGGCTCGACGATGTAGTGGTCACCAATACTGACATACAGCTTCCCGTCCTGGCGATATGCCAGCATGCCTGCACCGGAGGAGATACCGGCACCATACGAGAATTCATCGCTGGCGAAGACGTCGCGCCACGACCCGGTCGCCGTCAGGGATTTGATGTCGAACGGGATCACCGAAACAACCGTTCGGATCTTGCCGGCCGCCTCGTCGAACTTGTCGTAACATGCCGCCAGCTCTCGCCTGTCAGGGAGATAGATGATGTCACGCGCCCTGAATTCGTCATTGGTGGCATCTGCCAGGTTGACCGGTGGGCCGGGGCGGTGATTCAGAAACGCTTGAAGGTTGTTCGGCAGCCCAGGGATCCCTCGCATAGGCGCGAACGGACCATTCGGCAGATTGTATCGATATAACCCACCCAGTCTGTCCAGGATGATGACCGTGTTGCCGACCAGTCTGATTGCACCGCCCATTTTGGGAACAGCGTAGCTGTCAGACAATCGCTTGCCGGTAATGGTCAGCGGCAGAAGGTTGGTTTCGAGATTCTGCCGAAAGCCAGCAGTCTGCTGATCGCGCACGGGATTTGCCGTACTGAACGACTCCCAGCCCCTTTGATGCATCCGCAAGACCGCGAGCGGAGATTTTATGAATGCGGTGGGGGAGACCCCCAGATGATCGTAAATCGCGCGGTCTGCTATCTTGCCGAAGGCCGCTCCGATGCCGAAAGTTGCGAGCAGGCAAGACAGGACAAGAATCCTCTTGCGGGACGCCGAACGGCGCCGGACGCGGGACCCAGGCGGCGCACCGACTGATCCCGCCGTTTTTGGATCGATTGTCATCATTCATGGTCCGTCCCGCATCGGGAGAGCTTGCTGGTCAGTCTCGCTCGCGAGGGGCTTGGCTATATCGTTACAGGATGCGCGAAATCAGATGTGGGGTGTCGAAAGGCGGAGTCTCGGCAAGGTCATGCGCCTTGCACGAACCATCAGAGGTCCCTCAGCAGTTGCACATCCGCAAGTTTAGCGGTCCGTCGTGCAACTGTCGCTCAGCCATTCGATCAATCTGCAATGTTTCGAAACATTACTGCACGGGTATGAACGGTTCTCTGAGAACGTGGCGTCTCATGTCGTCGCCATGACATGTTTCGGGTAGTGCCCTATACTGACAGCAACAGGCAGGAGCGTTCCATCATGAGTCTCAGTATCCGCCCGGCCCACCCGGTTTTTGCTGGCGAGGTCTCTGCCATCGATATCTCGCAGAAGCTGGACCAGGAGCAGGTGGCCGCGATCGAGGCAGGGATGGACCGCTATGCCGTGCTGGTATTTCGCGACCAGCAGCTGACCGACGACCAGCAGCTGGAATTCAGCCGCAATTTCGGCGAGTTGGAAGTCACGCTGGCCGGGCAGATGGCAAAGCCCGAGGACCGACGGCTCGGGGACAGGCTAGAGTTGGGCGACATCTCCAACCTGACCGCGCGAAACGAGCTCCGGGCGCGCGAGGACAGGTCCAGGATGTACGCACTGGCCAACCGGCTGTGGCACTCGGATGCTTCGTTCCGCGCCATTGGCGCCGGCTACACGCTGCTGCACGGGCGCGTGATTCCGCGGAAGGGGGGCAACACGGAATTCGCCGACATGCGCGCCGCCTACGACGCGTTGGACGCGTCTATGAAGGCCGAGGTCGAGAGCCTGGTCTGCGAGCACTCGATCGTGTTCTCGCGCGAACAGATCGGCTTTTCCGATTATGCGCCGGGGAACGAAGAGCGGCTGCGCCCAGTGCAGCATCGATTGGTGATCACGCATCCGGTGAGCGGGCGGAAGTCGCTGTATCTGTCGTCGCATATCGGCGGCATCGTGGACTGGCCGGTGCCCGAGGCCCGCGCCTTCATCCGCGACCTGATGGAACACGCGACGCAACGTCAGTTCGTCTACGCACACGAGTGGCGGGTGAATGACCTGGTGATGTGGGACAATCGCACCGTGATGCATCGCGCGCGACCATTCAACGACCTGAAGGAAGTTCGCGACCTGCGGCGCACGTCGATCAAGGGCACTGGACTGATGGTCGAGGCCGTTCCCGCACAGGCTGCCTGACCCGGGCTCAGCGCGAGTCTCCACACCAGCCCTCCAGGCTACGGGCGGATATCCTCGTGAGGATCTCGGTGCGTCCGAATATCGGAACGCCGCGGTAGATGCGGGCGGAGATGCGGTCGACGGTCTCCACATGCGCGGAGACGTTGTAGGTCGCGCCGTCCTCGGGATCGAAGAACCAGCCACCGCTCCATTGGGACGGACCGTCGGAGGTCAGTCCCCAGATGATGGTCCGGCCGCACATCTCGGGCGTGCGCAGCGCCGGGTTTCGCAGCCAAGTGATCTTGCCACAGAGTGCGTCGTGGCAAGGGAATATGTCGAAGGCGACCCGCTGAGCGACCAGCCAGGTCCCGTCGGGCACAGCCTGTTCGGCCCCGACGTGATGCGGGGACAAGGCAACAACCATCCAGAGCGCCAGTGCTGCCCCGAAGCGCCGCATCGTCTTCTCACCACCTGTTCTGTGCCATCCGGTGTGCTCCTGGTATCATGCGCGGGATCAGAACGGGAGACCGTGACGTGACCATCACCATCCGTCAGATCACACCGGTGTTCGCCGGCGAGGTCTCTGGTATCGACACCACGCAGCCGCTATCGGGTGAGGCCGTGGCGGCGATCGAGGCCGGGATGGATCGCTATGCCGTCCTGGTGTTTCACGGTCAGCATCTGACCGACGATGCTCAGCGGGCGTTCACGCGAAACTTCGGCACACTGGAGGCCTCGCCGGGCGGGCACATCGCAACGGCAGCGGAAAGGCGGCTGCCGCTGGATATGCAGGATGCTTCGAACCTGGACAGGGACCAGAGGCCGCTGGCGCGGGACGACCGGCGGCGCATGTTCAATCTGGGCAACCGGTTGTGGCACTCTGACAGCTCGTACCGTGCCCTGCCGGCGAAGTATTCGCTGTTGTCGGGCCGCATCGTCGTCGAGAGGGGCGGGCACACCGAGTTTGCTGATATGCGGGCAGCGTACGATGCGCTGGACGATGGAGTAAAGGCCGACATCGAGGACCTGGTGTGCGAGCATTCTCTGATGTTCTCCCGTGGCGTACTTGGATTCACCGAGATCAGCGAGGCCGAGCGCGCCATGTTCCGACCGGTTCGGCAGCGTCTGGTGCGCACGCATCCGGTGACCGGGCGGAAATCGCTGTTCCTTTCAGCGCACGCGGGAACCATTGTCGGCTGGCCGGTGCCAGAGGCGCGCGCATTCCTGCGCGACCTGATCGAGCATGCAACGCAGCCGCAGTTCGTGTATTCGCACAAGTGGCGACAATGGGATCTGGTGATATGGGACAATCGCCAGACCATGCACCGTGTTACACGGTTCGACGAGACCCAGGTGCGCGACATGCGGCGCACGACCGTGGCCGGCGATGCAATGACGGTGGCGCAGGCGGCATGATCTAGCGACGGGTGAAGCGGTCCCAGCCGCTGTCGTGGTAGAACTCGATATCGAGTGCCGCGGCCTGTGCTGGCGCGTTGAGGCTGAACGTGATCTTGGAGATCGAGCCGGCATTCGCGTTCTCGCCTGACGGTGCGTAGGTGAATACATCGCCGTCCCAATGGTGCAGCGCGTACTCGTTTCCGGTTGGACCGAGACGCAGCATCAGCGCTTTGTCGCGTCGCATCACCACGGCGTTGCCGAAGTACGGGTTCGTATAGACGCCGATATAGGCAAACAGCGGGCGAGCGGAGGCCGGTTTTGCGGGTGGTGACTTGCCGACCAGCGAGCCGAACGGTGCGCGGAGTGGCGCCATAAGGGTATGATAGGCGCTGAACCAGTCGCGCGTGATCGTCCCAAACTGCACCAGGTCCGCGAAATCCATGGCCAGCGCCTCGACCGCGCCGATCGGCGCGGCATTGCTGAGGACGGTGATGCCAACGCCCAACGATGGGATGAGGACGTAGTTGGTCGCCGCACCCAAACTGAATGCGCCGGAGTGGCTCAAATCGACGCGTGCTGATGCCAGCGTGCCGACACCGAAGCCATATCCGTACATGCCCGGTCTCGCATCGATTGTCGTCGAAGGGCCGGAGACGATTTGTGCGGTGATTGCCGGGAGAAGCGCGTCGGACGCGACGACTTGTGTGCCTTCGAAGCTGCCACCTTGCAGCACCATGGTCATCCATCGCGCCATGTCGTTCGCCGATGAGCTGACGCCGCCGGCAGGCGACTGCGCATCCGGTTGGCGTTGGTACTTCGCTTGCCAGGCACCGCCAACCAGCACATGGCCGACGGCGTGATTTGGCTGCTTGATGAAGTCCTGAAACCGTGAACTGGTCGCGGTCATCCCGAGTGGCGCGTAGATCGTTCGCTGTGACAGCGCTGCCCAGTCGGTGCGAGAGGCCGCGGCAACCGCTTCGGCCGCGGCGGTCAGGCCGAAGTTGGTGTAGGCATACTCGTCGCGAAATGAGTGCAGCCTTGCGTAGCGAAGCCGAAAGAGGATCTGCGCCCGATTATAGCCGAGGTCTTCCAGCTCATCGCCAGCATGATCGGGCAGACCTGAGCGATGCGCATACAGGTCGCCGATTGTGACATGACGCGTGATCCATCCATCTTCGAGAGCAAACCAGCGGAGATGCCGAACGATCGGCGTGTCCCACCGGACCACACCCGCGGCGACCTGACGCGCAACGACGGTTGCACCCACCGATTTCGACAACGAGGCGAGCTGGAATACGGTGTCGGCATCTACGGCGTCCGTGGTGCCCACCTTTCGAACGCCGAACCCGGCCGCATAGGCTGTCTTGCCGTCTCGTGCAACCGAGATCGCCAAGCCCGGGATGTGTGTCTTGTTCAGCATTTCAGCCGCGAGATCGTTCAGCCTGGCGATTGCCGCATCGATCTGTGTCGCTGGAACGACGTTGGCCGTGGCCTGCGGTGGTGGCACTGACGGATCGATGGGGTTTGCGGGGGGGTCAGCCAGGGCGGGGCTGGTGATCGCAATCGCGATCAAGAACAGTAGCCGCAATGACATTGATGGGTCCTTGCGTTCGGGGCGAATCAGCGGAAGTTAGGCGGCCAGAACTGCATAGAAGGAAACGTCCATGGCAGACAACCCACGCTGGTCCCGCCGTCCCAACGGATCGAACTGGGGCGACTTCGGCGCCGATGACGAACGCGGCCGGCTCAACCTGCTGACGCCACAGAAGGTGCTGCAGGGGATTGCGGAGGTGAAGGTGGGAAAGACCTTCTGCCTGTCGCTGCCCCTCGATTATCCGGGCGGTGCAATCCTGTCGCCGCGACGGCATCCGCCGGTGCTGAAGCCGACCATGCGCGGCGAAAGACCCAACATGAACTACCCGCTGCGCTGCGATGATCCCACCGCAACCGATATCGTCTGCGACGACCAGGTGATCCTGACGCTGCAGTACTCGACGCAGTGGGATTCGCTGGCGCATGTCGGGCAGATGTTCGACGTGGATGGGGACGGCAAGCCGGAGGACGTATTCTACAACGGCTATCGTGCCGGCCGCGACATCATCGGTCCCGCGTACTATGACGCGCAGGGCAACATGACACCTTGTGACGAGCCGCAAGGTGCGCGGCACCTGGGCGTGCAGAACATGGCGGAAGCCTGCATGCAGGGTCGCGGCGTGCTGATCGACCTCGAGGCGCATTTCGGCCGCAGCGGCCACATCGTCAGCCACGATGAGCTGATGGAGGTGATGCGCAAGGACAAGGTCGTGGTTGAGCCGGGAGACTTCGTGCTGTTTCGCACCGGCTTCGCCGAGATGCTGCTGGAGATGAACAAGCAGCCAGACCGCGACAAGCTGATGCAGGGAACCGTGGGACTCGATGGCCGGGATCCGAAGCTGCAGCAATGGGTGACCGACAGCGGCGCCGTCGCACTCATCTCCGACAACTTTGCGGTCGAGGCGATGCCGGCGCGCCCATGCATGGACGACGTCTGCGCAACCCTGCCGTTGCACGCGCATTGCCTGTTCAAGCTGGGATGCTACCTTGGCGAGATGTTCTATCTGACGGAGCTGGCGGACTGGCTGCGGGCGAACAACCGCAGCCGATTCCTGTTCACTGGTCCGCCGCTCCGGTTGCCGGGCGCCGTTGGATCGCCTGCGACGCCGGTCGCGACCGTGTGACTAGGCGGAGAGCCGTTCGAACGCCGCCGACACGACCAGCCGCCGGTCGGTATCGACGCTGACTCCGCACAGGGTGCGCCGCATTCCCGGGGTACGGCGCTTCTGGAATGCCGCGCGCGCAGCCTCGTCTGCGCCGTGCAGGATGCCTTGTGGCACGTGCGACAAGGTGCCCGGTCGGCGGCTGCTTGATTCGTCATGGTGCACGAACACGCTTTCGTCGTTGTCGACGTTGCGATGATAAGAGGGCAGTTCCTCGGCATTCATGTCGGCGACCGCGATCTGCGGCACGAAGGTGATCACCGCAAAGCCGGACGCCTGGAAGGTGCACCATGCCGAAGGCGCCAGGTGAATGCGATCCGAGCTTATCGGGATAATGTCGCGAATGTTAAGTTTGTAGGGGAACAGATCACCTTTCCATCCTACCGAGGCCAGGGGGTTGTTGCGATAGAAGATTGAGCTGTGCTCGCCACCGTGCTTCACCCGCAGTTCCCATTCGTCTCGCTGCGGCCAGTGATGATCATGCAACTCCGGCAGCACCAGTACTGTGGGATCGACCGGCATATGGCGGCCAACCTGTTGGTGCTCGGCGAGCGATAGCGGGGCAGGGGACTCGATGACCAGCATGTGGCTGTCGCCGGCATCGGGCATGAGGGCGAAGGTGATGCCCTTCGGAATCAGTACATAGTCGCCGGGCTCGTAGAGCAGATGGCCGAATTCGGTGACGAACTGGCCAGCGCCCTCGTGCACGAAATACAGCAGATCGCCGTCAATGCTGCGGTAGGCGTAGGGCATCGCCGCTGTTCGGCGGCTGATCGCCACGCTGACATCTTCGTTGGACAGCATGATTTCAGGCATGCCGCGTGGATCGCTCATGTCGGATGGTTCGGCTCGAGTGGTATCGGCGACACGACGTGGATGCAGTGCGCCCTCCACCCTGACGATCTCGTTAGGGCCATTCTCTCGGTAGATCATCGCGACGGGACCGAAGAACCCCTGGCGACTGATGTGCTCTTCGCGGAGGTCGCCGAGACCGATCCGCGCCTGACGGACATGGCGCCCTTTGACGTGGTGGATCCAGGAACGCATGGTTTGGGCTCCTCGCTTGAGATGATACGGGTGGTCAATGGCTGCAAAGCAACGCTAATCCTCGCCGCGTACTGTAGACAACGGGCACCCACGCTCGGTGTCGGTCGCAAGGCCAGCTAACGTATCGATCCGGTGAACCCATCGGAAGGCGCCCCACCTTCGGTCTCGAACTATTCACCTGCTGCCTCGTCACACCCGCGAGGCGTTGTCCATATGCTGGGCGGGAGGGCGAACGAGAGCGGGTGCTGACGTCAGACTAGGCGCATGTGGATGTGAGCAGATCACGATACAATGAGAGATACGCGTCGGCCATCATTGACACGGTGAAGCGCCGTTCGAATGCTTCGCGTATCTTCCGGCGGTCCAGCTCGTCGATGCGCCTGACCGCATCTGCCGCACCGGCCTCGTCATCGACCACAAATCCGCTAACGCCATCTTCGATCACTTCCGGCACCGAGCCATGCCGAAAGGCGACCACCGGTGTGCCGCAGGCCATTGCCTCGATCATTACCAGTCCGAAGGGCTCGGGCCAGTCGATGGGAAACAACAGAGCGCTGGCGCCGGCCAGGAATTTCTGTTTGGCGTTTTCATCCACCTCGCCGGCCATCTGTATGAGCTTGCCGTCGATAACCGGCTCGAGCTTTTCCTTGAAGTACTGTCTTTCCTGTCGCGGCACCTTGGCGGCGATGCGGAGCGGCATGCCTGCGGCGCGCGCGATGTTGATGGCAACCTCCGGTCCTTTTTCAGGTGACAGGCGCCCAAGAAATGCGAGGTAGCGCCCCGGCTCGAATGAGGGGCGCAGGAGCTCCGCTGGAAACCCATGATAGACGGTGCCGGCCCATCTCGCGTCTGGCAGCGGTTTGCGCTGATCATCTGATATGGACACGAAAGGCGCTTCCGGAAAGGTCGCAACCAGCCTTGGCAGCCCGGGCAAGTCCAATCGTCCGTGCAGCGTGGTGAGAAACGGAACACCAAGCCGGGTCAAAATCGGCAGGTGCAGCCAGTCGCAATGACAATGCAGCACATCGAAATCTGCCGCGCGGCGGGCAAATACCTCCAAAGCCACTGTCTGTGCGATAGAGGGATCCACCTGCGGTTGGCTGAGACGCAGTGCACGCGGCCACACTGGCGCCAGCTCCCCATTGGTCAATGAGTTGCCAGTTGCGAATAGGGTGACTTCGTGGCCGCGGCGGACCAGTTCCTCGGTCAACCAGGAGACGACCCTCTCGGTGCCTCCATAGAGCCGTGGCGGAACGCTCTCCGCCAGCGGGGCTAGCTGGGCAATGCGCATGATTTGCTTCTGGCCTGCACCCCTCGGCCCGGCGACCGAAGCAAACCGATCAGGTCGATCCAATCTTCAATAAGGTGGCTCATCAGAAACTCTGAGGGCGGAGCTGTAACTCGACTGAAACCATTTGCCTGCCGGTTGGTTGCGTCGGATACTGTTCACACCGTGCGGCGGTTCTCTCCCGCTGGGCTGTTCCCAACAAGGTGTTGTGCGCGATCGCGATCAGAGGAAAGCTCGCGACATGGAAACAGCAGCTGACCTACCGACGCGCCTGGCTCCCCGGGACCGCCTACTCCCCCGCATGCTGCGCCGCCAGGCGGGGCAGTATGGCAGTCGGAAATTGGTCGACATCGGCGGGCGCGCCTGGAGTTTTGCCGATGCGGTGGACCTAGCGGCGCGCTTTGGCGGCACCCTTCGCGCCGCTGGCATAGGGCGGGGCGACCACGTCGCCGTCATGTGCGGCAACCGGCACGAACTGCTGCAAGTCTTTCTCGGCTGCGGATGGATTGGTGCGGTCATGGTCCCGATCAACACCGCGTCGCGCGGCGCGCAGCTAGGGCATATTCTGACGAACTCGCAGGCGAAGCTCCTGGTTCTGCAAGCCGAGTTCGCGGATGCGTTAGATGGCCTGGATGTGTCGTTGCCGTCACTGACCTCGATGTGGCTGATCGGTGATGCGAAATTGACTGGGCGCTGGCCGACACCGATTGCATTTCCTGACTTGGCCGAACCAGTCACAGAAGCGTCGATCGATCCCGGCGATACGGTGGCGATCCTATACACCTCTGGCACAACCGGTGTGTCGAAGGGCGTGTGCTGTCCTCACGCCCAATATTTTTGGTGGGGGGTGAACACGGCACGGCTGCTCGGCGTGACCTGTGACGACGTGCTGCTAACCAGCCTGCCATTGTTTCACACCAATGCGCTGAACACGTTCTATCAGGCTCTGCTCACCGGCGCGGCTCTGGTGGTGGAACCGCGCTTTTCGGCATCTGGCTTCGCAGGGTCCTTGTCCCGACATGGCGCCACCGTTACCTATCTGCTCGGCGCGATGGTGCCGATCCTGCTGTCGCGGCCTGAGAGCGAACTTGATCGCGCGCATCGCGTGCGGCTCTCACTGGCGCCTGGTGTGCCTGAACGTTTCCATCCGCAATTCCTCGAACGGTTCGGCTTTCCGTTGCTGGATGGTTATGGATCGACCGAGACAAACTTTGTGTTGGGCTGCACGTTGCCGCATCAGTGTCCGGGCACGATGGGTCCGGTCGCCGATGGGTTTGAGGCGCGGGTGGTTGATGATGCAGATAACCGGGTAGCGGATGGTGTAGCAGGAGAACTCGTGCTGCGTGCCGCCGAACCTTTCGCGTTCGCGACGGGATATTTTGGCATGCCTGAGCAGACGGTGCAGGCTTGGCGCAACCTGTGGTTCCACACCGGCGATCGCGTTGTGCGCGATGCCCGTGGGTATTACCGCTTCATCGATCGCATGAAGGATGCGATCCGTCGCCGCGGCGAAAATATATCCTCGTATGAGGTCGAGCAGGTGCTGCTGTCCCATCCCGACGTGGCCGAAGCCGCAGCGTTTCCGGTACGTTCGGAGCTTGCCGAAGACGAGGTGATGGCGGCGATCGTATTGCGCGATGGTTGCTCGCTGTCTCCCGCCGCGTTGGCTGAATACTGCAAAGGCCGCATGCCCGGGTTCGCTATCCCACGCTACATCGAAATGATGACGGAACTGCCGATGACCGAAAATGGCAAAGTACAGAAGTTCCGGCTTCGCGAACGCGGAGTTACTGCGGCCACGTGGGATCGCGAGTCGTACACGCATCGAACGGGATAGCCATTAGACTGCGGCATCTGTAGGGGAAGCCGGTGTATCGTCTCATGGTCACTGCGCTTGGCGTTTGTGCGCTCGCAGATTGTGCTTCAACCCACCTCCACCAACGACGGTCAATCTTGGCCCCGGCGAGAGAACGATCACATTCAGCGGCGGTGCCGTTGCCGTCGGTGTTGCTTTCCGTGGGGAAGTGGAGTCCTCACATATCGTGGGCTGCAATATCCCTACCAAACGGACGGGCTATCAGTGGTAGATGTCGGTGTGACGAGAGTTACTGGCACCGGAACTGTGCATAATCTGCGCAACCTCCCCGACTCCAGCGGCAGTTCTGTTTCGATCTCGGCGGGGCGCTGAAGCCACGACTTGAATAGGCGCCTGGCGGACTGGTAGATGCCTTGCGGCTGTTCCCGGCACATGCCAAGAGCAGTCGCATGAACCCGTTGACGAACGCTATCGCAATGGGATGGTGCGCCGTAACCTGAGCGCCTCGTGCTCTCGGTATCTGTCCGCCTGGGGAGCCCCGGCAATTGTCAGCGCATTGCATCGCCGCGCGATGGAGTGATACGCAAATGCGGGCACCACGCGTCGTTTGGATGCAGTGCCGGATTGGAGGTGACTATGTTGCTGGGGCTGGCTACCAAGTGGATCATCATCTTGACGGCACTGGCGCTCACGGCATGTTCGGCCTCCGTCCGGCCGAATCCGAGCTATCCCGGGTTCATTGGAACCTACGGGCCTGGTGGCCCCGGCTGGCTCGGCATAAACCGGTAGGGTTCCGGATGGAATAACAGCACGTGGGACATTTGATTCAGTCGTCCGTTGCGCTCTCTCTCGCGCGCAGCGCCTGCTGGCAGCCACGTGAAAGATTGCTCCAGTACTGGCGCAGGCAGGCTGGCTGGATCGAATCGCGGGCCGAGGCGTCGCAGTAGGTCCGATAATCTTTCAAACAGGCAGAGCGAAGCTTCGTGGCGGCGGATGTTGTTTGACCGAACGCCGGGGTCGCTACAATGAAGGTGACGAATGCGGCACCCAACCATCTGGGTCCTACGATCTGTTGCATATCGAGACCTCTCTCCGTCCGCTGTTCGCTACTCTGGATCGACCTGCTGGCCCAGGAGTTCTGGCCGATACTCGAAATGCATTGTGTCGTAGTGCGCCCATCGGCCGCCCCAGATGAAGCCGTGCCGCTCGAACACTCGGACAATTTCCGGCGGCACGCGGTTCACGTAATGCGGGAGACCGTCGGCCGATCGGTGCCACAGCCAGTAGTCAGATTGGGATATGTTGATGTCGATCGCGGCACCCCAAGCATGCATACTCGTCTGGCCTGTGTCGGCGACCGATCGACAAGCATATGTCCCGCCTGGCGGGTACAGATACTTCTTATCCAGCGGCGGCAACTCGTCCAGCTCGCGCGAGATTGCGGCAAGGTGGCGGTCGACGCCGTTCACCGAAGTGATCCTGACGGGATGCCCCCACGTCTTCGGCAGCCAAACCACAGGCACAAGTTCCAGTGCCGGTCGGCCCGATTTGCAGTCGCCGTACATTTTGTCGAAGAACGCTTTGTTGCGGACCCGGCCAGGATCGTCCATCGGTGCCGGCAGCAACGGTGAATGTGCCGGGTACGTTAATCGCAATTGGTCCAGGATGGAGCCATGCCGCAATTGCTCCTCCATGCTCTTGTCCAGCCGTCCATCAGATACCGGCATCGTCGTGCCATCGCGCCAGACCAGCCTGTCGCCATCGAAACCCGCCAACGCATCGGGGTAGGCGCGGAGCAGATCGTCGATCGTTGCCGATAGGCTCGTTTGCATGCTGCCGAGCAACACGGGAATGGCCACGGCGCAGCCATGCCACACTGTGCGAGTCACGGCACCCGACCGACGATAAGATCGCCTGTCAGGCGGCGCAGGATGTCGATACCGGTGTTGCGGTGGCGCGTCGGATGCACCCGATTGGTCAACAGCGCCCACGCGACGCCTCGCTGGAAATCGATCCATGTGCCGGTTCCGGTAAAGCCGGTGTGGCCGATCGTCTCTTGCGAGCAGGCGTTGCCTCCTGACCAGCCCTCGTATCGGGCTTCCCAGCCAAGGCACCGCGTCGCCGATTGCCGCTTTCGTATCTCAGGTGCCCATGGGTCGGCGCCCTGCAGCAAGCGCTGTGCGGCGTCGAGAACCCCATCGATCGTGCCGAACAGTCCCGCATGGCCGGCGGCACCGCCCAGCGCGAAGGCATTCTCGTCATGCACCTCACCGCGCATCACCCGACCGCGCCAGGTGCAGCGTTCAGTGGCGGCGGAGTTCCAGGGATCGGCGCCCCAGGCCAGTCCAGGCAGCAGTGCCATATCGCGCAGGGAGCATCCTGTAAGCCGTTCTGTGGCGATCCCCAGCAGCATGAAATTGATATCGGAATAGACCGGTGGCCCAGCGCGCCACATCCGCTGGAGAATAAAGGCCCGCAATGTTCCCGGCTCCAGGCCATAGGTATAGAGCGGCTCGACTGCAGGCAGATGCGTCTGATGGCTGAGGCATTGACGAAAGGTGAGACTGCGCTCCGCCGCTCCCGTATCGTATTGCCGCAGGTCCGGAATTGCCTCGATCAACGTGTCATCGAGCCCGATCCGACCGCGCGTCACAAGCTCCAGGATCTTGGGCGTCGTGAACAGAACTTTGGTGAGAGAGGCTAGATCGAACCAGGTGCCTCGCTGCATCAGCGCTCGGGTCGGTTCGGTCTGCGCCAGGCCAAAGACGCTGACCGCGCGGTCGCCTGCCGCGGTCACAACGCCGAGGGCTGCGCCAGGGATGGAAGAGGGGACTGCTCGCGCGACCGCATCTGTAGCTGCTGCGAGTAGGTCGGCTGCGGTCACGCCGATAAAACTCCCTTTGTAACGTTTTCGCTTTTAGCTCTATACAGGGTTCTGCGACCAGAACCTACTGGAGCATTCCGGTACCGGTTCTGTCGTTCGGACAGAACCTCGTGGGGTCCTATGCAGCCTCGCTTGCCGGCATTGGTCCTGATGCTTTCCGTAGGGGCCTGCGCATCGGGACCGCCGCCGGCAGCCGTGGAACAACAGGACGAGGCGGCGGGGCCGTCAACCGCACAATACGTCACACAGGCCAGTCACTCGCCGCCGTTCGCGCGTGTGCCATTTGAGCCATTCACTCGTGCGGAGGCGGTTGCCATTGCCGGGCAGGAATGGCGTCTGTTTGGCCAACGAGTGGATGATGACCCGCCACGCGCAGGTTCCGACCCGGACCCTGGCGACAATGCTGGACGTCTGCCCGGGTCTTGGCAGCGGATCGGGGAATACTGGTGGCTCGGGCAGAACGCGGGTCGCCGCGAATCGGGCTGGACGGGAATGCACGACGAAACCGGTCAGGAGTTCGACGAAGGCCGGGAAGATTACTACGCGTGGTCGGCCGCCTTCATAAGCTACGTGATGCGGACAGCCGGGGCAGGGGCGCGATTTCCCTACGCGCCGTCACACTACGTATACATCAATATCGCGAAGCAGATGCGGGTCGGCCGGACGTCGGGCTGGGCGCTCATGGCGGAGCGCGTGGATCAGTACGCTCCAACTCTCGGCGACCTCGTCTGCTATTCCCGCGAAAGGCATCCGCTGAAATATGACAGGCTGCCGATACGCCGCTTTGCCGGACACTGCGACATAGTGGTCGCGCGTGCACCGCAGCAGATCAGCGTCATCGGCGGCAATGTCGATCACGCGGTCACCATGAAGCACGTGCCGGTGACACAGCAAGGCCTTCTCGCCGATCCGGGAGGACCGGTGCTCGATACGCGCTATCCGTGGTTCGTTGTGCTGCGGGTCCTGTACGACCGCTGACCGTAACGGCCGGCAGGCCGTATCGCGGCAGGCGGTGCAGGTTGTTTACCGGATCCCGCGCAACTAGTGCATCAGATCAAGACCCGGACCTCCACCCAGAATGACGAACATCGCCGGCAGCATGAAGATCACCATCGGAATGGTCAGCTTTGCCCCAAGCTTGTGCGCCCTCGCCTCCAGCCGCGTGATCCGATCACGTCGCAACTCTTCGGCGATCGCACGGAGCGCCTCGCCGAGCGGGGTCCCGTACTGCAAACTTTGATTGAGCATAGTGCCGAACCGCCGCAATCCTTCGCAGGTCGATCGGTTTGACAGATTGCCGAATGCGTCACGGCGATCCGGCAGCATCCGCATGTCGTCCAGCAGACCGCTGAGTACTCGGCTCACAGCAGGGTTCGATCTCTGCATCTCCTGCGTGACACGCGCGATGCCGGCCTCAAGGCCCATCCCGGCCTCACAGCATACGACGAGAAGATCAATCGCGTCCGGCGTGCCGCGTTGTATGGCGGCATTGAACCGACGGCGAATGAGTCCGAGGACCAAGCGCGGCCCCATAATTCCGGCGACCACTCCAAAAAGAACGAATACAAACCGTGAATTGAAGGGTTGTCCCATGCTGAGAATCAGCGCAGCAGTTGGGAACAGCAGCATGCTGAGAATCTTGCCGCCGAGGACAATCGACGTCATCCGGTGCGGGTTGAAACCGGCTGATTGGAGCATAGTCTTCAGATGCTCGATGTTCTCGGGATGGTAAAAGCGACGGTACCGCGCGCCGATGCCGGACAGCCATTCCGCCAGCGCCAGCAAGGGCCTTGATCGTCCCGGCCCGTCGGCCATCGCTCTCGCCACGCGGGCATTGAGCGTTCGGAACTGCCACTCACGACCAAGCAGGAGTGCCGCACTCAGCAGACAGACGATGGCACCACCCCAGAGGGCAACCTGGTTCATAGCGTCGTCCCCCGTCGGATCATCCACTGAATAACCAGAGCACCCAGGGTCACCGAGGTTCCCGCATACGCCAGCATCATGCGACCGGTGTGGTCGGTGAACAGCAGGGTCATCATTCTTGGGTTGAGAAGGTACATGAGTCCGCCGACGACGAACGGGGCAGCCGTCAGTGCGCGCGCCGAAAAGATCACCTCGCCGGCGAGCGCTTTGGCCCGACCGGCCAATCCGACCCGCTGCCGCACGGTGTCGCCCAGTATTTTCAGGGTCTCCGCCAGGCTGCCGCCGGACTTCGTCTGAACGGCCATCGTCACAGCGAACATGCTGTATTCGGTGACATGCGTGCGGTGGTATATTCCGTACAACGCGTCTTCCGGCTGGCTGCCGAGTGCCAGCTCCTTCAGGACAAGCTCGAACTGGCCGGCGGTGGGCTGTGGCATGTCATGGGCGACCACTCGAAACGCTTCGGCGACCGGAAGCCCCGCCTTGACCGTGCTGGTGATCAGTTCGACCACGTCAGGCAGCTGCTGAAACAGCCGGTTCGCGAAGCGGCGCTGCTGCCACCCGAGCAAACTCCGTGTCACCAAAAGACCGGCACCGGCGGCCGCCAGGGTGACGGTTGGTGGCGCAAACCCCAGAAAGGTGGTGCCGACATAGGAGATCGCAATAAACGCAATGCCTCCCATCAGCAGGGCGTATATCGGCCGGATCGTGTAGACGATTCCCGGGTCGTAGTTGATCAAGCGGTGAAAGAGTTGCCACTTTGTCCTGACCTGCGCCCGGCGCAGCGAAAGTGTCTGAGGTCTCGCGGCTGCCGCGGGCAGGACTGCGGCAAGCTGTCGCTCGATCCGACGCCGCTTGCAGGCATCGAATGCCAACCAGAGACCGGCCATCGATGACAGCAAGGCCACGCCGATGCCGATAATGACGGCGGCGTTCATATCAAATCTCCCGCATACTGTCGGCCCAGGCACGGTCCAGACCGAAATAGGCGAGCCTGCTCTTGAACCTCGGCACTGCCATCGTCGATTGATAATGTCCGGTAATCCGGCCCTGAGCGGTTTCCTCTTGAAACTGGAAGACGGCGATGTCGTTGGTGGTGATCACCTCGCCTTCCATGCTGACAACTTCGGCGATCTGCACGATGCGGCGCTGTCCATCGCGCATGCGCTCCGCCTGGACGATCACATCCAGTGCGCCGACGATCTGCTGGCGAATCGCCCGCGACGGCAGATTGACGTGGCCCATCTGCACCATGTTCTCCACGCGGGTCAGCGCATCCCGTGCGCTGTTGGCGTGGACGGTCGAGATCGAGCCGTCGTGACCCGTGTTCATCGCCTGAAGCATGTCGAACGCTTCGGCGCCACGCACCTCGCCGATGATGATGCGATCGGGGCGCATACGCAGAGCGTTGCGGAGCAGATCGCGCTGGGTGACCTGTCCCGTCCCCTCCAGGCTGGGCGGCCGCGTCTCTAACCGGATCACATGCGGCTGCTGCAGTTGCAACTCTGCCGCGTCTTCGATGGTAACCACGCGCTCGCTGTGATCGATGAACCGGCTCATCGCATTCAACAGCGTGGTCTTGCCCGACCCTGTGCCACCCGACACCAGCACGTTGAGACGCGCGCGCGCAGCGATCTCCAGCAGGCGGGCGACGCCCGGCGTCATGGTGCCGTTGACGACCATGCCTGCCAGGTCAAATCGATGTGTCGGGAATTTGCGGATCGAAATGCACGGGCTGTCGATGGCAAGCGGCGGGAAGATCACGTTGACGCGGCTGCCATCCGGCAGTCTCGCGTCCACCATCGGGCTGGATTCGTCGATGCGGCGGCCGACGCGTGCCGCGATCTTCTGCGCCACTGCGGCGATATGGTCGTTGTCGCGGAAGCGGACCGCCACCCGTTCCAGCTTGCCGCTGCGCTCGACGTAGATGTTGGCGGGACCGTTCACCATGATGTCGCTGATCGACTCGTCCATCAGCAGTGGCTTGAGCGGCCCGTAGCCTGTCATGTCGTTGGCGATGTCCTCGGCCAACCGGCTCTGCTCGCGCCCCGACAGCTCCATTCGCTGCTCATTGGCGATGCCGTGAATGATCTCCTCGATCTGACGGCGCAGCACGTCGGGAGCGACGGTCACCGCCACCGATGGGTCGATCTCGCGGATGACCCGATCACGCAGGGAGATCGGGATGTCGGGCGGAGGCGCCGGGGTTTCCTGTTGAGGCTCTTCCGGCGCCGGAGTCCTGCCGACGATTTCTCGCTTACCGAACATGGCTACCTCTTGAGAAGGCGGCTCATCCAGCTTCTGCGCGTGGTATCGACGCCGCTGATTTCCTGCACGATCGGTGCAAGATGCCGCCGCAGTTTCGGTACGTGCCTGAAGGCCGGCACGCCGGTATTGACGGCCTGGGTCATCCCACTGCCCAGATCGGGAATCACCATGTCCGGCCTCGCCTCCAATCCCTTGACGATGGTCTCCAGCGGCAGTCCGCCCGCGCGATCGGCGCGATTGAGGACCGTGAACATGCGGTTCTTGTCGGAGATCAGGCTCACCGCCTTGCGCAGCGCCTTGGCGTTGCGCAGTCCCGTCACTTCGGCTTCCAGCAACACCAGGACTGTTCGGGCGATCGCAACCACCGACTGGATCGCCGGTGTCAACGGCACCGGCAGATCGACCAAGACATAGTTGAAGCGATTGCGCAGCAGCCGCACGACATTCTGAACGCCCGCCTCGGTGATATGCAGCTCGGCATTCAGCGCCTCATCGGCGGCGATCAGCCGCACCCGATCGTTCACCTCGATTGCCGCACGCTCCAGGAACAGCTCGTCGGCGCGTTCCGGATTTTCCAGCGCGATCCGCAGGCCCGGCCCGGGCTGTACGCCGAGCATCACCGCGGTCTCGCCGCCTTGCAGATGCAGGTCCAGCAAGGCAACCCTGGCCTTTGTGGTATCAGCCAGCTGCAAGGCGAGATTGACTGCGATGCTGGTCGCGCCCGCCCCGCCCTGCGCGCCACACACCGCGACGACATGGCCGCTGCGATCGACACGCGGCTTCTCGCCAACCAGTTTCGGGCGCAGCACGTGGTTGATCATGTCGCGACTGATCGGCTTGTACAGATACTCCATCGCGCCCATCCGAAGCATGGCGCGATAGAATCCGATGTCGCTGTTGTCACCGATCAACGCCACCGGAACATCGGTCGGGCAAACGCGTGCCAGATCCTCCAGCGCCTTGATCGGATCATCGATTCCGCTGATGTCCACGATCAGCGAGGCCAGCTCGTAGTCGGTCTCGAGCATCCGGATAGCGTGGCGAATGTTGCCCTTCCGTAGATCCAGGTGGGCATCGTCCAGTGCGGTGCGCAGGGCCGTGGTAGTGGCTTCATCATTGACGAAGGCGACGATCCGATCGCAGCGCAGGAACGACCGCTCCGGCTGCATGGAAACTGCAATGCTACCGTCCACGGGAATCTCCTGTTCTGAACGACCAGTCGGTCTCCTTGCCGCCCTCGATGACCTTCATGGTGGTGCCGGCTGAAGCCCGCGACAGTGCCGGCGAGACATCACCGCCGAAGGTCGATGAACCGGGACTGATGACATCGGGTTCTACAGCGGAACGGATCGCCAGGGTAAGCTTGCCCAGGTGTTCGGCGACGGTGACCTGTTCGACCTGTTCCGGCAGCACCTGCAGTGTCACGGTCCGTGCCACCTTTCCGGCTGTGGCACCGTTCGCGCCCTGCACGATCTCCTGGTCGATGCCAATGACCCGGATGTTAGACAGCACGGTCTCGCTCAGTGCGCGATGCGCTACGTTTGCGTGCTCGATCTCGTGTGTCAGCACGACATCCACGTGGTCGCCGGGCCAGACAAGGCCGGATACGCCGGACACGGCATCGACGGCGATGCTGACGGCACGCATGCCGGGAGCGAGAACGCTGGCGAGAAAGCCGCGATCGCGTGGCCGCAGAACCGCAGCCGAAGTCACCGCATCACCCGTATTAAGATAGTCACGGATCAGCGAACCGCGCAGACCAGCCTTGTTCTCCGCGCTGTCGACGATTGCGCCGGATGGCAGATCGGCCGATGCGACCGAGCGCGTGGCAAAATCTTCGTCGCGCGCCAGTGTGCCTGCCGGCAACGGATGGGCGGCGACGACATAGTTGACCATGAGTGGCGGCGGTGCTGGGGCGTTCTGCGGCTGGACAACGGGACGATCCTTGTTCAGGACCAGGAACCCGAGCGCGACGGCGATAAACAACAGCCCCCCCGCCAGAGAGAGACGCACACTAGAGGACATGGTTCGCTCCAATGATCAGGGCCCAGATGCCGCCAGCCGCGATGGCGACCCCGTACGGCAACGGCGCACGTCGCAGGTTGCGCCATCGTTCAATAGCATAGACACGGCGAAGAAATGATGAACCGACCGGCGGTAAAGTCGGTCGCGGCAGGCGCCGCAATGCAAGATGCAGCAACGCGACAACTCCGCCGGCCAGTGATATCGCGGTAAGCAGCTGCAGAAGGGCGATAAACGACAGACCGATGGCCACGGCACCCAGCAACTTCACGTCGCCCCCGCCGAGATAGCCGCGGGAGTACAGAAGAAAGAGCATCGCAAACAGCAGAGCGGTCGTTGCGACCGACACCATCAGTTGCGACGGGTCGGAGAATGGCAGGCGGGCAATCGCCGCGACCGCAAGCAGTGCACATATCCTGTTAGGAATGATGCGCGCGGCAATGTCGGACATCGCCGCGCACAACAAGAGGCAGACTTGCAGGATGGCAATGATGAGTAGCAGATCCATGTTGCGAACCATCGGCCATCCCGGGGAATAAGAAGGGCATCGGGAATGATCTAATGCCCTTCCCTTGAATTAGGTCGGCATCTTCTTGACGACTACGTCGATCCCATCCTTCAACGCCTTTCCGATACCGGTGCTCGTGTCGGTGCCAAATGCAAGGAGCACCGCGCCCACGATGCAAGCCGCCACGATCACGTACTCGAACGAAACCACGCCATCCTGATTGTCGCGGAGGCGAAGAGCGGCCTCGCGGGCACCGATATAAAACTTCAACATAGCAGGAATTCCCTTGAAGAATGACACGGTGGGTTCACGGATCCACCCATCGAGGGCGACTTCGCCTCAACGGGTGATCTTATAACTCAAAGTTGAGACACTGTCAATAAAGCACAACCTCATTTAAGAATACATTTGCATGCAATTACGGTGAGTACAATACAACTGCATGCATCGATACAACTGTATGGAGAGATAAATGATTTCTTCTCTCGTTATTATTGTATCCGTATCACGTAGTGTGCTATATTCAAGCTGTTTGAGGCAAGGACGAGTAGCCCGGGAGGCTCATTGTTGAAGATGCTGCTTCAAGTTTGTCGCTGCATACCAGGCAATGCGCGGCCTGGCGCAGTATGTCGAGACGGACTCCTGGCGATGGAGTAAGCCAATGCGCAAATTCTGGAAGCATGAACGGCGTGGTGTTGCCGCCCTGGAATTCGTATTGGTGGCCCCGGCGCTGTTCATGGTGATTTTCGTCGGGGCTGAGCTCAGTATCCTGCTGGCCAGGTACATGACTCTGGCAAATGCTGCCGTTGTTGGGGCAAAGCAATTTGCATTCAGTGCCGGTGTCAGTGCAACGCCTTACGATGACGCGATGAGTGCAATCCAAGGATCGGCATCGACACTGAACCTGTCGACGTCGGGCATAACTCTATCCGTCAATGGGACAGCTTGTACTACCAATACAGCATGCGGCGATGCACTGCAGGCCGGCACCGGTTATGTGACGGTTCAACTGACCTACTCATGCGTCGACCTTAACATGTTCTACAATATGTTACCCGTCTGTAGCATCTCATCGCAGCAATCGGAGCGCGTACAATGAAGCCCCTTCGCCAATTGCTGAGGAACAAAAAAGGCTCCGTCGCTTTCGCCGCAACGATTTGTATGTTCAGCTTGCTCGGTTTGACGGCCTTCTCGGTGGACGCGGGCTACGCCTATCTGGCGTATAACAAACTACGCGCGTCCACCGAGGCTGCGGCATTGGCTGGCGCCAAGGATATTGGGGTTGGTGGCACACCGATCGACACGGCGAAGGCTTACAGTGCCATATCCGGCGGGAAGAACGCTATCTCAGGCATCATCGCCACGATGACGAGCGGTTATCCGGCCTTGACATGCTTCAGCGGTGCGCAGTCTCGGGGATTGGCCTGCTCGACCAATCAAACGCCCAGCACGTCGGCCAATGGCATTCTGGTGCAGCAGACAGCGGTCGTTCCGCTATTCTTCGCAAGTTTTATTGGTGTACCGTCGGTTACTTTGTCCGCGAATGCGATAGCGCTTGCGGCAGGGCAGGCGCTGCCGCCGCTCAACGTTGCGTTCATCCTCGATACCACGGCGTCCATGAAGAACAACGATACAGCCTGCGGCAAGACCCGAATTGCTTGTGCAATCCAAGGCTTCAAGACATTGTTGGGCGAACTCTGGCCCTGCAAATATGGCGAGACATGCACTGGCTCAGACCCCGTGGATTTGGCGACAGTATTACAATTCCCGCCGGTACAGATCGCGCCAACGGCTGGCGCTTGCAGCAGCCTTACGACCGTGGCGTATGCCGGAATAACTGGCAAGACCAGCAGCAAGACCTCAAGTGGTCAAACTGCTCTAAATTTTACTTCGACGCCCCCTTTTCCGACCGGAACAGCGGCAAGATCCTCGTCTGTCGTCAGTAACTGGCCGTTTCCTGGCCAAGTCACCGACATGTCCGGGTCATCCAATATCGGCGCAGGTACCTACATTGCATCGACGACCAAGACCACGGCGGTGATGAGTCCTGCGCTAGCGCCAAACAAAACCGTGTCGTCAGGTGACTCCATCGCTGTGTGGCCTCCTGTTTATCAGCTCTTGCCCTTCTCTGGGGACTATCGGATTTCGGACACCGCAACGGCGTTGAACACCAGTTCCAATCTCGTCAACTGTCTGAACACCTTGAAAGCGGTCGGTGGTTTTGGCACGTACTATGCTGATGCGATCAACGCCGCCCAGCAAACTCTGACGGCCAATGCCCGAACCGGAACGCGCAACGTGATCATCCTGCTGGCCGACGGCGAAGCAAACGCGACGGCCTCGGACATGGTGGCACAAGGCAGCAGCAATCTGGCCAAAGACGAGTGCAAGGCGGCAGTCACAGCGGCGCAGAATGCGGCGAAGAACGGCACGTGGGTCTACTCCATCGCCTATGGTACCTCGACGGGCGGCTGCTCGACGGACTCGGGATCCTATACCAATGCTTGCTATGTGATGGGGCAGATTGCCAATGTTCCTAACGCCAATGCTTCTGGCTTCGTCAATGATCCAACCAAATTCTATTCCGACAAGGCAAATGGTTGCGTATCACCTGCACATTCCACAACTGCCTTGAACACGATGTTTCAGAATATCGCCTATTCTTTGACAGCGCCGAGGCTGTTGCCCGTGGCCTGCTTCGCGCAAAAACCTCCAGGGTATTGCTAGGTGCACCGGGACGACCTTCCCGGTCGTCCAGCACTCGTCGCTCTGGTGAACACTGCAAGATCATACGTGATAGTGTTCAGCTTGTGGGCGCCAGCCAGTTCGCTGCCTTCCCGTCGTCCAGTCTGACAATCGCAGAGGCAGCTCGCGGCGAGCGAAACCTGATCGAGGTTCGCTCACCTGCCAGCGACGCAATACCAATAGGCAAGCCCGCCAACTACTCTATCCAACCGGATCCAGCACCACCACCGGGATCTCGCTCGGTCTGCTTCTGGTAGTCGGCAAAGGGCGGCCAGAACTCCAGCGACTTCTGCCATAACCGCGTGCGCTCGTCGCCGGTCGCCGTTCGTGCCTGTGCCTTTACCTTCTTGGTGCCGACCTGAACCCCGACTTCGGGATTGGCGAGAATGTTGCGATACCAACCGGGATGCTGGGGCCCGCCGCCGCCCTTCGAGGCGATGATGAAGTAGCTGTTGCCCGTCTCGCCATAGAACGGCGGGAAAATGAACTGCTCCCCCGACTTGCCGTCCGCTGGTCGTCAGCAGCAGCGACGGCGCTGTCATCTCGGGCCGTCCCGGCTGCGTCATCTTGTACGTATGCCCGTCCGGGCCCCCGCTCGCGAGGTAGCGGTTTGCATGCTCTACCATCCACCCGGGCAGGTCAGGGGCGCGCTTGCTTCGGCCATCTACGGCTCCCTTCCCAAGACTGCGCTCGGTTAACCCAGACCCGCCCGGCTCGCGCAATGTTCCGCTGCCTGCTAATGCCACCCCGATGCGTATCCTGTTCGTCACCTCCAACCGCCTTGGCGACGCGGTGCTGTCCACCGGGCTGCTGGATCATTTGATCCGCAGCCACCCGGCGGCGCGCTTCACCATCGCGTGTGGGCCGGTGGCCGAGGGGGTATTCGCACGCTTGCCCAATCGCGACCGCACCATCGTGCTCGACAAGCTTCCCTATCGGCTGCACTGGCTGCCGTTCTGGGCCTCGGTCGCCTGCACGCATTGGGACCTGGTGGTGGACATCCGCGGCTCGACCATAGCCTGGATGGTTCCGACGCGCCGGCGCGCTGTCATGCGGCGCCGGCCGGGCCACAAGGTTGCCCAGCTCGGCGCGGTCCTCGGCCTCGATCCGCCGCCGCTGCCCGTCGCCTGGACCGCGCCCGAGGACCGTGCGCGCGCCGCCGCTCTGTTGCCGCCCCATCAGCGGTTCATTGGCCTTGGACCCACCGCCAACTGGGCACCCAAGACCTGGCCGCCCGCCCGCTTTGCCGCCTTGTACCGGGCGCTGGTCCGTGGGCCTTTGCCTGGAGCGCGCCCGGTCATCTTCGCCGGTCCCGGTGAGGCGGAGCGCGCCCTGGCTGCCCCCTTGTTGGCCGCACTGCCCGAGGCCATCGACCTGGTCGGACGCCTCAGCCTACCGGAGGTTGCCGCCTGTCTCGCGTGCTGTGCCCTGTTCGTCGGCAACGACTCCGGCCTGATGCACCTGGCCGCATCGGCCGGTGCCCCGACGCTTGGCTTGTTCGGCCCAACACCGGCGGCCGAATACGCACCAGCCGGGCCGCGCGCGGCGGCGGTGCTGTCGTGCAGCGAGTCGATGCAGGACCTCTGCGTCGAAAGCGCGTTGGCGGCGGGGATACGCCTGCTCGGCGGCGCTGACGCTCCCGCCGTCCCGGCGCTCTCCCTGTCTGCACCCGCAGCCTGAGGGGAACGGCTGCTCCAAGCGATCACCCGGCCGCCAATGTTCGCATCGCCGCCGCCTTCTCGAACAGCCGCAATAACACGCGTATGGCCCGCCCACGCTGGCTCGCCAGCTTCGGGTCCCTGCCCAGCAGCACTGCGGCATCGCGGTTCGCCATATGCAGCAACGGCTCGTGCTCGATCGGATCAGCCAGCCGGAAGGCCGGCAAACCTGACTGCTTCTTTCCCAGCAAATCGCCGCCGCCGCGCAGCCGAAAATCCTCGTCGGCGATAACGAAGCCATCATCCGTATCGCGCAGCAGCGTCAGCCGGCGCTTGCCTGCCTCGTTCACCCAATCCTCGTGCAGCAGCAGGCAAAAGCTCGACGCCAAGCCACGCCCGACGCGGCCACGCAGCTGGTGCAACTGCGCGAGGCCGAAGCGTTCGGCGTGCTCGATCACCATTACCGTCGCGGCCGGCACATCGACGCCGACCTCGACAACGGTCGTTGCCACCAGCAAGCGGCAGTCGCCCCGCCCGAACGCCGCCAGGGTCGCGTCGCGCACCGCAGCGTCCTGCCGACCATGCGCCAGCCCCACCACATCGCCGAACCGTTCGCGCAGCACCGCAAACCGGGCCTCGGCTGCCGCGAGATCGACCGCCTCGCTCTCCGCCACCAGTGGGCAGATCCAATAGGCCTGCGCGCCCTCGTCGAGTTTGCGTGCCACTGCGTCCGTCAGCTCAGGCAATGTGCCGAGCGAATGCAGCGATGTGCGCACGGACTGACGGCCAGGTGGCTTCTCGATCAGGCGGGACACGTCCATCTCGCCCCACTGAGTCAGCAGCAGGGTGCGCGGGATCGGCGTTGCGGTCATCACCAGCACGTCGGTCAGTTCGCCTTTGCTGCCTAACAGCAGCCGCTGATCGACGCCGAAGCGATGCTGCTCGTCGATGACCGCCAGGGCCAGGTCGTGGTACTCGACGCTCTCCTGAAACAGCGCGTGGGTGCCGACAACCAGCGGCACCGATCCGTCCTTCAACCCACGCAACAGCTGCGCGCGCGCACGGCCTTTCACGCCACCGGTCAGCAGCGCCACAGGCGCGGGCGACAGGCGCGAAAGCGTGCGGTGGTGTTGCTTCGCCAGCACTTCGGTCGGCGCCATCAGTGCGGCCTGTTTGCCCGCCTCCACCGCGCACAGCATTGCTAGCGTCGCGACCAGCGTCTTGCCGGACCCGACGTCGCCTTGCAGCAGGCGGAGCATGCGTCGGCTGGAGGCGAGATCGGCGTCGATTTCTGCCAGCGCCTGCTGCTGAGATCGGGTGAGCGTGTAGCCGAAGCGGTGCAACGCCCTGGCTCGCAGACTGCCGTTTCCGGTAAGGCTGTGCCCGGGCCTGGCGCGCAGCCGGCCCCGCACCAGGGCGAGCGCAACCTGGTCCGCCAGCAACTCGTCGTATGCGAGCCGAGTTCGACTGGCATTCGTCGGCATCGCGGCGGGAGCTTGGACCGCCCGCAGCGCCTCGACGAAGCCAGGCCATTTTTCGCGTAGCAACAGGGCGGGGTCATGCCATTCAGGCAATGATGGCAGCCGGGCAAGAACCTGCGCCATCGCGCTCGCCACCTGGCGTGGCCAAAGGCCGCCAGTCAACGGCCAGATCGGCTCGATGGTCGGCAGCAGGTCGGACCGATCCGCCGGAACCACGTGTTCCGGGTGCGAAATGGTACGGCGTCCGCCGAACAGGTCGATCTTGCCGGACACCAGCAGCCGGGCGCCCACTGGCATCTGCCGCTGACGATTGAATTTGAAGAAGACCAGTTCGGCGCTGCCGGTGGCATCCTTGACCACGACTCGCCAGGGCTGCCGATCATTCGCTGGTGGCTCTATGCGCACCACCTCCACCGACAGTGTCACGATCTGACCTGGACGTGCGGCGGCAATGGTTGGTCGCTGACGTCGATCGACGTACGACTCGGGCAGGTGAAACAGCAGGTCGATCAGCCGCTCACCACCGGCAGCCTTGCCGATCAGCGCACCGACCGCCGGGCCGACGCCTTTCAGCGCGGTCAGCGGCGAGAACAGCGGCGTAAGCGGATCATGATCCACGGGCTGACATGCGGTTATCGCGCGGCTATATGACACTGCGCCCATGAGCGAACCAGAATCAGCCTCGCTGGATACGAGGCGCCGGCGGCTGTTGTATCGCGCCACCCATCGAGGGACGCAGGAGAACGATATCCTGCTCGGCGGGTTCGTCCGGCGACACATAGGGATATTCGACGAATTGGAGCTTGCCGCCGTGGAGGCGCTGCTGGAGGTGCCTGATAACGAATTGGCCGATTGGTTGACTGGCCGCATCCCGCTGCCTGACGAGGCGCCGGAGATGCTGCGGCGGGTCCGCGACGAGGCGAGGTGGGGGCCTCGCGACTGGTCTTCGACCCCCTCCCCCCAGCCCCCTCCCGCAAGGGGAGGGGGAGGATGGGCGCAGTGACCGTGACCCCGGTTTTTGGCGCGCCGGAAGGCTGGGATGCGTTCCTGCTCGCGCGACGGCGAGGAGAATTCGCCGGCCCGATTCTACACGTGACTCGCGACGATGCCCGCATGGCACGACTGGCCGAAGCGCTGGCGTTCGTGGCGCCGGAAGCCGAGGTGTTGCGGTTCCCCGCCTGGGACTGTCTGCCATATGACCGGGTTTCGCCGAATCCGACATTGGTGTCAGAGCGTATCGCCACACTTACCCGGCTGTTGGAGAAGCCCACCAGACCGCGCATCGTGCTGACAACTGTGAATGCGCTGGTGCAGCGCGTTCCTCCACGCGTGGCGTTCTCCGGTGCCAGCATGGAACTGCGCACCAATGGCACCGTGCATCCGGAGAAACTGGCGCGCTTCCTCGAGGCCAACGGCTATGGCCGGGCCGGCACCGTGATGGAGCCAGGCGAGTATGCCATGCGCGGCGGGATCATCGATGTGTTCCCAGCCGGCGAGGCTGACCCCGTGCGCCTCGACCTGTTCGGGGACACGATCGAATCGATCCGCATTTTCGACCCGACCACGCAACGCAGCGCCGATCGCCGCCAGCGGCTGACTTTGCGGCCGGTTTCGGAAGTGCCGCTCGATCAGGACGCGATTTCGCGCTTCCGCTCCGGCTGGCGCGAATTGTTCGGTCAGCCTGCGGCGGAAGAGCCGATCTATCTGTCCATCTCCGATGGGCGCCGGCATCCGGGCATGGAACACTGGGTGCCTTTGTTCCATGAGCATATGGAGACGCTGCTCGATTACGTGCCGGGGGCATCGGTCAGCCTGGACCACCAGGCAGACGAGGTGTTGGCAGCGCGGCTGGAGATGATCGCTGATCACTACGCCGCGCGCCGTATGCTGCCACGGGATGGGGAAGTGCCTTATCGGCCGTTGCCACCCGAGCGGCTGTATCTGGACCAGGACGGCTGGGACGCCATGCTGTCCGGTGGGCCCTTGTTTGCGTTCTCGCCCTTCGCGCGGCCAGACGGCGCAGTCGGTATCGACGGTGGAGGCCGTCCTGGCCCTGTCTTCTTCCAGAGCGGCGGTGGTCCAGGGACCAACGTTTTCGACCAGCTTCGCGCCCAGGCCGAGCGTTGGAGTGGCGAGCGGCGTTGGATCGTGGTTGCCGCGTGGACCCGCGGTTCGCGCGAACGGCTCGCCAACCTGTTGCGCGAGCACGGCTTCAAGGACCCCGCGCTGCAGGACGACTGGGCTGCAGTCCGGCGCAGGCCGCCGGGTTCGGTGTCCCTGGTCACGCTGGGAGTCGAGCGTGGCTTCGTCGCTGATGAGCTTGCGCTGGTCGGCGAACAGGACCTGTTGGGCGAACGCATCAGCCGCCCGCCGCGCCGTCGTAAGCGCGCAGACCAGTTCATCGCCGAAGCCACCGAGATTGCTGAGGGCGACCTGGTTGTCCATCAGGAATATGGCATCGGCCGCTACGACGGGCTGGAGACACTGTCCGTTACCGGTGCACCGCACGACTGTCTGCGGCTGATCTACGACGGCGCAGAGAAGCTTTATCTGCCGGTGGAGAATATCGAGGTCCTGTCGCGCTTTGGCTCGGAGAGCCAGGGCGTTGCGTTGGACAAGCTTGGCGGGGTCGGCTGGCAGTCGCGGAAGGCGCGCATGAAGCAGCGCATCCGCGACATGGCGGACCAGCTCATCCGTATTGCCGCGGCGCGCAAGCTGCACGACGCGCCGATTATGGCGTCAGGAGAGGGCGCTTGGGATGAGTTCTGCGCCCGGTTCCCGTTCGCGGAGACGGACGATCAGTCGCGCGCGATTGCCGATGTGCTGGAGGACCTGGCGAGTGGACGGCCGATGGATCGGCTGATCTGCGGCGACGTGGGCTTCGGCAAGACCGAGGTGGCGCTTCGGGCGTCGTTCGTCGGGGCAATGTCAGGAGCGCAGGTCGCCGTGGTGGTGCCGACGACGTTGCTGGCGCGCCAGCACTACCATACTTTCTTGGAGCGGTTTGCCGGGTTGCCGGTGAAGGTTGCGCAGCTCTCGCGCATGGTGGGCGCGAAGGAGGCCGCTGAGGTCCGGCGGGGCATCAAGAACGGCACAGTCAACATAGTGATCGGCACGCACGCGCTGCTGTCGAAGTCGATCGAGTTCGCCGATCTCGCCCTGCTGGTGGTCGACGAGGAGCAACATTTCGGTGTGGCGCACAAGGAGCGGCTGAAACAGCTCAAGGCCGATGTGCACGTGCTGACGCTGACCGCGACGCCGATACCGCGCACCTTGCAACTGGCACTTACCGGCGTGCGAGAGATGAGCCTGATCAGCACCCCACCGGTTGACCGGCTGGCGGTGCGCACGTTCATCATGCCGTTCGATTCGGTGGTGGTGCGCGAAGCAATCCAGCGCGAGCGATTCCGTGGCGGACAGGTCTTCTGCGTGGTGCCGCGCATCGAGGATTTGCCGCGCATTGCCGAGCGGCTGTCGGAGATCGTGCCGGAGGCACGCATGGCACAGGCGCATGGCCGTCTGCCGCCAACGGAACTCGAGCGAGTCATGACCGAATTCGGTGATGGCCGTTACGATATCCTGCTGTCCACCAATATCGTCGAAAGCGGGCTGGACATGCCGGCGGTGAACACGCTGGTGATTCATCGCGCGGACATGTTCGGGTTGGGTCAGCTGTACCAGCTTCGTGGACGCGTCGGACGCGGCAAGCAGCGTGGCTACGCCTATCTGACCTGGCCGCCGAACATGCGTCTGTCCGCCGCCGCCGAGAAGCGGCTGACAGTGATGCAGACCTTGGATGCACTGGGCGCTGGCTTCACCCTGGCAAGCCATGATCTGGATATCCGCGGCGCCGGCAACCTGCTGGGTGACGAACAGTCAGGACACATCCGCGAAGTCGGCATCGAGCTGTACCAGCAGATGCTGGAAGACGCGGTCGCTGACCTGCGCGCCGGCGAGGGCCGGCGCGGGGGGCAGGAGCGCGACTGGACACCGAACATTTCCTTGGGCCTGCCGGTGCTTATTCCGGAAGACTATGTGCGCGACCTGCCGGTACGACTTGGCCTCTATCGCCGCATCGGTGCGCTGGCCTCGGATGCCGAGACCGAAGCAATGGCAGCAGAGCTGGTGGATCGGTTCGGTCCGCTGCCGCAGGAGGTGGAGAACCTGCTTCAGGTCGTGGCGCTGAAGCGTGCCTGTCGCGACGCTGGCGTGGAAAAGCTGGAAGCAGGGCCAAAGGGCATGTTGCTGAGCTTCCGCGGTAACGCATTTTCCAACCCGGCCGGCCTGGTGGCGTGGCTGGCCTCGAAGGGTGGACTGGTGCGGCTGCGGCCGGACCATAAGCTGGCGATCTCGCGAGAGATGGACGTGGCGACGCGGCTGCGCTTTGCACGAGACACACTGGGAAATCTGGAGCGAATTGCAGGACAGGCGAAGGCAGCGTAAGGCGTTCAGAGTTCCGCAGCTTCGACCGCCGCAACGTCGAGCAGGCGCTCGATCACTTCCGGCTCCTGTGCCCCGGCAATGGCGTGGCGGCCCGCAATGACAAAGCACGGTACGCCATTGATGCCCAGCCGATGCGCCCGCAGGTTGTCGCCATGCACTGCGTCCATCTCATCCGAGCTGGCCAGGAAGCGGCGGGTCTTCCCCGCATCCAACCCACAGGCCGCAGCGATCGCCAGCAGCAGTGCCGGATCGCCGATGTCGAGACCGTCGGTGAAATGCGCCGAGAACAGCGCATCCACCATTGCGTCCGCTTGGCCGAAGCGCGCTGCGAACCGGACCAGACGATGTGCATCGATGCTCGAGGGCGTGCGGCGGATGCGGTCGAAACGAAACAGTATGCCCTCGGCGCGACCAATCTCGGTGATCGACGAATAGAGGCGCCGGGCACGCTCCTCGCCGCCGAATTTGCGGATAACGTAATCCGGACGGGCCATGCCACTACGAGGCATATCGGGGTTGAGCAGAAATGGCCGCCACGTCAGATCGAAGAGAAGGTCGGGCCGGCGCCGCAGCGTGCGCATCAGCCGGCGAACGCCGAGAAAACACCACGGACATACCAGATCGTGGACGACCTCGATACCGAGGCGCGCCTTCGGTGGCGCGAGAATGTTCATGGCGCCCACCGCCATTGCGGTGGCGAACTGATCAGGATGGCTGAGGCTAGCCCAGTCTGCAACATTTCTCTCCCTCGCAGCCGATATGTATCACGACGCCGGCAACAAGGGGAGCGACGCATGGCGATCATTATGCATGACCTAGCCGGGGCGGACCCGGCGCTCCGGTTCAGCCCGTACTGCTGGCGAACCAGGATCGCGTTGGCGCACAAAGGGCTGGCGGTCGAAACGATCCCCTGGCGGTTCACCGAGAAGGCAGCATTGGCCTTCTCCGGACAGGGACGCGTCCCTGTGATCCGCGATGGCGACCGCGTCGTATCGGACAGTTGGGCCATCGCCGATTATCTGGAGGCCAGTTATCCCGACCGGCCGAGCCTGTTCGGCGGCGAGACAGGGAGGGCGCATGCGCGCTTCATCAATGCATGGGCTGATGGCGTCATGCTGGGTGGGATCGCGCGGCTGATCCTGCGCGACCTGCTGGACGTGGTGGCGCCGCAGGACCGTGCATATTTCCGCGAAAGCCGCGAAGCACGGTTCGGCATGACACTGGAGACCTTACAGGCGGACCGCGAGCAGCGGGTGACGGAGTTTCGCGCCACCCTGCTTCCGGTCAGGCTGGTACTGGCCAGGCAGGCATGGCTTGGCGGTGCCGCGGCGAGTTATGCGGACTACATTGTATTCGGCACGCTGCAATGGCCGCGCTGCGCAAGCAGGTTCGAGCTATTGGCTGCCGATGATCCTGTCGCAGCATGGCGTGAACGGATGCTGGACCTGTTCGACGGTCTGGGTCGCAGCGCGAAGACCGTGTAGTGCGGGTCACGCGCCGATCAGATGCAGCACCAGTTCGCGGCTATGCGGTGCGGCACGATGCTCGAACAGGTAGATCGCCTGCCAGGTACCGAGCACGGGCTTACCCTCGTCTACCGGGACCGTCAGTTGCGTCTGGGTCAGCGCCGACTTGATATGGGCCGGCATGTCGTCGGGCCCTTCGTCCTCATGCCGGTAGCCGGCGTGCTCCGGCACCAGGCGGCGGAAGAACGCCTCGAGATCAGCGCGCACATCCGGATCGGCATTCTCCTGCACCAGCAGCGAAGCGGAGGTGTGGCGGCACCAGATCGTCAGCAGCCCGGTCCGGATGGCCTGTGCTTTGACCCAACGCGAAACCTTGTCCGTGACATCAACCAGCCCCGGTCCGTTGGTGGCAACCGTCAGCCGATGGTGCGCCTGTCGCATGCCACAGACTTGTGCCTGGCTGGCTGAGCGCGCAAGACACCCGACATGGCGGCGCGCTTTCACCGATTGACGATCAGCGAGATTAGGCAGGAGACGCCTGATGCGGTTTCGCTCGCCTTTCTCGTGCCTGCGTCACTGCGCGATGACTATCGCTATACGCCCGGCCAGTACCTGACATTGCACGCAACGATCGACGGCGAGGACGTACGGCGGTCTTATTCGATCTGCTCCGGCCTGGACGACGGCGAGTTGCGGGTCGTCATCAAACGGCTGGCGGGCGGCGCATTCTCCAGCTGGGTCAGTGAGGGACTACATCCTGGCGACAGCCTGGATGTGATGACACCTGACGGCCGATTCGGCGTGCCGATCGAACCAGGCTCGTCGCGTACGCTGGTCGCGTTTGCGGCCGGATCGGGCATCACGCCTGTCATGGCCATCCTGAAGACGGCGCTGCGGCGCGAGACCGGGCGTTTCTTTTTGTTCTACGGCAGTCGCACAACGGCCGACATCATCTTTCGCGAACAGCTGGAGGACCTGAAGGACCGCTATCTCGCGCGGCTTTCGATCTTCTATGTGCTGTCGCGCGAGCAGCAGGACATCCCGATGCTGAACGGTCACCTCGATGTCGAGAAGATCGGCGCGCTGATGCGTGCGGTGGTGCCGGTGTCGAGCGTCGATGAGGCGTTCATCTGCGGGCCGCAGCCGATGATCGAGGGGCTGGGGACAGCGCTGACCGAACTCGGCCTGCCGCGCGAGCGTGTGCATATCGAGCGCTTCACCCCCGGCGTTGGTGGACAGCCGCGCCCGGCGACAATCCCGCCGAGTGCGCCGGCGAAGGCGATCGCGACGGTGATCAGCGAAGGCGCTCAGTTCGATTTTCCGGTGGCGGACGGTGAGGCGATCATCGATGCCGCGATCCGCGCGGGGCGAAGCCTGCCTTATTCGTGCAAGGGGGGAATGTGCTGCACCTGCCGCGCCAGGCTGGTGGAAGGCAGAGTGGATATGGCGGTCAACTACTCGCTCGAGCCTTGGGAATTGCAGGCGGGATACGTGCTGACCTGCCAGGCAAGGCCGATCACCGCACGCGTGGTGATCGATTACGATCAGGTGTGAGACGGTCGGACCGGCGGCGGTCTGTTACGCGACGCCCGCCGCCACACCTCTGCCGCGCTGCAGCTGGCCGAGTCTTTCTACACGCGGATTGCAAGCGCAGCTTCCATGCTGCATCGCCTGAGCCGCCATCATCTCGACCCGTGCAATAGCCTCATTGGCGGCGTGCACCAGCCTGTGATTGCGGAGCCTGTTGAGCTCGTAGGCGATCCCACTACCGGCTCCATGCAGCCTTGGCAGCTGCAATGATGACCTGACGCGCTTCAGCAGATCCAGGTCACGGGCATCTGTTCGCCACCGCCGCACCGGCAGAAACTTTCGCGGCCCCACGTAGTGCCTGACAGAGGCATAGTCCCAGTGCTCCGTGAACAGGGCGCAACCCTGCGTGTTGAAGCCAAGCGGCAGGCGCTTCCAGCCCCGCTCGAAAATGCGGTTGAAAACGCATTGATCACTGGTGACGCAGTCCGCATAGTAGTCACACGATTCAGCATGCGCATCGAGCAAGGCGTAATATTGCGCACGTAGCCCCGATGTCGTGCGCCACAGGGCGCAGTCGGCCAGCATAAGACCAGCGTTGAAGTAGTGCGGCGAACGACCGGAAGTTGCGCAGTTGATGTGAAACTGCGGATCCGTCATGCCGCCGCATTCCGCTATGTCATACACCGCTCCGACGATGTTCCCGTCCAGCGACACGTCATCGAGCGCAAGATCACGGAACACAAGTATGTCACCGTCCATGTACAACACGCGGGCATACTCGTTGCACATACGGTCTATCGTGTCGAATTTCAGCAAGGTGGTAGGTGTGATATGACTGCGAAGTTCCGGTGGCGCCTGGATACCTTCGATCGAGTGAAACTCCAGCCTGACACCAGTGTTTTCTGCCAAAGTACCCAACGTATCACCGGCGCCGGGTAGAAATCCGTTGCAGAAGATGTGAATATCATGCCGCGACGCCTGCGTCAGAAGTACCGAGGCCGCTGAATGGCGCGTCAGCTCGTATCCCTTGTGGTCGGTGACATATACTATGGCAGTGCTCATGGAATCGGTATGTCCTTCATCATGGCGACGGCAGTCTGGAGAGACTTTGCGCCCGACCACTAGTCGAACTGGTAGCGGATATGGCCCTTCAGTTTCCGCGCCAGACGAATGAATGGCCACTCGGCTACTGCGTTGCCGTATTGAAATACCGACGGCGTGGCAGATGCCTTCCTTAGCCAGTCATTATGCATCGATAGTACTTCATTCTTGCCCTGAGCCTTCCATAGAAGAAGGTTCCGATAATAGTACCTGAGGAGCTTCCTGCGATATTTGCCGTATTCTTCTGGAGTAAAGACCGAGGGGCCCCAACGTTCCATCAGCTGCAGATGACTCCAGAGATCCAAGGCATTCGGTATCGCCTGAGTGGATGTAATCGAGTCCGAGTGCTGACGCGTTGTGGCGAGAGGTTCGTGCACCTGTGCGACCTGCTGACTGCTGATCATGGTCCTGAATGCCGCATCGGTATCGAACGCCAGTAGCCGTGAGCCGAACATTTCTCCATCGTAGAACTTGTGTAAGGCTCCATTCTTTGAATGCCTGTACAAGCTGTGAGTCACCGAGAAGCTGGTGGCACTCAGCAGCAGGCCCCTGGCAATGGACTTGCCGCTGAAGAGACAACGATCCGACGGCAGATCCTCGCCAATCAATTCGTGACCGCGCACCTCCTGACAGCTGATCATGTCGACGTGAGGGTATCGTTGACCCAGCTCGACCATTTTCTCTATCGCGTCCGGTCTGATCAGGTCGTCCGCTGGCAGCACCCTGAAGTAGCTTGCTTCCACAGGCACCAGGTTTAGGGCGCCATTCCAGCTTTCGCAGTGCGGAACAGTCCTGGCATTTCTGCCGACGATCAGCGGGACCGCGCGGTTCTTGAAACTCTCGATGATTCGTGGGGTAGCGTCGGTACTACCGTTGTCCAGCAAGCAATGAACCAGATTGGGATATGTCTGGGACTGGACGCACGACATCGTTTGTTCGAGATACGTTTCTCCATTGTAAACCGGGGTCGCAATGGCGACCAATGGCCTGGCCATCGTCAAATGCTCAGACTGCCGAGCAGGAGAATGTATCAACTCCAACATGATGAGAATTCTCACTTATAGCTAAGTCACGCGGGGCACCGTAGGCAGGCCGTTGTCGACGGTCGTACCTTGCCCACGTTGGCAAACTTGATCTCACCGGGAGCGGGGCGCCCATAGGTTGCAGGAGTTCGGTCTAATGGCATGCCTTGGGACACGATTTTGCGCCCAAGGTCGATTTGGTTCTTGGTCTGAGGCGGGGGCTCGGGTCCTTCCTGTGGTCATCGCCCGAAAGCCGTAGATGCCCGACCAAGCAGGCACCGAACCGCGATAATGAGAAGTCATCCCGATTGGACGACGCTCTCTGCCAGTGCAATGGTGTACACCGAATGGCTTAGTCTGGAGCACCTATGCGTCGCCGCAACTTTCTCGCCTCCGCCGCCGCGGCGCTGGCCGCGCCAGCGATTGCCCGCACCGCCGGTTCGACGGTACTGACATTTGTTCCCCAGGCTGATTTGGCCGTGCTGGATCCGATCTGGACCACAACGTACCAGACGCGCGACCACGGCTTCTTGGTGTTCGACACGCTATTCGGGCTGGACAGTCAGTACAGGGCTCAGCCGCAGATGGCGGAGGGTGCGGTCGCCGAGGACGGCGGCAAGGTTTGGCGTATCACGCTGCGCCCGGACCTGATGTTCCACGACGGCGCGAAGGTGCTGGCACGCGACTGTGTCGCTTCGATCAGACGGTGGGGTGCGCGCGATGGGTTCGGTCAGGCGCTGCTCGCGGCGACCGACGAGATCAGCGCACCCGACGACCGCACCATCCAGTTTCGCTTGAAATTCCCGTTCGCGCTGTTGCCCGACGCGCTTGCCAAGACTCCGCCCAGCATGTGCCCGATCATGCCCGAACGTCTCGCCAGCACGGACCCGTACAAGCAGGTCACCGAGATGGTCGGCAGCGGCCCGTATCGCTACAAGCCCGACGAACGCGTGCCGGGTTCGCGCGTGGTATACGAGCGAAACGAGAAATATGTGCCGCGGACCAGCGGCACACCGGACGGTACCGCGGGCCCGAAGATCGCGCATATCGAACGCATAGAGTGGCGCATCATGCCTGATGCGGGCACTGTCGCCGCGGCGATGCAGAATGGGGAAATCGACTGGTGGTTGACGCCGAATGCCGACCTGTTGCCGCTGTTGAAGAAGCAGCAACGGCTGAAAGTGGAGACGGTCAATCCGACCGGCACCATCGCGACGCTGCGCTTCAACCAACTCAACCCGCCGTTCAACAATCCGGCGATCCGCCGCGCCATGCTGGGGGCTGTTGAGCAGGCCGACTACATGATCGGTGCCGTGGGCACCGACGAAACGTTGTGGCGTGACAAGGTCGGCATCTTCTGTCCCGATACGCCGCTTGCCAGCGGCATCGGCATGCAGGTGCTGACCGGCAAGCGTGATCTTGCCAAGGTCAGGCACGACGTCGAAGCTGCCGGCTATCGCGGGGAAAAGATCGTTGTCTTGATGCCGTCCGACATACCATGGTCGAAGGCGGCGGCGGAAATCACCGGCGAGTGGCTGCGCAAGATCGGTGCCAATGTTGAGCTGCAGGCGATGGACTGGGCGACACTGGTGCAGCGGCGCGCCAAGACCGACCCGGTGGAGCAGGGTGGCTGGAGCATTTTCCATACCGGATGGAGCGGGCTCGACATGATCAATCCAGCCGGTCATGTGTTCCTGCGCGGGAATGGCAAGGCGGCCACCGTGGGCTGGCCCACAAGCCCGCGCATCGAGGAGCTGCGCGATTCCTGGTTCCGCGCTCCGGACCTTGCAGCGCAGAAGGCGCTGGCGGATCAGCTGCAACTGCAGGCGTTCGAGGACGTTCCCTACATCCCGCTGGGGCAGTACTTCATTCCGACGGCTTACCAGGCGAACCTGACCGGCATGCTGCAAGGCAGTCCGGTGTTCTGGAACATCAGGCGGAGCTGAGCATGGGCGAATTCGAACTCGTTTGGGATTCTCGATGTGGCGTCGGTGAGTCACCGGTGTGGGATGCGTCGACGCGACGGCTGCTGTTCTGTGACATTCCCGGCCGACGCATCAACACGCTGTCGGTCGATGACGGCGCTCGGAGCCACTGGGACTTCCCGGAGGTGGTCGGCAGCTTCGGCCTTTGCCGTTCAGGTCGGCTGGTCGTTGCACTGCGCCATCGGGTCGTCCTGTTCGATCCAAGCACCAGGCAGATCGAGAACCTGACCGAACCGGTCAATGAACCGTCGACCAACAGGTTCAACGACGGCAAGGTCGGCCCGGACGGATGTTTCTGGGTCGGCAGCATGGATGAGAACACGCCGCGCCAGAAGACGGGCGTGCTGTATCGTGTGACGCCGCGGGGCCGTGTCGAACGGAAGTCCGACGGCTACGCAGTGTCGAATGGGCTGGCGTGGTCGCCCGACGGGCGGACCATGTACCATTCGGATTCGACCGCCGGCATCATCGAGGCGTGGGATTTTGACACCAGTACGGGCGCACTCGCCAACCACCGGGTCCTGGCAACGCTGTCGAACGAAGAAGGCCGACCGGATGGCGCCGCGGTCGATGTTGAAGGCGCTTACTGGTCGGCCGGTCCTTCCGCAGCATGCGTCAACCGCTTCTCGTCGACCGGTGCACTGCTGAGCAAGCTGCCGTTTCCAGTGCCAGGTCCCACCATGCCATGCTTCGTCGAACGGCAGCTCTTCGTGACGTCGCTGCGCGAGGGGCGCCCTGCCGCAGTGCTGCAACAACATCCGACGATGGGCGGCCTGTTTCGTACTGCTGCGCCGGTGCTGGGTTCACCGGTCGGCGTATTCGCCGACGCCTAGTAGGAGTAGTAGCCCGGGGGCGGCGGCGGAGGTGGCGGCGCATAGTAAGCTCGGGGCGGCGGCGCATAGTATGCTGGCGGAGGTGGTGGCTGCGGCGTCGTCGCGGCGCCCCCAAGGGCGCCAACTGCGCCGCCAATCAGCGCACCCGTCGCCGCACCACGGCCACCACCCGCGGCGCCGCCGATCGCCGCACCCGCACCGGCGCCCAGGAGACCGCCGCCAACGGCTCGTTGGCCAGGATCGTATGGGTTCGTGCAGGCGGATACCGCCAGGGTAACCCCGAGCGCGCCTGCAATCAGTACGGTGGAACGGTGCATGGTGTCTCCTTTCATAGTCAGTGCAGCAAAGAAACATGGCGCACCCTAGGCATTGACTATCACGACCGTGTGAAGGAACCGTAACGGAATGCTACAGCTTGCCTTCGACATCGGCGGCACGTTCACCGACTTTGCGTTATCCGATACCGACACTGGCGTGCTGGCGGTGTGGAAGGTGCTGACGAGCCCTGATGCCCCGGCCGCCGCGGTGATCGACAGTCTGTCCGAACGGATAGGCATCGGTGCGTTCGTCCCCTCGGCCATTGCCGGCGTTCTGCACGCGACCACGATCGCCACCAATGCGATCCTAGAGCGCAAGGGCAGCCGCACCGCCTTGATCACCACGTCGGGCTTTCGCGACGTACTGATCATCGGTCGGCAGAAGCGCCACGACACCACTAATCTGCACATCGACAAGCCGGCTCCACTGATTGAACGCGCCGACATCTTCGAAGTGACGGAGCGCGTGGCACCGGATGGATCGGTCGTCACGGCATTTGATGCGAACCATGCGCGCGAAGTGGCAATGCGGCTTAGTGATGCAGATTATCGATCCATCGCTGTGGCCTTTCTGCACGCATATGCCAATCCGTCGCATGAACGACAGATGGGGGAAATACTCGCCGCACTGATGCCGGATTGCGCGGTGACACTTTCGTCCGAGCTGTCGCCAAGATTTCGCGAATACGAACGCACCAGTACCGCCGTCGCCAACGCCTACGTCAAGCCGATCGTGGCCTCTTACATAGCGGCGCTGCAAACCGCGCTCGGCGAACTCAGCATTCGTCCGGAGTTGGCGATGATGCAGTCAAATGGCGGGCTGATGTCTGCCAGCCAGGCGCGCGAGGCGCCGATACGTTGTGTCGAGTCCGGCCCGGCGGCGGGCGTGTTGATGGCGGCGCGAGTGGGCGCGGCGGAAGGTCTTTCGCATATCATGAGCTTCGATATGGGAGGCACCACGACCAAGCTCGGTGCGATCGACGACGGTGTTCCGGTGGTGACACCGACATTCGAAGTCGATGCGGTGAATTACCGTCCCGGCAGTGGATTGCCGCTGAACATCACTGCAATCGAACTGCTGGAGATCGGCGCCGGCGGCGGCAGCCTGGCGCGCACGCGGATGGGGATGGTTTCAGTTGGCCCCGACAGCGCGGGCGCCGATCCTGGCCCGATCTGCTATGGCCGGGGCGGCGACACAGCCACAATCACCGATGCCAACCTGGTGCTGGGTTATCTCAATCCGGATTATTTCAACGGCGGTGCCATGCGGCTCAGTGCCGAAGCTGCAGCCGAGGGATTGATACGCGATGTTGCCGCGCCGCTTGGTCTGTCGCTGCATCAGGCGGCGTGGGGCATTCATTCGGTCGCGAATGCCAATATGGAGCGTGCCATGCGCGTCGTGTCGATCGAGCGTGGCCGCGATCCGCGACGCTATGCACTGGTGGCGTTTGGTGGCGCAGGCCCGCTGCATGCCGCGCGATTGGCGCGAGCGCTAGGCATCCCACGCGTGATCATTCCGTCCGGTGCTGGTGTTGGTTCTGCGCTCGGCCTGCTTTCTGCGGAGCACAAGGTGGATGCTGGTCTGACACACGTGCTGCGGCTGGAGGAGAATGCACGCGCAACGATCGCTGCGATCTTTGCGGAGATGGAGGCGAGGGTTCCAGACGGTGTTGGTGCCCTGTCGCGTGCTGCGTCGATGCACCACGTGGGGCAGGGGTTCGAGATCCGCGTCGAGCTGCCGGACGACGTGACGGATATTCCAGCGATGCGCGAAGCGTTCTTTGCCCGCTACCGGCAGGAATACGGCTATGTCGATCGTGACACGCCGATCGAAGTGACCGATTGGGCAGTCGTCGCCACCATCGGTGCAGCTCCGACTTCCTTGCTCGCGCTTCCCTCGCGGGAGGGGACCGGAAGGAGTGGGTCCACCCGCCCCGCCTACTTCCCGGAGGCTGGCGGGATGGTTGAAACGCCGGTATTCGATCGCAGCAACATGAAGCCCAGCACAGCGATTCATGGCCCCTTGCTGATCGAAGAACCCGAATGCACGACATTGGCGGCGCCTGGCGATAGCGTCACCGCGACATTGCATGGCAACCTGATCATTGACATCGGAGCCGCGAGGTGAGCATCGACCCGATCACTCTGACGGTCATCTGGGGCAGCCTCAACTCGATCACCGAGGAGATGGGCAGCGCCCTTCGTCGCACCGCTTTTTCCGAGGCGGTTCGCGAAGGCCAGGATTTTTCCACCGGTCTGTTCGACGCTTCGGGTCGGCTGATCGCTCAAGGCAACTTCACACCGGGTCATCTCGGCGCCATGCCGTATGCCGTGCAGAACGTGCTGGCCTACGTACCACCCCAGCACCTGGGTCCGGGCGACATGCTCGCCACCAACGACGCGGCCCTCGGGGGTGGCCACTACCCCGACATGTTCCTCGTGGCGCCCGTGTTCACGGAAGCTACCGTTATTGGTTACGTCGTGACCACAGCGCATCACGTCGACGTCGGCGGTCTCTCGCCAGGCTCGCAGGCGGTGCAAGGTGTGACCGAGGCGTTCCAGGAGGGCATTCGCGTGCTGCCGGTGAAGCTGGTGCATGCCGGCGAGTTTGATCCGGACCTGTTGCGCGTCATTTTGGGCAACGTCCGGCTGCCGGACAAGATGCGTGGCGACCTCATGGCACAGCGTAACGCCAACCACGTCGGCGGTGAGCGACTGCGCCAGCTTTTCGCATCATATGGCGCCGAGGCAATGGCCGACGCGATCGACGTCATCATCGAACGATCGGAAGAGCGCGCACGTGAACTCATCGGCCGGCTGCCGGAGGGTACCTACAGCTTCGAAGACCACCTGGATGACTATGGCCCCGATACGCCACCGATCCGTGTCGCTGTCGACGTGACGCTGAAGGATGGCGAGGCGACTGTCGACTTCTCTCGATCGAGCGACCAGGTGCCGGCGGCGCTCAACTGCTACATGAACTACACGCGCGCCTACGCCAGCTTCGCCATCCGTGTATTCGCCGGCATCGACCTTCCCAACAACGCTGGCATCGAGCGGGTCATTCGCGCCATCGCGCGTGACGGCTGTTTCTTCAATGCGACCTGGCCGGCACCATGCGGTGGCCGCGCTGCGGTTCAGGTACGCATCTTCGAGGCGATCAACGGTGCCCTGGCGCAGGCTGATCCGTCGCGCGCAATGGCGGCGTTTTCGCACTGGGGAAATCCCAACATCGGCGGCATCGATCGCAGCGGGCGCCCTTGGATCATGTACGACCTGCTCCTCGGCGGGTACGGTGGCCGTGCCGACAGAGATGGTGCGGAGGCGCTGTCACCGGTCATGAACTGCGCAAACGTACCGGTCGAAGTGCATGAGACCAATAATCCTGTCCGTGTGCACCGGCTGGAAATGATCACTGACAGTGCCGGCGCCGGACAGTTCCGTGGCGGCGCGGGGTTACGCAAGGACATCGAGTTGCTGTGCGATGATGCGACGCTTTCGCTGCTTGGCGAGCGGCATAAGTTTCAGCCCTATGGGTTGTTCGGCGGCAAGGCAGGTGTGCCGGCGCGCACTGTCCTGCGTCGCGATGGAATGGAGAGCGAACTGGCGTCGAAGCAGGTGACCCGGCTTCGCCGCGGCGACGTGGTCAGTTTCCGGCTGTCCGGCGCCGGCGGCTACGGGGACCCGTGCCGACGCGACCCACAACAGGTGCGACGCGACATACGCAACGGCTATATCAGCGCGTCGGCAGCCCGCGACCTGTATGGTTGCGAGTAGTCGGATCGCCGAAGCGCGGTACGGCTACATTGTCATTGCGTGGACTGCTCGGGCCAGGAGTACTTCGCGAGATCGCTTCCCCCCTTTCGCGGGGATCGCAATCACACGTCCTATGAGGCAACCTGAAGCCTGAGCCGTGGAACCGGCGTTTCATCGCTCTGCAGGTGCGCGAGGAACGTCGCGCAGTATTTGCTCGCGGTTGTATCCCAGACTCGTTCGCGCAACGCGGCGTGGCGACGCAGACGCTCGGAGAGCGGCATTGCCAGACCCTCGTGCATAGCATCCGCGATTTCGTCTGCATCGAAGGGGTTGACGATCAGTGCATCCGTCAGGTCCTCGGCTGCACCGGCGAAGCTCGACAGAATCAGCACGCCCGGATCGGTCGGGTCCTGTGCCGCGACATATTCCTTGGCGACAAGGTTCATGCCGTCGCGCAGCGGTGTCACGATACCTAGTCGGGCAATGCGGAAAAACCCAGCCAGCACCTGCCGGCGCACGGTGGTGGTCATATAGCGCAACGGCACCCAATCGAATTCGGAGTACCGCCCGTTGGTATCTCCGACGAGCCGGTCGAGCTCGCGCCGCAGCCGCTGATAACTGCCAGACTCCTCGCGCGATCGCGCGGCGATTTGCAGAAAGCTGACCTGCCGACGATGTTTGGGATATTTTGCCAGCAGCCTGCCGAATGCCTCGAAGCGGTTGACCAGTCCTTTTGAGTAATCGAGACGATCGACACCCAGTGCCAGCGCACGACCGCTCAGGCTCTCGCGCAGTCGCAGAGTCTCTGGGCTGTCCGCCGCCTGCACCGCAGCCTCGGCGAATCCTTTCGCGTCGATGCCAATCGGATCGACGATGGCGCGAACATGGCGACCGTCATGCATGAAACCGCCTTCGTGGATCCTGGTGACCGGAAGGATCTCGCGAACGCAGTCCAGGAATGCTCTCTGATAGGAGTGCGTGTGAAAGCCGATGACGTCGAAGGCACACATTGCCCGCAGCATTTCCGCCGCACGTGGCAACGCGTGCAGCAGGGCGGGCGGAACAAACGGGGTATGCAGGAAAAAGCCAAGACGGTTGCGCACACCTAGTCGCCGGAGTTCTTCGGCCAGCGGGAAAAGGTGGTAATCGTGCACCCACACGAGGTCGTCGGGACGTAGCAATCCTGCGACCGCGTCGGCGAATTTGCGGTTGACCGCGCGGTACGCCTCGTAGTCCTCGCGTCGATACTCAACCAGGCCGAGACGGAAATGCAATAACGGCCACAGCACTCCATTCGCGAACGACACGTAGAACCCGCGGTATTCAGCCTCGCTCAGATCGATTGTTGCGAAACTGATGCCTTCTGATCGCTGAAGCCGCACGTCAGCATTGGCAGCAGAGCGACGACCGCTCCAGCCGAACCACAGGCTGCCAGGGCGCAACGCATCTGCGAGCGCCACCGCAAGGCCGCCAGCCCGTGGGCCCCGTTCTGACGGCAACGGTACTCGATTAGACACAATTACGAGGCGCGCCACGTCCCCTCCTCGCACCAGTGTGCTTGATCGTTTACCACAACGCGCAACGATACGGTCGCGCCCCCACTGTCCTGTTCACTTCGCCGTGAGCTGTGAACTCGGCAAAGTCCTGCCGCACAAAAGCCTGAACTGACCGACACATCGGCGGTGCTTGAAGAACATCATCGGGAGAGGCCTCTCATATGCGCATAGCCCAGATTGCCCCGCTCACTGAGTCGGTACCGCCACGGCTGTACGGCGGAACAGAGCGGGTGGTGTCATTTCTGACTGAGCAGTTGGTCGACATGGGCCACGATGTCACGCTGTTCGCAAGTGGTGATTCGAAGACGAAAGCCGAACTCTCTGCTGTTTGGCCCCGTGCGCTAAGATTTGACCGCGAATTGCGCGACGCAATGGCACCCCACCTGCTGTTGCTGGAGCAGGTCTTTCAACGCGCCGACGAATTCGATGTCCTGCACTGTCATCTGGATTACTGGCCATTTTCTCTGCTGAGCCGTCAGGATACACCGTTTCTCACAACGTTGCACGGGCGGCTCGATCTGCCGGAATTGCGGCCAATCTACGACTGCTTTCCGGACGTTCCGTTGATTTCCATCTCTGATGCGCAACGGGCTCCTTTGCCGAACGCCAATTTTGTCGCCACGGTACAGCACGGATTACCGCAGGACCTGCTTACGCCCCAGCCGGTAACCCCGAGCTATCTCGCCTTTCTCGGTCGCATCTGCCCGGAGAAACGGCCGGACCGGGCCATTCGGATGGCGTGCGAGGCGGGCATCGGGCTGAAGATCGCCGCCAAGGTGGACCGGGTAGACCAGGACTATTATCAGGAAACGATCCGACCGATGATCGACGGCCGTCATGTCGAAATGGTCGGCGAAATCAATGATGCCGACAAACCCGCCTTCCTTAGCGGCGCCATCGCGCTCTTGGTGCCGATCGACTGGCCAGAACCATTCGGTCTGGTGATGATCGAGGCAATGGCGTGCGGCACTCCGGTCATCGCTTTCAATCGGGGTTCAGTGCCGGAGATCATCGAGCACGGCGTCAACGGTCTGATAGTCGATGACATGGAGCAGGCGATCGCGGCGGTACCGCGTGCTGCGGCGATGTCGCGCGAGGTTGTGCGACAGAGCTTCGAGCGTCGTTTCACAGCCCGGCGCATGGCGGAGGATTATCTGGCAGTTTACCGACGACTCGTGGCGCGTGCGCGGCCAGCGCTGCGCGTCGTAAGCTGACGCAACGGGGCTGGCCTGGTCAGGTCAGCCCACGCGCCTTCAGCCGTTCCACCAACAACCGCCCGAGCTCCTCGGTCGCATCGGCCTGGCGCTCGGGTGGGATGTGCGCGGCCAGCGTATGGACTGCACCTTCCACCAGGACCCCGAGCACCAGGTAAGGGTCGGCGCCGTCCGACGTTACCAGCTGGATCACCCGGGCCAGCATTTCGACAGACCCGGGTTTTCGCGATGACGCCTGATTGGCTTGGCGGATCAACCGGTCTAGCGAGCGGAAACGGTGTTCTGTCATAGCGAAAGCATGGAGCGGGCAGCGGCGAGGTCAAGCCCGGCTCGCCACTCTCGGCATGGCGTGCTCTTCTGTCGTGAAGCAGCAAGCGTCGTGCGCGGAGGAGCGTCATGCAGATCGTCGATGCCCAGGTCCATCTGTGGGGAACTGGCCTGCCGAGCAATCAGTCGCACTGGCAGGTGACGCACTTCACCGCCGAGGAAGCCATTGCGCTGATGGACAAGGGCGGTGTCGATGCCGCAGTCATTCATCCGCCTGGCTGGGACCCGCGTTCGACCGACATGGCATTCAAGGCGGTGCGCGATCATCCAGGTCGCTTTGCCATTATGGGTTCGTTGCCGCTCGACCAGCCAGGGTCCCGGGCACGGATCGCGGGTTGGCGCCAGCAGCCGGGAATGCTCGGCCTGCGCTACACGTTCCTGAACGATCCGGCACGGCAGTGGCTGGCCGCTGGCACGATCGATTGGCTGTGGACGGAGGCGGAAAAGGCCAACGTTCCCATCGCAATGCTGGCGACAGACTCCTTGGCTGACATCGGACGTATCGCCGAACGACATCCGGGGCTGCGTTTGACCATCGATCACCTGGGCGGCCGTGGCGGTCTGACCACTCTCAAGGACCATGCGGCGATGACGCATATGCCGCAGCTGGTGGCGCTGGCGAAATATCCGAATGTCGCGGTGAAGGCGACCGGGGCGCCGGGCTATTCGGCGGAGGCGTATCCATTTCCCACGATGCAGACGTATCTACGGCAGATCTACGATGCGTTTGGGCCGCGACGGGTGTTCTGGGGTACCGACATCTCCAAGATGCCGTGCTCCTGGCGGCAATGCGTGACGATGTTCACCGAGGAACTGCCGTGGCTCAGTGAGCCGGACAAACGGCTTGTGATGGGTGACGCACTGTGCGCCTGGTGGGGCTGGCAGCGGTCGGCGTGAAAAGGGGAGAATTGTATGCGGAACACAAACGGCAGACCCGTGGCAGTGGTGATCGGCGCGACATCCAAATGGCAATCGGATGGCCGCAACACCCGGTTGGCGCATGGACGGGCGCTGGACGATAGCCACCTCCCGGTTGGCGCGCGTTGGGGCGTCGGTGGTGCCATCGCGCAGAAATTCGCCCAGAAAGGGTGCTTCGTCGTGCTCACGACGCGCAGCGCGGCAAATGCTGAGGGGCTGGCGGCGGCGATCAGGGAACAGCGCGGCGAATGCACGACCGTCGAGCTGGACCTGTCGTCGCAGGCGTCGATTGCGGCGGCGTTTGCCACGATCCGCCAGGATGCCGGCGAGCCGGAGATACTGATCTACAACGCGGGATACCTTGAAGGCCGTGACCTGCCGCCGGGGCAGGAACTGCTGGAATATATACCCGTGGAGATGTTCGACACGGCGCATCATATCGCCAGCCGCGGACCGTTCCTGGTCGCCAAGGAAGTGTTACCGGCGATGCGGCAGAAGGGTAACGGATCCTTCTTCTTTTCCAACAACTCGAAGTCGCTGCGCGGCAAGAAGCGGATGACGGGAGAGTCGCTTTACTACCCAAGGGTGATGATGCGCGCGCTGGCACAGGTGCTGACCGAGGAGTACTCCGAGCATGGTGTGCACGTCGCCAATGTGGTGATAGACGGTACCATCGACTCACCCGGAACACGGGCCTTGCCCAAGGCGCAGAACCGGCCGGAGCTGTTGATCAATCCGGTGAAGATTGCCGAGGCATTTTGGTATCTGCACACGCAGGACCGTTCGTGCTGGACGCACGAGCTACAGCTCACGCCTTATGCTACAGCGCCGAGTTATTAGGGGGCGATGACGCAATCGCCGGCGGTCTGCGTGGCGCTATAGGACAAGGAGATGAGGCGGGACGACCTCGCTAATCGGAAGTCATCCTGCTGTGGCGGACAAGACCGCCGGGTCGATCGACGGTCGCGAATCCCAGCGGCGCCGGTCAACCTGGGGCAATTGTGCCGGTTGCCGGGTTTATGACGATCCGGCAGTGCCGCCGGCCGTAGCGGAAAGTGATCCGGTACAGTCCTGCATCCTGATCAATGCCGCGTTCCGTTCGTTGCAAAACCGCGCCTCGTCTGACGGCGGCGATGAAGGCAGAGGACTCCATATCAAGCAAAGGCGCGACCACGTCCGCATCGATGGTCACTTCGGGGGCCGTGTCCGCTTCGCTGAGGGCCATTTGGCGATCATCTCCATATCCAGGCTGGCGCATCGCTCGCCGGGAATGACTCCTGGGAGGCGCGATCAACAACATCGTCGGTTCCCGAGGATGTAGGCTCACTTTGCTGGCGACTTGCCACGGCTCGAAGGACCTCGGTGACCAGCGCCGCGTGCACCGGTGCGCGACGATTGATCGCCGCATCGGCAGCCGTGGTCACGCAGGTACAGAACACGGCGTTCACCGCCTCGGTTGCCAATTCGCTCAGCGCAGCGGTTTGCCGGCGCGAACTGAGTTCGAGTGTGAGTGCTGTCGCCGCTTCAAGGGCACCAGGGTAGATAGGATCGTCGTACTCGTGTGGCATTGGCAAATCCCGATTGACGAACGCCTGCACCACTGCAGATGGGTCTGGCGGGTATTGCTCGCCAGGGTGGGAGCACCTTTCGTGGTGGTGAAAACTGGTATTGACGATACCATAATAGCGGCATATAAATGGTATCGTGGATATCATTTTTCGGTGTTTCGCGGCATTCTGGCAGGGCCGGGGTGCTTTCAGGCCCAGGTCGCGATGGGCCAGGAGGTTGTGAATCATGAGTTCCCCGTCGACTCCCGAGCCTGGTTTCGCTGGCCGGACTCTCGCCGAAATAGCGTCCACGATTCCCGGCGCCACCAAGGTGTCGCGGGATTACAAGCTGGATTTTTGCTGCGGCGGCCGGGTGTCGCTGGCTGAGGCCGTGGCCGCGAGAGCGGGTGCGCTGTCTGATGTCGAGCGGGAGTTATACGATGTCGGCCAATCGGCAGCACCTTCCGAGCACCCTGACAGCATCGAAGACCTGACCGCGCTGATCGAGACGCGCTATCACGCCGTCCATCGCCGTGAACTGCCGGAACTGATCAAGCTGGCTCGCCGCGTGGAGGCGGTCCACAGGACGCATCCCACCGCGCCGCACGGTATCGGAGATCTGCTGGTGGAGATGGCCGGGGAACTCGAGGTGCACATGAAGAAGGAAGAGCTGATTTTGTTCCCGCTCATGCGGCGCGGTGGGCATCCCACGATCGGTCAGCCGATTCAGGCGATGATGGCCGAGCACGACGATCATGGCGTGCAACTGCGCAAGCTCGAGCAGATGACGCACGACTTTTGCGCGCCCAACGATGCCTGTCCGGCCTGGCCGGCACTGTACGTCGGAGCCAAGAAACTGGCCGACGATCTGGTGGAGCATATCCACATTGAGAACAACGTGCTGTTCCCGCGGTTCACCGGCTGATGCACGCAGCTGAGCGATGCGCCTGACCGCTTATACGGATTTCACCCTCCGCATGCTGATGTATCTGGCGTTGCGTCCTGAACGGAGCGCGACTGTCGCAGAGATTGCCGGCGCGTATGGCATCTCCATCGCGCATCTGAACAAGGTGGTCCAACAGTCCGCGCTTGCCGGGGAAATCGGGACGGTGCGCGGCCGCAACGGCGGCATCCGCCTAGCCAGATCCCCTGAAGCAATCAATCTTGCTGAGGTTGTTCGCCGTACCGAGCCGGATATGGATCTCGCCCCATGTTTCGCCGACAAGGGCGCCTGCGTTCTGGGCCGCTGCTGCCTGCTCGAGCGGGCGCTGCGCCGAGCGTCCAAGGTGTTTTTCGAGGAACTGCGCCGCACGACGTTGGCCGATCTGATCGGTCCGGGCGGACCAAGCGTCAAGCTGTTCTCGCCGGCCGCAAAGGAGCGCCCGGCTCCCTCGCGGAAGCAAGCACTGGCCGGCGTATCTGGGCGGCGCACGTCCGTCAGTGCGGGCGCAGGGCGACGCCGCGCCGACGCCTGATATCTGGCCTTGTGAACCGCCGCCGTCTCAGCGGATGCGCGGCAGCTCCACGAACGAATGCGCCGGCGGGGGTGACGAGAGGCTCCACTCCAGCGTGGTTGCGCCCTCGCCCCAGTAATTGCTGGCCGCCCTTTCCCCCCAGAACAACGTGCGCACCACCACGTAGAGGAAGACGATGAAGGCCGCCCCACCGATATACGCGCCGATAGAGGAGACGAAGTTCCAGCCGGCAAACGCTGCCGGATAGTCCGGATAGCGCCGCGGCATGCCCGAGAGGCCCAGGAAATGCTGCGGGAAGAAAGTCAGGTTGACGCCGACGAAGGTCAGCCAGAAATGGACCTTGCCCCAGAATTCGGGATACTGCCGGCCAGACATCTTGCCGATCCAGTAGTAGAATCCAGCGAATATGCCGAACACGGAGCCAAGCGACAGCACGTAGTGGAAGTGCGCGATGACGTAATAGGTGTTGTGGACGATCTCATCGATCCCTGCATTGGCCACAACGACCCCGGTCACGCCGCCGATCGTGAACACGAAAATGAACCCGATTGCCCACAGCATCGGCGTCTTGAACTCGATCGAGCCGCCCCACATCGTGGCCAGCCACGAGAAAATCTTGACGCCGGTGGGCACGGCGATGACCATGGTCGCGGTCATGAAGTAGGCGCGGGTATCGACATCGATCCCGGAAACGAACATGTGATGCGCCCACACGATGCCGCCGATGAAGCCAATCGCGACCATGGCATAGACCATGCCAAGATAACCGAAGATCGGTTTCCGGCTGAACGTCGACACGACATGGCTGACGATGCCGAACGCCGGCAAAATCATAATGTAGACCTCGGGGTGGCCGAAGAACCAGAACAGGTGCTGGAACAGCACGGGATCGCCGCCGCCGGTCGGGTCGAAGAAGGCCGTGCCAAAGTCGCGGTCACAGATCAGCATGGTGATTGCGCCGGCCAGCACCGGGATGGTGAGCAGCAGTAGAAAGGCGGTGACCAGGATCGACCAGACGAACAGCGGCAGTTTGTGCAGCGTCATGCCCGGAGCACGCATGTTGAAGATGGTGGTGATAAAGTTGATCGCGCCCAGCAGTGAACTGGCGCCGGCCAGATGCAGCGCAAACAGAGTACAATCCATGCCGATGCCAGGCTCATATGCGGAATTGGACAGCGGCGGATAGAGTGTCCAGCCGGTGCCGGATTCACCCAGCGCAAGCCCTGTCAGCATCAGGCAGAAGGCAGGCGGCAGCAGCCAGAAGCTGATGTTGTTGAGACGGGGGAAGGCCATGTCTGGCGCACCGATCATTAGCGGCACGAACCAGTTGCCAAAGCCGCCGATCAGTGCGGGCATGAGCGTGAAGAAGATCATCGTCAGCCCGTGAGCGGTGATGATCGTGTTCCACTCCTGCCCGGTGGTGACGATGGTGCCGCCGGGGTGCTGCAACTGCGCGCGCATCACAATCGACAACACCGCGCCCACCGTCCCGGCGAACACGGCAAAGCTCAGGTAAAGGGTACCGATGTCCTTATGGTTGGTGCTGCACAGCCATCGTGTGAGGAAGCCCGCCTTGTAGTGGTGCTCGATATGTGGGTGGGCGGCTGTCGACATGGCGCACTCCTCAGATTCCGCGCGCTGCGCCGCGCACGGATGGATCCCGCTCTGTTCCCCACCGGATGTGACGTTGAGCCGCCGGCCCATGGGCGTGGGCGGCGCGGGCAGTTAGGCCCTCAGTCTCGTGGCGTTCAATTTAACAATCGGACATGTCCGATCGTTGGCAACCGAGCGGCCACCCCATTCGCCCGACGCCACGCGTCCGCTATAACCCGCGCCACGCAACCAGAAGACAAGGACACCGCCCATGTTAACCCGCCGCTGGGACAAGTCGCGCATGCCGTCACGCCATGTGACGGTCGGGCCCGGCCGCGCGCCTCATCGCAGCTACTACTATGCGATGGGTCTCACCGAGGAGGAGATCGATCAGCCCTTCGTCGGCGTCGCGACTTGCTGGAATGAGGCAGCCCCCTGCAACATCGCGCTCTCGCGCCAGGCGCAGTCGGTCAAGAAAGGCGTCTCCGAGGCCGGTGGCACGCCGCGCGAATTCACCACCATCACGGTGACCGACGGTATTGCGATGGGGCACCAGGGAATGAAGTCCTCGCTGGTGTCGCGCGACCTGATCGCCGACTCAGTGGAGCTGACGGTGCGCGGGCATTGCTACGACGCGCTGGTCGGGCTGGCAGGCTGCGATAAGTCACTGCCCGGCATGATGATGGCGATGCTGCGACTGAACGTGCCGAGTGTCTTCATGTACGGCGGATCGATCCTGCCCGGAAAGTTCCAGGGGCGCGATGTCACTGTGGTGGACGTGTTCGAGGCGGTTGGCCGCCACGCTGCCGGCACCATGTCGGACGCAGAGCTGCACGAGCTGGAATGCGTCGCCTGTCCTTCGGCCGGTGCGTGCGGCGGGCAGTTCACGGCGAACACCATGGCGATGGTGTCCGAAGCGATCGGCCTGGCACTCCCGGGCTCGGCCGGCTCGCCGGCACCTTATGAGGAGCGCGACCGCTTCGGCGTCGAATCAGGCCGGGCAGTGATGGCACTGCTCGACAGCCGCCTGCGCCCGCGCGACATCGTCACGCGAAGGGCACTGGAGAATGCTGCCGTGGTGGTGGGGGCGACCGGGGGCTCGACCAATGCTGGCCTTCACCTACCGGCGATCGCGCATGAGGCCGGCATCCGCTTCACCATGGACGACGTGGTGGAGATCATGCGGCGCACCCCGTACATCGCCGATCTGAAGCCGGGTGGGAAATATGTCGCGCTCGACGTGCACCGGGTTGGCGGCATCCCCGTCGTGCTGAAGGCGCTGCTCGATGCCGGCCTGCTCCACGGTGACTGTCCGACCGTCACCGGCAGGACGATAGCCGAGAACCTGAAGGACGTGGTGTTTCCCACCGGTCAGGACGTGATCTACCCAGTGTCAAAGGCGATCTCACCCACCGGTGGTGTGGTGGGCCTGAAGGGCAACCTCGCCCCCGACGGAGCGATCGTGAAGGTCGCCGGTATGCACAAGCTGCGCTTCGAGGGGACTGCACTCTGCTTCGATTCGGAAGAGGAGGCCTTCGCCGCGATCCAGAACCGCGCCTACAAGGCGGGCGACGTGATCGTTGTCCGCTATGAGGGACCGAAGGGGGGCCCGGGCATGCGGGAGATGCTGTCCACGACGGCGGCTATTTACGGCCAGGGGATGGGCGAACAGGTGGCGCTGATCACCGATGGCCGCTTTTCCGGGGCCACGCGTGGCTTCTGCATCGGCCATGTCGGGCCGGAAGCCGCGGTCGGCGGCCCGATCGGTCTGCTGCGCAATGGCGACCGCATCGTGATCGACGCCGAGAAGGGCACGATCGACGTGGCGTTGTCGGATGGCGAGTTGGCGACCCGCCGCGCCGCATGGCAACCGCGTCGGACTGACTACAATGCCGGCGCAATCTGGAAATACGCGCAGCTGGTGGGCCCGGCGCATCTCGGCGCCGTCACCCATCCAGGAGCCGAATCCGAAACGCATTGTTACGCTGACATCTGAGTTGCAGGAGCCTGCATCGATGCGACGGATGATGAGCGTGGGAACCGCCGTGCTCTTGTTGGGTCTCGGTGTGGGGACAGCCATGGCGCAGCCGCCGCCACCTCCGGTGCCGTACGGCCCTGTGCCGCCACCTCGTTACGAGGCCGTCCCGCCACCGCGCAGCGGTTACTATTGGGAGCCTGGCCACTGGCACTGGGACGGCTATCGCTATGTCTGGATCGGCGGCAGCTATGTCGGTGGACCGCCGCGGCGGGGCCACTATGTCCCTGGTCACTGGAGGTGGAACGGCGCCCGCTACATTTGGGTGCCCTCCCATTGGGGGTGATGGCGAGACCAGGTCAGACGATCGCGAGTCAGTGCAACTCCACGACCACGGGCACATGATCCGACGGCTGCGGCTTGCCGCGCTCCTCGCGGTCGGGGGCTGCCGCCACCAGGCGTTCGGCCAGCGTGGGTGACAGCAACACGTGGTCGATACGCAGACCGAGGTCGCGCTGCCAGGCGCCTGCCTGGTAGTCCCAGAAGGTGTACACCGGCCCGTGCGGATGCACCGCGCGGACCGCGTCGGTCATGCCGTCCCACAGCAGTCGTCGGAATCTCGCACGGCTCTCCGGGCGGACCAGTGCGTCCGTTGGCGGCAGCGTGCCGGGCGCCCAGTCATCATCGCCGGGACAGACGTTGAAGTCGCCGGCCATGATGAACGGCGTGTCCGAGGCCAGCAGCGTGTCCGCGCGTTCGGCCAGCCGTTCGAGCCAAGCCAGCTTGTAGCCGAAGCCGGCCTCGCCGCCGGAGTTACCGTTCGGCAGATAGATCCCCGCGATGACCATGCCGTCGGTTTCGACCTCGATGTAACGGGACTGGGCGTCGTCCGGCGGCAATCCCGGCAGGGTCCGGTGGTGCACCGTGAACGGTTTGCGCGACAGTACGGCGACGCCGTTATAGGCCTTCTGGCCCACGGCTTCGGCGGTGTAGCCCAGGCCATGATAAGTCAGACCAGGGAAGGCATGCGCCTCGCACTTGATCTCCTGCAGCAGCAGCACATCCGGTTGGCACTGCTCCAGCCAGCGCGCGACGTGCTTCTCGCGCTGACGGATCGAGTTGACGTTCCAGGTCGCGATCTTCATGGCTTGCCCAGAATACCCACTGGATGAGAGGAGCGATATGGAGCCGGCGCAGCTCTATCTCGATCTGCTGAAGCGTTGCCTGCTTGATCTGATTTACCTGGATGATCCGCTGGCGGGGATGGCGCCCGCGGACGTGGTGCATCGGCCTCTACTGGGCCGTGCCGCGCTGCGGTTGGCAAATGGCGTGGTGCGAAGGTTGGGGCTGACGCTGGCCGCACCGCCGCGTGCCGAACACGCCGATGGTGCGGACCTGCAGGCGCTGCGCGAAGAGGGACGCGACTGGCCACCACGCGCGCACACCATGGTCGGGCGGAAGCGGCTGGACCACCTGCAAGCCGCTGTCGAAACCGTGTTGCGCGAAGGCGTGCCCGGCGATCTGATCGAGACGGGCGTGTGGCGGGGCGGTTCCGTCATCCTGATGCGCGGTGTGCTCGCGGCACACGGAGACTCTGAACGGCGCGTCTGGGTGGCGGATTCTTTCCGCGGCCTGCCGCCACCCGACGGCAAATGGCAGATCGATGCGCGCAGCAGACTGCACCTGATCGATTTTCTGGCCGTGCCGCGTGCCCAGGTCGAGCGGAATTTTCAGGCCTATGGCCTGCTCGACGAACGGGTGCGGTTTCTCGAAGGCTGGTTCGAAGACACGCTGCCCACAGCGCCTATCGAGCGACTGGCAGTGCTGCGCCTGGATGGCGATTTGTATCGTTCCACCATTTCGGTGCTCGAGACGTTGTACGACCGAGTCAGTCCCGGTGGCTTCATCATCGTCGATGATTATGCGCTACCGCCTTGCAAAGCCGCGATTACCGACTTCCGCGCAACGCGCGGCATCACGACGCCGATCGAAGCAATCGATTGGTCCGGTGTGTTCTGGCGCAAGCAAGCCGCGTAGCGTATCCGCGGGCATCCTTGAATATGCTTGATCTGCATCAATGCTTTTTCGCGCCTGATCACCATATAAATTTCATTCAGGTGGAATTTATCCCATGAAGTGCGTCACGCTCGGGCCCGGTCTTCGCTGGCGATTGGCGATCGTCCTGGTCGCCGGTGCAATGGCCTTTCCGGTGTGTTCTGCGCAGGCCCAGTGGCGGGGCGGTGGATGGCGCGGCGGTGGATGGCATGGCGGTGGTTGGCACGGCGGTGGTTGGCACGGTGGCGGATGGCGCGGCGGTTGGGGCGGCTGGGGATGGCGCGGTCCTGGTTGGGGTTGGGGCGGCGTAGCGCTTGGGTTTGGCGTCTCCCCATTTTATTTCGGTTGGCCCCTCGCTTACCCGCCGGCGGCCTATTATCCGCCGCCCGCGTATTATTACCCGCCGCCGGCTTACTATCCGTATGCCTACGGGTACCCGAACGCCTACGCGCCCAGCTATTACGGTTATGCCAGTCCACCGGTGACCTATCCGGCGCCGCAGACCTATGCGCAGCAGGCGTATCACCCGCCGGCCGCGCTGGATCCAAACAATTGCGGAACGCCTGACGAGCCTAGGCCCTGCGCGCGCCACTGAGCGGCAGCGGGGCCCTCAATCGAGGGAGAAGCTAGTCCCGCAGCCGCAGGCCGACTTGGCGTTAGGATTGCGCACAGCGAAATGGCTGCCCATGAGCTGGTCCGTGTAATCCAGTTCGGCGCCCGCCAGCAGGTCGAGACTGGCCGGATCGACCAGCACTTTTGCGCCGCTGCGCTCGATGACCAAGTCATCTTCCTGCGGTGTCTCGTCCAGTTCGAAGCGATACTGAAAGCCGCTGCAACCGCCAGCCAGGACCGCGACGCGCAGCGCGGCCTGTCGGCCGTCGGCGGCGACGATTTCAGTAATCCGGGCGGCAGCTCGCTCGGTCAGGCCAAACTGTTCCATGTTGCGCAAGATAAGGCGGGATGGCGCCGGATTGAAGCCCGGTGTAAGCCCGCCGGCCATGTGGCCTGGTCCACCCATGCCATGACCACCGGGACGAGCCTGGTGGCAAGCGTAGAAGGCCGGGCTGACGCCCGGAACCACCCATGACGCGTGGTCCCACCTTGGCGCCGTATGCCGTGCATGCCGAGATGTCGCGCGGGCGGCTGCATCACGAGCCCGAGGCGCCGACGCGCTCGCCCTACCAGCGCGATCGCGATCGCATCATTCACTCTTCGGCGTTCCGCAAGCTGCAGTACAAGACCCAGGTGTTCGTCAACCACGAGGGCGACTTCTTCCGCACCAGACTGACCCATTCGATCGAGGTGGCGCAAATCGCCCGCTCGATTGCGCGCGAACTTGGGCTGGACGAGGACCTGACTGAGGCACTGGCGCTGGCGCACGACCTGGGCCACCCCCCGTTCGGCCACGCAGGCGAGGAGGCGCTGAACCTGGCGATGAAGCCGTTCGGCGGCTTCGACCACAACGCGCAGAGCCTGCGGGTGGTGACGCTGCTGGAGAGCCGCTATGCCGGCTGGGATGGGCTGAATTTGACCTGGGAGACGCTTGAGGGGTTGGCCAAGCACAACGGCCCACTGCGGAACCCGCCGTCGTACATCGCGGAATACAACGACCGGCACAAGCTGGAGCTTTCAACGCACGCCAGTGCCGAGGCCCAGGTGGCTGCGCTGGCTGACGACGTGGCGTATCACAGTCACGATTTGGACGATGGGTTGCGCGCACGGCTGTTCGGACCGGAGGAGATTGCCCATCTGCCCGTGGTGGGCGAGGCGCTGGCTGCGGCACGGCTGTCCAGCCTCGACGTACCACCGCCTCGGTTACGGCATGAGACGATCCGCCGGGTGATCGACGTGATGGTGAGCGACCTGATCGCCGAGACGCGCCGTCGCCTGGACAAACTGGCACCGCGCGACGCGGACGCGGTGCGGCGAGCCAAGCAGAAGGTAGTGGCTTTCAGTGCGCCGGTGGCAGAGGCGAACCAGGTGATCAAGGATTTTCTGCATGCACGTATGTATAGACACTGGCGAGTGAACCGGATGACCACCAAAGCGCGGGTGCTGACCACGGAAGTGTTCCGGCTGCTGCATGCTGATACGTCGCTGCTGCCGGATGACTGGCGGGCACGCGCTGGCGAACCTGGCACGCAGCGGGCGGCCAGCGTCGTCGGCGACTACATTGCAGGAATGACGGATCGCTATGCGATGGATGAGAACCGGCGGCTGACAGATTTGTCGGTGAGTGGATGATGGGTGTTGCATTGCGCTCCCCCTCCCCTTGCGGGAGGGGGCCGGGGGGAGGGGACTTGCGTTGGTCTCCAGCCCCCTCCCCCCAACCCCCTCCCGCAAGGGGAGGGGGAGGATGGGTGGGATGACTCAGCGCGACATTTACGCCGCCATGCGTGAAACGGTTGTAGATGCGCTGCGTGCAGTGGTTGCCGACTTGCCTGATGAGATCATTGCTCGCATCGAGGTGACACCGCCACGCGATCCCTCGCATGGCGACATGGCGACCAATGCTGCGCTGGTCGCGGCGAAAGCTGCGCGCCAGCCGCCGGCCAAACTTGCAGCCATTACTGTGGAACAGCTGCAAAGGGCCCCCAACATCGTAGAGGCGAGTGTGGCGGGTCCAGGCTTCATCAACCTGAACCTTGATGCCAATGCTTTTCGCTCGCTGTTGCCCGGTATCCTGCGTGCCGCCGAAGCCTATGGTGACAGCGCGATCGGCAATGGCACGCGTGTCAATGTCGAATACGTCTCGGCCAATCCAACGGGGCCGATGCATATCGGCCATTGCCGTGGTGCTGTGGTCGGCGATGCGCTTGCCAACCTGTTGATCAAGGCCGGCTACGACGTCACCAAGGAATACTACATCAACGATGCCGGCGGACAGGTCACCGCGCTCGCCTGGGCTGCCTATTGGCGTTATCTGCAGGCGATCGGCACGACGCTGGAAGAATCGGACTTTTCGGACGAAGTGCCAGGTGGCCTGCAATATCGTGGCGAATATCTGATCCCGATCGGTGAACGTCTCGCGGAACAGTACGGTGCTTCGTTGTCGCAACCAGGCGGTGGTATCGCAGCGCCGGACGTGTGGCTGGACATCGTTCGCGACTTCACCATTGGCGCCATGATGCAGGAAATCCGTGAAGACCTGCATCTTCTCGGCGTCGATCAGGATGTGTTCAGTTCAGAGCGCGCGATGGTCGAAAGCGGCGCAGTGGACGCCGCTGTCGAATGGTTGCAAACGCAAGCATTGATCTATCAGGGCGTGCTTGACCCACCGAAGGGCAAGACGCCCGACGACTGGGAACCGCGTCCACAAACGCTGTTCCGCTCGACGCAATTCGGCGATGATGTCGATCGCCCGCTGCGCAAGTCGGACGGCTCCAACACGTATTTCGCCAATGACATTGCCTATCACGCCGACAAGCTCAACCGCGGCTACGATGTGCTCATCGACATACTTGGCGCCGACCATGGTGGCTACGTAAAGCGCATGACCGCGGCGGTGAAGGCTTTGTCGGGGAACCGTAACGCGGCATTCGAGGCGGTGCTTTGCCAGATGGTGCGCGTGGTGCGCGGCGGCCAGCCGATACGCATGTCGAAGCGCGCAGGCACCTATGTGACCTTGCGCGACCTGCTGGACGAAGTGGGCCGCGACGCGGTGCGCTTCACCATGCTGACGCGCAAGGCCGATGCGCAGATGGAGTTCGACCTGGACCAGGTGGTGGCGCAGACGCGCGACAATCCAGTGTTCTATGTCCAGTATGCGCATGCCCGCTGTCGCTCCGTGCTGCGCGCCGCCGCCGAAATGTTCGACCCGGACCAGGTAGCCCCATCAGCCTTGGCTGAGGAGCCACTCGACAGCCTGACAGCGGAGGCGGAGCTCGCCCTGGCGCGACGGCTGGCGCAGTGGCCGCGCACCGTCGAGGCCGCTGCACAGGCACGTGAACCACACCGAATCGCGTTTTTTCTCTATGACTTGGCGGCCGATTTTCATATGCTGTGGAACCGAGGCAAGGACGACGCGACGTTGCGATTCCTGCTGCCGGACCGGCCGGTGGAGACGCTGGCCCGGCTGGCGCTGGTGACCGCAACGGCGATGGTGGTTCGATCCGGCCTCGCCGTGATGGGCGTGGAGCCCGTGGAAGAAATGCGCTGAGCCCCGGCCAAGCCCGGGGCCGGCGCCCCGGAGGCAACAGTGTCAGACGATCTGAGTATTCCCAGCCCCACTTACCGTGTTCCCCGGCGACGCCACGGAATGGATCCCGGAACCAAGCGCCTGGTCATCATCGCCGGCGGCCTGGGTGCGGCATTGCTCGTGGTGATTGGTGGTTGGGAACTGGTTGGCAATCGCAGCACCACGGTTCCCGTGGTTCAGGCCGACAATCGGCCGGTTCGTGTGAAGCCGGACAACCCAGGCGGCATGCAGGTGGCAGGGGCGAACGAGGACATCTTGTCGGGCGGCGCGGAGTCGGCGACTGGTAAGCTCGCTCCGCCACCCGAGGCACCTGCGCCACAGGCCTTGCGCGCACCTCCACCCGCAGTGGTCGCTGCACCGCCGGTGGCGACAGCACCCGCAGTGGCGCCGGCACCGCAGCCCCCTGTCACGACGGCTCCATCGAAGCCTGCGGCCGCCGCGAAGCCAATTGAACCGGCGCCGGAGAAGCGCCCCGCCGCAGTGCCTGCAGGCAACACTCTTGTTCAACTCGCCGCAGTTCGTTCCGAGGACGCGGCGAAATCGGAATGGGAGCGGCTGTCCAAGCGCTATCCAGAGCTGCTTGGCTCGCATCACCCGGCATTCAGCAAGACCGAGCGGGATGGCCGCACGCTGTGGCGGGTCCGCACGGGTGGTTTTGAGAGTGTTCCTCAGGCGACCTCGTTCTGCGAGAAAGTACGCGCGAAGGGCGCCGCCTGTTCGGTGGCGGACTTCTGAAGGCCGCAATCGTCGGAATTGCCGGACCCAGCTTGGCGCCCCATGAGGCGGCGCTGTTCCGCGCGGCACCGCCCTGCGGAGTCATTCTGTTCGCGCGCAATGTTGTAGAGCCGGGGCAGCTTGCCGGCCTGATGGCTGAGCTTCGCAGGGTGTTGCCGGGAAACGCGGTGCTGATGGTCGATCAAGAGGGCGGCCGTGTGGCGCGCCTGCGTCCGCCGCACTGGCACGGGCATCCCCCTGCTGGTGCTCTGCGTAGCCTGCGCGCGGCTTGGCTGACCGGTGCGTTGATCGGACTGGACTGCATGGCTGCCGGCTTCGACGTCGTCGCCGCACCGGTGCTCGACCTGGCCGTGCCTGGTGCTCATGCGATTATCGGCGATCGCGCGTTGGCCGAGCATCCGACCGAGGTTGCGAAGCTGGGACGAGCGCTGGCAGCGGGGCTGCTTGCTGCCGGCATCCAGCCAGTCATGAAGCATGCCCCGGGGCATGGGCGCGCCCGCGTTGACAGCCATGTGGCGCTGCCCAGGGTGGAGACGAACGACTTGGGTGCCGATCTGCTGCCGTTCGCCTTGAACGCGGACCTTCCCTGGGCCATGTCGGCGCACATCGTGTATCCCGCCTGGGACGCCATCCTGCCTGCCACGTTGTCGCCGACGGTGATCGAGGCGATCATCCGAGGCCGGATGGGCTTCGAGGGAGTTCTGGTGACCGACGATTTGGCGATGAAGGCGCTGACAGACACGCCCGCAGATCTGGCGTGCCAGGCGCTCGCAGCGGGCTGTGACATCGCGTTGTACTGCAGCGGCGAATTCGCTCCGACCGCTGATCTGCTGGCTCGCTGCCCTCCCCCGAGCAATCGCGCCGCTTCACGCCTGGCAGACGCGCGCGCCCTCGCCGCGTGGCGGCAGATGCCATTGGATGCGGCGGCACTCGCAGCAGAGCGGGATCGGCTGCTCGCGTGAACAACATCGTCCTGCAGATTGCGCTGGCGGTGATCCCCGCCATCCTTGCGATCACCCTGCATGAGGCAGCGCACGGCTATGCGGCGCTGGCACTCGGCGACGACACAGCGCGGCGGGCAGGGCGGCTCTCACTCAATCCGCTGCGGCATGTCGACCGTGTGGGCACGATTCTGCTGCCCGGATTCCTGCTGATCTTTCAGCTGCTGACCATCCACCGGGTGCTGTTCATGTTCGGCTGGGCGAAGCCCGTGCCAGTCTCGGCCTGGAAATTTCGTGACCCGCGACGCGGCATGGCCATCGTCGCCATTGCTGGTCCAGCGATGAATTTCTTTTTGGCTTGGGTGGGTGCTCTGCTGCTGCCCACCTCGGAGCGGGGATTGCTGGAGATAATGACCGGCCAGTTCCTGTCTTATTTTATTCTGACCAACCTGGTCCTCGGCCTGTTCAACCTGATCCCCATTCCGCCGCTTGATGGAGGCCGCATCGCCGTCGGCATCCTGCCGCTCGAGCTTGCGCGCCGCTGGGCACGGCTCGAGCGGGTCGGCATCGTGATGGTGATCGTGCTGTTGTTGCTGCCGCACCTCGTGGCCGGCTTCGATCCGCTCGGCGACGCCCTGAACACCGTTGTGCCATGGGCCATCAACCTGGTGCTGCGGCTGGCCGGGCACGACGTGCAGAGCGCCGATGTCGGCATCTGATACCGACAGCCTAGTCCTGCGCCTCGAGGGCTTCGAAGGTCCGCTCGATCTGCTGCTTGACCTGGCGCGGACCCAGAAGGTGGATCTGGCGAAGATTTCCATTCTGGCGCTGGTCGAGCAGTACCTCGCGGTGATCGAAGGCGCGCGCAGTGTCCGCCTGGAACTGGCGGCGGATTGGCTGGTCATGGCGGCGTGGCTGACCTGGCTGAAATCACGCCTGCTGCTGCCGGAAGGAGCTGAGACAGAAGAAGCCGAACATGCAGCCGATGCATTGGCATCGCGGCTACGCGACTTGTCGGCCATGCGCGCGGCGGCGGCCTGGCTGTCCGGCTTGCCACAGCTCGGGCAGGACGTATTCGCGCGCGGCACACCCGAAGATCATACCGAGATCGATCGTTCGCGCCTGGCGCTGGATCTTGGCTCCTTGGTGCGCGCCTATCTCCAGGCGATGCGGCGGCGGGTTCGGTCCAGGCGCTATGAGCCCCGACCGCTGACCTTGTGGAGCGTTAAGGAGGCACTGCAGCGTGTTGCCGCCATGCTGGGCAGCCTCCCCGATTGGGTGAGCCTGGAGCAGTTCCTGCCAGAGGGGTTCGGCTCGGTCCTGGAGCGCCGCGCCGCTTTGGCCAGCACCTTGCTCGCCGGGCTGGAGATGGCGCGTGGCGGCGCTGTGCGGCTCCGGCAGGAGCATGAATTCGGCCCGATCCTGGTGCGGCGCGCCGAGGGCGCAGTAGAGGAAGGGGCATGATGGCCTGGTCGAGCCAGGCCATGACGACAGAAGGCCGGGCTGAGGCCCGGGACCATGCATGATGGCCTGGTCGAGCCATGCCATGACGATAGAAGGCCGGGCTGAGGCCCGGAACCACATATGACCGAAGAGGAAGCGCTGCGACTGGCAGAAGCACTGGTGTTCGCCAGCGCCGCGCCGGTTGGCGCACGGGCGTTGTCACAGTTGTTGCCCGATGACCTTGATGCTGATGCGGTGCTGGCTGCCTTGCGCGAGCGCTATGCCGGCCGGGGCGTCGAACTCGTCGAGGCGGGCGGCGGAGTGCAGTTCCGCACAGCGCCCGATCTCGCTCCGTTGCTGCGCAAGGTGGTAGAGATCCCACGCCGCCTGCCCCGCGTGGCGATGGAGACGCTGGCGATCATCGCCTATCACCAGCCGGTGACGCGGCCCGAAATAGAAGAGATCCGTGGCACCAGCCTGTCGCAGCAGACGCTCGATTCATTGCTGGAGGCGGATCTGATCGGACCGAAAGGCCGGCGCGAAAGCCCGGGACGGCCAACCTTGTGGGGCACCACACCACATTTCCTGGCTCAGTTCGGGCTGCGGGACCTGCGCGAGCTGCCTCGGCGCGAGGACCTGTTGCTCGAACCAACGGTGGTTGCCGGGCCAGTTGGTCAAGAGGTGCGATCGGAGCAGGGGTCCCCGCTTTCGCCCGACTGACGGGTACTGCTAACTGTCGCCATGTTTGATTTTGCCTGGTCGGAAATCGCCCTGATTGCCGTGGTCGCGTTGATCGCGATCGGGCCGAAGGATATGCCGGTCGCTATTCGGACCGTGACAGGCTGGATCAAGAAGGCGCGGCGCATGGCCGCCGAATTCCAGACCCATGTCGACGAAATGGTTCGAGAGGCGGACCTTAGCGAGGTTCGCTCGTCCATCAATGAAATCCGTAACTTCGACATCCGCGGCGAAATCGAGCGAACGGTCGATGCGGATGGGTCGATCCGCACCGCCCTTGCTTCCAATCCGCTGGAACCGGCTGCGTCCACTGCAGCGGTCACGTCGGTGGAGGAGATTGCAGTCGCCGAGCGGGTGGCAGAACCGCAACCGCCACCGGTGGAAGAACCTGTGGTCGCAACGCGGGCCCCCTGTGCGCCGGATGCGCCCGCGTTCGTGCCGCCCAATCTCGTGCTGCCGGTGCGATCAGCGGCAGGCGCGGTGGAACCGCCAGCATTCATCCCTCCCGAGGTCGCGCGGCAGCGCCATGGCTGACATCGAAGAAGACGACCCGATCGACGACAAGCCGATGCCGTTGCTCGATCACCTGATGGAGCTACGTACGCGGCTCATCTGGTCGATCGCTGCCTTCGTCGTCTGCTTCATAGGTTCATACTACTTCTCTAACCGGATTTATTTCTTCCTGGCCGAGCCGCTGGCCGAAGTGCTGCGCGAGCAGGGTAATCCCGATCCGCATCTGATCTATACCCAGCTTTACGAGGCGTTCTTTACGCGCATCAAGGTCGCCTTCTTCGCCGGCGCCTTCATCGCATTCCCGATCATCGCCAATCAGATCTGGCTATTCGTCGCACCCGGCCTGTATCGCAGCGAAAAGCGTGCACTGCTGCCGTTCCTGGCGGCGACACCGGTGCTGTTCGTGCTCGGCGCGGCACTGGCATACTATTTCGTGTTTCCGTTCGCCTGGCGCTTCTTCGCCAGCTTTCAGAGCGACACTGGCGGAGGCGGCGTGCCGATCGAATTGCTGCCGCGCGTTTCCGAGTACCTCGACCTGGTGATGAAGCTCATCTTCGCGTTCGGCCTGACGTTCGAATTGCCGGTGCTGCTGACGCTGCTGGCGAAAGTAGGGATCATCTCGTCGAAGGGGCTGAAGCGATCTCGCCGCTATGCGTATGTCGGCATGTTCGTCATCGCTGCTATCCTCGCGCCACCTGACGTGATCACGCAGACCGGGCTCGCCCTGCCGCTGATCGCACTTTACGAGATTTCCATCTTCGCCGCGAAGATGGTGGAGCCGAAGCCGGTCGAGGTGTGACCCATGCATGACATCCGTGCCGTCCGTAGCGATCCTGCCGGCTTCGATGCTGCGCTCGCGCGGCGCGGTTTGCCGCCGGTATCGGCGGAGCTGCTGGCACAGGATACCGATCGACGTGCAGCGCTGACGGCGCTGCAGGAGAAGCAGGCGCGGCGCAACGCTCTGGCGCGCGAGGTGGGGCAGGGCAGGCGATCGGGTGCCGACACCACGGCAATGGAAGCCGCGGCCACTGTGCTGCGGGACGAAACCGAGGCGCTCGAGAACCAGGCCGCACGCCTGGACGAAGCGATCAGGCGCGTATTGGAGGGACTGCCGAACGTCCTCGATCCCGATGTGCCTGATGGTCCGGACGAGACCGCCAATGTGGTGCTGAAGCAGTTCGGCGAGCCGCGCGACCTTGGCTTCCAGCCGAGGCAGCATTTCGAACTGGGCGAAGCTCTCGGCATGATGGACTTTGCTGCTGCCGCAAAAATCGCCGGCGCGCGCTTCGTGGTACTGCGTGGGCTGCTGGCGCGCCTGGAGCGTGCGCTGGGCCAGTTCATGATCGACCTGCACACGCGCGAGCACGGGTACACCGAACACGTGGTGCCATCGCTGGTGAACGACGCCACCGCCTATGGCACCGACAAGTTGCCGAAGTTCGCCGACACGTTGTTTCAGACCACTGACGGCCGCTGGCTGATTCCCACCGCGGAGGTACCGCTGACCGCGCTGGTGATGGGCGAAATCGTGCCAGAAAAAGAGCTGCCGATGCGCGTCACTGCGCTGACCGACTGCTTTCGCTCCGAAGCTGGTGCGGCAGGGCGCGACACACGCGGCATGCTGCGGCAGCATCAGTTCCGCAAGGTCGAGCTGGTGTCGATCGTGCATCCCGATCGCAGCGTCGAAGAGCATGAGCGGATGACGCAGTGCGCCGAAAAGGTGCTGACCTTGCTGGAGGTGCCATTCCGGCGCGTCGTCCTGTCTTCGGGTGATACCGGGTTCGGCTCGTCCAAGACCTATGATCTAGAGGCCTGGCTACCTGGACAACAGGCGTGGCGGGAGATCAGCTCTTGTTCCAACTGCCGGGATTTTCAAGCGCGGCGCATGAATGCACGATTCCGTCCAGCGGACGGCAAGGCCCTTGGATACCTGCACACGCTGAATGGCTCCGGCGTCGCGTTGGGCCGCGCATTGATCGCAGTGATGGAGAACCACCAGCAGGCGGACGGGTCGATCCTGGTGCCCGGAGTGCTATGGCCGTATATGGGTGGCATCGAACGCATCGGGCGAGACTAAGATGCGCATCGCGTCGCTAGAGACCGGCCTGTACCGCATTCAGCTGCCGGTTGCTTTGTCGGATTCCACCCACGGCACGATCACGCATTTCGAACTGGTCACGGTTCGACTGCGCGACAGCGATGGTGCCGAGGGGGTCGGTTATACCTACACGGTCGGCGCGGGCGGCGCGGCGATACATGCGCTGATCGAACAGGGCCTGCGCCCGGTGCTGATCGGTGCCGATGCCGAAGGGATCGAGGCGCTTTGGCAGAAGATGTGGTGGCATCTGCACTACGGTGGTCGCGGCGGATCAGTCTGCCTGGCGATCTCCGCCTGCGATATCGCATTGTGGGACTTGAAGGCGCGTCGATTCAACACGCCGCTCTGGCGGCTGCTTGGTGGGTTCGATCCCGCGGTGCCGTGCTATGCCGGCGGCATCGATCTCGATTTTCCCCTTGATGCATTGCTACGGCAGACCGACGACAATCTCGCCAAGGGGTTTCGCGCAATCAAGATGAAGGTTGGGCGTCCGCGCCTGTCGGAGGATGTCCAGCGTGTGCGCGCCATGCGCTCGCATCTCGGTGTGGACTTTCCGCTGATGGCGGACGCCAACATGCGCTGGACCGTCGACGAGGCGATTCGCGCGGCGAGGGCAATGCGGGACAGCAACCTGGTCTGGCTGGAGGAGCCGACGGTCCCCGATGATGTCGCCGGACATGCGCGTATCGTGCGTGATGGCGGACTGCCGATTGCAACTGGCGAGAACCTGCACACACTGCATGAGTTCAAGGCGATGATCGAGGCCGGCGGCGTAACCTTCCCCGAACCTGATGTCACCAACTGCGGCGGTGTCACCGTGTTCATGAAGGTTGCACATCTGGCGGAGGCGTACAATCTGCCGCTCACTTCGCATGGCGTGCACGACCTGACGGTTCATCTGCTGGCAGCGACACCGAACCGGTCCTATCTGGAAGTGCACGGTTTCGGGCTCGACCGCTACATCGCCGAACCGCTGGTGATCCGCGAGGGTAACGCAATCGCGCCCGAACGACCCGGGCATGGCGTGCAGTTCGACTGGCAGAGCCTGGCGAGGTTGTCATGACGGTCGCGACCGCCATCCTGGCCGATATCGGCGGTACCAACGCCCGCTTCGCCTTGCTGGTGGATACCGAACCGAGGCTGATCACCACCTATGCCGTCGCCGACTATCCGTCGCCGCTCGAGGCGGCGCGGGCTTACCTCGACGGCCCGGCGGCCGGGTACCAGCCGCAAACCGCAGTGATGGCGGCTGCCGGGCCAGTAGTGAGCGGTCGCGTTACCATGACGAACGCCACGTGGGTCGTCGATGCGGAGCAGCTCCGCAGCGGGTTGGCGTTGAGATCGGCGCGCGTCGTCAACGATTTCGAGGCGCTTGGCTGGGCACTGCCGGGATTTCGCCCGCAGGACCTCGCCGTGATCGGTCGGGCTGTGCCCGCCGCATCGGCGACGATGGCCGTCATGGGACCGGGCACCGGCTTCGGATTGGCAGCACTGGCGTCGGACGGTGATGCGGAGGTCGTGCTGGTGACCGAAGCCGGTCACGCGACGCTGGCGAGTGAGAACGCGCGCGAGGACGCCATCATTCAAGAAATGCGTGCGCAGCATCCGCATGTGTCGATCGAGCGGGCACTGTCGGGACCAGGGCTGATCGAGCTCTATAAGGCCGTCGCTGCGGTTGATCAGCGAACGGTTCCGCCCCGCGACAGTGCGGAGATCGTGGCGCAGGCGCTGGCAGGAAGCTGCGCCACCAGCCGCGCCACACTGGACGCATTCTGTGCCTTCCTTGGCAGTGTTGCCGGCAATGCTGCGCTGACACTGGGAGCATTGGGCGGCATCTTCATCGCCGGTGGCATCGTCCCGCGCTTTATCGACTTCGTCAGAGCGTCGGCGTTTCGCCAGCGGTTCGAGGAGAAGGGACGCCTGACGCCCTATCTTGCCTCTGTCCCAACCGCGGTGATTGTGCATCCTGAGCCGGCGTTCGTTGGGCTGGCTCGCCTGGCGCGCCGCGAGATCATGGCAGCGACCAGGTGATCATCCGATCTACGCGGGCATAACGCCCAATCTGCCGGCAAGGTCCTGGATGAACTGCCAGGCGACACGACCAGAGCGCGCACCGCGGGTCATCGACCACTCGATTGCTTCGGCGTGCAGTGCCTCGCTTTCTATCGGCAATCCCATGCTGGCGGCGTAGCCGTCGACCATGGCGAAGAACGTGTCCTGGTCGCAGTTGTGGAAGCCAAGCCAAAGACCGAACCGATCCGATAGCGACACTTTCTCCTCGATCGCCTCCGCGGGGTTGATTGCCGTGGATCGCTCGTTCTCGATCATGTCGCGTGGCATCAGGTGTCGGCGGTTGGAGGTGGCGTAGAACAAGACATTGTCCGGTCGGCCCTCGATGCCGCCCTCCAGGATCGACTTCAGCGCCTTGTAGTCCGAGTCCTCGCGTTCGAAGGAAAGATCGTCGCACAGGATCAGGCACCTGCGAGGTCGTCCGCGTAGCACGTTGAGCAGTTCGGGCAGCGAGCGGACGTCCTCACGATGGATCTCGACGAGTGCAAGGCAGCCGGAAAGTTGCCGGTTGACCACCTCATGCACCGCCTTGACCAGCGATGATTTGCCCATGCCACGCGCACCCCACAGCATGGCGTTGTTGGCGGGCAGCCCGCGCGCGAAACGCAGGGTGTTGTCGATCAGGATCTGCTTCTGCCGCTCCACCCCCTGGAGCAGCGCGATGTCGACACGAGACACCTTTGCCACGGGCGAGAGATGGGGCGGTGAGGGATGCCAGACGAAGGCGTCCGCGGCGGTCAGGTCCGCGGTCGCCACCGGCGGTGGTGCCAGGCGCTCCAACGCCTCGGCAACGCGGACGAGAAGTTCTGTCAGGCGCTGGTCCATCAACAACGATCCGTGAAGCTTGACGGGAAGGGGGCGGAAACTATGGTCCCGGCCCGATCCAGGCAACCCAGGAACCCATCGCGATGCTCATCTCCCCCGCCTACGCGCAGGACATGGCCGGCATGTTCGGCAGCGCGACCCAGTTCCTGCCGTTGGTGCTGATCTTCGTGGTGTTTTATTTCCTGCTGATCCGCCCGCAGCAGCAGAAGCAGAAGGAAATGCGCCAGATGATCTCGGCGCTGAAGCGCGGCGACCGGGTGGTAACGGGCGGGGGTATCATCGGCACCGTTCAGCGCGTGCCGATGGTGCAGGACAAGAACGGCAAGCAGGTGCCGTCAGCCGAGATCGAGGTGGAAATCGCCCAGGGGATTCGGGTCACGGTGTTGCGCGACACGATATCCAGTGTGGTCAAGCCGACCGCAGCCAACGATCCGAAGCCGGTGAAGGAAAAAGCGTCGTGACGTGATGGACCGTGTCTCCTGCCTTGACCGACAGAGCGACACGGCCCGGGACGATCCAGCTATGCCTTTTGCAGTTGCGCTGCGGCGAACTCGTAGTTCGCGATCTTGTCCACCCAGTTCTGCAGGTAGTCAGGGCGGCGGTTGCGGAAATCGAGATAGTAGCTGTGCTCCCATACGTCGCAGCCGAGCAATGCCTTGCCTTCGCCAGTCGCGAGTGGATTGGAGCCATTCGGCGTCTTGGTGACTTTCAGCTTGCCGTCGCTGCCAAGCACCAGCCAGCACCAACCAGAGCCGAACTGCGTGGCACCGGCGTTCTTGAACGCGTCCTTGAACTGCGCCACACCGCCCAGGTCCTCATTGATCTTCTTCTCGAGCGCACCGGGGATGCCGCCACCGGTTGGGCTCATGCACTGCCAGAACAGGATGTGGTTCCAGTGTTGGCCGGCGTTGTTGAACACCGAGGCCATATCCGGCTTGTTGTATGACAGCTTGACAATGTCCTCGAGTGACTTGCCCTGCAGGTTCGAGTCCTTTTCGACGAAGCCGTTCAATGCCGTGACGTACGCCTGATGGTGCCTGCCGTGGTGCAGGTCGAGCGTTTCTTCGCACATCCCGTTTGCCGCGAGGGCAGTCTTGGAATAGGGGAGCGAGGGCAATTCGAATGCCATGGAGCGTCCTCCGCTGGGTTGCAGTGAAGCGAAACCGGGTCGATGGGAGTGACTTCTAGCTATGACCCGGCCCGGAACGCGTCAAGCCT
>JAMXLO010000040.1 GCA_024280945.1 Acetobacteraceae bacterium
CCCCAGACTTCTCTCGCATCCGCCGCCTGCTTCCGGCCGCACGCGAAGCCCTGCCGGGCCTGTCCGATCGGATCACCCGCGAGTGGCTCGGCTATCGCCCCTCGACCCCGGATTCATTGCCTGTCATTGGCCGCTCGCCGCATAGCCGGACGGTGTTCTACGCGTTCGGCCATCAGCATCTCGGCCTCACGCTTGGCGCAATCACCGGGCGGCTGATCGCAGCGAGCGTTGCCGGCCAGCAACCCGAGATCGATCTGACGCCCTATCGCGCCGACCGCTTCTGACAGTAGGGCCCCTTCGTCGCGTTGCTTCTTGCTTTGGTACCGGCCTAACGGTCTGACGCCGGTCAGGCGCAATCCGGGAACCAATCCCCCAAGACCTGGCTCTCGGTATATGTCAGCGCATCCAGCGAGAGGCGCGGCTCCTCTCGGTATCGAGAGAGTTCTATGGCCGCCACACGGGTGGCCGCAGGCAGTTCCTGGACGATTATTTCGCTGATCAACGGTCTGATGCTGGGGCTTTCCCTGAGCAGACGCTCGACATCACCCCGTGCCCGGGTGACTGTGGCCTGCCATCCAATTCTCGGCTCGACTGCCGGAGAAGCCTGCAGCTTGCAAAGATGTTCAAGGATCGTTGCGACACGGCTCGCTACTGCACTGCGCTCTGAGCGCCCCACTGTCTCGATCTCCTCGGCAATATTTGGCCAATCGAGATCCGCGTCATTTACACGCTCTCCCGCCGCGAGGCGGCGCAGCAGTTCACTCTGCCGCATGCTCCATGCGTAGACGTCGACGTCGTAGTTACTCATATGACCAACGCTATCATTACTCTGCATCTGCCTCAACGCGCTCGCCCGCCTTCGCCGCAATGCCGCTGTTGCGCAGCCCCGCCGGGTGGAACCGCGATGCCGACCAGCCGGCCATCTCTTCATAAGACCGGTATTTTTCTTCCAGCGCCGCCTGTGCCGCAGCCATCAGCGCCTCCGCCTCTTCTGGCCGGCTCTGCGCCAGCGCCTTGTACCGAGCCTCGTTGTAGGCGTAGTCGCGGAACTTCAGCGTCGGGCGTGGACTGTCCAGCTCGAACGGGTTCTCGCCTACGTCGCGCAGCGCGGGGTTGTAGCGGAACAGCGGCCAGTAGCCGCACGCGACGGCGAGGTCCTGCTGCTTCATGCCACGCTGCATATCGATGCCGTGCGCGATGCAGTGGCAATAGGCCAGGATCAATGACGGCCCAGGATATGCCTCCGCCTCGCGGAACGCCTGCAATGTCTGCTGCGGATTGGCGCCCATCGCCACCTGCGCGACGTAGACATTGCCATAGGCGATCGCCTGAAGGGCAAGGTCTTTGCGCGCCACGCGCTTGCCAGCGGAGGCGAACTTGGCGATGGCGCCGAGTGGCGTTGCCTTCGATGCCTGGCCGCCGGTGTTGGAATACACCTCGGTGTCGAGCACCAGCACGTTGACGTCGCGCGCACTCGCCAGCACGTGGTCCAGCCCGCCGTAGCCGATGTCGTACGCCCAGCCATCGCCACCCACGATCCAGATACTGCGGCGAACCAGATGCTCGACGACGGACAGCAACTCCGGCGCGCGCGGATCGCGTGATCCGCTGAGCCGCCGCATCAATTCGGCGACGCGTTCACGCTGGGCACGGATCTCAGATTCGCGCACCTGCGGCGCGGCCAGCGTCGCCTGGATCAGGTCTTCACCCAGCACCGGTGCCATCTCGCGCGCCATGCACTGTGCCAGCTCGAGGTGCTTGTCCGCGGCCAGCCGATAACCCAGTCCGAACTCCGCATTGTCCTCGAACAGCGAATTCGACCAGGCGGGCCCGCGGCCCTCGCGATTGGTGGACCAGGGTGTCACCGGAAGGTTGCCGCCATAGATGGACGAGCACCCGGTGGCGTTGGCGATCTGCAGACGATCGCCGAACAACTGCGACAGCAGTTTCAGATACGGTGTCTCGCCGCAACCGGCGCAGGCGCCGGAGTACACGAACAGCGGCTCCAGGAACTGAACGCCGCGCACATTGGCGAAGTCCACCCGCGCACGGTCATTCACCGGGAGCGAGGCGAAGAAGGCGTTGTCGCTGCGTGCGGGTTCCAGCAGCGGTTCCTTGTCGTGCATCGCCAACGACTTGACCGGCACGACGGGGCAGGCCTCGACGCATAGTCCGCAACCGGTGCAGTCCTCCAGCGAGAAATCGAGTGCGAAGCGTACGTCCGGAAAACCGCGCACATTGATCGGCGCCGATCGGAAACTTGCCGGCGCATCGGCGAGCCGCGCGCGATCGAAGTACTTCGCTTTGATCACCCCATGTGGACAAACGAAGCTGCACTGGCCGCACTGGATGCAGCTGTCGGCATCCCACACCGGGACGGTATCGGCGATGTTGCGCTTTTCCCAGATCGAGGTGCCGGACGGCCAGGTCCCGTCCGCCGGCAACCGGCTCACCGGTATTTCGTCGCCATGGCCCTCGAGCATCGCGGCCGTCACCTCACGCACAAACGGCGGTGCATCTGCAGGCACCAGAGCCGTGCGCTCCTGCGTACTGCTGGCTGTGCCGGGCACCTGGACCTCGGATAGCCGCGCCAGCGTGTCGTCGACGGCGCGGAAGTTCGCCTGCACCACCTGTTCGCCCTTCGAGCCATAGCTCTTGCGTATCGCCTGCTTGATATGGGCAATCGCACGCTCGCGCGGCAGGACGCCGGAGATAGCGAAGAAACAGGTCTGCAGCACCGTGTTGGTGCGACCACGCAGCCCCACCTCCTGTGCGACGCGCGATGCGTCGATGACGAACAAACGCAGTTTCAGCTCGACGATGCGCCGCTGCATCTCGCGTGGCAGATGGTCCCATACGTCCTGCGGACCGTGAGGTACGTTCAACAACAGCACCGCACCTGGAGCCGCCAGTCGCAGGATGTCCTGTCGCGTCGTGAACTGGAATTGGTGGCAGCCGATAAAGCTCGCCTGGTCGATCAGGTAGGGCGCGTGGATCGGCCGAGGACCGAAACGCAGATGCGATATCGTCTGTGCGCCCGACTTGTGCGAATCGTACACGAAATAGCCCTGCGCGTGCAGCCCAGCATCTTCGGCAATGATCTTCACGCTGTTCTTGTTGGCGCCCACCGTGCCATCGGCACCCAGACCGTAGAACACCGCCTGCACCACGTCGTTCGGCTCGATCCGGAAGCTGGTGTCGGGAGAGAGGCTGGTGTGCGAGACATCATCGAGGATGCCGACGGTGAAGCCGTTGCGCGGTTGGCGAGATCGCAGCTCATCGAATACCGCCTTGGCCATCGATGGATTGAAGTCCTTGGACGACAGCCCGTAGCGGCCTCCGATCACCAATGGCATGGTCTGTCGGCGCCCACGCGCCGCTGCCTGCGCCAGTGCGTTCACCACGTCGAGGTACAGCGGCTCGCCTGGCGCACCCGACTCCTTCGTCTGTTCCAGCACGGCCACAGCGCGCACGCTGCGCGGCATCGCCGCCAGGAAGGCATCCTCGGCGAATGGACGGTACAGCCGCACCTGCAGGACGCCCACTCGTTCACCGCGCTCCGCCAACGCCGCAGCCGTTGCGCTGGCCGTTTCAGTGCCCGATCCCATCATGACCACGACGCGCTCGGCATCTGCCGGCCCATGGTAATCGAACAGGTGATACTGCCGCCCGGTCAGTGCCGCGAAGCGGTCCATCTGCTGCTGCACGATCTGCGGCACGCGTGCGTAGAATGGATTGGTCGTTTCGCGCGCCTGAAAGAACGTGTCGGGATTGTGCGCTGTGCCACGCACCACCGGCCGCTCGGGCGACAGCGCACGCGCACGATGCGCCCGCACCAGATCGTCGTCGATCATGTCACGGATCTGCGTGTCGCTCAGCAGTTCGATCGTGGCGATCTCATGCGAGGTGCGGAACCCGTCGAAGAAGTGCAGGAACGGAATACGCGATGCGAGAGTCGCCGCCTGGACGATCAGTGCCGCATCATGCGCTTCCTGCACCGAGGCGGACGACAACATGGCGAACCCAGTGGCCCGCGCCGCCATGACGTCCGAGTGGTCGCCGAAGATCGACAGCGCCTGGGTGGCAATCGCGCGTGCCGCAATGTGGAAGACCGTCGGCGTCAGCTCGCCAGCAATCTTGAACATGTTGGGCAGCATCAGCAGCAGGCCCTGCGACGCGGTGAACGTCGTGGTGAGCGCGCCGGATTGCAGCGCGCCGTGCACCGCTCCGGCCGCGCCGCCTTCGCTCTGCATCTCCTGCACCACCGGGACATTGCCCCAGATATTGGGAATGCCCTTTGCCGACCATTCATCGGCCAGTTCCGCCATGGTGGAAGATGGCGTGATCGGGAAGATCGCACAGACCTCGTTCACCCGGTACGCCACATGGGCGACCGCAGTGTTGCCGTCCATCACGCCGCGGGTATCAGTCATCGGATCCTAGCTCCTTCATCGTCTTCCTCGCGCACGCGGGGAACCAGGGCTGGACCCCGGCTTTTGCCAGGGTGACGAAGTTCAATCGGCCACCATTTCTATGGCGTGGCACGGACACTGCTCGAAGCACGTGCCACAGCCAGTGCATTTTCCAGGATCGACACTGTAGCCCTGGCCAACACCGAGCTTGCTGATCGCCTGCTCCGGGCACGCGGCATAGCAATTATCGCATTCGAAGCAGTTGCCGCAGGACAGGCAGCGTTGTGCCTCATGCCTCGCCTCGGCTTCGGTCAGGCCCGCCAGCACTTCGTCGAAACCCGATACTCTGTCGCGCTCCGCCAGGTGGTGCTGAACCGCCGGATCAACGTCGCTGAACACCGGCAGGTTCAGCATATCGAAGCTGACCAGCGAGGCCGAGGCAGGCTTGTCGTACGTCGTGCCGCGCAGCCATGCGTCGATGCAGCGGGCCGCCTTCTTGCCATGCCCGACGGCCACGGTGACGGTGCGCTCGGCCGGCACCATGTCGCCGCCGGCGAACACACCCGGGTGACCAGTCATCATCTGACTGTTCACCACCACCGTATCCCATTTGAATTCGACCCCCGGCACCTTGCGAAGAAACTCGCTGTCGCAGTCCTGGCCAAGCGCCAACACCACGGCATCGGCCTCGAGCGTCTCCAGTTCACCGGTCGGCTGCGGGCGTCCCTTGTCGTCCAAGGTCATGCGCTCGACCGTCAGGGTCGGTCCGACAATCTCCTTGATCGTCGTCAGCCACTTGATCTTGACGCCTTCCGCCATCGCCTCATCGGCTTCGAATTCGTGCGCCGGCATGTGCGCGCGGTCGCGGCGATAGACGATCAATGCCTCATTGGCACCCAGTCGCCGCAGACTGCGCGCCGCATCCATGGCCGTGTTGCCACCGCCATAGACGACGACCCGTCGGCCCAGCAGCGGCGCACCGCCGGTCGCAGCGTCGCGCAACAGGGCCACCGCATCCAGCACCCGCACCGCGTCACGCGCGGGAATATCCGCATGCTTGCCGACATGTGCGCCGATCGCAACGAACACCGCGTCGAACCGTCCCGCATCGCGTTCGGCGATAAGATCGGCAACCTTATGGTTCAGCACGATGCGAACACCCATGCGCTCGATGCGGGCGATTTCGGCAAGCAACTCAGAGCGCGGCAGGCGATAGGCCGGGATGCCGAAATGCAGCATGCCGCCCGGCACCGGACCGGCTTCGCGGATTTCCACCTGGTGCCCCAGGCGCGCGAGATGATACGCGGCGGACAGACCACTCGGACCAGCACCGACGACAAGCACACGTTTGCCGGTTGCCTGCGCTACGGGAACCGCCCAACCCTCGGCCGTTGCCATGTCGCCAAGGAAGCGCTCGACCGCATGGATCGAGACCGCTGCGTCGAACTCCGCGCGATTGCATGCTGACTCGCACGGATGATAGCAGACGCGCCCATGCGTCGCCGGCAGCGGATTGTCCGCCATCAGTATCTCCCACGCGCGGCGATAGTCGCCGGCCTGCGCCAGCGCGAGCCAGGCCTGGATGTTCTCGCCGGCCGGGCAGGCATGGTTGCAGGGGGGCAGCAACGAGACGTAGTGCGGCAGGCGAGTACGATACGGCCCTGCACCGTGATGCACGGTCAGATCAACCACCGGGGTCAGATCGTGTGCCGGCCGCGCCGCCGTGTTTTGGGTTTCGTCCATCGCAGGCTCCCTGGCTGGCCACGCGCACATCTGCCACTGGCGCGTTAGCAAATCATTGACGCAGATCAACCAAGCTGCGCGGTAAACTGGTAGTTTGTCCGCCATGGAACCACGTCTCATCACGCTGACGCTGAACCCGGCGCTCGACCTTGCCGCCGATGCCGACGAGGTTGTGCCGACCCACAAAATTCGCATGCATCACGAGCATGCCGATGCCGGCGGCGGTGGCGTCAATGTGGCACGCGTGCTGCACGAACTGGGGGGTGACACGGTCGCCATCGTTGCCACCGGCGGCGCATCGGGACGCGTGCTCGAAGAAATGCTCGACGAGGCTGGCGTGGCACGGCACAGCGTGCCGATTGCGGGGCGGACCCGAGTCAGCCTGAACGTGCAGGATTGCCGGACCGGCCTGGAATATCGCTTCGTTCCAGAAGGTCCCACGTTGAGCGCGGCGGAGTTTGCAGACTGTCTGGCAGCGGTCGAACGGGAGCCGGGCGAATGGCTGATCGCCAGCGGCAGCCTGCCGCATGGCGTGCCGGACGACACCTATGCCCAGGTGGCAAAGATCGCTGCGCGCCGCGGTCAGCGTTTCGTGCTGGATACATCAGGGATTGCTCTCGTCGCGGCGCTTGAACAAGGCGAGTGCGAGCTGATCAAGCCAAGTCTGAGTGAACTACAGCATCTGGTTGGCCGTTCGCTGGACGATCCGTCTGCCCAGGATCGCGAGGCGATGGCGTTGGTACTCAGCGGTGCAGCACGGATGGTGGCGGTGACGCTTGGAGCCGACGGCGCGCTGCTGGCCTGTGCGGACGGCATTGTTCGCATGCCGGCGATGGATGTGCCCATGCACAGTTCCGTTGGTGCAGGCGACGCATTCCTGGCGGCAATGACGCTGGCTTTGGCGCGTCGTGCGACGCCAGCCGAAGCGCTGGCATGGGGTACTGCTGCCGGTGCGGCGGTTATCGCTTGTGCCGGCACGGCGAGGCTGCGCCGGGCAGACGTCGAATCCCGATATCGGGAGCTGATGAGCTGCAGAGTGGGCGCCTAGTATCCGATCGCAGAGGAGCGTGAGTCGCGTGCGACACACGATCCGCCGCGTGAATCGGATACTCAAACCAAAAAGCGACGTCCCGACTTTCACCGAAAGTCGGCACGAGTGTGGTGGTTCCGAGGCCCGCCGCTTTGTGGGTCAGGCGCCGTACCGGACTTCGGAACCAGGACCACACTCTAATCAATGGTTTGCTGGTGTCCCTATCGATTCGGAAGTCCGTGCCCAGCGGATCCACACTGTGACGGACTTCCGAATCGGGACGCTAGCGTTCAAGGGTTTCGGGTAAACTCCTCGGCCCGACGCTTGGCAGCCAGTGCCGCATAACGATCGGCCAAGGTTGTCAGTGCATTCATTACGTCGGCCGTTGTCGCGGTCTCAGCCATGCGCCGCAATTCAGCGGCGTTCGCCAGCAGCTGATTCGAAGTGCGCTGCGCCAGTGGTATATATCCGCCGCCATGCGCCTGCGATCCGAGCATCGAATGCTTCAGCGGATAATGCGGGGACCCGCACGGTCCCACGCTGCAGCCGGAGAAACGGTTGACGACCTGTGCGACATCAAGAGCACCTGGACTGCCTCTGACCGGCGCACATAAGGTGCAACTCTATAATAAAAGGTTCACGCCACCGGACGGAAGGTCCTGGAACTCGCTTCGTCGCCCGCATGTCGGAGCCAGGTTGCCATTGATCGCACTTCGGTGGCGATCTCTGTCAGACGCACTGCGCATTTTGTGTCGGCTATGGTTGCCGCCACACGCTCTGTTTCCTGGGCCAGGGCCAGCAACTCGTGATCGGCTTGGTCTCGATCTGGCTGCACCTCATTCCTCCGTTTCAGCCAAGCTTTACGGGTGCTTCGGACGCAATGCCTTGATCTGGATCAACCATTGGCAGGGTAAAGTGAAACACGCTGCCGCCGCCTGGGTTCTGTTCCATCCATAGCCGCCCGTCGTGAGCTTCGATAATGGTGCGACAGACCGAGAGCCCGATGCCCATGCCTTCCGGTTTCGTGGTAACAAATGGCTGGAACAGCTTCGCCTCGATTTCCGGGGTGACACCTGTCCCGGTATCGCGAACCGTCACCAGAACATGGCGTGCCGCTGCCGATGCGGCCACGGTGAGCTGCCGGACCGACACGTCCTCCATGGCCTCCATGGCGTTGCGAATCAGGTTCAAGAGGACCTGCTGAATTTGCACCCGGTCTACCGCTACAGCCGGAAGGTTCGGGTCCAGGCTGATAAGCACCTTGACGCCTCGTTCCTTCGCACCGACCAGCGCGAGCGCGAGCGCTTCTTCGATCAGCTTTGGCGTACTTTCTGGCTGGCGCGTCGCCTCCCCACGGGAGACGAAGGTGCGCAGACGGCGAATGATATCGCCACTGCGCAGTGTCTGTTCGACCGCCAGCTGCATCGCTTCGCTCACACGCTTCAGGTCGGGCTGTGGCGTGCTGAGCATGCGCCAGGCGGCGCGTACATAGTTGGCGGTGGCCGTAAGCGGCTGATTCAGCTCGTGTGCGAGCGCCGCCGCCATCTGTCCCATCGACCGCACACGCGACACGTGAAGCAATCCATCCTGTAGTTCATGCAACCGACGCTCGGTGCGCTGGCGTTCGGTCAGGTCGCGGACGAAGCCGGTGAACAGCCGAGGGCCGGCCTGGCTCGTCTCGCCGACCGACAATTCCATCGGAAACGTGCTGCCGTCCTTGCGCAGGCCGACCACGACACGCCCGATGCCGATGATGCGCCGTTCGCCAGTGGCGCGGTAGCGACCGAGATAGCCGTCGTGCTGGTCGCGATATGGCGGAGGCATCAGCAGCTTGACGTTCTGTCCCCGCACCTCATTGGCCGCATAGCCGAATAATCGTTCCGCAGCCGAGCTGAAAAACTGGATGACGCCCATCTCGTCGATCACCACCATGGCGTCTGGAACAGTGTCGAGGACCGAGCGCAGCAGTGCCGCCTCGCTGGTGACCGGGTCGGTCTTCGTTGCGTTGTGGTCGGCCATGGGCGACCATTACAACGGTCGCCTTACCGTTCGGAAGTATTAGTCGTCCGCAGTCGCAATGAATTCGAGCAACTGGTTGTCGTCGAGCGGCTTCTCGAGGACTCTCGTAACCTTCAGTTCCCGGGCCAGCCGGAGCACGTCAGCCGAGGGTGAGCCGGTTATCAGGGCTACCGGCAGGCCCACCCCGTCACCCCGGAGCCGGGCGACCAGCTGTAGGCCGGTCAGGTCCGGCATGTGCTGGTCAACCACCAGGCATGCCAGCTCCTGCAGCGGCGCCTCTTGCAGAAACTGAGCGGCCGACGCATAGGCCGCGACCGTATAGCCGGCAATTTCCAGCAGAAAGCTCAACGAATCCCGCACCGCGTCATCGTCGTCGACCACGGCCACGAGGCGGTCGGACATGTTATGCACGCGGCATTCTCCAGTCCTCTGCGCGATGGTCTCTTGCGTCAACATCTGGCCCATAATGCCGAAGGCGATCCGAAACGCCTTGATTCAGGTCAATCGTTCGACGCTTTTCCAGACGTCGCCCCCTCGGCCACAATCGTCATGCGCACCAGTTCGGCGAGACTGCGGGCCTGCATCTTCTCCATGACGCGCGCCCGGTGCACCTCGACGGTTCGTGGGCTGGAACCCAGGTCATAGGCGATTGTCTTGTTCGGCTGGCCAGCCACGAGCCGGTCGAGCACCTCTCGCTCGCGCGGCGTGAGCGTGGCCAGTCGCACGCCGATATCGGCCACTGCGGCCGCTTCGTCATGTGCCCGCTGACTGACCGCGACGGCGCCCTTGACCGCTGAAAGCAGCTGCTCGTCGTCGAACGGCTTCTCCAGGAAGTCTGTTGCCCCCGCCTTCAAGGCCTGCACGGCGATCGGCACGTCTCCTTGGCCGGTCATCACGATGACCGGCAGCTGGATGCCCGCCGCACCGATGCGCTGTTGCAGTTCGAGCCCGTTCAGTTCGGGCATCTGAACATCGGTGAGCACGCACCCGACCTCACCCGGCGATGCGGCAGCAAGGAAGCTCAAGGCCGACTCATAGGCGCGGACCCGGAATCCGGCGGATTCGAGCAGCAGAGTGAGCGAGTCACGCACGGATGCATCGTCATCAACCACGTGGATGAGAGGCGGTTCAGCCATTGCAACTCTCCCTGCCGGCACGCCTAGGCACAATACGTAGCATTCCGTACGGCGGTTTCCGAATTTTGCTCCCCGATCGTCACGGGTACACCGGCCTCGACAATATGCGCGAACGGTTAAGGGGAGCGATCATGCTGGCAACGATGGAACGGACGGAAACCCGTGGCGCCGTGCGACCTCAGCCGCGCGAGGTGCTGGATCTGCTTGAACAGTTCGGTTCCACGATATCGGTACAGCATGATAGGGAAATCCATATCGAGGGCGACAGCGCGGAGTATTGCTATCGCATCGTCGCCGGCTGCGTGCGGATCGTGAAGCTGATGGAAGACGGCCGCCGCCAGATCTGCGAGTTCCTGATGGCCGGCGACCTGCTGGGGTTCGACGCGCTGGACTGCTACGACTTCACCGCTGAGGCGGTATCGGATGTGGTGCTGCGGCGCTATCCGCGCAGGACGGTAGACGCACTGGCCAGCACCAATCTGACGCTGGCTCGGCGGTTGCGCGACGTCGCCTCGATCAGCCTACGCCTCGCCCATGCGCGACTGGTACTACTGGGACGCAAGACGGCGTCGGAGCGGATCGCCAGCTTCCTGCTGGAGATGGCGGAGCGCCTGCCGCAATCACGGCCGAACGTGCTCGCGCTGCCGATGGGGCGCACCGACATAGCGGATCACCTCGGGCTGACAATCGAGACTGTCTGCCGCCTGCTGGGGCATTTGCGGCGTGACGGAACCTTGGGGATCGACCGCGGCACGATCACCATTCGCAACTCCCGTGCGCTGCAGCAGATGGCGTCGGAGCCACGGCACTGATCCGGCCTCCGCCAGACCAAAGCGTCGCGAGTTAGTCGTACCAGCCAGTACGGCCGCTATTCGCCGCCTCGGCGGGACGTCACGCCGACATCTTGATCGGCGGCTCCAGATCATCCGGCAACGGACATACGTACGGGTTGCGCCCCACCCGCGCCTGGTGATCTGCCTTCGACCTTGCCAGCAGCACCTCGTCGCGAATGACGTCAACTGCAGTACCGGCCATCACCTTGGCCACATGCACCAGCCCCTTGTGGGCGGCCGGCATCTTGCCCTGCGCGGTGAGCTGCCATGAGTGGCCGGGCGTGCCGATCGCGTAGGTGGCGCCGCGCGCCTGCACCGTGGGGACCACCCAGCTCACATCGCCCACATCGGTCGATCCCATCATCGGTGCGCTCTTTGCATCCAGCGGCACGATCTGATCGCACAGCGATACACCATGCTGCATCGGCAAGCCGACGCGCTTGTAGGCGGCCTCGATGTCCTCATCGGTCAGCGTCGCCTGGATCTTCGCGGCGAACGCGCGATCAGCATCATCGAAGGGTGGAGGGCCAAGGCGCTGGAGATTGTCGTGCATCGCCTTCTCCAGTGGCGTGTTGGCCAGCAGGTTGGATACCGCGCTGACCACCTGCGATTCCATCCGTGTCTCGGTCATCAGCGCGGCACCTTCGGCAATCTTGCGCACGCGCTCGATCAGCCGCGTCAGTTCCGGCAATTCGCGTGCGCGGATCAGGTAACGCACCTTGGCGCGCGCCTGCACGACGTTCGGCGCGATGCCGCCGGCATCGAGCAGCGCGTAGTGAATGCGCGCATCGGACGGCATGTGCTCGCGCATGTAGTTGACGCCGACGTTCATCAGTTCCACGGCATCGAGTGCACTGCGGCCGAGATGCGGTGCGGCGGCGGCATGCGAGGCGCGGCCATGGAAGGTGAAGTCGATGCGCGTGTTGGCCAGCGACACCGCCTCGTTCACGCCGGAAAACGCCGCAGGGTGCCAGGAGATCGCCACGTCCACGTCGCTGAACGCGCCGGCGCGTGCCATGAAGCCTTTCGCCGCCCCGCCCTCTTCCGCCGGGCAGCCATAGTAGCGCACGCGGCCCTTGATGCCGTGCGCCTCCAGGTAGTCCTTGACCGCGGTCGCCGCCAGCATCGACGCCGAACCCAGCAGATTGTGCCCGCAGCCATGGCCGTAACCGTCGCCCGGCAATGGCTTCGGTTCGGCCACGCCAGCCGCCTGGCTGAGGCCAGGCAACGCATCGTATTCGCCGAGGATGGCGATCACCGGCCCACCTTCGCCGGCTTCGCCCATGACGGCGGTGGGAATGCCCGCGACGTTTTGCGTCACACGAAACCCCTGCTGTTCCAGCATCGCCGTATGTTCGGCACAGGAGCGGAACTCGCCATAGCAGAGCTCGGGCATGCCCCAGATCCGGTCGCTCAGTCCCTCGAAGTCATCCTTCTTGGCATCAACCAGACGCCAAATCTCTTCAGTGTTCTGCATGGCCGGACTCCTTGTACCTGAAGCAGGTGACCAGGTGATCGTTCACCATGCCGGTCGCCTGCATGAAAGCATAGCATATGGTCGAACCGACGAAGCGGAAGCCCCGCTTCGATAGGGTCTTGCTCATCCGGTCCGACAGCGCCGTCTTCGCTGGCACCTGGCCCATCTGGGTCCAGCCATTCACCTGTGGTTCGCCGTCGACGAACGACCACAGATACGCATCCAGGCTGCCGTGTTCCTTGATGACCTGGAGCGCCACGCGCGCGTTGTCACGCACCGAATAGACCTTGAGCCGGTTGCGGATGATGCCGGACGACGTCAGCAGCCTTTCCAGCGAGGGGTCTCGCATGGCGGCGATGCGGGGGATGTCGAAGCCATGGTACGCCTCGCGGTACGCCGCACGTCGCGCCAGGATGGTGCGCCACGACAGCCCGGCCTGCGCGCCCTCCAGGGTCAGCAGCTCGAACAGCGCGCAATCGTCATGATGCGGCACACCCCACTCGTTGTCGTGGTAGGCCTGCATCGCCGCATCGCCGCCTTCCGCCCATGCACAGCGGATCAGCGCCATGCGGAAGGGTCGCCGGCAGCAACAATACTCCCCCTCCCCTCGCGGGAGGGGGTCGGGGGGAGGGGGCGGCAGGCCAGGCACAGCCCCCTCCCCCTACCCCCCTCCCGCAAGGGGAGGGGGAAGCTTGTATCAATCCTCACTTCCCGGGCTTCACGTCAACGAGGTGCAGCGTCTCGCCGACCGTGGGGACGAAGCTGTAGCCCGCACGTGTCGCCCAGATATTCTTCTGTATATGCAGCGGTATGATCGCCACGTCGCCGAACGCCAGCTCCTGCGCCTGCTGCAACAGCTTCTCCCGCGCCGTATCGTCAGCAGTGCGAATCGCCTCGCCGATCAGCTTATCCAGCGCCGGATTGGAGTAACGGCCGCGATTGGATGCGCCCCACCCCTTCGCCGGATCGAACGTCGCATTCTGTGCGATCAGCGGGTCCGATGCTTCCGCGGTGCCGGTGCCCCAGCCGAACAGGAAAGCCGAGAATGCCTGCTTGTTCGCCTGCCCGACATAGCTGGACCACGGCAGCGGATCGACCTCGGTCTGCACGCCGATGCGAGTCCACATCTGCCCGATCGCCTGGATGATCTTCGCGTCGTTGACGTAGCGATCGTTTGGACCGTGCAGTGCTATACGCAGGCCCTTGGGAAATCCCGCCTCTGCCAGCAGCTTCTTCGCTTGCTCGGGGTCGTACGGCGGCGGCTTGATCTCAGGATCATAGCTGTAAACGCCAGGTGGCAAGTACTGGCCGGAGGGCACGGCCGCACCTTCCATGATGCGATCGACGATCGCCTTGCGATTGATCGCCAGCGACAAGGCCTGTCGTACCCGCCGATCCTTCAGCGGATTCTTGTCCAGCTTCTCGCCGTTTGGACCGAAGACGAATGGGCTCGGCCCGTCGCGTGACTGGTCGAGACCGAGAAAGATCAGCCGCAGCCCCAACCGCTCCCACAACCTGACTTTCGGGTCCTTGCGCAGCTTCTCCGAATCTTCCGTCGGCACGAAGTCGATGAAGTCGACATCCCCTGCCAACAGCGCCGCCGTGCGCGCCCCGTCGTTGGGGATGAAGCGATAGTCCACGTGCTGCCACACAGGCCTGCCGCTCCAGTAATCATCGTTGCGGTCAAGTTCGACGCGATCGCCCGGCCTGAACGAGACGAAGCGGAACGGACCAGTGCCGATCGCTGCTTTGCCACTGTTGAAGTCCTCGGTCGCCATGCCCTCGGACGACTTTCGATTGATGATGAAGAACTGTGCGAGATAGGTCGGCAGCAACGGGAACACGCCGTCGGTGTGCAGGCGGATCGTGTGCGAATCCACCACCTCGGTGGTCGTCACCGGCTTGGTGTAGACAGCGAAACTGCTGGGGCTGTTCGGCACCTTGGGAATGCGGTTCATGCTGAACACCACATCGTCGGCGACAAATTCATTCCCGTTGTGGAATTTGACCTGCCGCAGCTTCAGTTCCCACGTGTCTGGAGCCACCAGCTTCCAGGAAAGCGCGAGCCCGGGCGCGAGGTGCGCATCCGCGTCGCTGTTCACCAGCGGGTCGAAGATTTGCGCCGACAGTGAAATATTTGGTGCGAGGTTGTGATAATGCGGATCGATGCTGGTGACCGCCGAACTGACGCCCACCCGGAGCGTCTGGCTCATCGCCGGCATCGCGCAAATTGCCAGCCCCGCGCACAGCGCGCTCTGCACAGCCAGTCGCATGAGAACCTCCGCCAATACGTCAGGCCGGCGGAGTTATACCGTTCTGCGCTCTACGGAGACTAGGCCTCAGTGGCCAGGTGCCCAGCGCCAACCGTCGTATCGCCCCAGGACAGCAGCCCTCGCGTAACCGGGAGGCCAGGGCTACATCTTCACAGCATGAACATCCTCTCCATCCAGTCCTGGGTGGCCTATGGCCATGTCGGCAATGCCAGCGCCGTGTTTCCGCTGCAACGTCTTGGTGCCGAGGTGTGGTCGATCAACACGGTGCAGTTCTCCAATCACACCGGCTATGGCCACTGGACCGGCCAGGTCTATACCGGCGACGCCGTACGTGAGCTGATCGATGGGATCGCCGAACGCGATGTGCTGCGCCATTGCGACGCCGTGCTCTCCGGCTACATGGGGGACGCGGGGATTGGCGGGGCCGTCCTGCACGCGGTCGCCAGGGTGCGTGAGGAAAATCCGAACGCGATCTATTGCTGCGATCCCGTGATCGGCGACGTCGAGGAGGGCGTCTATGTGCGGGAGGGTATCGAGGAGTTCCTGCGCGACCACGCCTTGCCTCAGGCCGACATCGCCACGCCGAACCGGTTCGAACTGGAACGCCTGACCGGCATCGACTGCACCTCTCTGGCTGACGCCAAGCGGGCGACCGAGAGCCTCGCCGAGAAGATGCGTCCCGAGGGCTTGCGCTGCGTGCTGTTGACCAGCCTGGAGACCGAGCTGACACCCGGGGACCACATGGATCTGCTCGTCGCCGAGGGCGACCGGTTCCACCTGCTGCGCACACCCCGCCTGCCGGTGGCGGTGAATGGTGCCGGCGATGCGATTGCGGCGCTGTTCCTGTTCCACCGCATCGCCTCCGGCAGTGCTGTGAAGGCGCTGGAGGAGGCCGGCTCCGCCGTGCATGGACTGCTGCGCCGCACGGCGGAGGCGGGATCGCGCGAGATCCTGACCGTGGCCGCGCAAGACGAATTCGTTGCGCCTGCCACACGGTTCGTCGCGCATCCCTGCTGAGATGCCGAAGCGCACTTCCTGTGGCGTGGTCATTACCGACGGCCGCTGCATCCTGCTGGGACACGCCACCCGCTCGCCGCGCTGGGACATTCCCAAAGGAATGGCAGAACCCGACGAGGCCTTCCCAGCAGCAGCCGTGCGCGAGCTCGAGGAGGAGACGGGCCTATCCGTGCCCGAGAGCGACCTGCGCCCCCTCGGCGTCCACACCTACATGCGAGACAAGGACCTCGCACTGTTCGCCTGGACGCCGCCCAAGCTGCCGTCCCCGGAAAAGCTGACCTGCCGGTCCACATTCGCCCTTCCCAGCGGCGCCATCGTGCCCGAGTTCGACCGCTTCGGCCTGTTCCCATGGGACGAGGCCCTGACCAAGGTCGGCAAGAACCTCGCGCGGGTGTTGCGAACTATTCCCCCTCCCCTCGCGGGAGGAGCTTGCCCCGGACTTGATCCGGGGGGGTAGGGGGAGGGGCCCCATGATCCCGCGCCGCTGTCGCCAGCCTGTCCACGCGTTCATTCATCGCATCGCCGGAATGCCCGCGCACCCAGCGCCACTCGATCCGATGCGACTTCGCCGCCGCCAACAGCCGCTGCCACAGTTCCATGTTGGCCACCGGGTCACCCGAGGCGTTGCGCCACTTGCGGCGGACCCAGCCCTCGTGCCATCGCGTCACACCGTTCTTCACGTATTCGCTGTCGGTGTGCAGCACCACGTCGCAGGGACGCTTCAGCGCCTCTAGCGCTGACGCCGCAGCGGTCAACTCCATGCGGTTGTTCGTCGTGGCGGGCTCGGCTCCTGACAACTCCCGCTCCACCCCCCGAAACCGGAGAATGGCAGCCCAGCCCCCGGGTCCGGGGTTCGGCTTGCAGCCGCCGTCGGTCCAGATCTCCACCACCTCCGAAGATGGCGGACCAGGTGTGACGGTCACTTCCTCAGAGGCCATAGCCGTGCTCGTCTCCGGCCGTGAGATGGAATCGCAGCCGCCGCAGGAACTCCAGCGGATCCTTGCGTGTCACCAACGCACCGGGCGGCGTATTCAGCCAATCATACAACCGGGTCAGCAGGAACCGGATCGCGGCACCCTGGCACAACACCGGCAACGCCGCACGCTCGGCATCCGACAGCGGGCGGGTCGCGTCGTAAGCCCGCAGCAGGGACGTCGCCTTGGTGACATTGAACGAGAAGTCAGGTTCGAAGCACCACGCGTTCAGGCACACGGCGACATCGTAAGCAAGCACATCGGTGGCGGCGAAATAGAAGTCGATCAGGCCCGATAGCCGGCCGTCCAGGAAGAACACGTTGTCGGGAAACAGGTCGGCGTGAATATGGCCCTTCGGCAACCCGTCCGGCCATGCGGCGAGGATCCCATCCAGTGTGCGCCGCAACTCATCGGCGAGGCCTGGCCTTACCTCATCGGCGCGGGCCTCCGACCGCGCCAGCAACGGCTCCCAACCATCCGGCCCCAGTGCATTCCGCCGCGTGGGCCGGTAGTCCCCGCCCGCCAGATGCAGCCCTGCCAACGCCGCTCCAAGTGGACCGCAATGCTCCGGCCGAACCCGCCGGGGCCAAACGCCAGGGAGGAAGGTGGTGATTGCGGCGTGGCGCCCCGAGAGGTGGCGCAGTGCCGCGCCATCGCGCCCACGCACTGGCAGCGGACAGACGATGCCGCGCTTTGCCAGGTGCTCCATCAGCCCGAGGAACCACGGCAATTCCGCCGGATCCACCCGCTTTTCGTACAATGTCAGAATGAAATCGCCCACAGTGGTGCGGAGAGAAAAATTGCTGTTTTCAACGCCCTCGGCGATGCCGCGGAACGCCACGATGCTCCCGAGATCGTAATCCGTCAGAAAGGCGGCCAGCGCCTCATCGGTGACTTCGGTGTAGACCGCCATGCCGGCTCCGACTATGCCGGCCCCCTGACCTCCCGGCAACGAGTCGCTGATGCCTGCACGATTGTCGAACCTTGGGTGGGCGCCGCGCGCTGCCCTGCTCGCCACACTGCTGCCCGCGCTGGTCGAATGCGGGCCGTCGCGCAATGAATTTGCGCCCGCCTGCCCGGGTACAGCGATCCTCGGCAACGCGGCCGACCTTAACGTCTATCGGCCGGACAGCCCCGGACGCGATCTGACCGACCTCGTGCTGCATGCCCGGGTGGTCGGAATACGAGGCAATTGCGCCGAAGGTGACCGCAGGAACCAGCTGGCCGTCACGGTCAGTGTCCTGGCCGAACTGACCCGCGGTCCCGCCATGCAAGGTCGCGAGACCGACGTGCCGATCTTCGTTGCCGTGGTCGATGGCGATAACATCCTCGACAAGTACGTCTACCTGATGCACGCGAGCTTTCCGTCCAATGTGGATCGCGTGACCCTGACACCAGGCGAAGCCAGCATCATGCTGCCCGTGACTGGCGCAAGATCCGGGGCCGCCTACACGATCGTGGCAGGCTTTCAGCTCGCACCGAATCAGACGCCGACGGGTCCCCGGTCGTAGTCGACCCTCGGTTCGATCGCTGCGAGCACCGCGCGCTGCACGTCGCCCGGCTGCGCTTCCACCGCGCGGAGGACCGACTTCAGCCGGCTGCGCAGCTCATAGACCTGATCGAGCAACGACAGCACCAGAGGCATCGCATCCT
>JAMXLO010000041.1 GCA_024280945.1 Acetobacteraceae bacterium
CCCTCGCCGACGCTCCGGCAGGAGCGGTGGTGCCGGTGCAGATCGAGTCCATCGTCACAGAACTCGGCACACTCGAACTCTGGATGAAGCACACCAACTCCGACCGGAGGTGGAAGATTGAATTTCAAGTGCGCACCGAATAGTGCCGGTCTCGCCTTGGGTGGTGCGGCAGCTCATCGATGACAGCGCGCTTCTCCATCGGCATAGATCTCGGCACGACCAGTTCTGCGCTCGCCTACGTTCCGCTGGACAGCGATGCGCGCGCCAACGTTCTCACCATAGCGCAATGGGAAACCGCGGATGCGCTTGTCGAGGCGACGACGTTGCCGTCATTCCTGTATTTCCCGGAGGACGCATCTGCGGCGCAGCTACGCGGCAAAGTGCCCGGGACTCAGGAATGGATCGCCGGCCGCCTGGCACGCCGCCGCGCAGGCGAAATGCCAGGCCGTGTCGTTCGCTCGGCGAAGTCATGGCTGTGTCACCACGCGGCGGATCGGTCTGCACCGATCCTCCCCTGGGGATCAGAGGACCTGCCGTCCGGGCAAAAAATCTCTCCTGTTCAGGCCGCTGCCTTCATCCTGAGCTATTTTCGGGGCGCCTGGGACAGTCGCTTCGCGCCCCATGGCGACGCATTCGACGATCAGGAAGTCACGGTCACGGTACCTGCCTCGTTCGATGCTGCCGCACAGCGACTGACACTGACCGCGGCAGACGAAGCTGGTTTCCCAAGTACAGTGCGGCTGCTCGAGGAGCCACAGGCGGCATTCTATTGCTGGCTTGAGCAGCACAGCTTGTCTGGTTCGCTGTGGGAGGAATTGGGTGAAGCGCAGCCGCGACACGTTCTGGTGGTCGATATCGGCGGCGGCACTTCGGACTTCAGCCTGTTCGAGCTGCGTCCAGCCGCCATGGGCGGTATCCCCAATATCACGCGGATTGCCGTCAGCGAGCATATCCTGCTGGGCGGAGACAATATCGACCTGGCCCTTGCGGTCCTGCTCGAACCGCGGCTCGCGGGCGAACGCGGACGGATTTCCGGCCCACAGTGGGACCATCTGGTCGCGGCATGTCGCGATCTTAAAGAGCAAGCACTTTCAGGCGTCGCTTCTCCGGACTGGCAGTTCACCGTTGCGCTGCCCGGCCGCGGATCCAGCCTGGTCGGCGCAGCACAGACCGCTGCGCTGGCGCGAGACGAGGTCGAGCGGCTGGTGCTCGACGGATTCTTTCCGGCGTGCGGCGCGAACGCGAGGCCCTATCGAACCCAATCAGGCTTGCGCGACTGGGGGCTTCCCTACGCAGCTGACAGCGCGGTGACGCACCATCTGGCTGACTTTCTTCGTGACCGCCCGCGCGTTGATGCTGTGTTGTTCAACGGTGGTTCACTTCAGGCCTCGGTGTTGCGCGACCGGCTGCTCGAACAAATCGCTGCTTGGCAGGGCGGTACCCGCCCGATGGAACTGGAAAATGCTGTTCCTGATCTTGCGGTCGCACTTGGTGCTGCGCGTTTCGGCAAGCTGCTGCGCGGCGATTCTGGCCGCATTGCCGCAGGCGCTGCGCGAGCTGCGTTCCTGCAGGTGCAGACGGCGTCCGCAACGAGCGACCAGGCGCCGTCTTTGGTCTGTGTGCTGCCGCGCAATGCGTCAGCCGAACAGATGTTCGAAATTGGCCTGCCTGGGCTAGAGGTGCGCACCGATCAGCTGGTGAGCTTTCAGGCTTGTTCCTCGACCCGTCATGGGCGCTGCAAGGCGGGCGACGTCCTGCCGTGGGATGCGGAATCGTTCCATAATTTGCCACCGCTGCAGACGATCATCCGAACGGCGCACGAGCCGGACACTGGGTCCGATCGTACCGTACCCATACGACTGGCTGCGAGAATCAATGCATTGGGATTGCTGCAGGTTTCCTGTGTCAGCACCGATCCTGTTGCGCCGCAATCCTGGCCGCTCGAATTCAATCTGCGTCCTCAGGAACATCGCAGTGCAGCGCCACCTGGCGCACCGGCCTCAGCACATGTCGAGGCGAACGCCTCGGCCGAGGCTCTTCAAGCCGCGCGGGATCATGTCGCGATCACCTTCGGCCGCCCGGCGTCGAAATCCGTCAAGCTGACCGCCAATACGATTCTGAAAAACCTTGAACGCATCGTCGGTCTTCCACGGCACGAGTGGAACGCCGCTGTGCTCCGCAACTTTTGGCCCATCCTGAACGAACGAACAGACGGTCGAAAGTTTTCAGTGGAACATGAGGAAGCCTGGCTCACGCTGGCTGGGTTCTTGTTGCGGCCTGGGTTTGGCTTTACCCACGATGGAGTTCGGATGGACGAACTGTGGCGGCTGCGGGATGCGGGACTGCGTTTTCCCGGCAAGCGCAGCAAGGTGCAGGAATATGTCCTGTGGCGCCGGGTTGCCGGGGGCCTCACGGCGGAGCGGCAGGAGATACTGCTGTCCGGCGATCGCAACAGCATCGGCGCGGGAAAAGCTTCGCCGGAACTTGTACGTCTTGCGGGTTCGCTCGAGCGTCTGGCGCGCGAAACGAAGGCCGACCTGGTTCAGACATTCATTGAGCAGGTGATGCATCGCGTCGAGGCAAAGCAGCATTGCGCACCGTATCTTGCTGCACTCGGTCTGCTGTTGAATCGTGCGCCGCTTTATGCGGGGCCGGAGACGGTGGTTGTCCCCGAACTCGTGGCACAGACCTTCTCGGCGTTGCGGGATTTCGATTGGGCCGAGGCGGAGTTGCTCGAGACGCACAACCTGTTTCTCAGGGCGGCGCGCGTGGTGGACGACCGGAACCTGGACGTACCCAAGTCGCTGCGGAATCAGATCGCCCGCAAGCTGGAGGCCGCGGGTGTCGCGCCGATGCGTACGGCAATGATCAAAGAATTTACGCCAATCGGGCGGATGGATCGCACCGCGCTGTATGGTGAGGCGCTGCCACCAGGCCTGGTGCTCGCCGCCGACATCAACAACGAGCGCTGAAGCGGCAGCCGGCGTGCAGACTTCCTTGATCAGATTCGCCACTGTGACCCGCCCGCTCTAACCTTAGGCAGGTCGATGATGGAGGGAACTATGCGTGGAGTGGTGTTCACCGGCGGCCGCGAACTCGAGCTGATGGAGTTCCCTGACCCGACGCCAGGTCCCCACGAAGTCGTGGTCGAGATGAAGGCCTCGGGCATGTGCGGCAGTGATCTGCACCAATATCGGCGACCGAAGGGCCAGACCCGTCAGGCGACCGGCTTTCCGCAGAACCCCAACCCGGTGATCGCTGGTCATGAACCTTGCGGCGTGGTGGCCGCAGTCGGCTCCGCGGTATCGGAGGCAGAGGCGCGCGTTGGCCAGCGCGTGATGGTGCACCACTACCAGGGATGCACGCAGTGCAATCACTGCCGCTCCGGCTGGCAACAGCTGTGCCAGGAAGTGCCGGTGAAGGTGTACGGCAGCAACTCGCATGGCGGACACGCGCAGTATCTCTGCGTGCCTGCCAACACGATGGTGCCATTGCCGGATGAGCTGAGCTTCGCCGCCGGCGCGGCAGTCTCGTGCGGTTCCGGCACCGCCTACAGCGCGTTGCGGCGGATGCGGCTATCGGGAAACGACACGCTTGCCATATTCGGTCAGGGACCTGTGGGACTGGCAGGAACGCAATTCGCCAAGGCGATGGGCGCACGCGTGATCGCACTCGACATCAATCCACAGCGCCTGGAACGCGCCAAGGAGTTCGGCGCGGATGAAGTGGTCGACCCAGGCTCAAATGACCCGGTGGCAGCGATCAAGGACCTGACGCACGGCCGCTACGCCGACTGCACGCTGGATACTTCCAGCAATCCGGACGCACGCGCGAACGCAATTCGCAGCACCAAGGTGTGGGGCACCATGTGCTTCGTCGGTGAAGGCGGCGATGTGCATATCGAAGTCAGTCCGATGCTGCTGCGCCGGCAGTTAACGCTGATCGGATCGTGGACCTTCTCCAACATCATCCAGGCCGAGTGCGCGACGTTCTGTGTAGAGCGCAAGATCGACGTCGATGCGCTGTTCACACACAAGTGGAAGCTGGAACAGGCGGACGAAGCCTACAAGCTATTCGACAAGCAATCCGACGGCAAAGGCGTGTTCCTGATGTGAGTGAGGCGCTGCGCCAGAAGGTGGTGATGGTCTATCGTGAGATAGGCCGTCGCGGCCTGATTGCCGGCAGTTCCGGCAATGTCAGCCACCGCGTGGCGGAAGGCATGATCATTACCCCATCCGGCTGTTCGGCGGAAACGCTGCAGCCGGACTCACTGGTCCCGATGACGCTGCAGGGCGATGTGCAGGGCCGCATCGTGCCATCCAGTGAATGGGCGATGCACGCGGCGATCTACCTCGCCTACCCAGCGGCGCAGTGCATCGTGCACTCGCACGCCGACGCCAGCACCGCGCTCGCCTGCCTGAAGGAGGCACTGCCGCCGTTTCACTACATGATCGCCAATTTTGGCGGCGACGACGTTCGCTGCGCGCCCTATGCGACATTCGGCACGCCGGAACTCGCCAAGTGTGCTGTCGAGGCGCTGCAAGGACGCACGGCGTGCCTGCTCGCCAACCATGGCATGATCGTGCACGCGGCGACCGCGGATCAGGCGCTGACGAATGCCATCGTGCTGGAGACGCTGTGCCGCCAGTATCTGCTGGCCCGCTCCGCCGGCACGGTACGCCTGCTCACAGCGGAAGAGATGCGCGCGGCACACCAACGCTATCGGACTTACGGCCAGGCGGATGCGGGTGTTTTCAAGACCCCGCGCTCGTGATCGACAGCGAGATCCAGCGGATGGCGTTCTTTGACTGCACAAGCATGGCCAGGTAGCCGCGCCGTTCCTGATGCGCCATCTGTATGGCCTGCCGCACGTCATCCGGAGAGGAAACAGGTTTCCCCTGCACGTTCGTAATGACATCACCTGGCACAAACCCAAGGTCGCGTGCCTCGCAATCGGGCTCAACGGCTGACACCAGGGCGCCCGCCAATCCCTGATCGAGCCCGTACTGTTTGCGCGCTTCCTCAGTAATCGGCGCCAGTCGCAATCCAGGATCGGGCGCTTGCTCGATCATCATCTGCGCGGCCCGCGCCTCCATGGCACCCTGAGCCGGCATGTAATTCGGCCAAGCCTCGATAGTGACTATGGAGTCCATCGGCTTGCCCTCGCGCCAGCCCCTGAGATGCACCTTGGCTCCCACCTGCATCTTGACGATCGACCGCATGAAGGCGCGAGAATCCGCTTGTTGCACGCCATCGATCGTCTCCAGGACATCGGCTGGCCGCAAACCTGCCTGTGCAGCCGGTCCGGCCCGATCGACCGCCGATACGACGGCACCTGTTGCACGTTGCATGCCCAAGGCTTCGGCCAACCTGTCATTGTTGTCCTGCACCGTGACGCCAATCCATCCTGGTTTCGGATGGCTTGGATTGAGCAGGAACTGCACGACAAATGCGGCGATATTTGACGGGATGGCGAATCCGATGCCGATTGAGCCGCCGGTGGCCTCGGGGTTGTACAGTGCGGTATCCATACCCACGACTTCGCCATTGCGATCGATCAGCGGGCCGCCCGAATTCCCGTAATTGATTGCCGCGTCGGTCTGGATGTAGCTGTCAAACGGTGAATCCTGCAGGTTGCGATTAAGCGCGCTGACAATCCCAGCTGAAACGGACATCCCCAGCCCCAGCGGATTGCCGATCGTCAGCACCGGATCGCCCACCTGCAGGTTGTCGCTGTCGGCCCACTTCAGCGCCGGAAGCGGATGATCCGCTTCGATCTTCAGCACCGCCACATCCAGCATCGCCGCGGCGGCAAGCAGCCGCGCTGGCGCGCGATCTCCGTTCGCGAAGATCACGTGCATGGCGATGGCCCCATCGACGACATGCTTATTGGTAACGACAAGGCCAGACGGATCGATGATGAAGCCAGAGGCGTACGCCTTCACGCGGCGCGGTGGCTGGTTGGGCTGCGTGGCCGGCCTCACCTTCCACTCGGCGATGTTCACGACAGCAGCACTGGCCTGGCGCACGATCTGGGCGTCGCCGACCTCCATCACCCGGGCGGATGCTGCGTGGCCAAGGGATGCGAGTGCAGCCAGCACCAGCACGAAGACGATGCGCACGACGGCGGCCTCCATCAGAGCAAATCCGCCTTCATGCGGCGAGCAAGGTCTCCGGTGCCGCGTAAGGCAGGTTGAGTTCGTGCGCCACCGCCTCATAAGTCACCTTGCCCGCGTGCACGTTCAGTCCGTTCAACAGATGTCGGTCCTCTGCCAGTGCCCTCCGCCACCCCTTCTCCGCCAGCGCGATGACGAACGGCAGCGTCGCGTTGGTCAGCGCAAAGGTGGACGTGCGCGCCACTGCACCTGGCATATTGGTGACGCAGTAATGCACGACGCCTGCCTCCACATAGGTCGGGGCAGAGTGCGTGGTCGGACGACTGGTCGCGAAGCAGCCGCCCTGGTCGATGGCGATATCGACCAGCACCGAGCCAGGCCGCATTTGCCGCACCATATCGTGCGATACCAGCTTCGGCGCCGCGGCTCCCGGCACCAGCACTGCGCCAATCACGAGGTCTGCCGCCAGGACCTGGTGTTCGATCGCTTCTGCAGTGGCGAACAGCGTCGTCGCCCGTGGGCCAAACTGCAGGTCGAGTTCCTTCAGGCGCGGCAGCGACTTGTCGATGATGGTGACCGAGGCCTCTAGTCCTACCGCCATGCGCGCCGCATTGGTGCCCGAGACACCACCGCCCAGCACCACCACCTTGGCCGGCGCCACGCCTGGCACTCCGCCCAGCAGCACGCCCACACCGCCTTGCTCCTTCTCCAGGCAATGGGCGCCAACCTGCACCGCCATGCGGCCCGCCACCTCACTCATTGGCGCCAGCAGAGGCAGTGCGCCGGTGCGGTCGGTTACCGTCTCGTAGGCGATACACGTGGCGCCCGTGCGCATCAGCCCGACGGTCTGCGCCTTGTCGGCGGCAAGGTGCAGATAGGTGAACAGCACCTGGCCCTGGCGCAGCATGGCGATCTCCGCCGGCTGCGGCTCCTTCACCTTCACGATCAGATTGGCGCTGGCGAACACTTCGGCCGCGCTGTCCACCACAGCCGCGCCAGCCGCGCGATAGGCCTCATCCGATATGCCGATGCCCGCGGCCGCATTGTGCTCGACCATGACGGAGTGCCCGTGCAATGCGAGCTCCCGCGCGCCTGCCGGCGTCAGTCCGACGCGGTACTCGTGAGTTTTGACCTCTTTCGGAACTCCGATTTTCACCAGCAAACTCCCTGTCAGGCAGGCAACGGGAACTGACGCAGATACGGCATATAGTCATCCTCCACGTCGATCTGCAGCGTCGCCAGCACCCGCACCACCGCGTTGTAGAACGCGATGGTGATGGTCAGGTCCACTACCAACTCGTTGCCCAGCGCCTGCTGCAGTGCAGCGAAGGTCGCGTTTGACATCGCCCCGTCACTGGTCATCTCGCGTGCCGCGCGCAGCACCGTCTTTGCCAAGACGTCGAGCTGGGTCGGTTTGCCCGCTGTATCGTCGATCAGCGCCTGAATGTCGGCATCGCTGACGCCGAAATCGTGGCCGAGCTTGACATGATGCGACCATTCGTAGGGTGAGCGTGCCAGCCAGCCCACCTGTAGGATGGCCAGCTCTCGCAGGCGGGGATCGAGCTTGCTGCCGAACCGGATGAAATGCCCCAGTCCACCGAACGCCCGCGCCGCATTGGGCGAATTGACCAGCGCCTGGAACAGGCTGATCCGCCGCTTCAGCAGGTCCTGGTTCTCCGGTGAGAGATCGGACTTTTCGAGATACGGCACGCGTGCCATGCAGCCCTCCTGTAATCGCCATGATAAGCGTAACAGCATGGCGGATCGGGTCCACATCATCGGTGCATCCGGCCGTAGCGGCACGGCGCTGAGCCGGTCGCTGTTGGCGGATCATGTTTCGTTCGTGCCGGTCGTGCGCAATCCGGCGAAATGGCATTGCACCGGCGTCGCAGCAGCGGCGCGTCTCGCCGATCTGACCGATACCGCGCGGATGCGTCACGCGCTGCGCGACGCCACGTGCATCGTTAGTTGCGCACACGCCCGCCACACAGCCGCCGTGCTTGCTGCCGCTCCAGCCGGTGCGCGCTTTGTCTTCCTCGGCAGCACCCGCAAGTACACACGTTGGCCCGACGCACATGGCAATGGCGTGCTGGCCGGCGAGGCCGCCTTCCTTGCATCGACGCGTTCAGGCGTCATGCTGCATCCGACGATGATCTATGGCGCGCAGGGAGAGGACAACGTGCAGCGCCTCGCCGTCCTGCTGCGCCGCCTGCCGATCGTGCCGCTGCCGGGTGGCGGCAAGGCATTGGTGCAACCGATCCATCAGGACGATGTCACGCGGGCAATCCGCGCGGCACTCGATCGCGCCTGGCACGGACCGAACTCGCTGGTCATCGCCGGTCCGATGCCCCTGCCCTACGCCGACTTCGTGCGGGCAGTCGCGCTGGCATCCGGCCGGCGACGGCCTCGCATCGTGGCACTGCCGGCCGCGGGCCTGATGACGATGGCCGGTATTCTGCGTTACATTCCGATGCCAGGCGTCGATCCCGCCGAAATCCGTCGCTTGCTTGAGGACAAGAGCTTCGATGTGCGGCCGATGATCGAGACGCTCGGGTTCACGCCGATCTCGCTGCAGGAAGGCCTCGCGCGCACGTTCACCAGGAGGAGCTGACCCACGATGCCAGTCATCAACCGGATTGCCGAATTTCATCGCGAGATGACCGAGTGGCGGCAGGACCTGCACGCCCATCCCGAACTGGCGCTGCAGGAGACCCGCACCAGCGGTGTGGTGCAGGGGAAGCTGCGTGAGTTCGGCGTCGACGAGATCATCACCGGCATAGCCCGCACCGGCGTCGTCGGTGTGATCCGCGGCACCGGAACGTCGGGGCGTGCGATCGGGCTACGCGCCGACATGGACGCGCTGCCGATCTTGGAGGAGAGCGGTGCACCCTACGCCTCGCAGAACGCCGGCGTGATGCATGCGTGTGGTCACGACGGCCACACCACCATGCTGCTGGGCGCCGCCAAATATCTGGCGGAAACGCGCAACTTCGATGGCACGGTCTATGTGATCTTCCAACCGGCGGAGGAGAACCTGGCTGGCGGCGATATCATGGTGAAGGAGGGCCTGTTTGAGCGCTGCCCCGTCGAGATGGTGTTCGGCATGCACAACTGGCCGCAGATGCCCGCCGGCACTTTCGCCTGGCGCGAGGGCCCAGTCATGGCAGCGGTGGCCAACATCGAGATCACCATCACCGGGCGCGGCGCGCATGGCGCAATGCCGCATTTCGGCATCGATCCGGTGGTAATCGCCAGCCACATTGTCACCGCACTGCAGAGCATCGTCGCACGCTCGATCGAGCCGCTGGAGAGCGGCGTGGTCACAGTCGGCCACATCAACGGCGGTCACACCTACAACGTGATTCCCGAGACGGTGCGTATGCTCGGCACCGCGCGCTGGTTCAACGATCGCGTCGGCGACCAGTTGGAGGACGGAGTGCGCCGGTTGGCCACCGGTATCGCCGAGAGTTTCGGCGCACGCGCCGATGTAGTGTTCTCGCGCGACTATCCGGCTACGGTGAACGACCCCGACGCCACAGCGCTCTCGCGCCGAGCCGCGGCGGCCGTGGCAGGCGACGCACGCGTGGTGCACATGCAAAAGCCGACGATGGGCGGCGAGGATTTCGCGTTCATGCTGAACGCCAAGCAAGGCAGCTACATCATGCTGGGCGCCGCCCGCGGCAAGGACGATGCGATGGTTCACCACCCACGCTACGACTTCAACGACGAGATCCTGCCGATCGGCGCTTCCTATTGGGCGACGCTGGCCGAGCAGTTGCTGCCGAGGCGAGAGTAGCTTAGCTGCACATGTCATTGCGAGATGCGTAGCGACGAAGCAAGCTCGATGTATTTGTGTATCCGAACTGAGATTGCTTCGTCGGTTTTCGCCCCCGCCAATGACAGATTACCCAGCAAACTGCGCCGAACGCCACCTGACCGCGGCCGGGACGCCTTCAGTTCTCGCCATTTCGCGAAATTTTGCGCCAAGTTCGGTGGTGGTCGCGTACAGTGGGCCGACGACATCCAGCCCGGCATAGAGCGCGGTGCGGAACCCGGCGGCATCGGCAACCCGGTTGACGGCGCGCTTTGTTGCATACAGCGCCTCCGGTGAGATCAACGACAGGCGCTTCGCATAGGCCAGGCTCGCGTCGCGCAGTTCTGCGACCGGCACGATGCAATTGATCATGCCCAGGTCGAGCGCGGTCTGCGCATCGATCCGATCGCCAAAATACAGCAGTTCGCGCGCCTTCTTGTAGCCAATGATCATCGGCATCACGATTGCCGGACCGACTGCCGAGAAACGTACTTCTGGTTCGCCGAAGGTCGCGTCGGCGGCGGCGATTGTCAGATCGCACAGCATGACAAGCTCACACCCGCCGCCAAGCACGTGTCCCTGCACCGAGGCGATCACCGGCTTGGTCATCAGCCATGGCATCATCTCGAATTCAAGCTGCGGCTGCAGATGGGCATGCGCCTTCGTTGGATCGCTGCGCCAATCGTCTGCGTCCGGACCCTTGGCGCCGATGTCGTAGCCGGCGCAGAAGCTGCGTCCTTCGGCACGCAGCAAAACGACGCTCGTCATTGGATCCGCATCTGCGCGCGCAAACGTCTCGGTCAACGCCTGCTGCAGTTCGTGGCTTATCGCGTTGAGCTTGTCGGGTCGGTTCAGCGCGATGATGCCAACCTTGTCGTCAACGCTGTAAAGTACCAGCGGGTCCGCCATGTTCGCCTCCTCTCCGGTTACCTACCTTTCGCCAAGTGCCGTTCATATGCCTGCGCCAGCATCGTGCTGGGGAACAGCATGGCAAAATAAATCAGCGCCACCACGGTATAGACCTCGAGCGGCCGATATGTATCGGCTGTGATCAGCGTACCCTGGTACAACAGGTCCGGTACTGCGATCGTCGACACCAGCGACGTGTTCTTCAGCTGCGTGATCGATTGGTTGACGAACGGCGGGATCATTCGCTTGATCGCCTGCGGCAGGATCACCTTGCGCATCATCGGCCATGGCCGCAGACCGAGTGCGCGCGCTGCGTCCCATTGCCCGCGTTCGATCGAGACGATGCCACCGCGGAAGATCTCGGCATAGAACGCACCGGTGTAACACGACAGCACGGCCACTGCTGCGACAGTGGCCGGTATCTGGATGCCGAGCATCACCGGGAGCGCGTAGTAGAACCAGACGATCTGCACCAGCAGCGGCGTACAGCGGAATGCTTCGATGAACGCCACCAGCGGGATGTTCAGCAGCTTCGAGCGCGAGAGCCGGCCAAGCCCGACCAGCAGGCCGATGATCAGGCCGAGAAAGATGGTGCCCGCCGTGTAGGCCAGCGTGACCAGCACGCCTTTCCAGAACAGCGGCGTGTAGCGCAGCAGGAAGGCGAAGTCCCACTGGTAAAACAAGTCAGAAGCTCAGCGTCGGCGGCACCTGATCGCGCGAGACGCCGAATTTGCTCAACCCTTCCAGTAGCCATTCTCGAATCTGCCCGGTGCCGCGATTGAAGTCGATCCAGGCGTTCACCACGTCGGCAAAGCGCGGATCAGGCTCACGCTGGATACCAAGACAGCTTGGCAGCGCCACCGTCGGATTGGTCAGTAGATGATAGGTCCCCAGCGACGGATTTCTGCCAATCGCTGACAGGCCAAGGATTGCCGCGAGGATATGCGCATCGGCGCGCCCAGATTGCAGTGCAAGCGTGCAGTCGTCGCGCGTCTTATAGCCTGTGAGTTGCGCTTTCGGGCAATAGCGCTTCGCCGCCGTCTCGTGCAGCGAGCCGATATCGTACACGACGCGAATGTCGGGCTTGTTCAGGTCGTCCCACGTGCTCGGTTCCAGCCCTTTGCGCGCCACGCAACCGAAAGGATGCACGATCATTGGATGGGTAAAGCCGATCGACAGCGCGCGCTGCGGCGTCGGATTCAGGGCGAACGCCAGATCCACCTTGTTCGATTGCAGGTCCAGCACCGAATTGCCGTATGTTGATTCGACATACGCCAACTGTGCGTCGAACACCTTGGCGATGTCCTTCGCCATCTCGATACACGCCCCACTCCATTCCCCACTGGCGAGGTCCTTTTGGAAATAGGGCAGCTCACCTGGCAGCGCCGCGATCCGCAAGGTCTTGGTGCGGCGGACGCGGTCGAAAGTACTCTCATTGGCGGACTGCGCCCGTGCATCGCCGATGAAACCGGCCGCAGGCAGCAGCGCGGCGACGCCGGCCAGCGCCCGGCGGCCGAGTGGGGTGGTCATGGTTTGGTGTCTCCCAGAATTTGCGCTAGCGATTCTCATTCCCAATCCGGCCAAGAAGCAAGACGTCGAGGAGCGCAAACATGTCCTTCC
>JAMXLO010000042.1 GCA_024280945.1 Acetobacteraceae bacterium
CACCTGCAATCGGAGATCAAGGAGACGTGGCCATTGTGCGGCGACCGCACGCAGCCGTTCGCGCGTGCCATTGCGGGAATGGCGGTGCGTCGTCAGCGGCGTGTAGAACAGTCCTTCGGATCCATCCGCCAATACCGCGCGGTCGTTCGGATCGGCAAAGGAGCGCAGCAGAATCCGAAGCCGGTGCCACCAGCCTTGTTTTTCATCGAGTACAGTCAGCGCCGCCGACCCCATGGTTCGCACCAACTCGCCGTCTTCTAGCGCTTCGCGTGGCAGCGCTTTTTCGGTGGACAGCCATCCGTTCCAGCCGTGCCCGCTGCCGTTGACACCGACCATTGCAAGCAGGCGTGCCAACCACCGATGACGGCAGTTCTCCAAGCGGGAGAAGTAGCGCGCCATATTTTGCGCGCTCCAGCTTGCATCGCCAGTTTCGGCGGCGATCATGTCCCAGTCTGCGTCGGGTGGTGCTACCAGGATCATTGCGTTGTGCGCCGTGCAGCCGCCGAGGCACGAGGCACGCGGATACAAAACGCCATCAACCGCCCGACCGTTCCATTCCGAGCGATAGGCCGGATCGCGCTGACGCTGCGCAAGATCGGGATAGTGTCGTACAAAGAAGTGCCAGGAGATTGCCTCGTTTTCGGACGCGAACGGATGGAAAGCCGGCACCTGGTAGTCGTCGGGCAGCCGATTGATATTAGGCTCGAGCGGGTCGCCACCCTGCAGGTGACAAGGATCGCCACCGGCTTCCAGCAGCACGACATGGAATCCAGCCTCCGCAAGCCGTGCAGCTACAGTACCTCCGCCGGCGCCCGAGCCGACGACGATGTAGTCACAGATGTCGTCCTGCATCCTGCGCCTGCCTGATCTTCGCCATCGCCGCAGGGTGAACCCGACTCTCGCTTGTCATCCCGGCGCAGGCTGGGACCCAGCCCAAAGCCTCTGCCTGTGGAACGGCTGGGTTCCCGCTTTCGCGGGAATGACCCGAGGTGTTGGACCGAACTCGCATCGCTAGAGCGTCTTGAGGAACGCGATCAGGTCGCGCTTCTCGCTGTCGCTCAGACCCGGTTCCTCCGCGAACATATCCGTACCGAAGTAGTGACCGCGATTGACCACGAAATCGGGGCACATGCTGAGCGCATACAGCTCACGACCGAGCGGCGTGAAGATCTGTCGTGCCGTCGCATCGTCGGCGTTCGCCGGCATCGCCGCCATGTCATGGCGGAGCCGCAAGCCGAGGCCGAGCAGCTTCCACGCGCGTGTGGTGCCGGCAATAAGGCTACGATCCTCCGGGAACGGATCGAAGTTGCTGATAAGGCCGATCGGAGTGCCCGCAGGGATGGGTCCTATCTGCAGGTCTCCATTCGACGCAAAGGCGCCCGGAAGCAGCCAGTTCAATGGGCCGTGCAGGAATGTTACGGCACTCGGCAGGAAACCAGCCGGTACTCTCACCCAACTCTGCTCAGTCGTTCGATCAATCAATCCGACGCCTCTGGCCTTCAGCATTGGATCGACGGGACGCTTTTCCGGCCAAAGCATCTGTTCGATGCTAGACTGGAACACCGTCATCCTGGATGGAATTGACGGGCTGGGGTCGAAGGGGCCGACCGTGTTGTTCAGCAGGAACGGTGCGGTCGACCACAGGCTGACCAACGATGGCGGCCGCGTATAGCCGCGTCCGCCAGCCGGCATTGCGAACTGGCGATCCTCGCCGGTGAATGGGTCTTTCACCGTGATCTCACCCACCGACGGCAGGTCCTTATAGCTCTGCGAGGAAAAGTTGTCCCAGATATTCCCGGCCAGCGCATTGCGCGCCAATGGGCTGCAAGCGTTGGTCTGCAGCAGGGTCACCGGTACGCGAAATTCGCTGGACAAGTAATTGTCCTTCAGGAAGTCCGGCGCTTTCACGATTGCCGACATCTTCTGCTTGAAGTCGTCAGTTTTCGTCCATGCCCAGTACTTGTTCCAGCATTTCAGGTAGTCCGGACCGTTGCACTTCTCAGCCCCTGGTCCCTGCATGCTAACGACAGGGTCCGGCAACTTGCTTGAGTGGCAACGCGCACAGCGTTCGGCGAACACCGACTTCCCACGGTTGAGCGTTGCGTCGTCGTCAGTCAGATAGCGCGACCGGATCGGTGCAGGCAGATCGGCAAGCCGGTCCGGCTGACCGGCCTTCACCAGAAACTGCGCCATGTAAAAGGTCTGCTGCTCGGTTGCCTGCCAGTAGGTGGAATTTCGCTCCGCGTCGGCGATGCGGATCGGTGTAATCCGCTGGCCGCCGGCAAATGCGTTGAAGTGCAGCAGCCACTCCTCGCTGAACAGCCCGATGTTAATATAGACACGATTCAGCGCGCCGAGCGCACCGACCGAGTCCGCGCCGTCCTTCAGGACCCGTGGCGTATAGACGTATGGTTTGTCATATAGATCCACCAGCGGTGGTGTTGAAACGAAGTCGTTGAATTGCTTGTTGTCAAGCTGCCCGCCAGTGAGCAGCTCGCGACCAAACGGCATCGCATGCAGGAGACGGGGCCCCAGCAGATAAACTGCATTCATCGTCCTCGGATTGGCGATACTGTCGGACGAGACCAGCGATGTATCGAGTGTACCGGGCCGATAGGAATGCAGAAGTTGGAAAATATAGTTGGACTTGTCGGCCCCCCACACGAACACGCGGTCGAACCAGAAGTACTGTGAACCGACCGTCGAGTTGAGGTTCTTCCATTCGGGATGTTCCGGATCGGGGGGTGGATTGGTCGGGCTTGGCCCGATGTGGCAGAAGCCGCACGCCATGCCGACACGATACGGACGGACCAGATCCTTCTGCTCATAGTAATTCGGATCCTTATAGAAGCGCTCCGGATCCCATCGCTTGCGCGCTGCCTCGTCGAAGTCCGGGTTGGGAAACAGTCTCAGCCCGACAATGCCGGTAGGTTCGCCATAGTATGATCCGACCGGCAGGCCTTCACTGCCGCGCGCGCCCATTCGCACCCCGGGATACTTGGCCGGATTAGCAAACGGATCTGGCGCACAATCGGTTCGGCGCTGATCGAGCCAGAGGCCGAAATGCTTTGGGTCAGGCGCTGTCGGCTTATCGAAGCAGGGCTCGTTTATGACGCCGAAGTAGTTCCAGCGAGTGTCGCGGCTGTATGGCAGTCCCGGCGCCGAGGAAATGGTCTTCAGCAGGTCGAAAGTACCGAACGCGTGCTTGATCATCACGTCCCAGAACCGGTCGTTGCCGCCGGACCAGACCAGCCACATGTTGCGGCCCTTCACCTCGTCGGTGCTGAGCTGCACGCCGTTGTCCATGTCCTTGAAGTAGTCTTCGTCAGCTGCCGGAAACGAATTGGCCGCACGACCAGCGATCATCGCTTCGTCTCGGACTTTGCCTGGCTGCGGTCCACCGCGCTGCAGGAACAACAGCGCAAGAACAATGATCAGCAACAGACCGGCGGCGGTTAGGACGAAGCGCTTCATGTTCTCCCTCGCCGCTCGCTGTTGATGCTGCGCGACTCGCTGGCACCGTAATGTCCACGCGGAGGCGCTGTAAAGCGAATAAGTAACCGATGGTGAGCCACGTCACAGCTCGGCTTCTCGTTGCGACATTATAAGCCGCGCTGCCATACTCCCGGTATGAGGGGGAAGTCAGTGTCGGATCAACCGCCGGTACCGCGTCCGGTATCGACCACCGCCGGCGCGTTATGGCAGGAGTTCGAAGCGATCCATGGTCCCGATCGCCCGGCCTGCACCCGACAGGGCCATGATGGCTCGCTGCGTGACTACTACGATGCGGCGCTAGAAAAGAACCAGGCTGCGCTGTGTCTGTCCGGCGGCGGCGTACGCAGCGCTGCATTCTCGCTTGGCGTACTGCAAGACTTGGCGCGACGCGGACTGCTGACCGAGTTTCACTATCTCTCGACGGTCTCCGGTGGTGGCTACATCGGCAGCTGGCTGCAGGCTCTGGTCCACGCACATGGCGGCGATGTCGCCGAAGTGCAAAGGGCGCTTGGTGCAAGCGAAGCGGCCCCGGAGCTTCATACGCTGCGGAAATACACCAATTACCTTGCGCCAAGGCCGGGCATCAGTTCGCCTGATACGTGGGCCGGCATCCTGCTGTGGGTGCGCAATGTGCTGGTGAACTGGCTGATCTTCGTCCCAGCGGTGTTCGCCACCGCCTTGCTTCCTGGCCTCTATCAGGACGTATTGGCCGTGATCGACCCCCACTGGGGCTGGCCGCTTCTGGTGTTCGGATTAGCCTGTCTATTCATCGGCATCTACAACGGCGCTCGCCACCTGCCCAGCCATGCAACAGCCAAGGCGGCGTCGCACAGTGCAAGTGGCGTGTTTGTGCCGAAGTGGGTGGTCTGGCCGCTGCTGATCTGGTCGCTTCTGGTTCCACTTGCCGCTGCCCCCTGGCTTCGCGTTGTGATGCCAGACAATGCCATTCTGGGCGATGTTATCCCGCCGCTGGGCTTCATTGTCATGGAGCTGGCGTTTGTGATCGCGGCGTACCGCGAGGCAGGCACGCACCGTCGGCTGTTCAGTCGCAATTTTGGCTGGTGGAGCCTGGCATCCTTCGTCGCAGCCTTCATCTTGTGGCTGGAGCTTGAGCTCTCGATCGGGCTACCAGTAATCTATATCGCTGTCCTTGGCCCGCTCGCGGTCACAATCGCCCACCTGATGCAGTCACTGATCTACATTGCCTTGCGGACCGAGGCATTTCGCGGTGACCTCGATCGCGAATGGCTGGCGCGGCTGAACGCCGAGAAGGTCGTGCCTTCCCTTCTATGGGCGATCTTCGCGGCTGTCTGCCTTGCACTGCCGATCGCAGTTCTGGATTACACGTCCAGCTTCACGTCCTTCGTGGTCAGCGGTTTCGGACTGCTGACCGGACCGGTCGCCGCGTATGTCGGCAAGATCTCCGGCGACATGTCGGGCAAGGAGAAGACCGAGGCGGGCGGCGGCTTCAGGCCATCCTCCAACCTGATACTCGGCGTGATCGCTGCGGTATTCGCGGCCACGCTGTTCATGCTGCTGGCGAGACTCGGCTGGATGCTCGCCGGTGGCCACATTCTTGGCGACTTGATCCTTATGGGCATCGCCGGCGTGCTCGCCTGGGCACTCGGTCGGCATATCAACGTCAACCGCTTCTCCATGCACGGCGTCTATCGCAATCGGCTGGTACGCGCATTTCTGGGCACGGCCCGCCGGCAACGCCAGCCTGACGATTTCACCGGGCTCGACCCGTATGACAATCCGCGCATGGCCGAGCTGGAGCCACAGAAGCCCCGAACCCGCCGACTGTTTCCGGTCGTGAACCTGACATTGAATCTGACGGCCAGTCGGAACACCGCGTGGGCCGAGCGCAAGGGCGAGAGCTTCACCGTGACGCCCAGTTCCTGCGGTGCAGCCTACTTGCACAAACGCGAGGACGTCGCCGCTGGACTGCCGGAGCGGGGTGCCTATGTCCGGACAGAATTGTATGCCGGCGGCGAGCGCGAAACCGGTCCCGACGATCCCTGCCGTGGCATTACGCTGGGAACTGCGCTTGCCATATCCGGGGCCGCTGCAAGCCCGAACATGGGGTATCACTCCTCACCGGGCGCAGCGTTCCTGATGACTTTGTTCAACGTGCGGCTGGGTGCCTGGCTCCCGAACCCGGCGACGGCGTCCACCGACGAGCTGAGCCGGGCGAAGCCGCCGAACGCACTGGTCACCCTGGCGCGCGAGTTGCTTGGTCTGTCGGACGATCGCGGCAACGCGGTGTATCTTAGCGATGGCGGGCACTTCGAAAATCTCGGCTTGTATGAAATGGTCCGTCGGCGCTGCCGGCGCATCCTGGTCATCGATGCTGGCGAAGATCCCAATGCCAGCTTTGAGGACCTCGGCAATGCGATCCGCAAGATCCGCATCGACTTCGACGTTTCGATCGAGTTCGTCCCGCAGGTCGCCATAGGATCGCGCAGGAAGCCATTGATGCCATTCCGCAGCTTCGCTTACGCGAAGGTGCACTACCCGGAATGCACCGCGCCAGGCGAACTGGTGTACCTGAAACCAGCGGATCTCGCCGAGGTGGCAATGGATGTGCGTTCCTATCGCAACCTCAACGAGACCTTTCCTCACCAGTCCACGCTGGAGCAGTTCTATGGCGAGAGCCAGTTCGAGAGCTACCGCGAACTGGGGCGCCGTGAAGCCGAGTTGCTGGCTCCTGATGCCGGGACGCTGACGGCATTCTTTGCCGGCGTTGAACGCCAGGCGCCGGAACCACCGACACCCAGGCGAAAGCCACCGCCGCCGACCACGATCGTCACAAGGAACCGACGATGGGCAATGACGTGATCTTCGAGCCGCTGAAGTGGCGGAACATCGAGATCAAGAACCGCATTTTTCGCTCGAGCATCTCGGGCCGCTTCGACAACGAGGACGGCAGCCTGTCGCAGACCCGCGTCAACTGGGAAAGCAAATTCGCCCGCGGCGGCGTCGGTGCGATCATCTCATCCTTTGTGCCGGTGATGCTGGAAGGCCGCATCGCCGCGGGATATGCCACCGTTCACCGCGACGACTTCATCCCGCTGTGGCAGAAGGTCGGCGAGGCGGTCCACAGTTTCGGTTGCAAGTTCATCATGCAGCTGAGCCACTCTGGTCGCCAGATGGACCTGCCTGGCGTCGCAAACCAGCATCGGCGCACGCGCAGCTCCACCAGCAAGAACGAAACGCTGCACGGTTTCCTCACCCAGGCAATGACAAAGGAGGAGATCCGCCAGACAGTCGATGCTTTTGCCGCCGGTGCATGGCGTGCCCAGCAGGCCGGGCTCGACGGCGTCGAGTTGCACGGCGCCAACGGCTATCTGATAACCCAGTTTCTCAGCTCCGGCATCAACGACCGGCGCGACGAGTATGGCGGTGACCTGCGCAATCGTGCGCGTTTTCTGATGGAGATCATCCAGGCGATTCGCCTGCGCTGCGGCAAGGACTTCCACCTCCAGGTCAAATTCAGCGGTATCGACTTCAACAACGTGATTCCCTGGGAGAAAAAGGGCAACACGCTGCAGGAAGGCGTCGAGCTGGCCAAGTTAATCGAGGAGGCGGGTGCGGATGCGCTGCACGTCTCAACCGGCAGCCTTTTCCCGCATCCCCTGAACCCGCCCGGCGACTTCGACTTCGACACCATTGCGACCACCTACGACGGCATGCTCGCGTCCGGGATGTACACGTTCCGCAACTACCTGACGTTCCGATACCCAACCTTGCGGCCGATCTTCCGCTGGATCTGGTTCCGTATGAAAAAGGGCCGACCCGTGGAAGGCGTCAGCATCGACCAGTGCCGCGCCATCAAGCAGGCGGTGAAGATTCCGGTCATCAGCACCGGTGGCTATCAGACCGCCTCGTATATCCGCGAGATCATTGGCAACGGCTCGTGTGATGGCGTCTCGATTGCGCGCGCCCTGATCGCCAACAACGACCTGCCGAAACAGTGGGAAGCGGGGCGCGATCTGCCCGCAGTCCCCTGCACCCACTGCAACAAGTGCCTGTTGAACGCACCCAAGAACCCACTCGGTTGCTACGAGCTGGACCGCTTCCGCGGCGATTACGAGGCGATGATCAACGAGGTGTTCTCGGTCTACGGGACGCATCCGAAACTGGTCATCCCGGCCTAGCACCGACACTCTGCAGGACCACGACGATGGCGAACAGCACTTCGGTATCAGTTGTTCAACAGGAGGTGCTGCGGCGCTCCTGGAAACGGCTGCTTGTCGCGATCATCCTGCTGCTGATCTTTCTGATCGGGCTGGTGACGATCGTCGTAGGCGGCGTTGCATACTGGCGCTTCACCAGAAGCGGCACGCCATCATTCGCCAACGACATCGACCACTTCAAATACGGATCCATTGGCAGCGAGCCGACGAGCGGTCTGCCCTACTGGGTCTGGCGCGCGCTGCCGGGGTTGTTTCCCGAAGTCTTTCATGGGGGCGACTACAGCGTGTTCGGTTTCCTCTACGAGACCGACGAACGGGGCAACAAACGTGATCTGCCGATCGGCATAAGCCGTCGCGAGGTCAGCGGGGTCGAACTCGCCTGGATGAACTGCGCAGTATGCCACACCGGCACGGTCAGGGATACGGCACAGGCTGCACCGCGCGTGATTGCCGCCATGCCGTCGAACAATCTGGACCTGCACCGCTTCATCAAATTCGTTCTTGGCATGGCCGATGACCCGCGACTGGAGCCGGACAGCCTGATCCCTGCCGTGCAGAAGGCGGGCGCCGATCTGGATTGGCTCGACCGGCTGACCTGGCGCTACATCGTCATCCCGCAGGTGCGTCAGGGGTTGCTGGAACGACGCGTGCGGTTGGACCCGTTGCTGGCCTATCAGCCTTCATGGGGGCCTGGCCGCGTCGACACCTTCAACCCATACAAGCTCATTCAGTTCCACATGGCGTGGGACAGCCTCACCCCGCAGGAGCGCGTTGGCACCGCCGACTTTCCGTCGATCTTCAATCAAGGTCCCCGCGAAGGCATGCATCTGCACTGGGATGGCAACAACACGTCCTTGGCCGAGCGCAACCTCAGTGCGGCGCTCGGCGCGGGCGTCACCGTGCAGTCCGTCGATCATGCCAGCATCGAGCGCGTGGCGCATTGGCTGCTGGACCTGCATGCGCCGCCGAATCCGTACCGGCCGGACAGCACGAAAGTTACTGCTGGGCGTGCGATCTACATGAGCGAGTGCGCCGCATGCCACGGTTATCAGGACAACGCCGGCTATGCGTTCAAAGGAGAGCAGATCGGCCAGGTCGAGCCCAATGCCAAGCTGAATGCCGACCCTGGTCGTCTGAACAGCTATACGCAGCGGTTCCGTGACATGCAGCTCACGCTGTTCAGCGGCACGCCCTATCAGTTCAAGTATTTCACCAAGACCGACGGCTACGCCGACCTGCCGTTGGATGCTCTGTGGCTGCGGGCGCCCTATTTGCACAACGGCTCGGTGCCGACACTTGCCGATCTGCTGCTGCCGCCTGATCAGAGGCCGAAGTCATTTGTGCGCGGACTGGACGTGTTGGATCAAGAGAAGGGAGGGTTCCAGGCGCCGCCGTGCAACCCTGCGCAGGCCCCCGATAAAGGCTTCTGCTTCGATACTTCCCAGATCGGCAACGGCAATGGCGGTCATCTCTACGGGACCAATTTGCCAGAAGACCAACGCGCTGCGCTGCTAGCTTACCTGATGACGTTCTGACTATGCAATCGCAAGCCTGCCTGACTTGGTTCCGGCGCATCATGTGGCTTGGCATTGTCGCCAACATTGTGGTCGCCGTGATCAGTATCGCCGCCACGCCGACCGTGCTTGAGTTCTTGCAGTTGCCATTGGCGCAGCCTCTGGTATGGCCACGCTTCGCCGCCTTCCTGCTGATCTTGCTCTCGATCTTCTACATTCCTTCGGCGTTGAATCCGGTACGTAACCGGTTCGCCGCGATTTTCGCCGTGGTCTGCCGCTTCGGCGGCGTCATTTTCTTCCTCATCGTCGGCGGCGGCTACATCGTGTTCGGATTGTTCGACTTCGTTTTCGGTCTGCCGCAGGCGATCCTGTTGGCGCTTGGCCTGCGCGGCGCGCGAGTGCAGCGATGAACCGTCGCGCAGCGTGGATCACCGGGACCTTCATATTGGTCATCCTGATCGGCGCAGGCGGTTGGCTCGCCTACGACAAGCTGCTGCGTCACGATATCCCGGTCTATGCCAGCGATATCGATCAGTTCAAGTACGGGTCCATAGGCAACGATGAAGCGAACGGGCTGCCCTATCTGATCTGGCGTGTGCTGCCGACGGTATTCGCTGATCACTTGCCTGGACCGGGTGGCTATGCATCTGTGGGGTTTCTCTGGGAACCCGGCCGCGACCACTCCGAGGCGCCGATCGGCTTTTCCCATGCCAGGGTCGGCTTCGAGCGCATGGCGATCAACTGCGCCTTTTGCCATGTGACCGAGGCTCGGTTGGATGCCAATGAACAGCCCAAATACTATATCGGCGGCGCGTCCAACACGGTGAATGTCCTCGCGTATCAGCAGTTTCTCACCGCCTGCGCGCGCGATCCTCGGTTCAACGCCGACGTTCTGCTGCCGGCAATCGAGCGCGAAGTCCCGCTGTCATTCGTTGATCGCCTGTTGTATCGGTTCCTGATCATTCCAGCCACCCGCAAGGCGTTGCTGCAGCAAGGGGATCAGTTTGCCTGGGCAGACAAGCGACCAACTTGGGGACCGGGCCGGATCGACCCATTCAATCCGGTAAAGTTCGGAATGCTGAAGCTTTCGGATGATGGCACGATCGGCAACTCCAAGATGCAGGTGGTCTGGGGGCTCGATGCCCGCAACGCCATTCGGGCCAACGCGCCCTTGCACTGGGATGGCCTCAATACATCGGTGCACGAGGTCGTCGTCAGCTCGGCTTTGGGTGACGGCGCAAACGCCAAGGGTATCGACTGGAACACCACCAATCGCATCGAGCATATTCTACGTACCATGCAGCCGCCGCCGTCGCCTATCAAAACCGATGCAGCCCTGGTGCAGCGTGGGCAGGTGGTATTCGCAGCCAACTGTGCGGAATGTCATGCCAAGGACGGTGCACGCACGTTGACCGCGGTTCCGCTGGCCGAACTGGGCACGGACCCGCATCGCGATGCCATGTGGACCACGCAAGCGCGCGATACCTACAACAACTATCGCGAAGGCTACGACTGGGGCTTCAAGTCATTCCAGAAGATGGACGGTTACGTCGCCGAGACGCTGGAAGCACTCTGGCTCCGCGGACCTTATCTGCACAACGCATCGGTGCCGACTGTCGCGGACCTGCTGGAGCCAGCGGAACAGCGGCCCCGCAGCTATCTGCGCGAGAGCACGACGATCGATCAGGACCGCCTGGGTTTTGTCACCGGTTCATGCGACCCCGCGCATCCGCCGAAGCAGGGCTTCTGCTATGACACCACCCAGCCCGGAAATGCGAACGGCGGGCATCTCTATGGCATGACGCTCACAGCGGAAGACAAGCGTGCGCTGCTGGAATATCTGAAGACGCTGTAGCGCTGCTCCCTCTATCCGAAGACGCGTTGAAATATGTGGTCCACCTGTGCGAGATGCGCCTGCGCATCAAGTGCCGCATCCAACTCGGCTGCCGCGACGCGATCGACCACCTCGGGATCATTCAGCAGATTATCGCGGAAGCAGCGCCCATCTGGGGCTCCTAGCTTCTCCCACGTAGCCATCGCGTTGCGTTGCACGATCGCATAGGCTGCCTCGCGCGAGATGCCTGCGCGCGAGAGAGCTAACAGCACATCGCCCGACTGCACCACCCCCCCGAGACTTGCCACGTTGGCCGCCATGCGCTCGGGATAGACCACCAGTCGCTGCATCATTCCCGCCAGACGGACCAGCGCGAAGTCCAGTGCGATCGTGGCATCCGGCGCGATCACCCGCTCGACAGAGGAGTGCGAAATATCGCGCTCATGCCATAGCGTCACGTTCTCCAGCGCCGGCACCACCGCCGCGCGCACGACCCGCGCCAGTCCTGTGAGGTTTTCGCTCAGCACCGGATTGCGCTTGTGCGGCATCGATGAGGAGCCCTTCTGCCCGGGATGGAAGAACTCTTCCACCTCGCGTACCTCACTGCGCTGCAGATGCCGGATCTCGGTCGCCAGCCGCTCGATCCCTGATGCAATCACTGCGAGCGTCGCGAAGAACATCGCGTGCCGATCGCGCGGGATCACTTGGGTCGATACTGGTTCTGTCGCCAAGCCAAGCTTCTCCGCAACATGCGCCTCCACCCGAGGGTCGACAGCAGCAAACGTCCCCACCGGTCCGCTGATCGCCGCCACCGCCACTTCGCGCCGTGCCGACACCAGCCGTTCGCGGTCCCGCACAAACTCGGCGTAGTGCCCCACCAGCTTCAACCCGAAGGTCGTCGGCTCCGCGTGTATGCCGTGGCTGCGGCCGATCATCACCGTATGCTTGTGCTCGAGCGCCCGTGCCTTTAGCGCAGCCAGGACCGCGTCCAGATCCTGTAGGAGCAGGTCCGTTGCCTGGCTCAGCTGCACCGAAAGGCAGGTGTCCAACACATCGGAGCTGGTCATACCCAGGTGCACGAACCGACTGTCCTCGCCGATCGCCTCGGCCAGCCAGGTGAGAAAGGCGATGACATCGTGCCGCGTCTGACGCTCGATCGTGTCGATTCGCTCGATGTCGGCTTGGTTGATGGCAGAGACCTTGGCCCCCCCCTTCGAGCGAATGCCCCGCGCTGCGGCTTCCGGAATGATGCCGATCCGCGCCATCGCCTCAGCCGCCAACGCCTCGATCTCAAACCAGATGCGATATCGGTTGGCAGGCGCCCAGATAGCCTCCATCTCGGGTCTGGTATAACGCGGAACCATTGCTGCCCTGTCCCGTCCAGTCGGAAGGCCAGCTAGACCGTCACGCCGGGGGCTGACAAGGGCTGCACTTGCATGGACCAGATCGCGCTAACCCACGAACTTGCCGCTCTGGCGCAAGTAATCATGATCGATATCACGCTTGCCGGCGACAATGCAGTGGTCGTCGGCATGGCGGTTGCCGGACTGCCGGCGCGTCAGAAGCGGCCCGCGATCATCCTCGGGATCCTGGGCGCAACTGCGATCCGCATCGCACTCGGCGCCGTCGCACTGCAGCTGCTGGCGATCATCGGGCTGCTGCTTGCCGGCGGCCTGCTGCTGCTCTGGGTGTGCTGGAGGATGTTCCGTGAACTGTACCGCCCGCGCGCGCATGCCGCTCAGGCTGGACGCACCAAGACGCTCGGTCAGTCGCTGACCGAGATTATCATAGCCGATCTTTCCATGAGCCTGGACAACGTGCTGGCGGTCGCGGGCGCAGCGCAAGGCAGCACCTGGGTCCTAGCAGTGGGCCTGCTCATGAGTGTCGTGCTGATGGGCGTCACCGCCAATCTCCTGGCCAATCTGCTGGAGCGCTACCGCTGGATCGCCTGGATCGGCCTGCTGATCGTGCTCTATGTGGCCGCGACGATGATATGGCATGGCGCATTCGACGTGGCGGAAGCGGTGCGAGGCTGATCGCGCGAACTTGACCGATCAGCGCTTCTCATTCCGGAACTCACGATATTGCGACAGGCGCGTGACCGATTTTCGCCACGAACTGCCACCTTCTTTCACTCACGAACGGACTGCAACAATCGTGTGGGGAGCCAGACCATGCCCAATCGCCGACCCATTCTGCTCATCGAGGACGACGAGACCCTGCTGAATATGCTCGGCGAGTACCTGGAAGAGACCCAGGAGTTCAATGTCGCAAAAGCGACCAGCATCGACGCGGCGGAGGCGCAGCTTGCCGATGAGAACATGCACTTCGATGCGCTGATCCTCGACATCGGTCTCCCGGATGGCGATGGGCGCGACTTCTGTGCCCGACTGCGTCGGCAAGGCCACAGCATGCCGATCATCATGTTGACCGGTGCGACTGAAGAGATTGATGTGGTTCGCGGCCTCGATTCCGGCGCATGCGACTACATCGCCAAGCCATTCCGTGCACACGAACTGCTTGCGCGCCTGCACGCGCAGTTGCGCAACTTCGACCGCAGCGAGGAGGCCGTATTTCCCGTCGGTCCTTATACCTTCCGTCCGGCCAAGAAGCTGCTGCACGATTCCACCAAGAACCGCCGCATTCGACTCACTGATAAGGAAACGGCGGTACTGAAGTTCCTGTACCGGTCGGAGGCGGCGGTAAATCGACAGATCCTGATGCATGAAGTATGGGGCTACAATTCTTCTGTAACAACGCATACGTTGGAGACGCATATTTACCGGCTGCGTCAGAAGATCGAGTCCGATCCTGCCAACCCGTCGCTGCTGATAACTGAAGGCGGCGGCTATCGCCTTCGGCAGGACGGGGCCCCAGTCCAGCAATGGTAGGGGCCCCCACCAGGGGCTGAGGCCCCTGGTTGCTGATCTGGATCTCTTCCGCGAGGGCGAGCCGATGTCTTATAGCGGCAAATCGGTGAATCGCGTTCCGCCATTCCGACAACATGGGCACCAATCGGCTCTAAGGAATCCGGCGTGGGCTGTTTCCAGGCGAGAGCCGCGGTAGCTCCGCGAATGCGGTGACTTGCAATCAGCGGGACCACTCCAGTCGCATCGGCTTGGCAATCCCGCTGGATCCGCACCAGCTCGTTGCTGAGTTGGTGAAGCCAGTCAACCAGCACCTCTCACTCCGCGAGCGATCTTCGCCTCCCGAATCCAGCCATCGTATCTGCGACACACGTGCAAGCTTTCCAGCGATATGTCGGTGCCAGCATGCTGCTCCATAGTCGTTCCCCGACAATGCTCGCCATCACGCTGAGGGATGACCACCCGGGTCGCCTATTGATGTCTGACGGACAAGGTTACGTTGAATCGTCAGTTCAGCCTGCTTCCAGAATGCTGCGATGGACGACGGCTGCTGCCGACGATCGAGCGCGCCCCGTTCGTGCGCTGCGCCTCAAGCTGGCACTGGCCGAGGGATAGTGGCGGGCGCCGTCCCGCCCCGCAATCAAACGCAAGCTCGCGAAGCAACTCGGGGTTCACCACCAAATGCTGCCGCGGAAAGGCGAGACACGGCGCCAGTTTATAGAACCCACCGGGCTGTGGCTGGACGTGACGACGTTGGCGGCGTTGGTCCGTTGCCTCCGCGGCGGCCGACTGGCGCAGGACGGTAACGACGGCGCTGGCTGTTAGGACGCGGGGCGGCCAGCCGAGCGCGTGACGGGGCAACTGACCCTTAACCAGATGCGTGCCATGGTCGGGGTTGACCGCCCTCAGCCCGGCTAGGCGCAGCGCATCAAAAGTCGGTGTCACCCTTTCGCCAGCGCCGATCAAATGCGCTCCCCACGCTTGCCTGACGTTCGCCAGTCACTGTTTCTGATCGAGGCGGGCGGCGTGGCGGCTGAGTGCATCCGCCGAGAGACTCCGTTTCTCGCGAAACGATGCAAGCGCCTGTTCCGATTTCTCCAGGTGGCGCGCCGAACGCAACCGCGCGGCCTTGGCTTCCTCCCGCAGCTTCTTTGCGTGGGCAAGGAGCGAAGTCGAGTGCCGTCGAAGGTCAGCAAGCCAAGACATGCTGTCAGTCAGTTGCGTGTTCCCCGGGGTTCTCGGTCAAAGCCTCTATAGCACTGCCCGGCTGTTGGGTGAATTGAAGCGCCCCAACACGACGGCGCCTTCGGTGTAAGCTGCTTCCATCGACTAAGTGACCACGACGCGCTCTCCATCACAGTCGCGCCATCGGCCTTGGTGCGGACAATATGCCAGATGAATTCTCCACGCCGAGCCGGCTCGCGCGCTCTGACAACAACCCGATATGCAGGGTTTAACGGCAGCGGCTCGTTGCGTGACGGGAGGCAGCGCGAAGGCATTCATCCGTTCGTATGAGCGTGGTCTGCCCGTTCAAGCAATGTACGTTCGCGAGTGACGGTCGGGCCACCGCATGTTCACATCGGCGTGGCGCAACCGGTTGCGGCGCTCGAAGGGCATGGCGCAGTTGGCTTGAAAGTGTCAGGGTTTTGCGCCGCCTCTCGGTGTCCGGTTCGCGAGGACCGCGTAGTCCCCTGGCGCCGGCGTCGAAGGCCGGGCTGATTCCTCGGGCCGCCAAGGGGGCGGCGCCTGCCCGACCGGCCATAAGCTCAAGTGGTAAAGTAGATAAGAGCGCAGAGTCCGCCCGTGTAGCCGACCAAGGCCAAGACCTCGCACGCACTCAACGCGAACTGCCATAGCCGATTGCGAGTGGACGCTTCTACCAAGCGAGCAGGATGGCTGGCCCGGACGCGCCGCCTATCCTTCTCGCTGATACCGAAGGCTAGCCCGCAACAACCACATTTGT
>JAMXLO010000043.1 GCA_024280945.1 Acetobacteraceae bacterium
ATCGACTACAAGGACGTACGGTTGTTGTCCCGGTTCCTGTCCGAGCGTGGCAAGATCGTCCCCAGCCGCATCACTGCGGTCTCGGCAAAGAAGCAGCGTGAATTGGCTGTCGCCATCAAACGCGCGCGTTTTCTCGCGCTGCTGCCCTACACCGTGAGCTGACGGAGCACACGCCATGGCTGATGTGGAATTGATCCTGCTCCAGCGGGTAGAGAAGCTGGGGCAGATGGGCGACCTGGTGAAGGTGCGCCCTGGTTACGCCCGCAACTTCCTATTGCCGCAGAAGAAGGCGCTGCGGGCAAACAAGGATAACCTGGCCCGATTCGAGCAGGAGCGGGCGCAGCTCGAGGCACAGAACCTGAGGCGCCGCGAGGAAGCGGAGCGTGTGGCTGAGCGCGTGATCGGTCTTTCGGTGGTGATCATCCGCCAGGCGGGAGAGTCGGGCAGTCTCTATGGTTCGGTCTCGGCGCGTGATATCGCCGAGGCGACCACCGCCGCGGGGCTGACCATCACCCGTCAACAGGTCGAGCTGGAACACCCTATCAAGTCGCTGGGCTTGGCGCGGGTTCGGGTTGCGCTGCATCCCGAGGTGTCGATTCCGGTGATCGTCAACGTCGCCCGCAGTCAGGAGGAGGCGGAGCGGCAGGCGCGTGGCGAACGGGTCGGCGCCGAGGCCGAGGAGGAAGAGGTCGAGTTCGATGCCGGGACCGTGTTCGATCCGGGCACGTCACCGGACCAGCCGCAGGTCTAGCCAGAGCCGGATGAGCGCAGGCAGATGCGCAATCCGGCTCTAGTGTGGTGGTGGATCAGCCGCCGTAGCGGACTTCGGAACCGGAACCAGGCGATTCCGCCTTCGATCATCACATGCTCAAGGCCGCCGCAGCACGCCCATCACACGTGGCGGCAGCAGGCCCGCCGCGCGGGCGGCTAGCCCCATCCACCACGGAAACACCACGCGCGTGCGTCCCGCAGCCACGCCGCACAATATGATGCGCGCGGCACGGTCAGGGTCCATCAGCCCAGGCATGGTGAACTGGTAGCCTGCAGTCATGGCGGTGCTGATAAAACCGGGACAGACGCTGGTGAGCACGATGCCATTCCGCCGCGCCGCAGGGGCGGTCGCCACCATCCAGCGATCTACGGCGGCCTTGGAGGCGCAATAGGCCGGAGAATCGGGCGCCGCGATGAACGCGGCGATCGATGCGATCACCGCGATCCGTCCACGGATGCCATCTGCGCCGGGCGACTGCATCGCCATCAGTTCCCTGGCTGGCAGCACGGTGTTCAACACCCCGCCTAGATTGACTTCGAAGATCGCCCGGGTCTGCGTCGCATTCTCTGGCCCACCGTCGGGTGAGCGGCCGGCGATACCGGCATTGGCGATGACGAGGTCGAGTTGCCCCGCCGCACCGATCCAGTCCGCCATGGCCACAGCCTGACAAACGTCGAGCACCCTGCATTCGACGGCTGCTCCGTGGTCACGACAACTCGCCGCAACCATATCGAGCCGCGTCTTGTCGCGGCCGGACAAATGCAGTGTCGCACCGGGGCGTGCCAGCGCCTGGGCGAGCGCCGCTCCAATCCCCGAAGATGCCCCGGTGATCAGGGACGTGCGAATGTTGTCCATGCCACAGGATTCTCAGCGTGGCACCTCGCTGATACAAGACGCCGCATGACAGCCCTTGCCTCGATGACCGGCTTTGCGCGCGCTGAAGGGAGAGCAGCGGGGTTTGCCTGGGTATGGGAACTGCGCAGCGTCAATGGCCGTGGGCTCGACCTGCGGTTTCGCCTGCCGGCGGGTTCGGACGCGATGGAGCCCGCGCTGCGCGAGGCCGCGACGAAGGTGCTCAGGCGCGGCAATGTGACGGCCAGCCTTTCGGTAAGGCGAGAGAGCGAGCCAAGGTTGGTCGCCGATCCCACGGCACTGGAGCAGGTGCTGGGACTGGCGATGGAACTGCATCAGCGGCTTCCGGGCAGCCCTGTGCCGCGAGCCGAAGCGCTGCTGGCTCTGCCCGGAGTATTGCGGCCCGCTTCCGCTGATGAGGCGGCCTTCGACAGCGGCCCTCTCGTGGCTGGTTTCTCGCAGGCGTTGGCGGCACTTGTTGCGGCACGGCAGGCAGAAGGCGCGAGGCTGTCAGAGACCCTGCAACGTCTCCTGAGCGAGATCGCCGCCCTACGACGCCAGGCCGTAGAAGAAGCCGCGAGCCAGCCGGAAGCACAGCGGGTGCGGATCATGGAGAACCTGACCGCGCTGTTGCGCGAGGCACCGACACTCCCCGAGGAACGCATCGCCCAGGAGGTCGCGCTTCTTGCCGCGCGATCCGACGTGCGCGAGGAGTTGGACCGGTTGGAGAGCCATATCGAAGCGGCGTATGCTCTGCTGCACGAGGCAGTGAACATCGGCCGGCGATGCGACTTCCTGGTGCAGGAATTCAATCGGGAGGCCAATACGCTGTGCAGCAAATCGGCCTCCACACAGCTGACGACGACAGGGCTGAGGCTGAAGGCGGTCATCGAGCAATTGCGCGAGCAGGTGCAGAACATCGAATGAAGATCGCCCGCCGTGGTGTGTGCCTGGTTTTGTCGGCACCATCGGGGGCCGGAAAGACCACAATTGCGGCAGCTCTGCTGGCGCGCGATCCCGAGCTGACGCGCTCGGTGAGCGTGACGACCCGACCGCGTCGTTCGAGAGAAGTCGACGGCGTGGACTATCGCTTCCGCAATCAGCAGGAATTCGACCGGATGGCGGCGGACGGTGAACTGCTGGAGTGGGCTCGCGTCTACGGGCGACATTGGTATGGCACACCCCGTGCGCCCGTGGAGGAGGCGCTCCGTAACGGCGTCGACGTCATTTTCGACATCGATTGGCAAGGGCACCGGCAATTGCGGGCAGCGCTGCCTGACGATGTCGTGGGCGTATTCATCCTCCCGCCGCGCCTCGATGCGCTCGAGGCGCGGCTGCGCGCTCGTGCGGGGGATGACGTTGGAGAGATCGCCCGCCGTATGTCGCTGGCGCGCGACGAGATCGGGCACTGGCGCGAGTTCTCGCATCTCATCGTTAATGACGACCTGGAGCGGGCGATCGCCGCGGTGCTTGCCGTGCTTCGCGCCGCCCGCCTGGCAACCTCACGCCAGACGGGGCTCGACCGATTCGTTGCCGGGCTGTGAAGCCGAGACCAGCCGGACCAGGCGATCGAATTCTGCTACACTCAGCGTCTCGGCACGCCGATCGGCCGCAATCCCTGCTCGCCGGAGCAATACCTCGCCTCCCATCGGCTTGAGCGCACTGCGCAGCATCTTGCGACGCTGACCGAATGCTGCCGCGGTCACCCGTTCCATTGCACTGAACAGCGGCGAATCGGGCTGCGCCGCATGCGGTGTCAGTCCCACCACTGCCGAGTGAACCTTTGGCGGGGGTACAAAGGCTGCGGGCGGAATCCGAAACAGCAGCGTCGCCTGGCAGGTCCATTGCGCCAGGACCGTCAGGCGCCCGTACGCGGCCGTTTGCGGCGTCGCGCAAATTCGGTCGGCGACCTCCTGCTGAAACATCAGTGTCAGCCGCTCGAATGCACGTGCCTGCCGCAGCCAACGGACCAGCAGCGGCGTCGCGATGTTGTACGGCAGGTTGGCAACGACCTGTCGCGGCTCGGGTGTCAGCGACACCACGTCAAGCGCCAGAGCATCACCGGCGATCACCCTGAGTCGCCCGCCAGCCTGCGTGGACAGGTCACGCAGCGCCTCGACAGCACGAGGATCGACCTCCACTGCGGTAATGCTGGCCGCATCGGAACCGAGCAGCGCCCGCGTCAGCCCGCCAGGCCCCGGCCCGATCTCTATCACATGTACGCCATGGAGCGGTCCGGCGGCTCGCGCGATTCGCCCGGTCAGATTCGCATCCAACAAGAAGTGCTGGCCGAGTGACCGTTTCGCTGCCAGCCCGTACCGCGCAATGACCTCGCGCAGCGGAGGTTCCGTGGTCACGCCCCGCTAGGGCGCAGATCGATTGTGGCGCGGCGGCGCAGATTGGCGAGCAACTGGCGCGACAGAAGTTCCACCCGCTCATTCAAGATCCGGACCTGGATCTCTTCCTTGCTCTGCTGCGCGAGGTTCTTTTGTTCCCGCGAGCAGACGATAAGCACGGCGATGCCATCACTCGTCACCACCGGTTCAGTGGCACGCGATAGCGGAACGGTCGCCAGCACTTGACGAAAGCTCGGAGGGTTCACCGTGTCCAGGTTGACCTCGCCGGGATCTGCGGGGCGCGGCGAATTGTTGTCCTTCGCCACTTGCTCCATCTGCTCGCAGCTTCGCACGCTGGCGCTGACGCCTCTGGCCTTCTCCAGGGCCTGCCTCTGCTGTTCGGTCGGCGCCTGAGGGTTCAGTGCGCTGGTGAATGGTAGGAACACCTGCCGCAATGACAGCACTGTCCCGATCTCCCGGCCGATCTCGCGCTTGGCTTGCAACGTGACGATCGAGAAGCCGCCTGGGACCTTCACGGGGTTGCTGATCGCGCCGACCGGCATTTCCGCGACCAGACGCGCCACTTCGCTATCGAGCTGGTTCGGCTGCACCCAGCCCAAGGCTCCGCCCTGCAGCGCCGTCTGGTTCTGACTGAACTGTGCGGCGACGACCGGGAATGGGGCGCCGGCACGAAGTTCGCTGATTACGGTTTCTGCGAACCGCTGCGCATCCGGCAGTGCCGCCGGATCCTCCACCGGTATGAAGATCTCGCCGACGCGGTACTCGGGTTTGCCTACCTGTGCCGCCAGCAGTCGCTGCTGGTCCGCAACTTCGGCATCCGTGACCTTGGCCTGATCGCCCAGTTGCTCTTTCAGCACCTGCGTCCAGCCAAGTTGGGTGCGCAATTGATCGACCAATGTGCGGAATGCCACGCCGCCAGCGCTGAGTTTTTGTTGCAGTGCACTCGGAGGCAGTCCGTTGCGCGACTCGATGTCGCGTATCGCGTCGGCGATAGCCTTGTCTGGAATGACGATCTTGCGCCGCTGTACCTCTTGCATGCGCAGCTTCTCGTCGATCACCTGGCGGGTGATCTGCTGTTTCAAGCGATCAAGCACATCCTGCGTCAGCGGCAGGCCGGTGGATAGAGCGAACAGCCGGGTGCGGTTGTCGACATCGGCATTGCTGATGACGTCGCCGTTCACCACCGCGACGATGCGCATAGCCTGTGTCGTCGTCGTGGGCGTCACCGCGTACACCGCGGCGGGCTGCATCGCCAGAAGTGCCAGTGCCCACCAAGCTGGTCCGATTCGGGTCATGACCGTGACCTCCTGCGACTCAAAGCGCTTTGTAGCCGAACTGCCCGATCGTTTTGAGGGTCACCTGAACTAGCACCGTGGTCGAACCGTTGTCACCATTATACGACGTGTACCGCCGGTAGAACCGGAAATCCAGGATATAGCACTCATCCTCGTAGGCAGCGTCGGCACCAGCGGCGACCATCTGCTTCAGCTGGAGATCACGCCGCATCCAGCCATTGAATCGATAATGGCCCCAGTTTGACGACACGCCGGCAGTTATTTCGTTGCGCGGCGTGTAGAACTGATTTCCCGCTGGCGGGGGTGGCGGTTGATTATACAGCGTGTATGGGTCGTAGGTGGTATAGATGTAGCCGGCATTGACCGAAAACTTGGGTACGCCCACGCTTGCCAACGCGTCGGCCATGCGGACCGCAAAGTCCCGGTGATCAAAACGGGTGCGATAGGTGAGGTTGAGCCAATTCGTCGGCGCGAACGATGCGCGGGCAACCACATCCGAGACCTGATCGGCCAAGCCAGACCAGATCGGAACCGCCGTATTCTTGTTGGTCCGATATGACTGGCCGATCAGCGCGTCGAAGGTCGTCCCGGCCAAGTACCAGACCCCATGCAGTGCAACATTCGCACGAATTCCACCTTCCAGACGGTCTACACCAGGAAACCGATTAAAGCCGAACAGATTGGCGTCGGAAAATTCGAAATCGAGGCTGTCTTCATTGGGATACTTGCGGAATTGGCTATCGCCAACCTGAGGCGCCACGATAATTTCGGCCATAGGTTCAATGATCTGCGTGCCCCATGCGCCAGAGTCACGCATGAACGGCCAACGAAAGTCGAGCGCCGCCTGCGGCAGCGCACGCGCCGTGTTCACCTGGCTCACAGGGCCAAAGTTTGGCTGCTCGTTGAATGCACTTGCATCGTAAGCGATGGCATCATTGTGCAATTTGATGGTCCACAGATCGCCAAGCCTGCCGACAAAGGGCCGCGTCCAATCGACGGTAAATGCCGCTCGTCGAGTATTGGTGCCTACTGTGCGCACAACATTGAACGCATTGAAGTCGACGCTCAGGCGCCCACCAAGTGCATCGGGTTCGCCAAAATAGCTGTATTGGTAACGCGGCAAAACAAGCGGAAGCGTGCTGCCCACAACGGCGGTGCTCAGACTTTGATAGAAGCGCACATCCAGGCGAGAATAAGCTCCCTGTCCAAAGCCCTCGGCGTAAATCTGGCTCGTCAACAGCGTCGGGTTCGTGCCGAGTGGCGTGTTCAGGCTGAAATTGCGCACGTAGTCCGCGGATGAGGCACGCGCGATATCAAACCCATAGCGCCATGTGTCATTCAGGCTGAATTGTCCGTTGGCAAAGATCGTCGCCTGCGGCGAGTTGTCAGTGTAGCCCGCGGAGCCGTCGAGTTGCAGGTTGCCATTGTTGAAACGGCGCCGGTATTCAACACTGAGCTGCGGTCCTTGCTTCGTGGTGATCATGGGTGTGAATGTGGCATCCGACTGATCGTCAAGCACCCAATAGTACGGCTGAGCGTAGAAAGTGCCGATGTGCGATGAGTTGCCGAGGGAGGGGATCAGCAGGCCGCTCGCGCGTTTTACCGACGGATCCACGTGCCAGAAATATGGCATGTAGGCGACCGGGACGCCGTACATTTCCAGTACAGCGTCCTGGTACTCGATCTTCTTGTGCTCAAGGTCCTGCACCGCCGACAGGGCACGCAGCTGCCACAAGGGCGGTCTCGTAGGATCCTCGGCGCAAAGGTTGCAGGTCGAGTAGACTACCCGCGAAAGCTCGTTGATCTCGCCCTCGGTGCGCCGCGCCCCGTTCGCAGCCAGCCTGCCGTTCTCGGCCAGGAGGGCCCGCACGTCGCGCAGCACGCCGTTCTTCATGTCCTGCGTCAGCTCGGCGTAATCCGCGAACAGCACCTGTCCGTCCGGCTCTAGCAGCACAACATTGCCCTTTGCCGCCGCGATGCCGGTATTGCGGTCAAACGTGATGCGATCTGCCCGCAATACATGGTCGTCCTGCCACGCCTCCACATGGCCCTGAGCGACAACAAGCGCATTCCCTCGGTCGTATTCCACGGAATCGGCGGTGAATGTCACCGGCTGATTGCGCGCCACTTGATGCTGACCGCTGGTGTTGGCAAGCGCCCCTAATTGTGCCCAGGCGACGCCGGTCGACGCGAACAGCAGCAGAAGCGCAAATAGCAGAACACGCGCCATACCTAGCCGTCTTCCGTGTGCAGCAGCAGCGCTATCGACAACATCATGCCGGAGACGGCGGGTACCCATGCGGCCAATACGACCGGCAACGCCCCGGTCTGGCCGAATTCCTCAGCGATCTTCGAAACGACGAACAGCGCGAAACCGGTGGCGACGCCGCTACCGATCATTTTTGCCACGCCGCCACGCCGCGTCGGGCGCATGGAAAAGCCCGCCGCAACCAGCGCCATCGTGGCGCACAACAGCGGTGACGCAAGCAGCGCCTGGAAATGCAGCCGGTGACGAATCGAGGAGAACCCTGATCGATCAAGCAGCGCGATGAAATCGGGTAGCGTCCAGAACGACAGCGTATCGGGCGATGCAAAGCTCTCCTGTACACGTGAGACCGTCAGATCGGTCGGCAGATTGATATTGGACGGAGGTTCGGGCATCTGCTCCGGTCGGATCACTCGCGCGTCTTGCAGCAGCCAGGCACCTGGCCCGAGCCACGCGTTGCCGGCCTCGATGCGGGTGAGCAGCCGATCGTGATCATCCAGGCGAAAGACGCTTACCTGAGTCGCGGTCAGGCGTTTCCCGCGGAGTCGCACACCGTGTGCATGGATGATGGCGACACCTTGCGGGGTCAGCACGCGGTCGGATTGCCGCAACCAAAGCTGGCCACCGCTCAATGCCAGCGGCCCTCCTCCGCTCTTGAGGTAAAAGTCATCCATAGCCTCGGCGCGCCGGAACATCGCCGACGACAGCGGGCTGATGGCCGTTGTGGCCAGCAACCCGAGCACCAGAGCACAGATGGTCGGCGCAGCGAGGAATTCCCACGCAGACACGCCCGCTGCCCGGGCGACGACAAGTTCCGACGACCGCGTCAGACGCCAAAAGCACAACATTCCGCCGAGCAGCACCGCGAACGGCAGCACCTGCATCGCAATATACGGCAGCCGCAGGCCGGCAATCTGCGCCACGACGGCAAAGGTTGCCTCCGGCCTCGAAATCGAGCGACGCAGCAGTTCGATGAAGTCGAACATCGCGACGAGGCCTGACAGCGCAAGCAGCATCCCGACCACGGAGCCGGCAAATTGCTTAGCCATGTAGACCGACAGCGTAACTGGGAGAGTCATCTGTTCAGGTCGGTGCAAACAAGTGACGTCGCGGGGAGCGCCATTGCTGACCGAACAGCAGCCATGCGCAGACCAGACTTGGTGCGACTGCATGTAGCCAGATGAGCGGCAATAAAGCGCTGTTGCGGGCCGCAAGGTTGTCAATCGCAAGGCCGGATGCCAGCAGCAGCACCATCGCCGCTATGGCAGCGAGCGGCCTAACGAAACTTCCATGTCGGCGGAATGTACCGCTGAGCACGGCGAACAGACCGATGAGCGCGTGCGAAAGCGCCGTCAGCGGCATCGCCAGCCGCTTGTGAGCTTCCGCGATCCACTTCGGGACATCGTTCGGGTTGGTCACATTCGGGTACAGCAACTCACCCAACGACATCTCCGAGATGTCACGCAGGCGCTCGCTCGACGCCCCCCTGTTATCATTGAGGTTGAGCGCATTCTGCTCGAACGTCAGCACGTTCAACCGACCGCTCCGATGGTCGATCTCCTGGCGGCTGCCATTGATCAGGAGAACCCGCGGACCATCAGGGCCTTCTGCCAGTCTGCCGCTCTCTGCCAGGATGGTCGCGTGCGCGGTTTTGTTGCGTCCGTCGTCGATCAGAATCCCGCGGAGCGTGCCGTCGGGGTCACGTGACCGAACATAGACCGTGAGGTCTTCAGAGATCTGCGTGAACACACCTTCCTGCAGGAGGAAGGCTGCCATTCTGTTCCTTATCTCCCACTGGAATTGCCGGAATGACGTAAGACTGGCGGGCACCAGCCACAGTGTCAGCGCATAACCTAAGATCACGGCCAGCGTGGCCACCGCCAAAGCCGGGCGCGACAATTCGAATGGCGAGAGCCCGGCAGCCCGCATCACGGTGATCTCGCGGTCGCCAGACAGGCGCTGATAGACGAATTGCACAACGACAAAGGTGGTGATCGGCAGAATGACGGCGACGAAGCTTGGGATCAGCAGTCCTGTCAGCTCGACGAACACAACGAGTGAGAGCCCGTGGTTCACCACCAGCTCGACGAAGCGCAGCGACTGAATGAGCCAGACCAGCGCGGTCAGTCCGCCGGTGACTGCAATCAATGCGACCAGAAGCTGCCGAAACATGTAACGATCCAGCCGCGTGATCAGCTTGCCTGAGCGCATCGCTGGTGGCCCGACTCCCTGGTTGGCAACCAACTGGTTGTGCGTCAGCAGGCGGGGCGATGCAAGCCAGCGGGCACTGCCAGGCGAAGATGGCTACCGGGATGTGTGGCGTGGCCGCGCAGCGCGGCGGATGACCAGCGCTATAGCGCATATCCGCCATCCGTCAACGCTGCGATCCGGGTCTGTCGTGCGACAAGACCCATCACCCCCGGCCACACACCGCACACCGTCATGAGCCAAGGCCGCCACACTCGGGCGAGCACCAGCCGATGCACCGCAACCGCTGAGCGCATCTGCACTGATACGTCGTGGGCAAACCGCCGTTGATACGTATCACTGCCATCACCGTTGAGCCACACCCGTGCGGCGAGGCTGCCGCTGGCGAGCGCCAGCGCCACGCCATCTCCGGTGAACGACGGTATTACGGCGGCTTGATCGCCGAGCCTGTACAACCCGTTCCTGTGGTCTCGCCGGGCGCGACACACATAGCCATACGGCAGATTCGCAATCGCTAACGGGCGATCGAGCAAAGTCTCGGCACCGGACAGGCGATCGGCGAGGTGCGGGCAATCCTGCCCGAGCAGATCCACCAGCCTTGCCCAGCGTCCGCCGGCTGCCGAAAGGCACGCGGCAGGTAGCAGTACGCATAATACCGCGCTGTCGCGCTCGATAAGCTGCAGGCCCGCATATCCGCCAGGCAGCAGCATCAGCTCGATGTGACGGCGCAACGCCAGACGCTGCGATGGCGCGGGCCGATAGTACATTTTCAGCCCAACCAGTTCGCTGCGGCGTGCCCGCCGCGCATCGCTCCGCAGCTCATGCTTGCCGGTGGCAAGGAACACCGTATCGGTGACGATCTCCCCGAGTGAGCGGGACAAGACCTGCAGCGCGGCGCCACATCCTTCGACGGTGCTCACCCGATGACCCCGCAGCACCGAGGCACCCGCTGCGCGCGCCTGGCGCAGCAACGCTTCGTCAAGCGCACGCCGCGACAATCCACGCGCGGTGAACGGCAGTTTGGTTTGCACCGCTTGCCGACGATAGATCAGCCGCAGCGTGTCGATTGGCGGAGCGTCGGTCAGATCGATGCCAAGCGCCTCAATCCTGGAAACGGCCTCGGCGCTGAGGAAGTCACCGCACACCTTGTCAGTCGCGGTGACGGTACGCTCGATCAACGTGGCCTGCCGACCTGCACGCGCAAGTTCGATGGCGGCGGCCGACCCTGCAGGGCCGCCGCCGATGATCACCGGCTCCGTCACTGATGCTCCCACTGACGCTCCACGCAGAGGCGGAACGGAACATGCCAGGTGATCGCCACGTCGTCTTCGTCGAGGCCAGCCCGCCGAACCAGCCGCCGCCAATCAGCGGGCACAAAGGCGCGCGCGATGGAGATGCGTCCGTCGCTCAGGACGAAATGGTGCCAGCGGGCGAGCCACGCCAAAGCGCCGAATCCATAATACGGCAGCCAATGGCGATGCAGGTCGGCGATGAACCAGCCGCGACGCGCATGCACATCCATCCAGTGAATGAATCGCACGATCTCATCATCAGTCAGATGGTGCGCGAATTGCGAACTGATGATGAAGTCGAAGACCTCGTGCTGATCCAGGGCAAACGCATCGCCTGAACGGTATGCAATCGCCGTATCTGTGGCCTCGCGAGCGGCTCGCGTCGCCCAGGGGTTGAGATCGATCCCTTCGAGGCGCGCAGCAATACCATTTCGGTCTGCCCAGCGACGGATCGTTCGCAATGCATCGCCATATCCGCATGCGACATCAAGCAGCGAAAATGACTGCAGCCCCTTGGTGCGTCTTCTCAGCCAGGCCAGCGTTGGACGATGCGTCAGCGTGACGGTGTTGACGCGCGACAGGTCGCGCAGGCAGCGTCGGTAATCGTCGTAGTCGATGCAATCGGTGTCCATCCGCTCAACGCCAGTGCTGCGTGTCGCGAGAGTCATGGCCGATGGAACGCAAAGGTTTCCACGGTCAGCCCCGGTCCAAACGCCATTGCCAGTCCTTCACCCGTGGCCTGCGTAGAACGCAGGATCCGTTGCAGCACGAAGATCAGCGTGGCAGAGGACATGTTGCCGAACGCCCTCAGCACATCGCGGGAAAAGCCCAGCGCCTCGGGCGACAGGGCCAGTCCATGCTGCACGGCGTCGAGGATCGAACGCCCGCCGGCATGCACTGCCCACAAGGCGACTTCAGATGGCTTGCGATCGTCAAGCAGGTCGCTTCCGTATTCACGGAGCCAGCGCCGAATACGGCCCGGTACCTGGCCCGACAGATGCATTTCGAACCCTTGATCGCCAATCTCCCACGTGATCAGATCGGCGCTGCGCGGCAGCACCTCCGCACGAAATTTGCCAAGCGCCAGGCCGGTTGGCTCCGCGGACACCAGGCACGCGCCGCAGCCGTCACCAAACAGCAGGAAGCTCAGCATCTTCTCGAGCTCCCACTGTTCCTGCAGATGCAGACTCGATATTTCGAGATTGACGACCAGCACCTTTGCGCCTGGCTCCGAGCGAACGATGTGGCGCGCGAGCTTCAATGCGTTCACGGCAGCAAAGCAGCCCATGAACCCAACGACGGTCCGTTCGATCGAGGATGCCAGGCCGGTGTCCCGCATGATGTCGAAATCAAGCCCAGGCGCCGTGAAGCCGGTGCAGCTCGCCACGATTAAATGACTGATGCCGTCACGCTCGGCCGAGATTTCGAGAGCCGCAATCGCTTGCCTCGCCAGGCCGAGCGCAGCGTCGCGATACAGCGCCATACGCGCGCCGGTCGATGGAAATGCACGTCGCTGGTAAAAGCCTGTGCTGTCCAGCACGAGATCGCGAGGCTTGGGTCCCGGAGCGAAGCAGGAGAACCTGTGCTCGATGTCGGCGAGGTCGCTCATACGCTGAAACAGGCTGCGGCTGCGCACGTCCGACAGTGCCGTCTGCGCGAACTCGACGAACTCCGCGTGGATGTCGTGCGGTGGAACAGCTGTGGCGATCCGGTTCAGCCAAGCCTGCGTCACATCGCACCCCCGAAAAGCATTGCCTCTGGCAGCGAAGCATCGTCAGCCACATGGACGCAGCGTGCCTCGCGCCCATTCCCGGCCTTATGGCAGCAATTTGCCGGGGTTCATGATCCCGTTGGGGTCCAAGGCCGCTTTGATCCGTTGCATCAGCCTGAGTTCTGCTCCGCCCCGCCAACTGGCCATCATGTAGGGCTTCAGCCTGCCGATGCCGTGTTCGGCAGAGAAACTGCCCTCGAATTCCCGCACGACATCATTGACCGTCTCCATGATCGCATGGTCCTGGGCCAGGAACCATGCAGGGTCGGCGTCGACCGGCTGTTGCAGATTGAAGTGGATATTGCCATCGCCGACGTGCCCGAACGGCACGGGGCGAATGCCCGGCATGAGCGCCTCGCACGCTTCGCTCGCGTGGCGGATGAATGCCGGTACCTTCGACACCGGGACCGACACGTCATTCTTTACGCTGGCCCCCTCCCGCTTTTGCGCCTCCGAGTGTTCCTCGCGCAGCCGCCACATCGCGGCCCGCTGTGTCATTGATTCGGCGATTGCCGCATCGGATACGATGTCCTCGGCCAGGGCCGATTCCAGCACGGTTTCCAGCGCAGTCCGCAGTCCCGCATCCGGTCGCGGCGTGGCCAGTTCCACCAGCACGTAGAAGGGGGCGTGCGTCGCCAGCGGCAACACGGCCGCGTCGATGTGCCGCAGGACAAACCCGATGCCGGGCCCCGACATCAATTCGAATGCGCTCACCGCCGCCGGGTCGTGTGACTGAAAGCGCGCAAATAAAGCAAGCGCCGCCTCTGGCGAGGGCACCGCGCACAGTGCGACGCAGACTTCGCGTGGCTGCGGCACCAGCTTCAGGACGGCGGCAGTGATGATGCCGATCGTGCCCTCGGATCCGACGAACAACTGTCGCAGGCAATAACCGGTGTTGTCCTTGCGCAACCGGCGCAGGCCATTCCAAACCGAGCCATCCGCGAGCACGACTTCCAGCCCCAGGACCATGTCGCGCGCATTGCCGTAGCGGACCGTGTTGTTACCCCCGGCATTGGTGGCGAGCACGCCGCCAACCTGCGCACTGCCCTCAGAGGCGATCGATAGCGGCAACAGGCATCCGGCCTCCGCGGCCGTCTGCTGGGCGGCTTGCAATGTCACACCCGCCTCCAGAGTCATGGTCAGATCGAGCGGGTCGATGTCGCGGATGCGCACCATCCGGGCCGTGCTCAATACCAATTGGTCGCCGGTTTCGGAGGGTGTGGCGCCGCCGACCATCGAGGTGTTGCCGCCCTGCGGCACAATCGGAATCCGCGCGTCGGCGCACAGCCGTACCACCCGGGCCAGTTCGTCGGTGTTGGCGGGCCGGACCACCGCTGGCGTCCTGCCATGGTACAGACGGCGCCAATCCTCCACGTATCCAGCCGTGCTGTCCCCGGTCAGTAGACCGCGCTCGCCCACCACGGCACGTATGGCGTTGAGAACGGCGCTGTCCGGCATTGTGCGGCTCCTTCTGCCGGCAAACCTAGGGCAGCCTTTCCGCCGCCGCCATGCTTCACGTCGGAGCGGCCCCCCCTTCCGGCGCGAACGCGGATTGGGGCAGAGTCGCCCGCGGGCGCTCTGGCAGACAACGAGAACGGAGAGACCATGCGGAACTGCACGCCGAAACCTGTCATCCGATGGCGGCCCCACTGATGGCGACGCGCGATATCCCTCAGGTAATGGCCGATCGGCTGATCGTTGCGTTGGACGTGCCAACGATAGAGCGTGCGGCGCAACTGGCTGGCCAGCTCCATGGCATCGTGTCCTTCTTCAAGGTCGGCCTCTGGCTGTTGTTCGCGCCTGGTGCTGAACGATTCGTCGACGGGCTGATCGCTGACGGGAAGCGTGTGTTTCTGGATGCAAAGATGTACGACATCGGCGAAACGGTTCGTCAGGGTGTCGCGCGGGCAGTCGAACGTGGCGTGAGCCTCGTTACGGTACACGGCGATCCCGACATCATGCGTGCCGCGGTGGCCGGGAAGGCAGGATCGGCGCGCACGAAGGTGTTCGCAATCAGCGTTCTGACCAGCCAGAACGACACCTCGGTGCGCGAAATGGGCTATGCATTCTCGGTCGCCGAGCTGGTTCAGTTGCGAGCGCGGCAGGCGGTGGCCTGCGGCTGCGATGGCATCATTGCCTCAGCGCACGACGATCCGAACGCCATCCGAGCCGCGGTTGCGGCCGAGCAGCTGCTGATTGCCACGCCGGGCATCCGTGAGCCGGGTGCCGAGACCCATGATCAGCAGCGCGTCGCGACCCCGAGCCAGGCGATTGCACGTGGTGCAGACTATCTCGTCGTGGGAAGGCCAATCACCCAGGCTGCGGATCCGGCCGCGGCTGCGCGGCGAATCGTGGCAGATATGGAACAGACCGCCCTGCATTGACAGGCTTGTGACCCACAGCTAGGCGCCACTCCCGGAGGTAGCAGTCACATGCCGGTTCACGCCTTCATCTTTCCAGGCCAGGGCAGCCAGGCCGTTGGCATGGGGCGCGACCTCGCTGCCGCCTTTTCCGCCGCGCGCGAAGTGTTCGAGGAAATCGACGAGACCCTGAAGCAGAATCTATCACGGCTGATGTTCGAGGGACCCGGCGAAGAGCTGGTGCTGACTGAGAACACGCAACCCGCCCTGATGGCTCACTCACTCGCCGTGCTGCGGGTGCTGGAGAAGGAGGGCAACTTTACGCTGCGGCAGAAGGCAGCGATCGTCGCCGGACACTCACTCGGCGAATATTCCGCACTCGCCGCCGCCGGCAGCTTCTCGATTGCCGAGGCCGTGCGGCTGTTGAAGCTGCGTGGCCAATCGATGCAGAAGGCGGTACCCGCGGGTGAAGGCGCGATGGCAGCGCTGCTCGGCGCAGACATGGCGCAGGCTCAGGCAATTTGCGAGGAGGCGGCCCCGGTGCCGGATGCCGACCCGGTTGCGACCGAGGTGGTCCAGCCTGCCAATGACAACGGCGCCGGACAGATTGTGGTGTCTGGCCATCGTGGTGCGGTCGAGCGCGCGGTTGCACTTGCCGCCACGAAGGGGATCAGGCGGGCGATGCTGCTGCCGGTCTCTGCCCCGTTCCATTGTGCGTTGATGGCGCCGGCCGCCGACGTTATGGCGGGGGCACTGGAGAAGACGCCCCCTGGCCCTCCGATGGTGCCCTTGGTCGCCAATGTGTCTGCGGCCAAGGCTACCGATCCCATGCTGATACGTGACCTGCTGGTGCAACAGGTCACCGCCATGGTGCGCTGGCGCGAATGCGTCAACGCTATGGTGGAACTGGGCATCGACAGCTTCGTTGAACTCGGCACTGGCAAGGTGCTGTCCGGGCTGGTGCGCCGGATTGCACCGGATGCTGCGACGGCCTCAGCTGCTAATCCTGCAGAGGTCGAAGCTCTGCTCAAGGTGCTTTGACAATGTTTCGACTGGACGAAAAGGTTGCGCTGGTCACCGGCGCGTCCGGTGGAATCGGCGCAGCGATCGCCCAGATGCTGCACGCCCGGGGAGCGATCGTGGCGCTCTCCGGTACCCGCCGTGATGCGCTCGAATCGGTGGCTGCGCAACTCGGCGACCGCTGCTTCGTCTGCCCCGGTGACTTGCGCGACGCTGCCGAACCCGACGCGCTGGTCGAGGCGGCCGAGCAGGCGGCCGGCCCGCTGGCCATCCTGGTCAACAACGCCGGCATGACGCGCGACATCCTCGCGCTGCGAATGCGGGACGAAGACTGGCAGGCGGTGATTGACGTGGACCTGTCGGCACCTTTCCGTCTGGCGCGGGCCGCGCTGCGCGGGATGCTGCGGCGTCGCGCCGGTCGCATCATCAACATCTCGTCGATCGTCGGGGTCACGGGCAATGCCGGCCAGGCCAACTACTCGGCGGCAAAGGCCGGTCTGATCGGAATGACCAAGGCGCTGGCCCAGGAAGTGGCCTCACGCGGCGTGACGGTGAACGCCGTGGCGCCCGGTTTCATAGCCACGTCGATGACCGACCGATTGTCGGAGCAGCAACGAGCCAGGCTGGTCGATTCCATCCCGCTGGGGAGGGTCGGCAGTCCGCAGGATGTCGCGGCTGCCGTCGTGTATCTCGCCTCCGAGGAGGCCGGCTGGGTCACTGGCGCGACACTGCATGTCAATGGCGGAATGGCCATGATGTGAGCAGGCCGGGGTTGGTTGGCGCGCCTGCGGAAACCATGCTAAGCGCCGAAAAGCCTTCGTCCGGCACGGGCAGCTGCGGTAACAAGCCCCCGGGCGCCCATCAGGAGGAGTTGCAGGACCGATGAGCGAGATCGCAGATAAGGTTAAGAAAATTGTGGTCGAGCACCTCGGAGTAGAGGAAGCCAAGGTCACTCCCGAAGCCTCGTTCATCGATGATCTTGGTGCCGACAGCCTGGACACGGTCGAACTGGTGATGGCTTTCGAGGAGGCGTTCGGGGTGGAGATTCCCGAGGATGCTGCCGAGAAGATCAGCACCGTGAAGGACGCGATCGAATACATCGAAAAGCAGAAGGCCGCCTGAGCGGTCCCAGGGAGGACTCTGGAACATGCGGCGTGTTGTGGTGACAGGCATGGGCATGGCCTGTCCCCTGGGGCTCGGGGTCGAGCATGTCTGGCAGCGGCTGATCAATGCCGAATCGGGCATCGGGGCAATCCAGGCCTTCGACACGAAGGATCTGCCGTGCAAAGTCGCGGGACAGGTGCCGGCTGGGGTGAAATCCGAGCATCGGCTGGACTTGTCGGAATGGATCCCGGTCAAGGACATCAAAAAGATGGACCGGTTCATCCATCTCGCTCTGGTCGCGGCCGCGGAGGCGGTGGAGGACTCGGGTTGGGCGCCGGAGAGCGACGACGAAAAATGCGCGACCGGCGTCATGATCGGCTCTGGCATCGGCGGATTGCAGACAATCTATGATGCATCCATCCAGGTGCACGAGGGTCGCGCGCGCCGCCTGTCGCCGTTCTTCATTCCCTCCGCTTTGATCAATCTGGCGTCCGGTCACGTGTCGATAAAGTACGGCTTCAAGGGTCCGAACCACTCCGCGGTGACTGCTTGTGCCACTGGCGTTCACGCTGTTGGCGACGCTGCCCGCCTGATCATGTGGGGCGATGCCGACGTGATGGTTGCCGGGGGCGCGGAGGCCGCGGTGTGTGAACTCGGTATCGCCGGGTTCTGCGCATCACGCGCACTCTCCACCGGGTTCAACGACCGACCGTCCAAGGCGTCGCGTCCCTGGGACAAGGACCGCGACGGCTTCGTGATGGGCGAGGGGGCCGGCGTGCTGGTGCTGGAGGAATACGAGCACGCCAGGCAACGCGGGGCGAAGATCTATGCCGAAGTCGCCGGATACGGCATGTCGGGCGACGCTTATCACATCACGGCGCCGGCCGAAGGCCATGATGGTGCCGTCCGCTCGATGCGCGCAGCCTTGCACAACGGCAGGGTCGCACCGGAGCAGATCCGGTACGTGAATGCGCACGGAACCTCGACACCGCTGGGCGACGACCTTGAGCTGGAGGCGGTAGAGAAAGTGTTTGGCGCCGCCGCCAACGGGCTGGCGATGTCGTCGACGAAATCCGCCATCGGGCATCTTCTCGGCGCTGCGGGCGCGGTAGAGGCAGTCTTCTCGATCCTCGCGGTGCGTGATGGAGTCGCTCCGCCAACACTGAACCTCGAGGCGCCAAGTCGGGAAAGCGTGATCGACCGTGTTGCCAATACAGCACAGGAGCGAAAGATCGACTGCGCACTGTCCAATAGCTTTGGATTCGGCGGCACCAATGCTTCGATCATCTTCCGCAGGGTCTGAACAAACAGCCGCCGCTCTTTGACCAAACCGGCATCTCTGGGCCATGTTTCCCATCCATGCAGGCAGCCCTTGACGCCACTCTGAGGCGTTTCATCACTCTCGGCCGTCTGACCGTCCACTGGCCAGGCGGAAGTGAGACGAATTACGCTGGGCCTCCGGGTTCAGGCCCCGAAGCGTCCATCGCTTTGCGCGATTCCGCCACGATCCGCCGCCTCATGATCAACCCGGCGTTGCATGTCGGCGAAACCTACATGGACGGCGGCCTGGTCCCCGGCGAAGGCGGTATCTACCGGACGCTCGACCTGTTGGTGATGAACCTGATGGCCAATAGCCACGGCCATCCCGTCGCGCGCATACGGGCTGCACTCGGGCATCTTCGGCGGCGAATCGACCAGTACAACCCGGCGGCCCGCGCGCAGCGCAATGTGGCGCATCACTACGACCTGAATGGTCGCCTCTACAGCCTGTTCCTCGATCGCGACCGCCAATACTCCTGTGCCTATTTTCAGCGTGGCAACGAAACGCTGGACGAGGCGCAGATCGCGAAAAAGCGGCACATCGCCGCCAAATTGTGCCTCGACCGCCCGGGCCTGTCGGTGCTCGACATCGGCTCCGGCTGGGGCGGGCTGGCCCTTACGCTGGCGCGCGATTACGGCGCCCGCGTGCTGGGTGTGACGCTGTCGGGGGAACAGCTGAGCGAATCACACGCGCGCGCCACGACCGAAGGGCTGGCGGACCGCGTCACCTTCGAACTGCTCGACTACCGCGCCGTCGATCGCAAATTCGATCGCATCGTCTCGGTTGGCATGTTCGAGCATGTCGGTGTGGGTCACTATCGCGAGTTCTTCGACACTGTGGCGCGCTGTCTGCAACCCGATGGCGTGGCACTGCTGCATGCGATCGGCCGCAGCGACGGCCCCGGCTTCACCAACCCGTGGATTGCCAAGTACATCTTTCCCGGCGGCTACTGTCCGGCGTTGTCCGAGGTCCTGCCGCGCATCGAGCAGAGTGGCTTGATTGTCACCGACATCGAGATATTGCGATTGCACTACGCCGAGACACTGCGCAACTGGCGCCGCAACTTTACCGCCAAGCGCGATGCCATCGCTTCGCTTTACGACGAACGGTTCTGCCGCATGTTCGAATTCTACCTGTGCGGCGCCGAGATCGCCTTCCGCCGCGAAGGCCACATGGTCTTCCAGATCCAGCTGACGCATCGGCAAACCGCAGCCCCCCTGACACGGGACTACATCACCGACTTTGAACGTCAGAGCGACGCTTTTGCGAAGGCAAGGGCGACGGTGCCGACCCAGTCCGAGGGCTGATCTGTCGCCCAGGATACTCTGCCGCGGATCGCATGGTGCAAGGATTCACCGGACTTCCGACGTGCGCCAATATCGGCTTCGTCCCCGATATCCCCGTTATCCCGATCAACGAAACCCTGCCTATCCGCTGCGTATGAGCCTATGCTGCGCAGGCAGTGAATACCATCGATTCGCCACTCCTCGGCTTATCCCAACGTCTGCCGCCGTCGAACGTACAGGCGGAGCAGGCACTCCTCGGCGCGTTGCTGGCCAACAACCGCGCCTACGAACGAGTCTCGGAATTCCTGTCGCCTGAGCACTTCGCCGATCCGATCCACGGCCGCATCTACCAGGCGATTGCGCGTCGCATCGAGGCCGGCCAGCTCGCCGACGCCGTCACGCTCAAAGCGGAATTCGAGCATTCCGGCATCCTGGAGGAAGTCGGCGGCACAGCTTACCTGGCACAGCTGCTCACGGCGATGGTGGGCATCATCAACGCGGGCGAATACGGCCGCGCTATTCACGACGCCTGGCTGCGTCGCCAGCTGATCGACATCGGTGAGACCGTCGTCAACAACGCGTTCGGCGCCGACGCCGAGTTGGACGGGGCACGGCAGATCGAGTCTGCCGAACACTCCCTGTTCCAGCTTGCCACCGACGGCGCCGCCGGCGGCGGTTTCATCGCCTTCGACCGGGCGCTGACCGCGGCGATCCAGGGTGCTGAACGCGCTTTCAACCGTACCGGTCACGTTTCCGGCCTGACCACCGGTCTGCGTGATCTCGATGCCAAGATGGGCGGCCTGCACGGGTCAGACCTCGTCGTGCTTGCCGGGCGGCCTGGCATGGGCAAGACGTCGCTTGCCACAGCAATCGCCTTTGGTGCGGCCAAGGCGCTGGTCGCCGAGGCACAGACCACCGATCAGAACGCGACCTCCAAGCGCGCAGTCGGTATTTTTTCGCTTGAGATGAGCGCCGAACAGCTGGCGACCCGTTTGTTGAGCGAAGAGGCGCAGGTCTCCAGCGATCGCATCCGCCGCGGCGACATCAGCCAGCGCGACTTCGACAGGTTCGTCCAGGTCTCGCGCGAGATTGCGTCACTGCCGATCGAGATCGATGACACGCCGGCGATTACACTGTCTGCCCTGCGCACGCGCGCGCGGCGCCTGAAGCGGACCAAGGGCCTGGCTTTGATTGTCATCGACTATTTGCAGCTTATGCGCCCTGCCGCTGGTACGAGGCCCGAAAGCCGCGTGCTGGAGATCGGTCAGCTCACACAGGGTCTCAAGGCGATCGCCAAGGAACTCGATGTCCCTGTGCTTGCCCTCTCACAGCTCTCGCGCGCGGTCGAGAGTCGCGAGGACAAGCGCCCGCAGCTGGCGGATCTGCGCGAGTCGGGCACGATTGAGCAGGATGCCGATGTGGTGATGTTCATCTATCGCGATGAATACTACCTCGAGCAGCGGATGCCGAAGCTGGCGGCGTTCGACAATGAGGAAAAATTTCAGGCCGCGATGGATGAGTGGCACCGCCAGATGGAGCGCGTGCACAACCAGTCAGATCTGATCATCGCCAAGCAGCGTCACGGCCCGACTGGGACGATCCAGTTGTTCTTCGAGGCGGAGTTCACCCGATTCGCCGACCTCGACCGCGTGCATTCAGCGCATGTCGAAGGCTGAACGCGCCGGCGCGATACTCGAGATCGATCTCGCTGCTGTCGTCGCCAATTGGCGACTGTTGTGTGCGATGCATCCGTCGGGACCGGTTGCCGGCGTCGTCAAGGCCGATGGCTATGGACTTGGTGCGATGCCCGTCGCGCAGGCTTTATATGCCGCTGGCTGTCGGCACTTTTTCGTTGCTCTGCTGGATGAAGCAATCGCGATTCGCGCGGCTGTGCCCGAGGGGATGATTGCCGTGCTAGGTGGCCTGCTACCCGGAACCGAGCGCGATTACCTTGGTTGCGACGTCGTCCCGGTGCTTGGCTCGCTGGCAGAGATTGAAGCGTGGAGTGCCACGGCCCGGGCCGTCGATTGCCGACTGCCGGCCATCCTCCATGTCGATACCGGCATGTCGCGGCTTGGTCTCGACCGGCGCGAGCTTGAAGTGCTGCAGCAGGAGCATGCCCGTCTGAAAGATCTCGAACTCAGCTATATCATGACGCACCTGATTTCGTCCGAGGTCAGCGACGATCCGCTGAACGAGCGGCAATTGCAACGCTTCAACAGCGCGTGCGCCGGACTACCGCCCGCCCCTCGCAGCATACTCAATTCATCCGGCATGTTTCTGGGGCCACGTTTCGCCTTCGACCTGGCGCGCCCCGGCGCAGCGCTTTACGGCATCAACCCCACCCCGCATGCCGAGACGAACCCCATGACATTGCCGGTCAGATTGACCGCCCGTGTCGTGGCAGTTCGCGAAATCGGCGAGTGCCAGACGGTCGGCTACAATGCCACGTGGCGTGCCCCGGGTCGCCGCCGGATTGCCACTGCGGCGATCGGATATGCCGATGGGCTGCATCGCAGCTTGTCCAACCGCGGCCACGCGTTCTTTGACGGCAAGGCGGTGCCGCTGGTAGGCCGTGTCTCCATGGACCTGACGACGTTCGATGTCACCAACGCGCCGGGCGTCGTTCCCGGGGCTTGGCTGGAAATCATCGGCCCTGCGCAGACCCCGGACGACCTCGCCGTCGCGGCCGGCACCAATGGCTACGAGATACTGACGTCGTTGGGCCGCCGGTTCCACCGGATCTACAAGCCCGCGTGAACCTGATCCTGGACAGCCTGGCCGCCATTGGGCGGGCCATCATCGGCGCCTGCCGGGTTGCGGGCTCGCTTGCGCTGTTCGCCGGAATTGGCCTGTCGCATCTCGTACGGCCGCCCTGGTACGGAAGGCTGTTCGGTCGCGCACTGCTGGAGATCGGCTATTTCAGCCTGCCGGTCGTTGCGCTCACCGCTGTCTTCACCGGAATGGTGCTGGCGCTGCAGTCTTATACCGGTTTCTCGAGGTTCTCTGCCGAGAGCGCAATCGCGAATGTCGTGGTGCTGTCGATTACCCGTGAACTCGGACCTGTGCTTGCGGGTCTGATGGTTGCCGGCCGCATCGGTGCCGCCATGGCGGCCGAGATCGGCACCATGCGAGTGACCGACCAGATCGACGCTCTCTCGACACTCTCGACCAATCCGATGAAGTACCTGGTCGCACCTCGCCTGCTGGCCGGCATTATCGCACTGCCGATGCTGGTGGTTGTCGCCGATATCCTGGGCGTACTGGGCGGCTTTATCGTCTCGACACTCAAGCTCGGGTTCAACGTGGGGACGTATCTGCGCAACACGCTCGACTTCATGCAGACGATGGATGTGACCTCCGGCCTGGTGAAGGCTGCTGTGTTCGGGTTCCTGATCACGCTGATGGGCTGCTATCAGGGTTACAACAGTCGTGGCGGTGCCGAAGGCGTCGGCGCCGCGACAACGGCTGCCGTGGTCAGTGCCTCTATCCTGATTCTCGCCTTCGATTACGTGCTGACCGAGATGTTCTTCGCGCGATGAAGCACGCGTCATGAGCGGAGCAGTTCCCAAAATCCGTCTGCGCAATGTCCGGAAGTCCTTCGGAGAAAAGCTCGTCCTCGATGGTATCGACCTCGACATCATGCCTGGAACCTCGATGGTGGTGATCGGCGGATCCGGCACCGGAAAATCAGTGCTGCTCAAATGTATCCTTGGTCTGCTGGAGCCTGACGCGGGCACCATCGAAATCGATGGGACAGACATCCTCGTGCTTCCCCGTCACGAGCAGGAGGCGATTCGTTCGCGCATCGGCATGCTGTTCCAGAACGGAGCGCTGTTCGACAGCCTGTCGGTTTGGGAGAACGTGGTCTTCGGCCTGCTCGCCCAAAGCAAAATCAGTCGGTCTGAAGGTCCGAAGAAGGCGGCTGATTTCCTCGCCCAGGTCGGGCTCGCGGCGAGCGTGGGCGATCTTTACCCTGCGGAACTCTCGGGAGGCATGCAGAAGCGCGTGGCGCTTGCGCGCGCCATCGCGGCGACGCCCGACATCATGTTCTTTGATGAGCCGACGACCGGCCTCGACCCCATCATGGGAGCTGTGATCGACGATCTGGTGGTGACCTGCGTGAAGCAACTCGGCAGCACGGCAGTGGCCATCACTCATGACATCGCCAGCGCGCGTCGGATCGGCGACGCTGCCGCCATGATCCATCAAGGCAGAATTATCTGGAGCGGGCCGGCGAATGATCTCATGGACAGCGGCAATCCGATTGTCGACCAGTTCACCCACGGTCGTCGCGAAGGGCCTATCCAGATGGAATTGCGTCGCTAGTGTCCCGATTCGGAAGTCCGTCATAGTGTGGATCCGCTGGATACGGACTTCCGAATCGGTAAGGACACTAGCGAGCCATTGATGCCAGTGTGGTTTCTGGTAGCGAAGTCCGCTACGGCGGCTGATCCACAATGTGGCGGACTTCGGAACCACTACACTAGCGGCTACCCGGAATCGCTGAGCAGCGTGACAGACACGTCTGGCCGGCTTCGTTCGTCATTCCCGTGAAGGGGGGAATCCTGGCCTATGATAGCATGGCCTTATGGACTGGAGGCCTGCCTACGCGGGAACGCGACGCACGCTGCAAGGAGACGGGCTCTGCGCTCTCTCACCAAACTGACAAGCAGAGGGTTCGGACGTAGCCTGTCGCGAGGCCAAGGATCGAGTCGGGATGCGGGTCGGGTGGTTTATCATGGGAGCGGTCGGCGGGATCATCGCAGGTGCGCCGCGACCTCATGCGGGCAATCTTCTGGACACAGCTGCCGAACAGGTGACCGGACTGTTCATGCAAAGCTGTATCCAGTTCGCTGGTGACAAGAACGGCCTGCGCGAATGGGCGCGGAAGATCGCATTGCCGGAGTTACCGGCAGCGATCCGCGATCGCTTCCTCTACGGTCTGCCCGGGGTTGTGTTCGACGCGTCGAACAAGGACGGAAAGTTTGTGCTGGTGTCGGAGGATGGGGGTTCCTGCGCCACGATCGCGCAACGGGCAAGCGGCACAAAGGCCTTATACGACCTCGAAAAGGATATGAGCGACGCCGGGATCAGCTTCAGTATGACGGCTCAGAAGCGCGATGCGGAGGAAAGGCTGTTGCAGCACAGGGAATACATTGCGTCCAGGGGTGCCAGGAGCTGGCTGTTGTCGATCAGCACTGTCGAGGGCGATGCTGGCGGCCAGGTAATGCTGACCGCCAATCGCAACTGACGCATTGGCCAAACCGACCTCACGTTTCGTCTGTCAGAGTTGCGGCGCCGTGCATCCAAGATGGGCCGGCCGCTGTGAGAGCTGCGGCGAGTGGAACACCATCCTCGAGGAGACGGTCGCTCCCCGTCCGGGTCCGGCGGCGAAAGGCGCGGGTCGTCCGGTTGACTTCGTCCATCTGGACGGCAGCGCCGAATTGCCGCCTCGCTGCCCGACCGGGATTGTCGAATTGGACCGAGTGTTGGGAGGAGGGCTGGTTCCGGCGTCTGCCATCCTGGTGGGCGGCGATCCTGGCATCGGTAAATCTACGCTGCTGTTGCAGGCTGCAGCAGCACTGGCGCGCACCGGACGCCGGGTGCTGTACATTTCCGGCGAGGAATCGATCGAACAGACGCGCCTTCGCGCGCGTCGGCTTGGCGTCCAGGATACGCCCCTGGAGCTCGCCGCGGCGATCAACCTACGCGACATTGCAGCGAGCCTGCGTACCCCCGGCGATACGGCGCTGGTTGTGATCGATTCGATCCAGACGATGTGGCTCGACTCGATCGACAGCGCGCCCGGCACCGTTGCGCAGGTGCGAGCGTGCAGCTTCGAACTGATCCAGCTTGCCAAGGCTGGACGATTCGCGGTCGTTCTGGTGGGACATGTCACCAAGGACGGAGCCATCGCCGGTCCGCGTGTCTTGGAGCACATGGTCGACGCGGTGCTGTATTTCGAAGGCGACCGCGGGCACCAGTTCCGCATTCTCCGTGGCGTGAAGAACCGGTTCGGCGCCACCGACGAGATCGGTGTGTTCGAGATGACGGACCGCGGCCTGGCCGAGGTCGCCAATCCCTCGGCGCTGTTTCTGGCCGAACGGCATGGCAATATTGCCGGGAGCGCTGTGTTCGCCGGGGTCGAAGGCACGCGTCCCGTGCTGGTGGAGGTGCAGGCGCTGCTCTCTCCCAACCCGGCAGGGCAGCCGCGCCGGTCAGTGATCGGCTGGGATGGCGGCAGATTGCCAATGTTGCTCGCAGTGCTGGAGGCGCGCGGTGGCCTGCGCCTCAGCGCCACCGATGTATATCTGAACGTGGCCGGCGGCCTCCGGGTCAGCGAGCCGGCGGCCGATCTTGCGGTCGCCGCTGCCCTGGTGTCGGCGGCAACCGAGACCCCAACCAACGCCGGCATGATCTATTTCGGCGAGATCGGGTTATCTGGCGAGGTTCGCCAAGTCACGCAGGTTGACGCACGCCTGAAGGAGGCGGCCAAGCTGGGATTTGTGCAGGCAACCCTGCCGCGCCGGATCGCGCGCGGCAATCGCCCGCCCGTCCAGCCGAATGGCCTCGAGCTGACGGAGATCGGTCACATCTCCGATCTGGTTGGCGCCTTTCCAAGGGAGTAGCGCTCCGGCGCGTGGCTCGGACTTGGCGCTGGCTATTTTGCAGCCGATAAGGTGCCACGGGCAGAAAGTTCGGGCGCGCAGATGACCTGGGTGGATCTCGTTATCCTGGCGGTGCTGGTAATATCGGCGCTGCTCGCCTTCATGCGCGGGCTGGTGCGCGAGGTGCTGGGGCTGGCGGCGTGGGTCGGCGCGATCTTCGTTGGTGTATGGGCGCTGCCCAGAGCACGCCCGCAATTCCAGCACTGGCTTGGGCAATCTCCCTGGGTCGATCCCGTGGCCTTCGCCGCAGTTTTCCTGATCGCGTTGATCGTGCTGCTGCTGATATCACGTTGGATCAGCGCCCTGGTTCGTGGCTCGGTTCTCGGCGGCGTTGACCGCAGCATGGGTCTGGTATTCGGCTTGGCCCGGGGTGCGGTCTTGGTCATCCTTGCCTATATCGCGATGGGTATGGTGGTGCAGGTGGATCGCTGGCCCGATGTCGTTCTGAAAGCCGAATCGATGTGGCCGGTGTATCAAGGGGCCCGTTGGGTGGTGGAACGGTTGCCGGCTGATTATCGCCCGCGGCTCTATCCGCCGCCGCTGGGCCATGAGACAACCGCTGCTGCGCTGATGCAGGCGACCCCGCAGGGACGAGCGGTGAGCCGCTAGATCGGGAGAGTTTGTGTATGCCCGTGACTACGCCGCATGACGACAAGTTCCACGAGGAATGCGGCGTATTCGGTGTCTGGAATGTTCCGGATGCTTCGGCCGTGACAGCACTTGGGCTGCATGCCCTCCAGCATCGCGGCCAGGAATCCGCCGGCATTGTGAGCTTCGACGGAAGGCATTTTCACAGCCACCGGGGCCTTGGTCTCGTTGGCGACAATTTCGGCGACGCTCGGGTGATTGCGTCGCTGCCCGGAACCACGGCGATCGGCCATAATCGCTACGCTACAACTGGCGCGACAATCCTGCGCAATGTGCAACCACTGTATGCGGATTTCGAGTTCGGCGGTTTCGCGGTGGCGCATAATGGCAACCTGACCAACTCGCACGTGTTGCGTCGGACACTGGTTCGGCGAGGCTGCTTGTTCCAGTCCACCACCGATTCCGAAGTGTTCGTCCACCTGATCGCAATCAGCCTTTATTCCACTGTCGTCGACCGGCTGATCGACGCGCTGAAGCAGGTGGTCGGCGCCTATTCATTGGTGGCGCTATCGACCGAGGCGTTGATGGGCGTGCGCGATCCACTCGGCGTACGGCCGCTGATCCTCGGGCGCATCGGCAATGAGGGCACCGGGGGTTGGGTGCTGGCGAGCGAGACGTGTGCGCTCGACATCGTCGGCGCTGCCTTTGTGCGTGATGTAGAGCCCGGCGAGGTCGTGGTCATCAACGACCAGGGTGTGCGCAGCATCAAGCCATTTGGCCGCGCCCGCGAACGGTTTTGCGTCTTCGAATACATTTACTTTGCGCGTCCGGACTCGGTGATGGAGGGCACGCCGGTCTATGACGCGCGCAAGCGCATCGGCGCGGAACTGGCGCGTGAGAGCGGCGTGCCG
>JAMXLO010000044.1 GCA_024280945.1 Acetobacteraceae bacterium
GTGGATCAGAGCCAGATCGAGGCGGCGCAGATCGATGGCGCAGGCGTTTGGATGCTGCTGTTCCGCATCATGCTGCCGTCGATCCGGCCGTTGATCATTTTCGTGCTGGCCATCCGTCTGATGGACGCGTTCCGCTTCTTCGACACGATCTATGTGCTGACGTCTGGTGGTCCCGGCACGGCGACGGAAACCATCACTCTCTACACCTACGCACTGGCGTTCCGCCTGCTGCAGATCGGCAAGGCGTCGGCCCTGGGTGTGCTGACGCTGCTGGTGACCGCGGCGCTGATCGCTCTCATGATCCGCCTGATCTACCGCCGTGAACGAGGCGCCTTCTGATGCGCGCAGGGTTGGTGTGGCGGCTGCGCGCAAGACAACCACTCAATACCGGTCAGCCGAGAGGCTGGCCGGTATGATGCGCCAGCGCGACAAGACCCAGGCGCTGCTGTTCCTTTCGCTGTGTGCCTTCACCGCCGTGAACCTGACGCCGGTGATCTGGGGCGTGCTGACCTCGATCAAGCAGCCGGTGGACGCATTCTCGGTGCCGCCGAAGCTGATCTTTGCACCGACGTTCGAGTTCCACTGGCAGGTCTGGGTCGAGAAGGCGTTCTGGCACTACCTGATCAACAGCGTGGTGATATCGGTGTCCACCGTGGTCACTTCGGTGTCCATCGGCACCATGGCTGCCTACGGGCTGTCGCGAATGCGCAACCAGGCGTCACGTGGCCTGCTGTTTGGTCTGCTGGCGATGCGCATGTTCCCGCACATCCTGCTGGCAATCCCGTTCTTCGTGTTGGCCAGGTCACTTGGGCTGATCAACACCTATCCGGCGATGATCCTGGCGCTGGTGGCGATCAACCAGCCCTTCACCATCTGGCTGATGCGCAGCTTCTTTGTCGATGTGCCGCATGAGCTGTATGAGGCGGCGGCGATTGATGGCTGCAGCGCCTGGCAGGTGTTCGCCCGCGTTGCGCTGCCGGTGGTACGCCCTGGCCTCTGGGTGACGGCGCTGTTCAGCCTGCTGCTCGCTTACAACGAGTTCCTGTTCGCGCTGGTGCTGACGGGGCCTGATACGAAAACCCTGCCGGTGGCGATCGCCGAATACGGCGGCGAGGACATCAACTACTGGTCGCTCTCCGCTGCTGCCGCCGTCGGCATCATGCTGCCAATCGTCGCCTTCATGATGGCGCTGCAGCGCCACCTGGTGCGCGGGCTGGCACTGGGCGCGATCAAGGGCTGATCCCCGCTTGCGCGGGGATGACGCCGCTTGCGCGGGGATGACGGCCGGGGTGTTCACGCGAACTGAGTCACGCTCCCCGAGAGCAGGTATCAGGCGGCGATCGACTCAGCCCGGCGCAGGAGATTGCGGTTCACGGCACTCCGCGGGCGCAGACCCAGACGCTCATTGGCGAGCGAAGTGGCGACCTCGCGCGAACCTGCGCGCACCGCCGCTTCTGCCAAGGTCCAGTCAACGACATCACGTTGCGCGTTGCTGCCGCCGATGCGCCAGAGATCGAACCGCACCGGCAGCAGCAGATTAAGCGCCTGCTGGTACGCGCCGCGATGGAACGCAACAAACCCCTCGACCAACGGAATGCCGACGTCGCGATAACAGCCGGCCATCTCGGCATTGCTGGCGGCGGTTTCGCGCATCCAGCCAAGGCGGCGCTCGACCAGTTCCGTCTGCCCGGATCCCAGCTCCGCCATCGCGGCGTGCAGATCGTTGAACATCAGTGTCCTGCCGTCGGCGTGTCCCTCCCAGCGCGGCAGCAGGTCGCGCCATCGGTCTGATACGTCGCAGCCGAGCATGTCCAGCCGCCACAACAGCGCGGAGGCGTTGCACAGATTGAGTGCCAGCGGCCGCAGCGTGTCGAGCAATGGGCCGTCGTAGATCGCCAGAGCCTCTGCATGTTGTCCCAGCTCGAGGTGGAACAGCGACCTGTGCCACCAGATATGCACCTGCGTGACATTCTCCGGCGCCGACCAGAATGGCTGCCGCGCCACCATCCAGCCGAGACCATCCTCCGGCCGCCCGGTCATCTCCATGACATGGGCGACGGTGTGATGCGGCCAGAAGCTGTGCGGTTCCAACTCGGCTGCCGCGCGCGATTCATCCTCAGCGCGCGCATAGTCGCCTGCCTCTTCGAGGCCGAAGCCATGGAACGCAAGCATGCCGCCATAGCCCGGCATGTCCTTCGACCAGAACGGCAAAGCGCGCGCCGAACGATCGCGCACCCAGCGAAAGCGTCCGAGGTAGCCATCGAGCAGCGTCGCTGCCTGATGTGCCACGAGGTCGAACGGGTAGCGCATCAGCAGCGCATCCAGCGTTGCGACGGCGGCAGCGCGTGCTCCTGCCAGTACATGCTGCAACGCCGTGACGTGTCCGCGCTCGCGTTCGTTCATGCTCAGACTTGCGGCCTGCTGCACCAACGATCTTGCCTGCACGAGCACGGTCGGATCATTGGCCAGCGCAAACATCCAGGCTTTTGCCAGGTGCGCCATGACGAAATCGGGCGATGCTTCGCGCGCGGCGTCGAACAGCGCGGGCGCGTCGCCATAGCCCAGGTTGTAAGCACGCGCCGCTTGAACGTAGTGCGCAACCGCTTCGGCGGTCGCACCGGATACAGTCTGTCCTTGCGCATCTTGCATGATGGGTTCTCCGTCGTTGGGATCAGGACGGCGTGGGCGCTTCTGGATGCAGCAACTGCTTGTCGCGCAGTTCCGCCCAGAGCGCCGAGGGAATCGGCTGGCGGATCAGCTTGAGATTCTCCTCGAACTCTTCCGCCGAGCGTGGGCCAGGGATGACGGCAGCAACCGCGGGATGTGCCAGCGGGAATTGCAGCGCTGCGGCCGGCAACGGTACTTTATGCGCGTCGCAGACGGCGCGGATCGCGTTGACCCGCGCGACGATGTCCGGTGGCGCTGCCGCGTAATTCCAGGTGTCGCGACCGGCCAGAATGCCGGAATTCAGCGGGCCGCCTACGACGATCGACGTGCCACGTGTGACGCACATCGGCAGCAGGTCATCCAGTGGCGCCTGCTCCAGCAACGTGTACCGGCCGGCCAGCAGGAACACGTCCCATTCGCCCCAGCCCAGTACATCGATCAATACGGCCTTTTCGTTGACACCGAGACCGAAGGCGCTGATCACGCCGGTGCGCTTCAGTTCCTCCAGCGCCCGATAGCCACTCTCGCGCAGCACCTTGATGTGCGCGGCATTGGCTTCCTTGCCGTGCTGGTATTCGCCGATGTCGTGCACGAACAGGATGTCGATCTTCGCCAGCCCAAGGCGCTGATAGCTGTCCTCGACCGAGCGCATGATGCCGTCATAGGAGTAGTTGTATTGCACTTCGAATGGCAGCGGCGCCAATCGTCCATCCGTCGCGCCGACCCCGCCGCTGCGCGGTCGCAGCAGCCGACCCACTTTGGTGGACAGCACCCATTCGTCCCGCGGCCTGTTGCGCAGTGCATCGCCGGTGGCGCGCTCCGCCGCGCCGACGCCGTAGAATGGTGCGGTATCGACATAGCGCACGCCGGCGTTCCACGCCGCATCGACCAGCGTCAGCCGTGCCTCGCTCGTCATCGGAATCCGGCTGCCGCCCATTGTTGCCGTCCCAAGTCCGAGCGAGGTCACGTGCAGCGCCGTACGTCCGACACGCCGTTGTTCCCATGTTGCCATGCTGCACTCCTCCTGGCTGAACCGGCACGATACAGCCGCATTGGTTCGCACGACACTGCACAGGAAGATGGCGGGTGATCCGCGCGCTTGCCTCGCAAGGCGGTGCCGTGTAGCCGGCCTCTATGCCTTCGCGCCTGCAGTTGCGTCTCGCGGCCCTTGGCGGGCTGCGCGCCGATTTGGCTGCCTTCGGATTTGGGTGCCTGGCAGCGGCAGCGCTGCCGCCATTCCACGTCCTCCCGGTGCTGCTCGTTTCGGTGCCTGCACTGCTCACGCTGTTGGACGCCTCACGTTCGCCCTGGGTGGCCGCGCGGCGCGGTTGGTGGTTCGGCCTTGGCCATCATGTTCTCGGCCTCTACTGGGTCACCGAAGCGATCCTGTTCGAGGCGGCGCGCTTCTGGTGGCTGGTCCCGCTCGCCGTGCCGGCGTTGGCCGCCGCACTCGCGGTGTTCATCGGCGCCGCCTGCCTGGTGGCCCGGCTGGCACCGCGAGGCTGGCCTCGCGTCGTGGCGCTGGCCGGCGCCTGGGTGCTCGCCGACCTGGCGCGCCAGTTCGTGCTGACCGGCTTTCCTTGGAACCCATGGGGCAGTGCCTGGGAAGTCCCCGGCGCGGTCGGCGATGTGTTCATTCAGCCAGCCGCTCTCGTCGGCGTGCATGGTCTGACCTTCATGACGGTATTGTTGGCTGGGCTTCCGACACTGACCCGTCGCTGGTGGGCGGCCGGTTGCGCCATACTTGCTGCATGGATCGCGTATGGTCTGCTGCGGCTGGAGGGTGCGATCCCATCGCAATCAGTGACCGTTGCCCTGCAGCAGGGCAACGTGGCGCAGGGCCAGAAATTCGATCAGGCATTTGCATCTCGGATATTCCAGCACTACCTGGATCTGGCGGCCCAAGGACACTCCCGGGGGCCGGCCATCGAAGTCTGGCCGGAAACCGCATTTCCTGGTCTCCTGGACTTCGACGAACGCGCGCGCCAGGTCATCGAGCAGGTGAATGGCGCCATCCCCGCGCTGATCGGCAGCGTCCGTTTCGATCAGCAGCGACGGCCGCGCAACAGCCTGTTTGCCATCGTGGATGGCGGGGCGATCGCAGATGTCTACGACAAGTGGCATCTGGTGCCATTCGGCGAGTACATCCCGGACTGGCTGCCGCTGCCCATCATGGTGATGCCCGGGAATGGATTCGCATCGGGTCCCGGACCACGAACACTGCACGTTCCCGGTCTACCGCCGGTTGGGCCGCTGATTTGTTACGAAGTGATATTTTCCGGCCAAATCGTCGACCGCGAGGACCGGCCGAGCTGGCTGGTGAACATCACCAACGACGCATGGTTCGGTAATTCGACCGGACCTCGTCAACATCTGGCTGCTGCGCGCATGCGTGCCGTTGAGGAGGGGTTACCGCTGCTCCGCGCGGCGAATACCGGAATATCCGCGGCGTTTGACGCGCGTGGTCACGAACTTGGTCGGATCGACATGCAAACAACCGGGACCTTGTCGGTGACGCTGCCGGGAGCCTTGCCACCGACGCTCTACGCGCGCCTCGGACTTTGGCTGCCTACAATCGCGGGATTTGTCGCACTAAGCGCCGCACTTGCGGCCCGCAGGATACCACCGCAAAGTTGACGTAATCGGCCTTTAGGCCAATAAAATACCTCCTGACGCGAATGGTTTTTAAACCAGGCTAGACTTTTGATACATAGCTTGACAATTGTCGGTTGTGTGGTTAAGGTCCTGTTAACGATAGCCCGGCAACCGGACATGCCGACTTGCCAAAGGGAGCGATCATGTTGGATGTGAAAGGGAATGCGGAGATGGCGCGCGGCGAACACGTCGGCGGTCCCGAGAAGGAAGGACGGCCGAGCCCGATCGACGTGCATGTCGGATCGCGAATTCGGTTGCGACGCACATTGCTGGGAATGTCTCAGGAACGGCTGGGTGAGGCCCTCGGTCTGACGTTTCAGCAGGTGCAGAAATATGAGCGTGGGGTCAATCGCGTCGGTGCGTCCCGCCTGTTTGATCTGTCGCGGGTACTCGATGTGCCGATCAGTTTTTTCTTCGATGATATGCCGGAGAGCCTTGCCAGCACCTACGGTGGCCAGGCCACTCGTCGCTCAACCGGCTTCTCCGAGCCGCAGGACAGCTTCTCCGACGACGCTTTGAACCGGCGCGAGACACTGGAGCTGGTTCGCGCGTACTACCGCATCACCGAACCGGCGGTGCGCAAGCGGGTATTCGAGCTCATCAAATCGATGGGACCAACCGAATCCTGAGGCTTTCGCGGCTGTCAAAGCTGTGGATTGTCAAACCGCGGATTGCGTAGCCTGTGCAGCGCCTGGGCAAGCGCCACCGACAGATCGCGCTTTTCGGCCTCGCCAAGTGACGTGGCGATTTCCTCTCGCAAGCCATGCGCGACAAGCAGCAGCCTAGGAACCCGCCCCGGCAGCTCCTCCAACAGCGCATTCAACCACCCTACGGGCAACACGCTCTCCTTCCGACGGCCGCGCATATCAGTGCGCACGATGCGCAGCGCATCCTCGGACAATAGGATGAGTTCGCTCGCACGCGCGCGGCGCGCGTTCAGCAGCAACAGGGACGCTGCCAAGCCGATTTCGACCACACCGAAACATGCCACAGGCCAGGCGCCCATCAGCCAAAAGCGCAGCCCGATCAGGCTGCAGAGGGTCGCCAGGATGACGATCAGGATCGCCAGGCCCCGCCGCGTCAGGCTGCGGTGAGGCACGATCACCGCCTCGAACACCGGTGCGCTGTCTGCCTGCTCCATCGTCCCTATCTAGCGCAGTTCAGCCCAGCAGAAACCCTTGCCGCGCAAACCGGGGAGCGCGACAAGTATTGTGATGCCGAAAGTAGCTCCGGCGCAGAAGCCAAAGCCGCGGAAGAAGGCGCGCGCGATGACGCGCGAGCAGGTGCGGGGATTCATCGAGGCGCTGGCGACCGCCCATCCCGACCCGCGCAGCGAACTGACATTCGTGGACCCATACACGCTGCTGATCGCCGTGATGCTGTCGGCGCAGGCGACCGACGCTTCGGTCAATCGTGCCACCGAGGTGCTGTTCAGAGATGCCGCGACCCCTGAGGCGATGGTTCGCCTAGGCGTGGAGGGTGTGGCCAGGCACATCCGGTCGATCGGCCTGTGGCAAGGCAAGGCCCGCAATGTGATCGAACTCTCGCGGCAGCTGATCGAGCGGCACGGCGGACAGGTGCCTGCAGACCGAGAGGCGCTGGAGAAATTGCCCGGCGTGGGGCGAAAAACGGCCAACGTCGTGCTCAACGTCGCGTTCGGCGAGAGCACGATGGCCGTCGATACGCATATCTTCCGGCTCGGCAATCGCACCGGCATCGCGCCTGGCGCGACGCCGCGCGCCGTTGAAGACGCTCTGGTGCGGCGCATTCCGCCGGAACTGCTGCGCGATGCCCATCACTGGCTGATCCTGCACGGACGCTACGTGTGCAAGGCGCGGCTGCCGGAATGCTGGCGCTGCGTCGCCGCCGCTTGGTGTCAGTATCCTGACAAGTCCCCGCTGCCCGCCGAAAGACCACGTGCCAAATAATGCGGGCGTTCCACCAGTACTCGATCGCTGCTCTTTGGCTTGCGTGGCTGCTGTACTGGAGCATCGCCGCTATAGGTTCCAAGCCGATCCGGCGGCATGAAGGTATGACCTCACGACTGTCGCACCTCGTTCCGCTTGCGTTGGGCCTGGCCTTGCTGGTTCCGCCCCATCTGCCCGCGATTTGGTTGACAGCCCGCTTCGTGTCATCGGGCGGAGCCTGGTTCTGGGTAGGCCTTGGGCTCGTCGCTCTGGGACTCGCATTTGCTGTCGTGGCGCGGGTTTGGCTTGGCGGTAACTGGAGCAGCGTCGTGACCGTCAAACAGGATCACGAATTGATCCGGGCTGGCCCTTATCGCTGGGTGCGGCATCCGATCTACGCGGGCCTGCTTGCGGCATTGCTCGGTTCGATGGTCGCCCAGGGCGAAGTGCGCGGCCTGGTCGCCTTGGCGCTTTTCATGTTTGCCATCTTCCGCAGGGTTGCGCTTGAGGAGCGGTTCCTGAAAGAGGAGTTCGGCAGCCTCTACGCTGCGTATCGTCGTGAAGTCCCGTGCCTTGTGCCGTCGCTCAGGCGTCGATGATCGCCGGCGCCGGGCGATTTATGCTATCAGTGACAAAAATGCGGGGGGTTTCATGCCTCGTGTGTTCATAGCGGCTCTGGCACTCCTGCTTGCCACATCACTTGCGAATGGGCCGGCGGTGGCCAGGGTCATGGAGAGCGGCGAGGCAGCCGTCGCGCAGCAGGCGATGCCGGCTGTTGTCAACATCTCCACTTGGAAGTTGCGCCCACCAACGAACCCGGGCGATCCGTCGAGGCGGGTCAAGACCTATGGGTCGGGCTTCACCATCGATCCGTCCGGGATCATCGTCACCAATAAGCACGTGATCGACGGTGCGCTGAGTATTACGGTCGTCCTCGACAGCGGCGAACGGGCGAGCGCCAAGTTACTGGCTGTTGCGGCGATGCTTGATGTTGCGGTGCTCAAGATCTCGGTTGATCATCCATTGCCCGCATTGAAATGGGGCGACAGTACTACACTTCATGTCGGCGATCCCGTGCTGACGATTGGCAATCCGCTTGGGCTGGGCATGTCGGTGTCCGCGGGTATCGTCAGTGCTCTCAACCGAGATATCCAGGACACGCCATTCGACAACTACATTCAGACTGACGCGGCCATCAACCACGGCAACTCCGGTGGTCCGATGATCGACCTCAATGGCGAGGTCGTAGGAGTCGATACAGCGCTCTACAATCCAGAGGAGGCCGGTGGTTTCATCGGTATCGGGTTTGCCATTCCCGCCGACTCTGCCAAGTTCGTCGTCGAGCACTTGCTCGATCCTAGGCATCCGGCACCAGGCTGGTTGGGCTTCACCTTGCAGGACCTCACAGACGAACTGGCCCTTGCCTTGGGCATGGGCATGACCAAGGGCTCGATCATTTCAGTCGTCGACGACCCCGGTCCGGCGACCGCTGCAAATCTCAGACCTGGCGACGTATTGCTGGCGATAGACGGCTTCAGCCCAAGCGACTCGCGCGCTTACATGCGCAGGATCGTTCAGTTGCCGGTGGGGCAGCAGGTCAAGCTGACAATCTGGCGCGGCGGCAAGGCAGGGGATGTCGTCGCCTCTATTGGCGAATGGCCGAATCACATGCCGGGTGGCGGGGTGATGACCGCGACCGCAGCCGAAGCGATGATCCAGCGGATGCCTGACCCCGGTGTGCGGCTTGCCCCCCTGACCGATGAAGCGCGCAAGCAGTACGGGATCAATGGCAAAGTAAGGGGCGTGCTCGTTTCTTCGGTGGAGAAGGATTGCGAGGCTCAGGACCTTGGCATCGTCGTTGGCGACGTCATCACGGCGGTGCAGGGTGCGCCCGTCGCGTCACCCGACGAAGTACGGCGGGCGGTGCGCGTTGCGCACGATGAGCGCCGTCCTTATTTGGCGGTGTTGATTCAGGGGAAAAATGGCACGAGGTGGGTATCGCTCTCGATGGGCGGCCCCGCCTCGTAAGACGCTGGTCCCGGCTGGCAGGTTCGCACCAGCCGGGACAGTTAAGAGATCTCGCGGCTAATGTCGGCCGTTTACTTCGTGCAGGGGATCGACGCGAGGCGCTGCGAACCGACGCCGCCGGTCTCAGCTTCAGCCTTGCGAGTGTCCAGGTTCCGGGAACCGACGCCACCAGCCTCGGATTCGGCTTTGCGCGTGACCAAATTTCTGGAACCGACGCCGCCGCCTTCAGCTTCGGCCTTGCGAGTATCCAAATTGCGGGAACCGACGCCACCAGCCTCGGATTCGGCCTTGCGGGTGACGAGGTTCCTAGAACCGACGCCGCCGCCCTCGGACTCGGCGCGATGCATGCCAGGCGGGCAACCCGTGGTATCATTGGCGGCGAAGGCTGACATGGCACCAGTAGAGCCGAGCAACAGCGCGGCCAATGCCATATTTGGCAAAATACGCATGATCATGGTCTCCATTGTTGGTCGGCTGTGACGGACGTTAAACCCAGCGAAAGCGCACCGGCAACCACAGCCAAGAGCGTTGCCGTCCTCCTCAGACTCTTCTGTGCCCCTAATATTTCAGTTGTGTCGGGGAGATTACAATATGCTTACGCTGCGGAAGTGCGCCGGCGCTTGGCGGAGACTGGCACCGCAGGAACGGGAACTTCGTCAGGATTGCCCAGGGCGTCCAGCAGCGCATCGCGAAGCGCCGAAAGCTTGCGCTCGTTTTCGATCTTCAAGCCGAAGACATCCTTCACATAAAAGACGTCCACCGCCCGCACACCGTAAGTTGTTACGTGTGCCGAGGCAATCTGCAACCCTTGATTGCTGATTGCCGCGGTCACATCATGCAGCAGCCCGGGTCGGTCGCGTCCATTGACCTCCAGGACCGTATGGGTGTGCGACGCGTGGTTATCGATCACCACGCGCGGCGGCACGTGGATCGCGCGCATGCGCTGACCGAGCAACACTTTGGAAAGCTTGCGTATCTCGGTCGTCAGACGGATCCGCCCGGAGAGCGCCTGCTCGACCAGAACGGCCAAGCGGGCGAGCCGGTGCGGAGCATCGAACGTGCCTCCGGCAGCGTCCTGAATCCAGAATGTGTCAAGTGCCATGCCGTTGGTGAGAGTATGAATCCGGGCATCGACAATCGACGCGCCGGCCACGGCCAGCGCGCCGGAGATCTTGCTGAACAGGCCTGCATGGTCCGCGCAATACACGGTCACCTCGGTCACCGCCCGCGCGGGTAATGGCTGCGTGTCCACGGTCAAGGGGGCCTGGCGTGCCTCGGCGTCGCGTACCAGCCGTGCGTGCCGCGCATGCGTCTCCGGGTCGAACGACAGCCAGTAGCCGGGATAGCCGAGAGCGGTGAAGCGCTCGATTTCCTCCTTCGGCCAGTCGGACAGCAGTGCGGCCGCCGCATGGCGCGCTCGCTCCACGCGAACGTCCCGCTCGGTCGTGGACAGCCCGCCTGCCAGCACTTCCGCGACCCGCGCATAGAGCTCGCGCAGCAGAGTCGCCTTCCAGCCATTCCATACCTTGGCCGATACCGCGCGCATGTCGGCGACTGTGAGGATCAGCAGCAGCCGCAGGCGTTCCGGCGACTGTATGGTGTCGGCGACGTCCAGGATGGTCTTCGGGTCGTCGATGTCGCGCTTGAATGCCACGGCCGAGAGCAGCAGGTGGTGCAGAACCAGCCACGAAACAGTCTCGGTCTCCTCGGCCGACAGGCCAAGTTCGGGGCCTACCTTCAGTGCTATCTCGGCGCCGATCTCCGAGTGGTCGCCGCCTCGTCCTTTGGCGATGTCGTGCAGCAGCATTGCGAGATACAGCGCGCGGCGCGACTGAAGATGATCCACCAGGCCGGTCGCCACCGGGGCGATTTCGGAAAGCTCCCCGCGCTCCAGGGTGTTCAGCACACGGATCGCCTCGATCGTGTGCTCGTCCACGGTGAACACATGGTAGGTGTCGAACTGCATCTGTCCGACGATGCGCGCCCAGTCCGGGATGAAGCGACCGAGGAAGCCAGTCTCGTTGAGGATCGAGAGCCATCGCGCACCATCCGGGTGCTGGCTGGCGCGGTGATGGTCTGGCTCTTTGCCGCACATCAAATCCATGAACAGCGCGGCGGCCTGCTGATTGCCGCGCAATTCCACCGCGCGCCGCTCGTTCTGGATCAGCGAGCGGATCGCCAGTGGGTGCAGTTCCAAATTTCGGTCGCGTGCCACATGCAGGATGCGCAGCATCTGCAGAGGCTCCTGGTCGAAGTCGCGGCCCGGCACAGGCATCAGCTGCCCCTCGGCCAGGACGAAGCCGCACTTCAGCAAGGCCGGATCGGTCTCCGGTGCGATCGCCGGAGGCCCGAGTGCTTCGCGCAGGATCGCCGGTTCGAGAATGCGTGTCAGACGCGAGATTTCGCGCGCCGTGAGGAAGTAGTGTCGCATGAAACGTTCGACACCATCCTGCCGGCCGTGCCGCGTGTAACCCATGCGCGCGCCGACCACGGGCTGAAGATCAAAAGTCAGCCGCTCTTCGGCGCGCCCGGCGACGTAGTGCAGATGGAACCGCACGGTCCACAGGAATTCCCAAGCCCGACGCCCATGCTTCGCCTCGGCCTGGGTAAGCACGTCGCCGACGTCGGCCAACTCGCCCATGGTCTGCGTGTCGTAGACATAGCGTGCGATCCAATAGAGCGTCTGCAGATCGCGCAGCCCGCCGCGCCCTTCCTTGACGTTCGGTTCGACAACAAACGGGCTGTCGCCATAGCGCCGATGGCGAGCGGCTCTTTCAGCTTGCTTGGCGGCAATATAGTCCGCGACGCCAGCTTCCTTGCACGCAGTGCGAAAGCGTGAATGGAACTCGCCGAACAGCAAGGCGTCGCCAGCAATGTGACGCGCATCAAGCAGTGCCGTGCGGATCGTGGTGTCCCTTGCACCTTCGAGCAGGCATTCCTCGATTGAGCGGGTGGCGTGGCCAACCTTCACCCCAAGGTCCCACAGGAAATAGAGCATGTACTCCACCACCTGCAGTGTCCTGTGCGTTGGCTCCACAGCCGTGAGGAACAGCAGGTCGATGTCGCTGAACGGTGCGAGGACCCCGCGACCGTAGCCGCCAGTGCCGGCAACCGAGAGTTGCTCCGGTTCGCCCAGGCCGGCGTCGGAAATGGCGTGCTCATAGAGTGCCGAAATCAGTCCATCGGTCAGCTTGCCGAGCAGGCGAGCGGCCTGAAGCCCGGTGATCTGGTCCTGCTCGAACGCGTGCTGCACATGCTGCTGTATGCGGGCGAGATGCCTGCGAAAGGCACCGAGTGCAGCGTCCCGCGACACCGGCACGCCCGTTTCGGCCAATGCGGCGAGGGCAGCGGTCAGTGAGGTAACTGATGCATCAGGCGCTGGTGGTTGAGAGACGGGTGTCAGCATTTCTCCAATCGTACTAGCTCGCCGCGCTGTCGGAAACTGGCAGCAGCGATTTCAGGCGATACAAAGCGTCGAGCGCCTGTCGGGGCGTCATCTGGTCGGGCTCGATGGCCGCGAGCGCCGTTGCGAGGGGGTCGGCCTCGGGCGGCGGGCTCGCTGCGGATGCGGACGCAGCGAACAGGGGCAACGCGGAGAGCGGCGTTCCCGCCGCACCTCGCTGTTTTTCCAGTGACATGAGCAGGCTGGCGGCTCGCCGCACCACGGGAGGCGGAACCCCCGCAAGTTCCGCCACGTGCACGCCCCAGGATCGTCCCGCGGCACCGGCAGCGACCTCGTGCAAGAACACCACGCTACCCTTCCATTCCTTCACCCGCATGGTGTGCGGTCTCATCCGCGGCAGCCGGTCGGCGAGTTCGGCCAGTTCGTGAAAGTGTGTGGCGAAGATTGCGCGGCAGCGAATGGCCGAATGCAGTGCCTCCAACACGGCCCAGGCGATCGCCAGCCCATCCAGCGTCGCGGTACCTCGTCCGATCTCATCAACCACGACCAGCGAACGTGGTCCTGCCTGGTGTAGAATGGCCGCTGTCTCGGTCATCTCGACCATGAAGGTGGAGCGGCCGCGCGCCAGGTCATCGGCGGCGCCGACACGTGAGAACAGCCGATCGACCACGCCGATCGCGGCCGCCTCCGCTGGAACCGGTAGCCCAGCCTGCGCGAGCACGACGATCAGGGCGTTCTGCCGGAGGAAGGTGGACTTGCCCGCCATGTTCGGCCCGGTGAGCAGCAGCACGCGCTGCTCCGGCGACAGATCGCAGTCGTTGGGCACGAACTGCGTCTGACCGGCGAGTGCCGCTTCGACCACCGGATGTCGGCCAGCGCGGATCAGGAAAGCATCATCGTCAGTGACCTGGGGCCGGCACCAGGTGCCCGCTTCGGCGAGCTTCGCTGCGGACTGCATGGCGTCCAGCAAAGCCAGCGCGTCGGCACAGGCGGCGAGCGCATCGGCCCTGGCCAGCGCCATTCTAACGAGGTGGTCGAACACCACCCGCTCGCGGGCAGCCGCCCGTTCGCCGGCTTCCGCTATGCGCCGATCGAGATCGGACAATTCGCGTGTGGTGAAGCGGGCGCCGTTGGCCATTCCCTGTCGCAGCGTCAGGTCAGGATCATCCCGCAGCTTTTCCACTGCAGCGGCGGGCGCCTCCATGACATAACCAAGCTGCGCGTGATGCTTGATCTTCAGGCTGGCCACGCCGTAGCGCTGTGCGTAGTCGAGCTGAAGCTTGGCGAGTACCCGACGGCTGTCGTCGCGCAGGTTGCGCTCGGCATCGAGCGCGGGATCGTAACCCGGGCGGATCGTGTTGCCGTCCTCAAGCCGGTACGGTGCCGGATCCGCCAAGGCTGCAGCAAGCGTCTGTTCGAGATCAGGATCAAGATGCAGTGACAGAGCCGCCGAATGCAGCAGGGCAGGGAGTGATCCGCCCCCAAGCTCCCCCTCCCCGTGCGGGAGGGGGGCGGGGGGAGGGGGTCGATTTTGGTTCGGGGCCCCCTCCCCCTTTCCCCCTCCCGCAAGGGGAGGGGGAGTTGTTGTCGCGCTTGCGGTCAGCACGTCCAACGCTGCGCGTGCCGCGACGAGGCCGTCGCGGATTGCCGCCAGGTCGCGGGGGCTGCCCCGACCGATCGACAGGCGCCCAAGGGCTCTTGCGATATCCGGTGCGGTGCGCAACGCCGACCGCAGTCGGTTGGCGGCGTCGCGCTCTGCAACCAACCACCCCCAGGCGTTCTGGCGCTCCGCAATCACGCGGGTGTCCGCCAGCGGCGCGGCGAGCCAGTTGGCCAACAGGCGCGCACCTGCGGGCGTGAGGGTCCGCTGCACCGTGCCGAACAGTGTGTGCATGGTGCCGCCATCGCGGGCACGGTGGATCTCCAGGCTGGCGCGGGTTGCCGCATCCATCGACAACAGCCCCGCCTGACCCTGCGGCGCGGGCCGCGCGAGACGCGGAAGCATGCCCGCCTGCGTCGAGCGCACGTAGTCCACGGCTGTCAGCGCGGCGATCGCTTCGGCATCGCTGAAGCTGCCGAACGCGTCTACGCTGGCCACACCGAATGCCTCAGCCAATCGGCGCCGCGCCACCAAGGGCGGCGCCGGTGTCACATCAGGTGCACGCTTATCGTCCCACTCGCCGAGCGCCAGCCCGGAGGGCGCCAGGATCTCTGCCGGCTCCAGCCGTCCGAACAAAGCCATCAGCTCCGCCGGATCAAGCCCGACGGTTTCGAACAGTCCGGTGGATACATCGAGCCAAGCCGCACCGATTTCGTTGCCATGCTGCGCCAGGGCCAGCAGCAGGTTGGCGCGACCTGCCTCCAGCAGCGCCTCTTCGGTGATCGTGCCGGGCGTAATGAGGCGCACCACTTCGCGCCGGATCGGGGCCTTGGTGTTGCGTCCCTGGGGGCGTGATTTCGGGTCCTCCATCTGCTCGGCGACCGCGACACGGAAGCCGCGGCGAATCAGACGGGCGAGGTAAGCTTCAGCGGCATGCTGCGGCACTCCACACATCGGCACCGGCGTCCCGTTGTGTTCGCCCCGGTGGGTCAGTGCGATGTCGAGCGCCGCGGCGGCTGCTTCCGCGTCGGCAAAGAACAGCTCGTAGAAATCGCCCATGCGAAAGAACAGCAGGGCATCCGGGTGCGCTTCCTTGGCCGCGAACCACTGCGCCATGGCGGGCGTCGCGCCGGCAGAATGCGGAATACGGGACGAGACAGCCATCGGACCGGTTTAGCCCGGGCCGGCAGTCAGTGGTAAGCGCGATCGGCTGACCGCTATTCCGCTGCGGCAGCCCTTGGTGGAATTCGTTCGAGCCGTGGGTCGTGGCCGAGCGCGACCAGGATGATGGCCGATATGACCGGCGCGGCGCCGATCGCCACCAGGGCAATCAGGTCGCTGCCTCCGGTTGCGTCCTTGATCAGGCCGAACATGTAAGGCCCGAGGAACCCGCCAAGGTTGCCCACGGCGTTGATCAGCGCGATGCCTCCCGCCGCCGCGACCCCCGACAGCATGGCCGTCGGCAACGGCCAGAACGTCGGCGCGATCGTGTACTGGCCCATGATTCCCAGGATCAGCACAACCATCATCCAGACGGGGTGGGAGGGGCCGATGAAGACGCAGGCGATCAATCCTGCGCCCGACAGCAGACATGCCGATGCAACGTACATGATGCGAGCACCGGATCTATCGGAACGCAGGCTCCAGTAGATCATCGCGGCAGCGGCGAACAGGAACGGCACAGCGCTGATGACGCCATTCATGAGCGTCGATACGCCGAACGACTTGACGATGGTCGGCAGGAAGAACAGCAAACCGTAACCCGACACGTTCTGACCAAAGTACACCAGTGTCAGCAGCCAGACACGCGAGTTGCGCATCGTCTCGCCGAGGTGGAAGTGATGCACCGATTCGCGCTGGGTTCGCTCGGAGTCGAGACGCTGCTGCAGCCAGGTCCGCTGCTCTGGACGCAGCCACAGCGCCTCCAGTGGTCGGTCGGTCAGCAGCATCCAGGTGACGACGCACATGATGACGGGCGGCAGCGCTTCGATCAGGAACAGCCACTGCCAACCTTGCAGTCCCAACCAGCCGTCCAGGGTGAGCAGATAAGCCGAGACCGGCGGGCCGATGATCAGCGAGATGACGCTGGCCGACTGGAAGATGCCCATCATGCGAGAGCGGTAGTACGATGGGAACCACCACGTCAGGTACAGAACGATGCCCGGATAGAATCCTGCTTCTGCCAGTCCCAGCAGGAACCGGATGATATAGAAGCTCCACTCGTTCCAGACGAACGCGGTCAGTGCAGATATGATGCCCCAGGTGAGCAGGATCCGGGCAATCCACTTGCGCGCACCGACCTTGTTGAGGATCAGGTTGCTGGGGATTTCGGCGAGGAAGTAGCCGACGAAGAAGACGCCGGCGCCAAACCCGAATATCGCGTCGCTCATGCCTAGCGCGCTCTGCATCGTCAGCTTGGCGAAGCCCACATTCACGCGATCAAGGTAGGCGCAGAAATAACCCAACATCAGCACCGGCATCAGGCGCCAGGTGACTTGCCTGATGGTCGCATGCTCCAGCGGCTCGATTTGTGCAGTCATCGCCGACGCCATCGCGCTTTCCTCCCTGGTGCCATAGAGGCTTGACCCAATTATCACGGGGTTAACGTGGCCATCCAGGGCCGGCCTTCCATTGCGCCATTGGCACCGGCATGATCGATCGGCGCGCAGGCGTATCCACGAGAGGAAGCGACGATGGCAGACGGCAGCATCGATACGAGGACGGCACATATCTCCGCCGAAGAGGCGCTTGCCCTGCATGCCGCCGGCCGGCCCGGAAAACTGGAAACCCGCATCTCCAAGCCGATCACGACGGCACGCGATCTGTCGCTCGCCTATTCGCCTGGCGTCGCAGAGCCTTGCCTACACATCCAGCGGGATTCGGCGCTCGCCTATGACTACACCGCCAAGGGCAACATGGTTGCGGTCGTCTCCAACGGCACGGCGGTGCTGGGGCTGGGCAACCTGGGCGCCGTCGCTGCGAAGCCGGTGATGGAAGGCAAGATCGCGCTGTTCAAGCGTTTCGCCGATATCGATGGGATCGACCTGGAGATCGGTTCCGAGGACGTCGACGACGTGGTCAATGCGGTGCGCTTTCTTGCCGGGTTCGGCGGTATCAACCTTGAAGACATCAAGGCGCCCGAGTGTTTCGTGATCGAGCAGAGGCTCCGCGAAGTGATGGACATTCCGGTGTTCCACGATGACCAGCATGGCACGGCGATCGTGGCAGCGGCAGGTCTGATCAATGCCTGTCACCTTACCGGGCGCGACCTGCGCGAGACGAAGCTGGTGGTCAACGGCGCTGGAGCGGCCGGCATCGCGTGCGTCGAGTTGTTGAAGGCAATGGGCATGCGTCCGGAGCATGTCGTGCTGTGCGACACCAAGGGCGTCGTCTACCAGGGCCGTACCGAGGGCATGAACCAGTGGAAGTCCGCGCATGCCGCGGTCACCCGGGCGCGAACCTTGACCGACGCGCTGGACGGCGTCGATGTGTTCTTCGGACTGTCGGTGAAGGGGGCGCTGACCAAGGAGATGGTCAGCCGCATGGCGGATAAGCCGATCATCTTTGCCATGGCCAATCCTGATCCGGAGATCACACCGGAGGAGGCGCGGCAAGCCAGCCCTCAGGCCATCATTGCCACGGGCCGCAGCGATTATCCGAATCAGGTCAACAACGTTCTTGGCTTTCCTTATATCTTCCGCGGCGCTCTCGATGTGCGCGCGTCCACCATCAACGAGGCGATGAAGATCGCCGCAGCCGAGGCGCTGGCGAATCTGGCGCGCGAAGACGTGCCGGACGAGGTGCATTCCGCCTCTGCCGGGCGTCGGCTGACCTTCGGGCCGGAGTACATCATCCCCAATGCCTTCGATCCCAGACTGATCTCCTGGGTGGCGCCGGCAGTGGCGCGCGCGGCGATGGAGAGTGGCGTGGCGCGGCGACCGTTGATCGATCTGCGCCGCTATGCACGCGAGTTGTCGGGGCGGTTGGACCCGACCGCTGGCGCCCTCGATGCGATCATGGAGAGCGTGCGCACCAATCCCCGCCGCGTGGTGTTCGCCGAAGGCGAAGAGGAAAAGGTGGTGCGTGCCGCTGTCGCCTACCGTAACGCCGGTTATGGGCGGCCGGTCTTGATCGGGCGCGAGGATCGCGTGAAGGCAACGATCGCAAGCCTCGGGCTGGGTATTGTCGAAGGGATCGAAATCCACAACGCGCGCCTTTCCAGCGCCAACCCCAAATACGTCGAGTTCCTCTATGGCCGCTTGCAGCGGCGCGGCTTCCTGCAGCGGGACTGCCAGCGCCTGGTCAATCAGGACCGCAACGTGTTCGCTGCGTGCATGGTTGCGACCGGCGATGCGGACGCGATGGTGACGGGGCTGACGCGCGCCGCCGCGGTCTGTCTGGACGACGTCACCCATGCGATCGAGCCGGCGAGTGGTGGACGTGCCTTTGGCCTGACTTTGGTGTTGGGCATGCGTGGCCGCACCATTTTCATCGCCGATACGCTGGTGCACTTCCGGCCAAACGCCGAGGAGTTGGCCGATATCGCCATCGGCGCAGCGCGGGCCGCGCGCCATCTTGGCCACGAGCCTCGCGTCGCGCTGCTGTCGCATGCCACGTTCGGTAATCCGACCCAGCCAGCCAACGCGCCGATGCGTGACGCGGTCACCATCCTTGATCAGCGCAAGGTGGATTTCGAGTATGACGGCGAGATGAGCCCGGATGTGGCACTGGAGCCATCAATCCGCGCCCTGTATCCGTTCTGCCGTCTGACAGCGGATGCCAACATACTGGTGATGCCGGGCCTGCATTCGGCGCACATCACCTCGAGCCTGGCAAAACGCCTGGGTGGTGGGAGCACGATCGGACCGCTGCTGATGGGCATGGAGCGGCCTATACAGATCATGCCGATGGATGCTTCGGTCAGTCAGATCGTCGATCTGGCGTGTCTCGCTGCGTATCAGGCGGTGCGGCAATAGCCGGCAATCTGCGTGGGTAAGCGCCGGCGCTTTCGCTGCCTCGTTGCGCTGGGCGGTGGGGTGTTCGTTGCGGTCTCGGAACCCGCCGCGGCGCCGTTGCAGTGGACCTGGGAATATGCCGGCGCAGGCATCTCTGCCAGCGGTACTCTGACGACGCATGACGTCGCGAACGGTGCCGGCTATTTCCAGATCATCGGGATTACCGGGTCACGGAATGGAGTCAGCATCGTTCGATTGCAACCGACGGGCACGGCGATTCCCGACAATGAACCCTATCCGGTCGACAATCTGATCAGCCCAAGTGGACAGCAACTGACCGACAACGGCTTCGGGTTCGCGCTCGTCGACGGCACGTTCGTCAATCCGTTCTTCGCGCACACCCGTACGCCGCCGACCTATCTGGAATTCTTCTCTGTGCCGCGCCGCGTGCCCGGCGACGCAGGCGCAGGTCACTCCGAACTGCCGGTGCGGTTCACAGCAAAACTTATGACGCCCGCAGGAGCCGCCACCTCAGGCAGCGAGCAAAGGCATCAGTGATGCGGCAGTGATGTGAGAGCGGTGGTGGACAGTGCTTTCGCGCGCTGCCATCACCGATCATAACCGAGCGGCTTCAATCGTCACCATGAGCGGCTGCGATCGACATGGCCGGCGGCACAGACTCTGGCTCCGATGCCCGCTGTCGCTGAACGCGCTTGAACACATACGACGTCAGGATCGGTGTCAGCACAGCAGTGACGATGACCGAGGCCGCCACCTGTATCGTGGCGATCGGTGCCATGGCGGCATACGTTGGATCCGCCATGGCGACTGCCTTTGGTACGGCTGCCGAATTGCCCGCGGTGCTCGACGCGGCTGCGCCCGCGATACCAGAACCGCCAAGCAGACGGTCGGCGGCAATGCACACCGCGCCGGTGATGATCACCACCGCCACGCCCAGCATGACGCCCGGGATTCCGGCCGTCACCACTGCGGAGAGATTGATTGTCTGGCCGAGTGTGAACGCCATGAACGGCACAATGATCGGTTCATGTGAACCGAAGAAGTTGCGCAGATCTTCATCGAGATTGCCAAGTACCGCCCCCGCCGCGATGGGCGCGATCACCGACACCATGGTGAGCCACGGGATGTTCGCCAGGCCGGCGCCGACCAGGATCACCATCGTCAGGAACGGGCCGGTCTCGATGCTCTGCGGCACGTAGGTGCCCGAGTCTTCCTTGTCGCCCATCACGCTGGTCAGCGCCATGAACATGCCGCCATTGGTGTCGCTCATCGCCACCAGCAGCGCGAGTGTGCTGAACCCGAAGAGATCGCCGCCAAAGAACTTGCCGATGGACACCGCGATCAGTGTCGCGACACCGACCTTGGCGATCATGATGCCGAACCCGCGCTTCAACATGCGCGGCGCGGTGCGCACGGTCATCTTGGTGCCGACGGTGAAGAGATACATGCCGAGGATGGTCGGGTACCCCACATTGCTCAGGGCCTCGGTAAAGCCGCCGATCTTGAGCAGGTGAGGAAAGAATGTGTTGATGACCATGCCGATGAACAACGGCACGACCATAAGGCCGCCCGGGACCTTGTTGATGGTCTTGTAGATGCGCATGCGTCACCTTCGAGGTGCGATGCGCCACTCAATCACGATCGTTGTCAGCAGGCATTGATGTGGATCAAGCCCGAGGACTCAGTACCGTCGCACGTAGTGCCGTGTCGGTGGGACCTTGCCATCGGAGCCGAGGATATCGGCGCGCATGCGGTGGATGCCGCCGTTGCACAGGGGCACGTTCAAATAGGGCGCGGGATCCACGGGCCTGCCCGCCTTGATCATCTCGAAGTACAGATGCATGCCATAAGTCACCCCAGTCGGCCCGACCACGCCAAGTTCCTCTCCTGCCGCCAGTGTCATCTTTCCTTCGGCAATGGCCGATGACACTGTCCCGAGATGGCTGTAGACGCCGACGAATCCGTCGTGCTGCACCAACACCTCAAGCCCGCCAGGGCCTTTGTGCTGAACGCGGATGACGTTGCCGGGGGCCGTGGCACGGACTGCTTCGCCAAGAGGCGCTGGCATATCGATCCCATAGTGATAGGTGCCCGCGAGTGCCCGGTTCGGCAAAATGCGCGGACCGAACGGCGAGGAGATGCATGCCGACTTCACCGGCATCATCAACCCGGCGGTGCGGCGCACTAAAGGATCTGCGTGAGCAAGCACTGGCAGCAACAGCGCGGCGATAGCGACGCGGAGGCAGAACAACATAGACATGTCCCGGAAACGGCAAGCGGAGCGGTTTCGAGACGATCAGCCATCGATTGGCCAAACGGTCCAGTCAGATTGCTGTGTCCATCGGACACGAGCTGGTGTGGGTTTACGATTCGTGCAGCGTCGGCCCAGCGATCAGATAACGCCGCAAGACCGCGAGGTCGGGATCGCGGCCGAGACCGGCGCCATTCGGCAGCGCAATCTTGCCGTCTTTGGCCACAACCAGCTCGTGGTAAGGGCTGGCCTCGAGATCGATGAACAGCCGCTCGAACGGGGCGTCGGGCGCGATCGTCGCATTGACATGCAGAGAGGCGAGAAAGCCAGGCCCGAAATAGGCATTGTGCGGCACCACGCGGGCGCCATACGCCTGGGCGAGCGCGGCGATCTCCAGCATGGCCGAGGGGCCACCGATCTTGATCACACTCGGCTGCGCCACATCGATCGCGCCCGCTTCGAATTGGGCGCGAAAGTCGTGCAGCCCCGCGGCGTTTTCACCTGCCGCGATGGGTACTCCACCCTCGCGGCGAACGCGCGCGAGCCCGGCGTGGTCGCCGGGCGGAAACACAGGTTCCTCCAGCCACGTCAGATCGAATTCGCGCATTCGACGAGCCATGTCGATCGCCTGCCAGACCGTCCACGGACAGTTGGTGTCCACCATCAACCGCGCCTCCGGACCGATCGCCTGACGTGCGGCGCGCACTTCCGGAACGGTGGTCTCGTGCAGTTTGATGTCCCGGTAGCCGCGCGCGATCGCCCGCTCGCAGGCGGCCGCCACCATCGTGGCTTCGCCATATCGCAGCAGGCTGGCATAGGCGGTGAGCGTGGACACCGGCGTCGCGCCGAACAAGCGCCAGAGCGGCAGACCGGCCGCCTTCCCGGCGATATCCCATAGCGCGATGTCGAGCGCCGAGAGTGCGAAGATATGTGAACCGTTGCGGCCGAAGCCGTGGAATGCCTTGGCCAGACGATGTCGCAGACCAGCGATGTCGCGCGGATCCTGTCCCAGCACCGCGGGGGCGAGCTGGGTATCCATCACGGTCTTCGTCACCGCCGCGGAGGCGTGGCCGAATCCCTCGCCCCAACCCTCCAGTCCCTGGTCGGTCACGATGCGCAGCCAGACAGTGTTCATCGATTGCCAGCCAAGGCCGCCGACCGATGCCGGCTTGCCGCCCATATCGAAGGGAATGCGCGTCCAATAGGTCTCGACGGCGGTGATCTTCATGGCTTGGCTCCTCCATCCGCCTTCATGTCATGGCGGATGGCAAGGTCAAGCCAGGCCTGATCGATCAGCCGAATGTCGGCGCCGGTTCGGCCATGCCGGCGGGTGGCAAGGGATCCTCGATGGTTTCGCACAGGATGGCGGCGAACAGCCGCAACGCATCCGCCCCGCCATGATCGGCAATATTGCCAGCCTCGAATTCGTCCGCCAGTGCTGCGGCCTGCGTGGCAATTGTCGTCGCAGCCCGCCCCAGCGCCTCTCGCGCGAGCAGGATCTGCAGATCGTCCGAAATGTCACTCCAATCGAGGAACATGGCGTGCGCCCACTGACGGATTCAGCATGCCCCTCAATCACTAACGTCGTGTTAGAGCTGATAGACTTCAGCTCAGGCGTACCTGTACCGGGGGCAGCGGGGAAAAATTCACCGTGACGCTGGCCGGGCCCGTCAGCCACACCGGCGGCGTGACGCTGCCAAGCATCACGACCTGGCCAGCTTTCAGGCCGCCGAATGCTGCTGCCACCGGCGAGCCGGCAAGCCATGCCAGGCAGTTCATCGGGTGACCCATCAGGTCGGCGCCCACCCCTTCGTCGCGCTGCTTTCCGTCGACGATCAGCCGCCCGCGAAGACCGCCAATGTCGAGTGTGCGCCAGTCCTGCACGCCCGGCTCGCCCAGCACGCAGGCGGCATGGAAAACCTGATCGGCGATCAGCGTAGGCACGCCAAGTTCGAGTAGCTCGCCATAGCGATTATCGACGATCTCAATCCCAGCCATCAGTTCGCCGACTGAATCAGCCGCCTGTTCCGCTGAGCAGGAACCCGCAGGCAGGTCGCGAGCAAGCCGGACCGCCAGCTCACATTCGACCCCGGGACGAACGAACTCGGCCAAGCGCAGATCAACGCCGCTGCGGTAAACATTGCCAACCGCCATGAAGCCGGCCGCCGGTCCGCTGAGGCCGAGGTATTCCTGCATCCGCTTTGCCGTGGCGCCAATCTTGAAGCCTCCGGGCGACGTCGCCCCGAGACGGCGGGCCAGCGCATGCTGGACAGCGGCACCTTGGACTTCGGTTTGGGGGGCTATGTCCTGCGCCAGAGGAGCAACCTGCTCACGTCGCTGCCGGGACTCGTGCAGCACGGCGGCAGCCTTGTCGGGCTGGTAGCTGGTCATGCGCGTCTCGTCAGTTCGTCGCGTCTCGTCAGTTCGTACAGCGCGATCGATGCGGCGGCCGAGACGTTCAGGCTCTCCATCTTGCCCGGCATACGCAACCCGGCGACCTCGTCGCAGGTTTCCCGCGTCAATCGCCGGAGGCCTTCGCCTTCGGCCCCCAGCACCAGCGCGACACGGCGGCTCTCCAGAGCCGGACCGGACAGGGGGGGGCCGCCCGCATCGAGGCCAATCGTCCAGATGCCGGCGGCTTTCAGTGCGATCAGCGTGCGCGCAATGTTGACAGCCCGCAGGAGCGGGATGGTTTCCAGTGCGCCCGACGCCGCCTTGGCAAGTCCGCCGGTCTCCTCGGGCGCGTTGCGGTCCTGGGTAATGACTGTCGCGGCGCCGAACGCGGCGGCAGAACGCAGGATCGCCCCGACATTGCGGGGATCGGTGACCTGATCGAGCACGATCAGCGGCCCCGGGCGCTCCAGCGCCTGCTGCAGGCTGGGCGTCGCCAGCGGATCGGCCAGCAGTGCGGCGCCCTGGTGGGCAATGTCGCGACCGAGCAGATGATCGAGCCGCCCACGGTCCACCTGCTCGGGAGCCAGCGGCCACGGTGGCGGTTGGCGCTGCGTCAGAGTCTGCTGCGCCTCCTCGGTCAGCATCAGGTGGCGAAGCCGGCGCGCAGGGTTGGCGAGCGCGGCGGCCACGGCGTGCAGGCCATACAGCCAGACCGCACCGCGCGGCGTCTCCGGCGGTCGCGGACGATGGTCGCGCTGATGGTCGGGACGAAAGAACTTGTTTGGGCGACCGTCGCGCTTTTGGAACGGCTTGCCTTGGCCCTGGGCCTGGCCGCCTTGCGGGCGGCTGTCACGCTGCTGGCCACCCTGGCCAAAACCGCCCTGCTCACGCCGCGGCTGGCGGTCGTTGGGATGACCGTGGTGGCGCGGCGGGCCACCGCCACCAGGCGGGCGGTTGCCGCCACCCGGGCGGTTCGAGTGAGGAGGTTTCATTGGCCAGGGTATAGACCGCACGACAGCGGCTGCCCATGGGGTCAACGGCGAGACGAGCACTACCGCCTGGCTCAGAGCCGGGCGAACCCACCCCACCACTGGGTCCGGCCGTTGGTTTCGATATCGTAGGACCGGACATAGGTCAGTCTGCCGTCCGCACCGACCAGATAGGTCGATAAGGTCGCCGGCTGGGTCGTCACGTCGTCCCCGTTGCGTACCGGCATCTGCTGCAGGTTGGCCACCACCAGCATGCGACCGCTGGGATCGATCGAGAACGTGCGCGGATGGTAGCCGTGCGTGTCGATTGCCTGGATCCGCCTGGGCTCGCCGCTGCCTTGATCGATCTGGAACACGGCAATCGCATTCTCGCCACCCGCAGCATACTTCTTGCCATCGCGCTCGATCGTTCCGCTTGCGCGGTTACCGATGTAGACGGCATGTCCCTTCGGGTGGACATGGATCGGGCCCACCATCTGCTCCGGTCGCAGATTGCCAGTCTCGGTAAGCGTCGTAAGCACATAGGATGGTGTCGGCTCCAAACTGTCGCCCCGCAGGTGGTACATCTGCAGCTGGTTCTGTCGCTCCACCGAGACGTACATCCAGGGCCTTGCGGATGGAAGTCCACGTGTCTTGGACCGAAGCCATAGCCCGCGCCCGGCGCGATAGAGGCGATGTCATGCACCTGCCCGTTCTTCAGTGACTTTACCTTCAATGCCCCTGGGTCCTCCGTCTTTGTCGGGGTCGGATTGTTGCCGCGCGCGGCCAGTACGAAGGCGCTGTTCGACGGCATCATACGGATCTGGTGCGCATAGATGCCGCCATCGATGGACGCTGATTGCTTCACCTCCTCGCCGATGGCTCCATCACGCTTGAGCGGATGGACGGACATCGTGCTTGGTAGGTTGTAGGCTGTCAGCAGCCAATTCCCCGCCGCATCCACAGTAATGTCGATGGGGCGCGCGCGGATGGCGACCGGTGGGCCGAGAGGGCTCAACGCGCCGGTTGCCACATCGATCCGGAATGCGATCAGGTGATGCTTCCCGTCAGGCTGGCCCATCGGCACGAAATTGCTGGAGGCGACATAGAGCACAGGCTTGGTGGGGTGCCGCCACGCGTACTGAATGAGCGCCGGGGCCGTGAGGCTGCCTTGCGGCTCCAATGTGGCGTTCGCGACGTCGGCATGCCAGCAGGCGAGCTGAGGTCCAACCGCATCGTAGAAGACGGCCGTGGAGCGGGAAGCAGCACTTCGGCCCGCAGAAGGTGCAGCGACGACACCAGCAAGCATCGTGGTCGCGGCGCGGCGCGTCAGCATGTCGTTCCCTCAACTTTGATGTTGTTTGACGCCGGTCGGAAATCTGAGCCAGCCGAGCTTGGCTGGCAACGCGTCAGTGGGTGCGTCTCATGTGCGGGCCAGCAACCGCCGTGCCTCGCCGGCATCGGTGGCGATTTGCGCCTTCAATGCGTCGAGCCCGGAGAAGCGCCGTTCCTCACGGATATAGACATGCAGCGCCACTGATAATTCGGCGCCGTAGATGTCGTCGTCGAACTCGAAAATATTGACCTCGAGTCGGCTCTCCGGTCCTTCGTTCACCGTCGGACGCCGGCCGATATTGGCAACTCCGGGGTGCCATTTCCCATTCGGCAGCCGCACCGTCACCGCATAGACGCCACGCGCCGGCTCCAGGTGGCGACCCAGCGCGATGTTCGCGGTGGGGAACCCAATGGTCCGGCCGCGCGCATCGCCGTGCGCTACGGTGCCGCGGATGGTCCATGGCCGGCCGAGATCGGCGGTGGCGCGCTCCGGATAGCCGTCCTGCAGTACACGGCGAATCCGGGTGGCCGAAATCGGGCCATTGGCGTCGGCGAGCAATGGCACCAATGTCAGCCCCATCCCCAACGACTCCGCGCGCCGCGCCAGGAAACCGGTGTCACCACCCCGACGGTGGCCGAATGCAAAATCCGGTCCGCACACCAGGTGACGTGCACCCAGTCCCTCGTGCAGCACCTGGCTCACGAATCGCTCGGCCGGCATGTGGCTGAATTCGTCGTTGAACGGCAGCTCGTACAGCAGGGTCACCCCGAGCGCTGCGAGGGCCTCGGCACGCTCCGCCGAGAGGGTCAACCGGAACGGCGGATCGTCGGGGCGGAAATGCTCGCGCGGATGCGGCTCGAAGGTCAGCACTGCGAGAGGCACCTTTGGGCGCGCCGCGTGCGCCCCCTTGATCACCTCGGCGTGTCCGCGATGCACACCGTCGAAATTGCCAAGCGCAACCGTAGCGCCGCGCGCATCCGCCGGCAGATCGCGCCAGTCGTGGAAGATCCGCATCAGGCGCGGGACGGGACCTGAACGTAGGCCTCGCCCTCGATGACGACGGTATCGCCCACGGTACAGACCGTGCTGAGCGTGGCGCGCTTCTTCTCCGGATTGAGCGCGGTGATCGTGACGGTCGCCTTCACCGTGTCGCCGATCTTGACCGGAGCCGCAAAGCGCAATGACTGGCGCATGTAGAGCGACCCGGGACCTGGCAGGCGTGTGCCAAGGACCGCGCTGATCAGGCCCGCGGACAGCATCCCGTGCGCAATGCGCTCGCCGAACATCGACTGCTTCGCCGCCTCCGCGTCGATGTGAATCGGATTGGTGTCTGTGGACACAGCCGCGTAGAGCAGGACATCGGCCTCGGTGATCGTCTTGCCAAGGGTATCGGTTTGGCCGACCTGGAGGTCCTCGAAAAAGTATCCCGTCGTCATGTCAGTCCCCGCGATGGAGCGGGACGTTTCTGGGCGATGACGGCCGGCAAATCAACCGGCGCCTATTCCTCGTAGTGCTGAGCCACCAGACGATCCAGCAGCCGAACGCCGAACGCCGTCGCGCCCTTCGGCACGCATGGCGCGTCTTTCGTGCTCCATGCGACACCGGCGATATCCAGGTGTGCCCAGGCGGTCTTGTTGACGAAGCGCTGAATGAATTGTGCGGCGCTGATCGATCCTGCGGGACGACCGCCGATGTTCTTCATATCGGCTATCTCCGACTTGATCAGCTGGTCGTACGCATCATCGAGCGGGAAACGCCAAACCTTCTCGCCCACCACCTGTCCGACCGTCGAGAGCTTCTGCGCCAGGGCGTCGTCATTGCTGAACATGCCGGCATACTCATGTCCAAGTGCCACGATCATCGCACCGGTCAATGTCGCGAGGTCGATCATGAAGCGGGGTTCAAATTTCTGCTGACAGTACCAGAGCACATCCGCCAGTACCAGACGCCCTTCGGCGTCGGTGTTGATCACTTCGATCGTTTGTCCGGAGTAGCTTTTCACCACGTCGCCGGGACGTTGCGCGCTGCCCGACGGCATGTTCTCTACCAATCCGACGAGACCGACGGCGTCGACCTTGGCTTTGCGGCCGGCCAGCGCCGCCATCAGGCCGACCACGGTACCGGCGCCGGCCATGTCCCACTTCATGTCCTCCATGCCACCCGCCGGCTTGATGCTGATGCCGCCGGTATCGAAGGTGACTCCCTTGCCGATGAAGGCGACCGGTTTGCCTTTTGCCTTGCGGCCGTTTCCGGTGCCGTTCCACTGCATCACTACCATGCGGGGTTCATTCACGCTGCCCTGGGCGACGCCGAGCAACGCTCCGAATCCCAGTCGCCCCAATTCGCGAGGGCCCAGGATTTCGACTTTCACCCCAAGCTCGCTGAGTTTCTTGCAGCGGTCTGCCATTTCGGCCGGGTTCAGAACATTGGGCGGCTCACTCACGAGATCGCGTGACAGCGAAACGCCTTTCGCCACTCCCTCCAGCGGTTCCCATGCGTTCTTGGCCGCTGCGGTCTCATTTACCAGCAACGTCAGCTTTGCCAGTCTTGGCTTGTCCTCCGGCCTTTCCCTTGTGCGGTACTTGTCGAAGCGATAGGCGCGCAGTACGGCGCCCAGTGCCACCTCGGCGGCCTGGGCAGGCTGCAGCATGCCCGTCGCGACGACTGCATTCGTCTCCTGCCGCAATGCCGCCGCGGCGTATCCGCCGGCGTCATTCAGCACGTGGCTGTTGAGTTCAGCAGGCTTCCCCAGGCCAACAGCTACGACGCGCGACAAGCCGGCGCCAGGCGCAAGGATCGAGCAGACCTTACCCTTCGCTCCCTTGAATTCCGCCGACTTGAAGGCCCGCGCAATGGCGCCGCCCGTCGTTTCATCGAGCTGCTGCCACAGGCCTGCAGCGACTTCGCCTTCGCCGATCAGCAAGACGAGGGCGCCGGATTTCGGCAATGCCGGTTTGGCGAATGCAATATCGATCATGTACGGAACCCCCTGGAAATCCGCCGCTGAGAGCGCAACAAGCACAAACTGTAGCAGCGAGCCTCGCCTTTGCCATAGCCGATCCGCGGGGCTAATCAGCCGACAATATGACGGAATCTTTGCACGCCAGTCGCGATGGCATCAGACGCGCCGCCACCCTGCTGCGCGAGGGTGCACTGGTGGCCTTCGCGACGGAGACAGTGTATGGACTGGGGGCCGACGCAACCAACGATAGCGCGGTTGCAGCGGTGTTCGTCGCGAAGGACAGGCCACGCTTCAATCCCCTGATCTGCCATTATCCAGATGCCAATACAGCGCTGGCTGACGTCGTTGTATCTGCCGCAGCACGTCGGGTCGCCGAAGCATTTTGGCCTGGTCCGCTAACGCTCGTGCTGCGGCGGGCGAGCCGCTGCTCGATTAGTCTTTTGGCGAGCGCAGGGCTCGACACATTGGCGTTACGCGTCCCGGGGCACGACGTCGCACGCTCACTGCTGCAGCAGGTGGGTCGGCCGGTCGCCGCCCCGTCAGCCAATCGATCGGGCCGGGTGAGTCCCACCACAGCACAGCATGTGCAGGCTGAATTGGGCGGTCGGATTGCGGCCATCCTCGACGGCGGTCCGTGCGATGTCGGCGTGGAATCGACGGTGCTGGACCTGTGTTCCGAGCAGCCCAAGCTGCTGCGAGCCGGCGGCACGACGATCGAGGCGATCGAGAACCTGATTGGCCCGGTGGCGTCGTACAGCGGAGCGCCCAACAGCATTCGTTCACCTGGGATGCTGGCGTCGCACTACGCGCCAGGACTGCCCGTCCGCATGGGCGCCACTGAGGTTGAAAAAGACGAAGCGCTGCTTGCATTCGGGTCGCCGTTGCCGGGTGCCTCGCTGGTGTTCAACTTGAGCGATCAGGGCGATCTGAGTGAAGCTGCGTCGCGACTGTTTGCCGGCCTGCGCATGCTCGATCAGAACGCGCCGGCACTGGGACTGATCCGAGTAGCGGCCATGCCGGTGCCGGATCACGGCATCGGACGGGCCATCAATGATCGGTTGCGGCGCGCCTCCGCGCCGCGCCCGCTGAAGGAGGATAGTTGTCCGTGATCCAGCCACCGACCCAGCAGATCCCAGGTGTATATCACCGCCGCATCGGCGACATCGTGGTCACCGCACTGTCAGACGGCTATCTCGATGGTACCGTCGACGTGCTGCAGAACATCGCGCCTGACGAAGCGACGCGTGTGCTGAGCGACAATTTCCGCCCCGGACGGCGAACGTCGGTGAACTGCTATGCAATTCACTCCGCGGGCCGACTGGCGTTGATCGAGACCGGATCCGGCGACTACCTGCTCCCCACCGCCGGCAAGCTGCAGCGGAACCTCGCCGCTGCCAGCATTGAACCCGCTGCCATAGAAAAGGTCATCCTGACCCACATGCATCCCGACCACTCAGCGGGGCTGACGGATCCCGCGTCGGGCCGCAAGTTGTTCCCTAACGCCGAACTGGCCGTGCATGAGAACGAGCCCCGCCACTGGAACGACGATGCGGCCATGGCCAAGGCGAGTGAGCGCGCAAAGAAACTGTATTTCCAGTGCGCGCGTGAGCAGATGGCTCCCTATCACAACGTGATGCACACATTCTCCGGCAGCACCGAGGTGTTTCCGGGCGTCACCGCGGTGATGCTGCATGGCCATACGCCGGGGCACAGCGGCTACATGATCTCATCCGGCAACGACTCGCTGCTGATCTGGGGCGACATCGTGCACGTGCCGGATATCCAGATACCTCGCCCCGAGGTCACCATCGAGTTCGACACCGATCCGCATGCTGCCATGGCGACCCGAAAGCGGGTGCTCGACATGGTGACGACCGATCGGTTGCTCGTCGCCGGGATGCACATGCATTTCCCCGGCTTCGCGCACATTGTCAGGCAGGGAGGCAGCTACGCCATGCTGCCTGAACCCTGGGACCAGGCATTCTGACCGCGCCTTGCGTCGCCTGCCCCAGTCGTGCTTAACCCCCCGCCTACCCTGCCGGGCGGCGACGGCATCGCACCCGGCTATGCCCGCAGTCCCGCGGGCCTCCAGCCATAGGGAGTGACATCATGCCGCTTTACGAGTGCGTGCTGATCGCACGCAACGACGTCACCCAGCAGCAGGTCGAGGGCATCGCCGACGGCATCGCCAGCCAACTCGAGACCGAGGGCGGCGAGGTGAAGAAGCGCGAGTACTGGGGCCTGCGGAGCTTGGCCTACCGCATCAAGAAGAACCGCAAGGGCCACTACATGCTGCTCGGCCTCGATGCCAAGCCGACGTTCGTCACCGAAATGGAACGTCAGCTCGGGCTGAACGA
>JAMXLO010000045.1 GCA_024280945.1 Acetobacteraceae bacterium
GTTCGGCTTCCTGTTCGGGGCGAAATATGTGGCCGGGCCGTTCACCATCGGTGCCGCCGTCGAAGAGATGTGGATGCAGGGTCAGGCGCAGTTGGCCGGCATCTCGCAGTATCGCGGACGCGGCTTCGTCGCCGGCGCCAGTTACACGGTTGCCCCCGGTTACCAGGTGTTCGGCGAGTATCTGTGGAACGACCAGCAGCAGAGCCTGCGCAACTTCGTCGCCAACACGTTCGGCCCGGGCAACAACGCCAACAACAACGTCAAGGGCCAGGGGTTCGTGATCGGCAACGTGGTGAACTTCTGATCGCACCACAGCAGCTTGCTCAGCGGCGGGGAGCGATCCCCGCCGTTTTGCTGTTGCCCGAAACGCGGCGCTACACCGTAAACTGCTCGGCGATAATCCGTTCGGACAGCACGCGGTCCGGATCGAACAGCACGGTGATGCTGGTCGATCGATCCTCTTTCACCGCGACAGACACGACATTGCGCACTTCGGTAAAGTCGGCGACCGCCGCAGTCGGGCGCTTGTCGGACTCCAAGACCTCGAACAGCACTTCGGCGGTGCTGGGCAGCAGCGCGCCGCGCCAGCGTCTAGGCCGGAATGCCGAAATCGGGGTAAGCGGCAGCAGGTTCGCCGACAGCGGCACGATGGGACCATGCGCCGAGAGGTTATAGGCGGTCGATCCGGCCGGGGTTGAGATCAGGATGCCGTCGCACATCAGTTCCGGCAGTCGCACCTTGCCATCCACGGTAACGCGGACCTTGGAGGTCTGGCGAAGCTGGCGCAGCAGCGAGACCTCGTTGAATGCCAGCGCCTCGGCATTGGTGCCGTCATCGCGCACCGCCTGCATCCGCAGCGGATACAGCACGGCCTCCTGTGCGCGGGCCAGCCGCTCCGGTAGGTTCGCTTCGCCGAACGTGTTCATCAGGAAGCCGACCGAGCCGCAGTTCATGCCGTACACCGGAATGTGCAGCTCGAGCACGCGGTGGATTGTCTCCAGCATGAACCCATCGCCGCCGAGAGCCACCGCCACGGCAGCCTGCTCGAGCGGGCAGTCGCCGTAATCGGCGACAAGACGTTCCCGCGCCTCCACCGCCAGCACAGTGGTCGAGGCACAGAAGGCGATGCGGCCGGGAATGAACTCCCGAGGCCGGAACGCCTTCGCCGTTGTGTCTATGTCGTTCATGCATCGTCCCGGGCGTCGGCCCGGCCGTGGACAGTCGTGGACGGGTCTGACCCGTCCATCAAACCCGCTTCCGGTGTTGCAGTACGGGCATGTCACGGCGCACGCGCTCGCTGACCTTGTGGTCGATGCGTGCCGTGGCCCAGCCGGTCCCGTCTGACACCTTCGCCGTCACGTGGCCCCATGGATCGACGATCATCGAATGGCCGTAGGTGAAGCGCGGCTCGCCCTTGCCTTCCAGGTGCTTGCCCCAGGTGGCGGGGGCCGCGAACCAACATTGTGTCTCGATCGCACGCGACCGGATCATCACCTCCCAGTGGTCCTTGCCGGTCGCCAAAGTGAACGCCGATGGCAGGAAGATCACCTCGGCCCCCTGTTCACGCAGCTTCCAGAACAGGTCCGGAAAGCGCAGGTCGTAGCAGATCGCGCAGCCGACCTTGGTGCCGTTCGCCTCATAGGTCACCACTTCGTCGCCGGCGCCGTAGGTGTTGCTTTCACGATAGCCGGTGCCATCGGGTGCCACGATGTCGAACAGGTGCATCTTGCGGTAGCGCGCAATCTCATGCCCCTCCGGATCGAACACCACCGTGGTGTTGAACAGCTTTTCCTCGCCCTTCTCGATGATGGAGCCACCGTGCACATGAACTCGGACTGCACGCGCCGTTTCGCGCAGGAACTCGTAGGCGGGGCCGCCCGGTTCGTTGGATCCTTGCGCGGGGAGGACCTCCGCGTTGGCATTGCGCACCGTGCGGTCGCCGCCCAGGCTGTCCCATACCTCGGGCAGCGAGACTATGTCCGGCCGGTCAGCCTCGACGGCCTCGCCGATCAGGCGCCTGGCCTGGGCGATGTTCGCCTCCTTGTCGGCGCCTGGGTTCATCTGGACGACGCTGATGCGCATCGGGTGCTCCGGGTCAGTGCCGGCGGCAGAAGAACCGAACCGCGTTGCAGACGCAACCCGGCGGCGGCTACCGCGGCCAGTCCAACCTTGGTTCGGCCCGCCCTCCAACCTGCCGCTGGTCCGGCTCGCGCCGCGCTGGCCGCGACGGCAATTCGCGCTGCTGCTGGTCTTCCAGCTCATGCGATGCGGGCGGGATCGGCGGGCGGGTGATCACCGGCTTCGCGCGTTGCGCCTCCGCCCTCGGTTCGGGCGCGTAGATCTCGTCATAGTCGGGCGCGCGGGACACCTCCGGCAGCCGAAGGGACAGGTGGCGAATCTCCCCTTGAATCTCGTCCAGCCTGGCCTCAATCACCTCTAGCCGGCTCTTTACGCCAATCACGCTGAACGGCATGAACAGAAAGGCCACGGCATACAGCAGCGCTGGAACCAGCAGAACGATCGGTACCCACCAGGGCATCCAATCCGGCATAGCAAACGGAAGCGTCATGTGCACAACCTAGCATCCAACCACGCCGCGCCGCCAACGCGATGTGTCGCCTAGGCAGTGAAGGTAAAGCTGCTGCCGGTGGCGCAGATGACCAGTTTGTCCGGCATCTCCTGCTTCGCCAGCTCGACGAAATTGACCCCGCTGCAGTGCATCGGCAAAACGTGTTCAAGGTCGAATTTGGCCAACTCCGCCATGACCTGCCGAAGGTAGTCGGTCGGCGCAGGTGCCAGATGGAACCCACCGACCAGCGCGTAGATCTTCTCTACCCCGGACACCTCCTGGGCACGGCGCAGCGTGTTGATGATCCCCGCATGTCCACATGAGCTGATCACCACCAGACCACGGTCGCCGAGACGGAAGCAGGTCGCGTGCTCGTGCCAATGTTGGTCAGGCACTGGCTTGCCGGCGAGTTCGTCGCTGGTGAAATGGTGGCTGCCGTAGGCCTCGGTGTCGCAGCCAACGCCGTCCCGTGCGCCGAACTTCACCCAGGTGTTGGGCAATACGTGCTCGATGCTGCTACGCGGGACAATGCCGGTTGTGAACGCGTGGTCTTCGATCAGGATCGGCGCCTCGGACAGCATCGGCTCGACATTCAGCGCACGCAACCTGCGGCGGTCCAGCGGCGCGCCGAGTTCCGTGAGACTGCCGTCGGGGTTGCGCAGGAAGCGGTGGCAGAAGTCATCCTCGCCGCCGGTATACAGTCGCAGATCCCTGCGCAGGTGGGGCCGCTGCTGCTCCAGGAAACCCACCAATCCGCCGACATGATCGTAGTGGCCGTGGCTGATGATCAGCGCGTCCACCTGCGACACATCGATTTTCAGCAGAGCCAGGTTGTTGGCATAGACATCCGGTGTGAAGCCGAAGTCGAGCAGATAGCGTCGCGTCTGCCGCCCTTTTTCTGATTCGATATGCAGCGCGAGGCCCCACTCGCTCTCCAGCGTCTTGCCCTGGGGGGCTTGGGGAAAGCCGGTGCGCTGCACGGCCAGACCGGGATATTCGGCACTGCGCAGGAAGATATCATGCGTGTTGTCGGTGATCTCGCGGATGACCAGCCGGTCGATGGCGGGCACCTCCACCTTGGCCGGAGCGGCATGCGCAGAGCGATCGAGCGGGATGCTGCAGATCAGCATCGAGCCACCAATCGCCCCCGAGCCCTGCAGGAAGTCGCGGCGGCGCAAGTATCCTCGCATGTCTGCTGTTCCTCTGCGTTTCCTTCCCAGAAACGACATTATCGGCGTCAGGTAACGACGGCAATCCGGCGCGGCGCAGCCCGCAAATGCCCCGGACAATCCGGGATCGTCTGTCGCGCAATGCGCAGGCGCAACTGATCGGGCGGGAAGCCCAGCTAGGTGGGCTGAAAGATCGAGGAAGTGTTCAGCCCCGAACAGAAGAGGCAGATCATCAGCAAGCTGACGGACGCGAAGGTCGAGGGTGAGGCTGTGCGCGGCGTCACCTGGGCGACCATTCAGGAGGTGCGCAGCGGCGATTGGGGGTTCGCCGGCGAGCCCCTGACTACGGCGGCCGTCAAGGAACTCGCCGCTGGCAAGCTCGCGGAGTGATCAGAAACTGGGAGGCCGCCTCGCCGACCTCCCAGAGTTCCGCGGGCTATCGCTCCAGGCACATGGCGACGCCCATGCCGCCGCCGATGCACAGCGTCGCCAGGCCCTTCTTGGCATCCCGCTTCTGCATTTCGTGCAGCAGGGTCGTCAGGATGCGCGCGCCAGAGGCGCCGATCGGGTGGCCGATGGCGATGGCGCCGCCGTTCACATTCACCTTGCCGGTGTCCCAACCCAGATCCTTGTTCACCGCGAGCGCCTGCGCGGCGAACGCCTCGTTGGCCTCGATCAGGTCGAGGTCGTCCACCTTCCAGCCAGCGCGCGCCAGCACCTTGCGCGTGGACGGGATCGGGCCGGTGCCCATCACCGCCGGGTCGACTCCGGCCGTGGCGAAGGCCGCGACGCGCGCCAGCGGCTTCAGCCCGCGCTTCGCCGCCTCGGAGGCACTCATCAGCACCAGGGCCGCGGCGCCGTCATTGATGCCCGAGGCGTTGCCGGCGGTCACCGTGCCGTCCTTGCTGAACGCCGGCCGCAGCTTGGCCATCGTCTCCAGGCTGCTATCGTGACGGATATATTCGTCGTCACCCACCACGACGTCGCCCTTGCGGGTCTTCACCGTCACGGGCGCGATCTCTTCGTTGAAGCGCCCTGATTTCTGCGCGGCGCTCGCCTTCTGCTGCGAGCCAAGTGCGAACTGGTCCTGCTGTTCGCGGGTGATCTGATACTTGCTGGCGACGTTCTCGGCGGTGTTGCCCATGTGGTAGCCGTGGAACGCGTCCCACAGGCCGTCCTTGAGCATCGTGTCGATGAACTCGACGCCGCCCATCTTCTGGCCGGCGCGCAGATAGGCCGAGTGCTGCGATTGGCTCATGCTCTCCATGCCGCCGGCGGCGACGATGGCGCTTTCACCGGTGCGGATCTGCTGCGCGGCCAAGGCCACGGCGCGCAGACCGGAGCCGCAGACCTGGTTGATGCCGAACGCGGTCTTCGCGTCGGGCACGCCAGCGCCGCGGGCGGCCTGGCGGGCGGGATTCTGTCCCTCGCCGGCAGCCAGCACCTGGCCAAGGATCACCTCATCCACGTCGCCTGCCTCGACACCCGCGCGTTCGAATGCCGCCTGCAGGGCGATCGTCCCCAGTGCATGCGCCGATAGCGTGCCGAGAGCGCCGCTGAAACTTCCAACGGGCGTGCGGGCGGCGGAGACGATGACGATGTCGTCCATGTCCTTGCTCTCCTTCTGCGGACCGGCAGCCTAGACCGCGGTCGTCGGAGGCGGAAGCGCCGCAGGCGACCATCGCGGTCTCAACAAACGGCCACCGGAAGTCTCTGGCCATGTGGGCGCCAGAGAGGTCAATATCAGCCCCGCAAGCCTGTCCCGGGCTCTGACCCGAGGAAATTGCATGGGAGCACGTCGATGACCGAGGCCGCGCCAAGCTATGCGCATGGCACCAGCTCTGTTCCCTTGATCGGCGAAACGATCGGCCGTCATTTCGACCGCACCGTGGCCCGGTTCGGCGACCGTCCGGCTTTGATCGCCTGCCAACAGGGCATCCGATGGAATTACCGCGAGTTGAGCGAGAAGGTCGACGCTTTCGCGGCCGCCCTGCTTGGGCTCGGACTGAAGCCCGGCGAGCGCGTCGGCATCTGGTCGCCCAACAACGCCGAATGGGTGGTGACACAGTTTGCCACCGCCAAGGCCGGGCTGATCCTGGTGAACATCAACCCCGCCTATCGGCTGGCCGAGGTGGAATATGCGCTGAACAAGGTGGGCTGCCGCGCCCTGATCACCGCGACGTCGTTCAAGACCAGCGACTATGTCGGCATGATCGATACGCTGGCGCCGGAGTTGAGGCACGCACAGGCAGGTCATCTCGATGCGGCCAAGTTGCCGGCGCTGCGGCTGGTGATCCAGATCGGCGCCGACACCAGACCCGGCATGCTGGCATTCGACGGTGTCTACGATCATGGCGGCGCCGACCAGCGCGCGCGACTGGCGGAGCTGGATCGCATGCTCCAGTTCGACGATCCGATCAACATCCAGTTCACCTCCGGCACCACCGGGCTGCCGAAGGGCGCCACGCTGACGCACCACAACATTCTCAACAATGGTCACTTCCTTGGCGCTGCGATGGGCTACAGCGAGCAGGACAAGGTCTGCATTCCGGTGCCGCTGTATCATTGCTTCGGCATGGTGATCGGCAACCTCGCCTGCATCACACACGGCGCGGCGATGGTGCTGCCTGGCGAAGGCTTCGATCCGCTGGCAACCTTGCAGGCGGTCGCGACCGAGCGCTGCACGTCGCTCTATGGCGTACCGACCATGTTCATCGCCGAGTTGGATCACCCGGAATTCGCTACGTTCGACCTCACCAGCCTGCGCACCGGCATGATGGCGGGCGCGCCTTGCCCGATCGAGGTGATGCGCCGCTGCATTCGTGACATGAATCTGACCGAGATGACCATCGGCTATGGCATGACCGAGACCAGTCCGGTCAGTACGCAGACGGCGCGCGACGATGAGTTGGACCGCCGGGTGTCCACCGTGGGCCGCGTGCACCCGCACGTCGAGGTCAAGATCATCGACAGCGAAGGCCGCATCGTACCGCGAGGCACACCAGGCGAGCTCTGCACCCGCGGCTATTCGGTGATGCTGGGCTACTGGGATGATGAGGAACGCACGAAACAGGCCATCGATGTTGCCGGCTGGATGCACACCGGCGACCTGGCAACAATGGACGCCGATGGTTATTGCAACATCGTTGGCCGCATCAAGGATATGGTGATCCGCGGCGGCGAGAACGTGTATCCGCGCGAGATCGAGGAGTTCCTGTACCGTCATCCGAAGATCCAGGACGTGCAGGTATTCGGCGTGCC
>JAMXLO010000046.1 GCA_024280945.1 Acetobacteraceae bacterium
AGTCGCTGAACACCCGCGCCTCGTAGTCCCGGCCGTTGGATGGGTAGTCTGACTGCTTCATCCAGTCGCCCTGCTCCAGACACAGAATGCGCATCTTCGTCTCGGCAAGGCTCCAGGCAACGGCAGCTCCCGAGGCGCCGGAGCCGATGATGAGAACGTCAACCTTGTCCTTCATGCCGAACTCCTCAGCTGCGCGGGACGAGAAATTGCTTGTTCACGCAGTTATCCAACCGCCCATCGCGCAGATAGCGCGCCGCTGTTCGCGACGCGAAGGCGCGATTATCGCGCATGCTCTCTGGCGTGTAGAAGGCCGAGTGCGGCGTCAGCACCAGCCGATGGCGAATCCAGTCCTCGTTGCGCTGCCATGCGGCAATCAGGCGCGACTGCGGATTGGCCGGCTCCTGCGGCAGCACATCGAGCCCGGCGGCGAGCACAATGCCCTCCTTCATCGCATCATACAGCGCATCGATATCCACGATCGGTCCACGCGCCGTATTGATCAGGATCATCCCGCGCTTGGCTGCCGCGAAGGCTTCCGCCCCCATCAGGTTTCGCGTCTCCGGCGTAAGCGGCGCGTGGATGCTGACAAAGTCGCACTGGCCCATCAACTCGGCCAGCGTATCGGCGCGCCGGACGCCGATCGCGAACTGATAGCCATTCGGCTGATACGGGTCATAGAACACGACGTCCATGTCGAACGCCTTGGCCCGGCGGGCGGCGGCTGTGCCGATACGGCCCATTCCGACGACGCCGAAGGTGCAGACCGACAGCCGGCGACCGAACGGATTGTGCGCCGGACGCCAGTTGGCCCGCAGGTCGCTCCGCAGTTCCTGGTCGTGATAGGCGACACTCTTGGCCAGCGTCATCATCAGCGCGATCGCATGGTCAGCCACCTCGCGCGTGCCGTAGTCAGGCGTATTGCAGACAGGGATTCCGAGCTTGCCGAAGCGCTCGATATCAACATCGTCGTAACCGACCCCATACTTCACGAAGATGCGGCACTTGCGCAGCTTGTCGATGTACTGGGGCGGGCACGATCCGACGACGGCGTCGGCGTTGGCCCACTGCTCGTCTGTCACGTCCGCAGCATTGGCGCAGAAATCGGTCTCGAAGCCTGAGCCGATCGCGTCGCGGACCACTGGAACGAATTCGGCCGGAAGGTTCGGCCAGAGAATGCGCATCGCCATCTCATTTCCCTGTCGCACGTGTCGCGCCGCATAATGCCACCACCGCGCCGAGATAGACACATGCGGCGATCCGACGGCACCTTAGGCTGGTGAGATCGACGGTGGGGTGATGACCGACCAGACCGGCAAGGACCGCGTCCACATGAACGTCGCTGAGGCACGGGCGCTCGGCGAGGCGGCGATGCGCGGCGCCGGATATAGCGATGACGACGCGCGTATACTGACCGACCACGTGCTGGACGCGGCGCTGTGTGGCTACGAATATTCCGGCCTGCCGAAGCTTTTGAATGTTGTCGACTATCCGGATTTCCGGCTGCCGAGGCGGGCGATCAGGGTGCTGCGAGAGACTGGGGCAACGGCGCTGCTGGACGGTGGCAACAACACCGGGATGGTCGCTGCCTACCGCGCCTCGGAGGCGACAATTGCGCGTGCACGGGCCAACGGCCTCGCCATCGTTTGCCTCGCCAACACCTGGATGACCGGACGCAGCGCCTATTACTGCGAAATGATCGCCCGCGCCGGCCTGGTCGTGATCCACACCGTCGCGGCGCCGCCGGCTGTTGCTCCCTTCGGCGGCACGCGACCGGCTCTCGGCACGAACCCAATTGCCTTCGGATTTCCCACTGACAGCGATCCGCTTGTCATCGACATGGGAACGTCGGCGTTCATGGGAACCGACCTGCAATTCCGCGCGCGTCTCGGCATACCGATCCCCGCGGGCGTCGCACTCGGCGCGGATGGTCAGCCGACGACGGACGCAGCCGCCGCACGACGGGGCGCGCTGCTTCCCTTTGGTGGTCCGGAGGGCGGCTACAAGGGCTTCGGCCTCGCCTTGGCGATGGATGCACTGGGTGCCCTGACCGTCGCAGCAAGGCCCACCAACACAGCCAGCGGCTATCTGTTCATTGCGTTCAAGCCGGACCTGTTTGTACCCCTCGACGAGTATCGGCGGGAGGTCAGCCGGAGGATCGAGATGATCAAAGCCACGCCGCGGCAAGCGGGGATCGAAGAGATACGCATTCCCGGGGAGCGCGGCTATCGCACCCGCGCGCGCCTCGTGCGCGAAGGGATCGAGATCGATGTTAAGATCTGCGACGCGCTCAGACACCTCGCCGAAGGCAATCTCGATCACGGCCTGAGCTGACTGAGGCTGCATCTCGTGAGACCTGCGTGCTGATATTTCCGCGGTAAAGAAGGAAGCTGTCACCATGATGATCGTTGACGCACAGATCCACCTCTGGGCCAAAGGCAAACCATCGGCCCATCATCGTCAGACGCCCTACCTGAAGGAGGAAGCGCTGGCTGCCATGGATGAAGCAGGCGTTGACCGAGCGGTGATACATCCGGTGATGTGGGACCCTGATTCCAACGAACTCGCCGTCGAAGCGGCACGCGCTCATCCCGATCGCTTTGCCATCATGGGCTGGATCTATCTGGATCAGCCGGAACAACGCGCCCTGCTCGAAACCTGGAAGAGCCGACCTGGGATGAAGGGGCTGCGGTTCTATTTCTCCGATCCAAGATCGCAATCCTGGCCGGATGACGGCACGCTGGAATTGCTGTTCCCTTTGGCCGAGCGCTTGAACATTCCGGTTTCGCTGCAGGCGTCGGCATTTCTGCCGCGGGTCGGCGACATCGCCGAACGATACCCGAGATTGAAGATCAGCATCGATCATATGGGGGTGCCGCGCGCCACAACGGGGGCGGAGGCCGCTTATCGCAACCTACCGCAATTGCTCGCGTTGGCGAGACACCCGAACATCGCGGTGAAGGCAACCGGCCAGGCCGGCTATGCACTGGATCAGTATCCGTTCCACAGCATCCACGACGCGTTGCGTCGGGTGTTCGACGCATTCGGGCCACGACGGATGTTCTGGGGCACCGACATTACCCGCATGCACTGCACATGGCGTCAGTGCATCACATTGTTCACCGAGGAATTGCCCTGGCTGAAGGGCGCTGACCTGGACCTGGTCATGGGCCAGGCATTCTGCGACTGGATCGGCTGGGAAACGGCCGGCGCGTAGGGGTCACCGCGTGCAAGCCTGGCGGATTGTCCTGCCTGTTTGGACGGTCTTGCTTGGCCCGGCTTCTGCGCTGGCGTCCACACCGACGGCGGTGGTGTTTCCTTTCGCCTTTATCGACACCAGCCCCGAGCCGCCGCGCGCTGACGAACTTGCGCGACTGCATGATGCCGGCCAAGAGCTCCGTCGGCTGCTCGTTCAGTCCCAGCGCTATGTCGTGATCGAGACAGCGTCGACCAAGGCAAAGGCAGCCGGCACCGATTTCGTGAATTGCCAAAGCTGCGCCGTCACAGAAGCGAAAGAGCTCGGCGCCGATGTCGCTATCATCGGATGGGTTCAAAAGGTCTCGAACCTCATCCTGAATATCAACGCGGTCATTCGGTCGGCAGCGACGGGAGACATCGTATCAGCGGGAAGTGTGGATATCCGCGGCAACACCGATGAGTCATGGACGAGGGGCGTCCGGTATCTCGCCGCCAACCGGCTGCTTGCTTCGCCACGATAGGAAGGGACGGGCCATTGCAAGCCCGTCCCCTTCCCTGCTCTCCGCTCAGAAATCCATATCGCCCATACCGCCCATTCCACCCATGCCGCCACCTCCAGGCGGCATGGGTGGCCCTTTCCGTTCCGGCTTCTCTGCGACCATGGCTTCGGTGGTAACCAGCAGTCCCGCGACCGACGCGGCATCCTGCAGCGCGGTGCGCACGACCTTGGTCGGGTCAACAATGCCGGCTCGGACCAGATCCTTGAACTCGCCGGTCTGGGCGTCGTAGCCCCAGTTGTACTCGTCGTGGTCCAGAATGCGTCCCGCGATGACCGCACCATCTTCACCGGCGTTGATCGCGATCTGCCGGAGCGGCATCTGAATTGCCTTTCGTACGATCTCGACACCGAAGCGCTGATCGTCGTTGTCGGCCTTCAGCTTCGACAGCACGAGCGCAGCACGTGCCAACGGTACGCCACCGCCCGGGACGACGCCTTCCTCGACTGCCGCACGTGTCGCGTGCAGCGCATCGTCGACGCGGTCCTTGCGCTCCTTCACCTCGACCTCGGTCGAGCCGCCGACGCGGATCACCGCGACGCCGCCCGCCAGCTTCGCCAAGCGCTCCTGCAGCTTCTCGCGGTCGTAGTCCGACGTCGTCTCTTCGACCTGCGCCCGGATCTGATTGCAGCGGCCGACGATGTCGTCCTTCTTGCCAGAGCCCTCGACGATCGTGGTGTTCTCCTTCTCGATGACCACCCGTTTCGCCTTGCCGAGATCGTTCAGCTTGACGTTCTCCAGCTTGATGCCGAGGTCTTCGCTGATCACGGTGCCGCCGGTGAGGATCGCGATGTCCTCCAGCATCGCCTTGCGGCGATCGCCGAAGCCAGGCGCCTTCACCGCCGCCACCTTCAACCCGCCGCGCAGCTTGTTCACCACCAGCGTGGCCAGCGCCTCACCCTCGACGTCCTCGGCGATGATCAGCAGCGGTCGACCCGACTGCACGATGCTCTCGAGCAGCGGCAACATCGGCTGCAGGCCACTGAGCTTTTTTTCGTGGATCAGGATGTAGGGTTCGGCCAACTCGGCGATCATCTTCTCGGCATTGGTGATGAAGTACGGCGAGACATAGCCGCGGTCGAACTGCATGCCCTCAACGACGTCGAGCTCGGTCTGGATGCCCTTGGCTTCCTCGACCGTGATGACGCCCTCATTGCCGACCTTTTGCATCGCCTCGGAGATCATCTTGCCGATCTCCTGCTCACCGTTGGCGGCGATGGCGCCCACTTGGGCCGTCTCGGCTGGTGTCGTGATCTTCTTTGTCCGCTTCTTCAGCTCATCGACGACGGCGGCCACGGCACGATCGATGCCGCGCTTCAGATCCATCGGGTTCATGCCCGCGGCCACCGCTTTGGCACCCTCGCGCACGATCGCCTGGGCAAGCACGGTCGCGGTGGTCGTGCCGTCACCGGCGATGTCACTGGTCTTGGACGCAACTTCACGCACCATCTGCGCGCCCATGTTCTCGAACTTGTCGAAAAGTTCGATTTCCTTGGCGACAGTGACGCCGTCCTTGGTAATGCGGGGCGCGCCGAAGCTTTTGTCGAGCACGACGTTGCGGCCCTTTGGACCAAGCGTGACCTTTACGGCATCCGCCAGGATGTCCACACCATGCAGCATGCGCTGCCGTGCATCACCGCCAAACCTTACGTCCTTGGCTGCCATGCGAGTTCCTCCGTAATTCGATTTAGGCGTTTCTGACTCAGGCTGCCTTCCGCTTGCCGGCAGGCTGACCTTCGATGATCCCCATGATGTCGGACTCCTTCATGATCAGGAGCTCCTCGCCGTCGAGCTTCACCTCGGTGCCGGACCACTTGCCGAACAGGATGCGGTCACCTGACTTCACGTCGAGCGGAACCAATTTGCCGGTCTCGTCACGAGCGCCTGGACCAACAGCGACGATTTCCCCCTCCATCGGCTTTTCCTTGGCCGTGTCCGGGATGATGATACCGCCCGCGGTCTTTTCCTCGGCGTCCAGCCGACGGACCACGACACGGTCGTGCAAAGGACGGAACTTCATCCGTATCCCTCCTGCTTGATGACTGATACGAGCGTGTTCGGGGTTCGCCCCCGCCTCACGCGGTCCCTTTCGGACCGCGGCGCGATCTTAGCACTCTCTGGGCGAGACTGCTACAGGCACACTCGTGGATTGGTTCCGATATCACCAATTATGTCTGCAAAGCGTGCCCGTCCATGCCAACCGGCGGAAGCGCCAGATGGTGCAAGATGGTCGGAGCCAAGTCGACGATGTGTGCGTTTTCGGGGCTGGCTGTCCCACCCCGAAACCCCTTGCCTTCGATCATCAACACCGGCGACTGCTCATACACACCGAGACCACCGTGCTGACCGCATCCCAACTGCGCCTGCTTATCCCAACGCGGGACAGCTGCGAGCGAACAGCCCGGCACACCATACTCGTTCACAGTCTGGTCCGCCCGCAGCGATACAGCGAAAGCCAACCCGTAGCGGGGGGCGTGGCCGATCGTGGCGAGACCCTCCCGTGGCACAACAGTGCCGGCCCATTGCTGGCTCTGCAGGTAATCCAACAGCGACGAAACGCGACGCTCGTGGTCGGGATGGAGATAGATCAGCGATGCTGTGCCATTTGACAGAGCCAGCACGTCCGTCGACTCCGGACCATCCTTCAGCCCGGCAGCGATCAGTTCCGCTTCTATATCGACTAAGCCACTGACTGTTTCATGCCCATGGTCAGAGCCGACGACCAGCAGCACGTCATCGCCCGCGGCGCGCTGACGCTCTACCGCGGCCATGATCGCACCCGCATTGCGGTCGGCTTCGCGCAGCACTGCGAGATGCTCGGGCGAACCAAGTGGAACCTCGTGCTGTATGTGATCGGGTTCGCCGAGCCATAACACGGCGAGCGCGGGTCTACGCGGCAACGCCTCGGCAATGAAGCGCTCGGTCATCGCGCGATCGCCTTCAGCATTCAACGTGACACGCAATGGATCGGAAACCGCGGCACCACCCGGCCCGCGTGAAAACACGCGATGAAACAGGTGGCCGTAGGCATCGGGGTCATGCGCGTTGGCAGCGCCGGGCGAAACATTGTTGAACACGATTGCCCCACCACACGGCGCCAGCCGCTCGGCCAGCGTCGGTACTGCGAGCGCGTGCCCAGTGACCGCCCGTTTGTGGGCCAGAAAATCCGGACGGCCGACGTCGTGGGGGACCAGCGAACCCGCTTCTAACAGCGCCACGGCATTGCCCTGCAACGTGTGCCGCGCCGGATAACATCCCGTCGCGAAGCTGGCCGAGACAGCACGGGTAGCCGAAGGAAACGCCGTCCGGAAGTCCGGAAACGACATTGCCTGCGCGGCGAACTGAACGAGATGCGGCGTACGAACCGCGTCAACGAAATCGCGACGCAGACCATCCAGGATGACGACGACAGCCCGTCTCATAGGTATTCACCTGGCGATCAGACTATCCCCATTTCGCCTGGCTGCCCACGAGCGTAATAGTGATATGGCCCATGGTCGTATCGGCCTTGGCGCCATGCCAATGCCGCTCGCCGGCCTTGATATGCACAACATCGCCGACATTGATCGGACGCTGCTCATGCTCCGTCGCCACCATGCCTGAACCTGAGGTCACGACCAGAATCTGGTCGCAATCATGGGTATGCCAACCTGTTGTGCAGCCCTGACTGAAGTTTACGACGCTGCAGTTGTAGTTCTGGGAGTCTCCTGGCTCGATAATGGTCTGGCGCGTCCGGGAGACGGGTCCGGTCCAACCCTCGATCCGATCGGCACCTTCCACCGGAACATTAGGCACGTCTCGAAGCGTGACCACTTTCATTGTATTTCCTCCTCTGATCGCTGCCTGGTGCAGGCGGTGGAGGGAACGTGCGCCCTCCACCTTCTACGCCTCAGTCTATTCGGCAGCCAGGTTCGGGGTGAACTCCAGCGGCAGTCCCTTATGACCGGTCAGTCTCTCGCCTTCCTCGTACATCTCGAACGCCCGCTTCTTCAGTGCAGGAAGCACCGTGGCGATCTTGTCCAGGTCGAGATCGGCGGCGATTCCAGGATACCCGGCGCGCTCGATCATGGCGCCCAGTTTTCTGTTCTCGAACTGCTCGAAGGTCCACTCCAGCGGATCATCGACGATCGTCGTGTCAAAGTTGAGCCGGTGGTTCTTGTTGCGCGGACCATAGTGATAGTGCGCGTTGTTCCAGAAGCAGTCGAACGCCAGAAGCTCAGTCTCCTCGACGTACGCCTTACCTTTCGATCCGCCGATATCGGCAAGCACATGGACGGCGAGACCACCGTCACCATTGTTCAGCCGCCTCATCTCCAGACCGAACCGGATGTTGCCGGCTTCGAACATTTCAGTGCCGCGGTTGTGCTTGACTGTGTTCCGCTTGCCGATGAACGTCTCCCTGGCGCAGGTCTCAACGTCTGGCAGCACGCGTTGCACTGTTGCCATGTTGGTCGCCGACGCGATGTCCTTATATCCGGCTCGTTCGAGCATTTGCGGCAGCTTGCGGCCCAGAACTCTGACCGTCCACCCGATCGGGTTACCGTCCGTGATCGGGTCCATGCGGCAATGCACCCCCATGCCACCGCCAACACGGCCTGGGGTCGAGAGTTCCGGATTTTCTGGGCCGTAAACATAGCTTCGCTCGAGGTCGAAGCAGTTGAAACGCAGCAGCGAGGTTTCCTTGCCGCCGACATCGGCCGTTACGTCGATGGAGACACCCTGGTCGGTATGATCCTCGACGTTGGCATCCCATAGCTGATGTCTTACAACGAAGGTCAAGGGGGCCGCAGCGATTTTCGTTCCCGGTGATTGTGGCATGTCAAGACGCTCCTCATGGAGAGATCTTGGCAAGTTTAGTGGAGGGGACGCGATGGTCGCAAGGCCGGCTCCCGCGGGGCGTAGATACGCTATATGCCGAACTCGATGGCACCCGATCGCTTCGTATGGGCGTACGACAACCGGGCAGCGATGGTGCGTGTTGTTGGACAAGCCGGTGAAGTCGGAACACGGCTGGAAAACCGCATAGGGGAGCCCGCAGCGAATCCGTACCTCTACATGGGCTCGCAGATCGCCGCGGGCCTGAATTGCATTGCGACGGCCGCTGATCCTGGGCCATCGGCCGATACGCCATGCAGCGCCGATGCGCCACCGCTGCCGAACAGCCTCATGGCGGCAATCGCGGCTCTCCGCAACGATGACTGCTTCCGGGACGCGTTTGGAGATGCGCTCATCGAATACTTCATCAGGCTGAAGGGGTTAGAGATCTGCCGCTTCCTGTCGGATCTTACCGATTGGCAGCAGCGGAAATATTTCGCCATCCTGTGAGCTCGGCCGACTCCGCCGCACGGAGCACCTTCATTGCGTCCGCCAGAGCCGCGACATCATGCGTGCGAATGAAGTCCGCACCGCGGAGGGCGGCGTAGATTTCCGCGGCCAATGTCGCCGGACCGGTTCGCGCGGAATCAGATTGCCCGGTGACGTTCCGCAGGAACGACTTGCGCGACACCGAGACCAATAACGGCAGGTCGAGGGCACGCTTGATGCGGTCGATCCCAGCCAGCGCAGCGAAAGATGCATAGGGGTTGGAACCGAGAAAGAAGCCCATGCCTGGGTCAACGATCACGCGCCGACGCGATATACCCGCGGCCTCCAGGGCGGCGAGCCGATCTTCGAAAAAGCGGATGATCGTATCAACGACATCCTGCACCGGTATGTCTGCGCGGGTAATGTGATTCGGACCGTGCAAAGAATGCATGGCGATCAGGCGGCATGACGATGCAGCGAGCGCCGGATAAACCGCCTCGTGCGGAAAGCCATGGATGTCATTCAGGAACGCCACACCGCGCGCAAGAGCGTAGAGCTGCGCTTCCGTTCGGAATGAATCGACAGAGACCCGAGCACCACGCGCGTGGAGATGCGATATGACTGGTTCCAGACGCTCGATCTCGATGTTGATCGGGACGCTAGCGGAATCGGGGTTGCTGGCGATCGCCCCAAGGTCGATAACGTCGGCCCCTGCTTCCAGCAGCTTGTCTGCCTGTGCAATGGCAGCCTGCCGGTCGAGGAAGCGTCCCCCATCGGAGAACGAATCCTCTGTGATGTTCACTATACCGAACAGCCGTGGCGAAGACATATCTAAGTTGTTCTCGCCCCAATAAACGCCAACCGACATTTGAGCATGGCGAGCCGGGTTGTCCAGAGCCGGCCGCGGGGATCGCCCAGCCAAGCAGCAATGGCCTCGCGGGGCTATCCGCTATAGTCTCCCTCGTGTGCACGAGGTTGCGTTTGGTTCGGGCATACCAGAAGGAGGACAGTCCATGGCGTTCATCCGGCACGTTGCTATCGCCAGCAAGGACCCTGCGGCCACCGCGGAGTTCTATAAGAAACACTTCGAGCTGAAAGAGCTGTATCGACAGCCAAAGGATACCGGCGACGGCGGGGTCTGGCTCAGCGACGGCTACATCTATTTTGCAATCCTGAAACATGGACCAGATACACCCAAGCTTGGGCCTGATCAGGCCTCGGATTACTGCGGCATCCACCATATTGGTTTCATGGTGGACGATCAGAGAGCAAAGGTGGCGGAACTGGAAGCGGCGAACGTTCCTCATGTGCAGGACAATACAGCGGGAAAGCAACGGGCCAGCCTGATCAAGAACGCGCCAAATGAGAAGTTCATCGGACCGGACTGGGTTCACCTTGACGTTCGTGAGAAAGGCTGGAATGAGGCCATCCGATCGAACACTCAGCTCTATGAGCTGAAGCCTGTCACCTCGGACCGCTAGGCAGAGGCACGAAACTGGAGCGGCAGGATACAGTGTCTGCCGCTCCAGTCCGGCTCGACTGCCAAAGCGACACGCAGCCGGTGGCTTAAGCCGGCAGTCAAGTCTGGCGACCCCCTTGCACCACGTCGGCCGGCACGTCATGACTCCGACACGATTGAACCCACGCTCCCCGGGAGAACGTCGATGGATCGTCTGGAATTCGAAGAAGAGCTGCGGCGCGAAGGCTATAGCGTCGTCAACAGCAGCCTGAAGCCGAATATGGTGGCAGAAAATCACTGCCACGATTTCGATGCCAAGCTTATGGTGCTTGGCGGCGAGATCACCATCACCCGGGACAACAAGCCGGAGACGTTCCGCGCAGGCCAGTGCTGCACGGTGCCAGCAGGTCGCATGCACGCTGAGTATGTCGGCCCGGAGGGGGTGGCCTTCCTATCCGGCCGCCGCCGCAATGGTGGGCCGCTCACCCGCGAGGCATTTGAAAGCGATCTGCGGCGGGAAGGATTTGAGGTCGTGCATGGCGGGCAACAGGCCGGCCATGTCGGCGAGCCTCATGCGCATGACTTCGACGTTCGGATCATGGTGCTGGGCGGCGAAATCACGCTCACAAGGGACGGCAAATCTGAGACCTACCGCGCCGGCGATCACTGCGAAGTGCCGACCGGCTGCGTGCATAGCGAAAAGGTGGGACCGGAAGGCGTCGCCTATATCGCGGGCAAGGTGTACCGCCGCGCCGTGACGAGCTGATTGAGAGCCTCGTAGCGACAGTCGCCACGGTCTTTCGAGCGATGCGCAAAGAAACCCTCACCGAAACGTAATCGCCGTCGCCTAAATCTTGCCGTTTCGCGTGCCGATAGATCCATTTGTCATCGACGTGAGCATTTGCATGAACAGCGTCTTTGCGCTGCCGGCTCAGGCGCGGGTAACGAAGAGCAGCGACCGCAGACGGTTGCTTGGCTCGTTCTATTGCAGTCCGATCTGTTTTGGGCCGGAGAACATCGACATTGATCGAGGAGACAGTCGAATGCGCTTCGTGCTACTGCCTTTGGGCATCTGTCTCGCGGCTTGCACCGTCCATACGTATGAGCCGGCGCCTCAGCCGACGCCCACAACAATCGTTGTGCCCGCAACACCCGGCTCGGTCGGGACCGTTGTCACGACACCCCCGCCTCCGCCCCCACCCGGTTCCACTATAGTCCGAACGCCATAGCTACGGTCCGCTCTTACTCGGACCTGCTCGAACCTTCGAAGGGTATGGTGGGTGCGACAGGGTTTGAACCTGTGACCCCCGCCGTGTGAAGACGGTGCTCTCCCGCTGAGCTACGCACCCAGGAACTGCTGAGATAGGCGGCTGCTCTTCCGGGTGTCAAGCCGGCGATCGCACTTGCCATGGCGATGTCGCAGCGCAACATATCTGGCATGCGCGTGTTCGCCGCAGTCTTGCTCGCGTCGACCCTGTTGGTCAGTCCGGCTGCATTGGCAGAGCCGGAGCCGGTGCGGCTGAACTACGACACCTATGCCGCTGGTATCGAAGTCATGCAGATGACCGCTTACTTCGCGATCGGCCCGTGGAACTATCAGATACGGATTGACTATCACACCACCGGCCTGGTCGGCCTGCTCTACCGGGGCCATCAGGTCAACACCGTTCGCGGGGTTTGGCACGATAACCTGGCAGCGCCCGTCGAGTTTTTCGGCCAGGGCGAGTGGCGCGGACAGCGACGCCGGACCCTGATCGATTATGACCATGGCCTGCCGGAGGTACGTGACCTCGAGCCGCCGCAGCAGAGCGAGCGCGAGCCCGTGCCTCGAGATCTACAGGCCAACACGATGGACACGCTCAGCGCGCTGGCCCAGCTCATGCGCCGGGTTGAGCGCAGTAGAACGTGCGAGACCAGCGTCCACACCTATGACGGCCGACGCTTGTTGGAAATTGCGGCACGGACCGGCGGTATGGAAAGCCTGGAGCCTACCAGACGGTCGACCTTCAGCGGGCCGGCTCTGCGCTGCGATTTCGAGGGTCGCGAGGTGGCCGGCTTCCTGCTCGGTGACAACGACCCAGAGCACAGACGGCCCTTGCATGGGTCGGCATGGCTGGCCCCCTTAGCGCACGAAGGCCTGGTAGTTCCGGTGCGCATTGCCTTTCAAACCAGATGGTTCGGGCCGGCCACCATGTATCTGACGGCAGCCACACTGGCACATTCGGCCGAGCCCTCTCGGAATTAGGGATTTCCCTGTCCAGCGCAAGAGTCATATCGGCTAGAACGGGATTAATGCCGTCCACTCGCTGCTCTACCTAAGCGCCAATGGCAGCAACCCTGCCATAACAGGAGGAGAGGGCCCATGAGTGGGGTTATCGAGCGCGCGCCGGGCATTGACGCTGGCCGTGCGAGGGTTGAACGCCACCGCCTGACGCTCCGGCAGGCATTGTTCGGCATCGCAGGAGCGCTCGGTCTAGCGGCTGCCGCCTTCTATGGCGTCCACTATTGGCAGGTTGGACGGTTCGAGGTCGAAACCGACGACGCCTACGTCCGGGCCGATTCGATCATCATTGCACCACGCGTGGCCGGGTACATCGCTGAGGTGCCGGTCAATGATAACCAACCGGTGAAGGCTGGGCAGGTGCTCGCGCGGATAGATGATCGTGACCTGCGGACAGCGCTGGACCAGGCGATCGCAGACCGGGAGGCGGGCGGACACAAGGTCGCCAATTTGCAGGCGCAGCTCCAGTTGCAGCAGTCGTTGATCGCGGAGGCGGACGCGCAGCTTGCATCCGCAGAGGCGGCCGCCGGTTTCGCCGCGCAGGACCAGAAGCGCTACGCCGATCTCGCCCACACCGGTGCGGGCAGTGTTCAGCAGGCACAGCAGACACGGTCGCTGCTCTTGCAGCGCGCGGCCGATCTGCAACGGGCGCGGGCCACGCTGAACAGCGCTCGGCAGCAGGTGGACGTGTTGCTCACGGCGCAGTCCGAGGCGAAGGCAGCCCTGGCGCGTGCACAGGCGGTCGAGCAGCAGGCGCGATTGAACCTGAGCTACGCAACCATCGTCGCTCCGGAGGACGGCACCATCGGCGCCCGCACGCTGCGCGTTGGTCAGTACGTCCAGGCCGGCACGCAGTTGATGGCGGTCGTGCCACTGCACGCGGTCTACGTGGTCGCCAATTACAAGGAGACACAGCTCACCGATGTGCGGCCCGGCCAGCCGGTCGACATCGAGGTCGACACCTTCCCCGGCCAGACCGTGCGTGGCGTGGTCGACAGCATCGCCCCGGCGAGCGGCCAGGAATTTGCGCTGCTGCCGCCGGACAACGCCACCGGCAACTTCACCAAGGTCGTGCAGCGCATTCCGGTGAAGATCGTGCTGCGCGGTGACACTGCGCGTGCCGGCCTGTTGCGCCCCGGCATGTCGGTCGAGCCGACCATCGACACGCGGCGAGGCTGACACCATGGACGCCACTGTTGACACGGCAGCAGAACCACGTGCCGGCTCGAATGTGTGGCTTGCCGTCATGGGCTCCATCATCGGCGCGTTCATTGCAGTGCTGAATATCCAGATCACCAACGCGTCACTGCCGGACATCCAGGGTGCGATTGGCGCCGGCATCGACGACGGCGGCTGGATCTCGACGTCGTATCTGGTGGCGGAGATCGTGGTGATCCCGCTGACCGGCTTCCTTGCGCCGGTCTTCTCGCTGCGCCGCTACCTGCTGGCCAACACCGTTCTGTTCCTGGCGATGTCCGTCGCCTGCGCCTTTGCCGGGAATCTTCAGCAAATGATCGTGCTCCGGGCGCTGCAGGGTTTCTTCGGTGGCGTCCTCATCCCACTCGCCTTCACCATCACCTTGACCATGCTGCCACGTCGGCAGCAGCCCGTCGGTATGGCAATGTTCGCGTTGTCAGCCACCTTCGCTCCGGCGATTGGCCCGACGATTGGCGGCTATCTGACCGAAACATACGGCTGGCAGTACATCTTCTACGTCAACCTCGTGCCGGGCGCGATCATGTTGGCGGCGCTGTTGCCCTCGCTACCGCGCACACCGATGCGACTGGGGCTGCTGCGTGAAGGCGACTGGCCAGGCATCGCGACGCTCGCCATTGGGCTTGCCTCGCTGCAGACGGTGCTGGAGGAAGGAAATAAGGACGACTGGTTTGGCTCGCCTTTTATTGTGCGCCTGTCGCTGGTCGCCGCTGTCGCACTGACCCTGTTCATCTGGATTGAGCTGACGACCAAAAAGCCGCTCTTGAATCTGCGCCTGCTGCTGCGGCGCAATTTCGGCCTGGGCAGCATTGCCAACGTGATCCTCGGGATGGCGCTGTATGGCTCAGTGTTTCTACTGCCCAGCTATCTGTCGCGGATGCAGGGCTACAACGCGCAGCAGGTCGGCGAGGTATTGGCCTGGACCGGTCTGCCGCAGCTGGTGCTGATACCCTTCGTCCCCCGGCTGATGCGTCACTTCGACGCGCGCCTGCTGGTCGCGGTCGGCTTAGGCCTGTTCGCTGCCAGCTGCTTTCTCAACATTGATTTGAACCAGGACTATAGCGGCCCGCAGTTGCTGTTTCCCAACCTCGTGCGTGCCATTGGCCAGGCACTGGTCATGACCCCCCTGTCAGTGCTGGCTACCGGCGGGATTGAACGCGAACAGGCCGGCTCCGCCTCGGCGATGTTCAACATGATGCGCAACCTCGGTGGGTCGGTTGGGATCGCCGCCTTGCAGACACTGCTGACACGGCGTGAGCAGTTCCATTCTTCGGTGATCACCCAAACGGTATCGCTGCTCAACGAGGCGACACGTCAGCGGCTCACCATGATGCAACGCTACTTCATGTCCACCGGCACCGCCGATCCGGCCACCGCCTGGCATGACGCGGTCGTTGCGGTCGGCCGCACGGTGCGGGAGCAGGCGTATTTCCTGGCCTATGGCGACACGTTCTGTCTCATGGGCGCCACGCTTCTGCTGGCGGTGATCGCTACGGTGCTGGTGCGGCAGATCACGGGCGGTGGCGCTGGCGCACATTGAGCGAAGGGCGAGAGGCTACCGCAGCAACCGCCGGGCGAGTGTCACCATTTCGGTGAAGTCCTGCGCCACAGCGGCAGCGCCGTCGGCCATCTGCGGCAACCCATAGCCCCAGGCGGCGAAAATGCACGGTATCCCGGCTCCGCTGGCAGCGGCCACGTCATTGGCGTGGTCGCCCCCCATCACGGCGCGCTCATGGCATCCGCCGGCCGCCTCGAGTGTGGCGAGCAGGTGGCGCGGATCGGGCTTGCGCACTGGGAAGCTGTCGCCGCCGCCGATCGCGCCAAAGCAACTGTCCAGCCCAAGAGCCGCCAACAAGGACCGGGCCGCGGCCTCGGGCTTATTGGTGCACACCCCGAGCCGCCACCCATCGTGGAGCAACGCACGCAATCCCGTGACCACCCCCGGATAGGGCCGGCTCTCGACCGCCGCATGCACACCATAGTCTGCGGAGAAATCGGCGACTGCCTCGGGGTCGGGACGGCGGCCACGCGCAGCGAACGCTCGCTCGACCAGCTTGGCGACACCATCCCCCACCATACGCGCCGTCTCCGGCCGGGTGAATTGGGCGAGGTCGCGAGACCGCATCAGCCGGTTTAGCACGGCTGTAAGGTCTGGAACGGTATCTACCAACGTTCCATCCAGGTCGAGCAGAAGGGTACGGATCACATGTTGCACTCCGAAACGGGATTTGAATCGATAAGATAGCGACAGGCTTTGACACCGCGTAGCCTACACCGCCAAAACCGATCCAGCAGAACAGGGAATTGCGATGGCGCGCACCGCCGTGATCCTCGCCGCCGGCCTCGGCACCCGCATGAAGTCGGAGCTGCCGAAGACGCTGCACAAGATCGCCGGCCGCTCCATGCTGCGCCATCTCCTGGCGAGCTGCGAGCGGGTGTTCGATCGCATTGTCGTGGTCGTGGGGCCCGAGATGGAGGCCGTGCAGCGTGAGGCAGCGCCGCATCCCTGTATCGTGCAGCAGGAGCGGCGAGGCACCGCACACGCCGCTCTGGTCGCGGCCCCGGAGTTCGGCGATGGCGAGGTCGCAATTCTCTACGCCGATAATCCGCTGATCCGTCCCGCCACCTTGTCACGACTTCTGGAGCGCCGAAGTGCCGGCGATGCCGCCCTCGCCCTGCTGGCCTTCCGCCCGGCCGATCCCGGCCGCTACGGCAGAGTAATCACAGGTAATGGCTATGTGGAGCGCGTTGTCGAATGGACCGACGCGCCGGAAGCCGACCGAAAGGAGACATTGTGCAACGCGGGTGTTTTGTGCGCTAACGCAGCCGACATGTTGCGGTGGTTGGGTGCTATACGCGCCGACAATGCCAAGGGTGAGTATTACCTGACTGATGTCGTCGCCCTTGCGTGCGCCGGCGGGGGGCGTGTCGCCGCGGTCGAGGCTCCAGCCGAGGAACTTGCTGGCATCAACTCCCGGCGTGAGCTGGCGGCAGCCGAGGCAGTGGTGCAGTCCTGGCTGCGCTCGGCGGCGATGGACGCCGGCGTCACCATGATTGACCCAGGCTCGGTGTTCTTGTCGGCCGATACCGAACTCGCACCCGATGTGATCATCGAACCGAACGTGGTGTTCGGCCCTGGGGTGAAAGTAGGACAAGGCGCCGAGATCCATGCGTTCACGCACCTGGTCGGTTGTACCATCGGCCCGCATTGCAGCGTCGGACCACACGCTCGGCTACGCCCAGGGGCGGAACTCGGCGAACACGTGCACATCGGCAACTTCGTCGAAGTGAAGGCCGCGAAGCTCGGCGCACGCACCAAGGCCAATCACTTGACCTATCTGGGCGATACAGATGTCGGAGAGGCAACCAATATCGGCGCCGGCACCATCACCTGCAATTACGACGGCTACAACAAGCACCGCACCAAGATCGGATCACGCGCGTTCATCGGATCCGACACGGCGCTGGTGGCACCGGTGACAGTCGGCGATGGCGCGATCACTGGGGCCGGCAGCGTAATCACCGAGGACATACCGGCGGACGCCTTTGCGGTGGCGCGTGGCAAGCAGGTGAACAAGCCAGGCCGCGCCGTGACGATGCGAGAGAAGTTACAAAGGAAACCACGTTAGATGTGCGGTATCGTTGGTGTCATCGGCGCACGCCAGGCGGCGCCGCTCATCCTCGACTCGCTGCGGCGGCTGGAATATCGCGGCTATGACAGCGCGGGCATCGCCACTTTGGTGAACGGCCATATCGAGCGGCGCCGTGCCGAAGGCAAACTGGGGAATCTTGGTGCAGTGCTGGACCGCTCGCCGCTGCGCGGCACAACTGGCATCGGCCACACCCGCTGGGCGACGCATGGTGCACCGACTGAGAGCAACGCGCATCCGCACGGGACGTCGCGTGTCTCGGTCGTACACAACGGCATCATCGAAAACCATGCTGAACTGCGTGCCGAGCTGGAAGCAGCCGGTCAGGAATTCAGCACCGAGACCGATACCGAGACGGTCGCGCAACTGGTGGACCTGAACCTGAAGCTCGGCATGACGCCGATGGAGGCTGCCGGGGCGGCATTCGGCCGCCTCGAGGGTGCCTACGCGCTGGCAATGATCTTCGCCGGGCACCCGGAGCTCATCGTCGGTGCCCAGCATGGCGCTCCGCTGGCGGTCGGGTTCGGCGACAACGAGATGTTCGTTGGATCCGATGGTCTCGCTCTGGCGCCGCTGACACAGCGCATCGCCTACCTGAAGGATGGCGACTGGACAGTCGTGGATCGCAAGGGTGCGCGGTTCTTCGATTTTGCCGGAGCCGAGGTGCAACGTGACATCAAGCTGACGCGGCTCACCGGCGCGGCGATCGGCAAGGGCAACTTCCGCCACTTCATGGAAAAGGAGCTGCACGAGCACCCGGCGGTGATCGGCGACACGCTGCATCGGATGGTCAACCCGGCGACGCGAGCTGTCGCTCTGCCGACGCTGCCATTCGACTTCGCCGCGCTGCCGCGCATCACGATCAGTGCCTGCGGCAGCGCGTTCTATGCCGGCATGGTAGGCCGCTGCTGGTTCGAGGCGATCGCTCGCGTACAGGCCGATGCCGACGTCGCCAGCGAATTCCGTTATCGCGAACCACCACTGACAGAGGGTGGTTTGGGCATCCTGGTGAGCCAGTCCGGCGAGACAGCGGACACCATGGCAGCGCTGAAATACATGCGCGAACATGGGCAGCACGTGCTGTCCATCGTCAATGTGCCCGAGAGCAGCATGGCGCGCGCCTCGGATGCGGTGCTGGAGACTGTCGCGGGACCCGAGGTCAGCGTCGCTAGCACCAAGGCGTTCACGGTCCAGCTTGCAGTACTTGCTTGCCTGGCTATCGCGGCAGGGCGTGCTCGCGGCACGATCTCGACGACCGAGGAGGCCGCGATGACCACGGCCCTGCTGGAAGTGCCGAGCCGCGCGGCCGACGTGCTGGACAAGCATGCGGAGATCAAATCGCTGGCGCAGCGCGTCGCCCAGGCGCGCGACGTGCTGTATCTCGGGCGCGGCAACTGCTTCCCGATTGCGCTGGAAGGCGCGCTGAAGCTGAAGGAGATCAGCTACATTCATGCCGAAGGTTACGCCGCCGGAGAAATGAAGCACGGACCGATTGCACTGATCGACAAGAACGTGCCGGTGATCTCGATCGCGCCGTCTGGACCGCTGTTCGAGAAGACTGCATCAAACCTGCAGGAGGCAGCGGCGCGCGGCGGCCAGATCGTCGTGTTCAGCGACCAGGCAGGAGCAGCGAAGCTGCGAGGGATTGCCACCGAGACGATCGTTCTGCCCGATGTCGATCCATTCGTCGCCCCGATCCTGTATGCGATACCGGTGCAGTTGCTGGCATATAACGTCGCGGTGCTTAAGGGTACAGACGTGGATCAGCCACGCAATCTCGCAAAGTCGGTCACGGTGGAGTAGCCCGCAACTGTGGCCGTACGCCAGCAGGATTGAACGCCTGCAACTATGGCAATGTGTCAGGGAATCAGCACAGGCGACAAGCGCATCTTCTCGGTATCGCCAGCGATAACAACGGTTGGTTCCGGGGCAGCACCGCTGTCGATATAAGCTTTAAGGCCGCCGCAGAAGTAGGAGTTGCAGATGTCGGCGCGCATGGACCGATCGAGCGTGCAGCCCTTCTTGCCGTGAAAGATGCACGAATCTCGATAGGCGACTGCCGGAACACGTTGGAGGTAGAGTTCCAACATGGCTTCGTCCGAAAGTCGGGGGCTCGCACGCCGGACGCGGACGAGTGCCTGATCATCGATGTAGCCATGATCGTCCCCATGCCTGCAGCAGACACCCTTACAGAGCGCGCAGGCGGCACGCACGACGACCCCGCTGAAGCCGTCAGGCTGCGGCGCAACGGCAGACGCTGCGGGCTTGATTGCTCCCCCCCTCCTGAGGCCCAGAAGCACATCAATGAGGTGCTTTCTTAGCCGCCGAATGCGCTCAGGCGAAACTGGGGCCAAGCGCTTTTCGCTCCGCGGCACCATGACCGGAAAGCTGTCATGTTCAGCGTTCTTTCGCGGCACGCAAATCAATGAGCCATTGGCGGCCGACACGTCGCTTGTGGACTCGTCCTCAAAAACTCGTCGCAGGCCTGCGTGTCTTCTCCGCATGGGCGGAAGAGTAAGCACGTTCTTACGCGGCGCAAGCTGTCTGCTTGGTCTAGCCCTATCAATCATCTAACGCAGCGATGCCCAGGTGCCTACCCAAAAAGCTCGGCATTTTGCCCGCGGCGAACCGATCAAGGGCAACGGTGCATCGATCACTGTAAGCTGAAGTCATGCAACGCAGCAGACAGGGCTTCCGGCGACACCTTCACGGTACCAGCAAACGGGCGATCGATGACCACGATGACGAGGAGTCCAGAAAAGATCAACGCGGTCAGTGCCCCGGTCATCACAGCCTGGGCACGAAGGTTATCCGTCGCGAAGAAGAATGTGAAACCCACGGTGACGATGGCGCCGCCAAATAAAACGAACCACACGATTCCGGGTACGATGCCAGTCGCCACCACGAGCCGGGCTCGGCGAGCCTGGGTCAGCGCATCCAACTGACGCAATGTCTCAGTGAGAAGTGCGGCCCCACGACGATCGGCAGGGCTGAAGGTCAGCAGTGTCGAATAAACGGCGTCGAGAGCGCGCGTGGTTGTCTGGCTCGCCTCTCCTCGCTCCATCGCCGACCAGTCGTCTCCGACCGCGGTGCTGAGATATGTACTGATAGCGGCGCGGAGTTGGGTGCCAGTGTCCCCTCCTATACCTGCCGACAGGCGGTAGATGGTGACCGCAGCGCCAGCCTCATCTGCCACATGGCTCTCGGCATCGCCAAACTTCTCCCATACGACAATGACCGCAAATGCCAACAGCACCGCATAGAGTACGCCGACGGTGGCAAACTTGAACCCGGCGACCTCGTTGTTTGCTCTAAGCCTCTCCAGGCTCAAGCGACGGCGAATCAAGGCCGGTCCACCCATCGCCAGCAGGGTCGGAAGGCCGACAAGCAATATCGCCGACAGCCACAACGGAAGGAAGGTCAAAATCATGAAGTGTGTCCGCTCGACTCCCCTGGCGATAATAGCAACTGCACGGTCCTAAAAACACACGGCGCATGCCTGACTTTAAGCACAAATCCGGCCTCTATGTCAGCGATGTTTGGACAGGCAAGGCCAAGGACTTGCTGTGGACACCGCCGATTTTTTGCACATTTGCAATCGTGATAACAAGCGGGAAAAGGCCGAGGGAATGATGGACAACATCGCAGATCGAACGACGATTGGCGAGGCTTTCAGATCCTCCGTGGCGGCTCATGGGGACGCGCAGTTCTTTGTGGTGCCGGCAAATTCGGGTCGCGAATACCTGAAAGAAGGTTTTGCGCTTTCCTATACGCAGGCTGGTCGTTGCGTCTCCGCGCTGGCAGAGACTTATCGGCGCGCCGCCTACGGAGTAGGCCATCGTGTGGCGACATTGCTGGAAAACCGCCCCGAATATGTTCTCCACAAGCTGGCGCTCAACGTCATTGGCGTGTGTTGTGTCCCGATCAATCCGGACTACCGACCATCCGAGATCGCGTATCTGCTCGAACATAGCGAGCCGGACCTGATCCTGACGTTGGGTTCTCGCGTGGAGCAGATGCGGCAAGCATTGGCCCAAAGCGCGCACACGTCCCAAGTGATCACGCCGGAGCAGGTCAATGACACTCTTGTTCGCGCAATGCGGCGGGCAACGCAGGAGGAGCCGGGTCCGGATACACCGGCGAGTATCCTTTATACATCGGGCACGACGGGGCGGCCGAAGGGCTGTGTCCTGTCGCATGGCTACGAGATCGCGTCCGGTGCCTGGTATGCGGCGTTGGGCGGCGCGGCAGGCCTGCGACCCGGCATGGATCGTATCTACAATCCCCTGCCATTGTATCACGTGAATGCCGCAGTCCTCTCTCTGATGGGGGCGATGCTAACAGGTTGTTGCCAGATTCAACCTGACCGCTTTCACCCGCGCCGTTGGTGGCGTGAGCTGGTGCAGACGCGCGCAAGCATTGTGCACTATCTGGGCATCATTGCCCCGCTGCTAATGAGCCAGCCGCCGAACGAGGACGAGCGACGACACAGTGTTCGCTTCGGGATCGGCGCTGGCATCGAGCCGGAACTGCACTCCAAGTTTGAGGCCCGGTTTGGTTTCCCCATGATCGAGATTTGGGGAATGACCGAGATGGTGCGCGTTCTGGCAGACAACATTGCGCCTCGTCGGATCGGCTCGCGTGCCTTCGGCAGGGCGGTGCCGGCGATCGAAGTTCGTGTTGTGGATGATCAGGACCAAGACGTGCCTGATGGTACACCGGGTGAGATGGTGATCCGCCATTCGGCGGCTACGCCGCGTCGCGGGTTCTTTTCGGGCTATTTGAACGATGAGGAAGCGACCGAGTCGGCTTGGCGCGGCGGCTGGTTCCATTCTGGCGACGTGGTGCGGCGAGGCGCCGACGGCATGCTGCACTTCGTCGATCGCAAGAAGAATATCATCCGTCGATCAGGTGAGAATATCGCCGCCGCCGAGGTGGAGGCGGTGTTGCTGGCCCATTCGAATGTGCTGCAAGCAGCAGTATTGCCGGTTAAGGATGAACTGCGTGAGGAGGAGGTGCTCGCGTGTGTCGTGCTAAAGCATGCAGTGCCGACCGCGGATGCCGCACCGGCACTGTTCAGGCACTGCATGGACCGGTTGGCGTACTTCAAGGTGCCGGGCTGGATTCACATTGTCGACAAGCTTCCGACCACAGGTACCCAGAAGATCCAGAAGCATGTGATCTATCCGGGTGGGACGGATCCGCGCTCAGCTCCTGGCATTATTGACCTGCGAGAGAAGAAGCGGAGGCAGACGTCGTGAGTCGTGCTGCTTCCGATCATTGTCTTTTCGCCAAACTCAACGACCCTGCCCTCTCCCGCTTTGGCGGGAGAGGATTTGCTAAGCGCTGGTCAGCCGGACCTGATACTGCAAGCACGCCGGTCGGCTACCGCGGCGTCAGCACCATCACCATCTGGCGGTTCTCCATTCGCGGCATCTGCTCGACCTTGGACGTCGGATCCATTTCGTTCTTGATCCGCTCCAGCACACGCACACCGATTTCCTGGTGCGCCATCTCGCGGCCACGGAAGCGCAGGGTGACCTTCACCTTGTCCCCCTCCTCGATGAACGACTTCATGGCGCGCAATTTCACCTGGTAGTCATTCTCGTCGATGTTGGGACGGACCTTGATCTCCTTGATCTCGATGACCTTCTGCTTCTTCTTGGCCTCGTTCTTCTTCTTCTGTTGTTCGTACTTGTATTTGCCGAAGTCGAGGATCTTAACGACCGGCGGGGACGCGTTCGGGCTGATCTCCAGTAGGTCAAGGCCAACTTGCTGTGCCCGATACATGGCATCGCGGGCACTCATGACCCCCTGCATTTCGCCGTCCTGGTCGATCAGCCGCACCTGCGGCGCTCGGATCTCCTCGTTCACGCGTGGCCCGTCGCGGGTGGGCGGAGCGGGCAATGGTCCTCTGGGTATGGTCTTCTCCTGTCCTGGTTGTGGTTCAGCGTCGATCTTGACCGATCCATCCGTCTCCGATCAAGCAGGCTTTCGACCGATGATTGGGTCTGGGCCCTACGAGCTCAGATCGGGTGGCGTTGCCTCATCCGCAAGCCGGCGCACCGCCGCTTCGAGCGGCAGCACCTCCTGGGTCGATCCACCCAGCCGGCGCAGCGCCACAGTCCGCTGTTCGGCTTCCTTGCGGCCCACCACCGCCAGCACCGGCACGTGGGCCAGGCTATGCTCGCGGACTTTAGCGTTGATCTTCTGGTTGGAGAGGTCGAGTTCTGCAGTGAGCCCCGCCTTCCGCAAGGCGAGCGCAACCTCCCCGGCATAGGCATCAGCGTCGGAGACGATGGTCGCCACAACCGCCTGCACCGGGGCAAGCCAGAGCGGGAACCGGCCGGCATAGTGCTCGATCAGTACGCCGAGGAAGCGTTCGAAGCTGCCCAGGATGGCGCGGTGCAGCATCGCCGGGGTCCGACGCGACCCGTCCTCGGCCACGTATTCCGCGCCGAGCAGCTCCGGCAGAATGTAGTCGACCTGCAGCGTGCCGCACTGCCAGTCGCGTCCGATCGCGTCGCGCAGCACAAATTCCAGCTTGGGGCCGTAGAAAGCGCCCTCACCAGGATTCAGCGTGTAGTCGATGCCGGCCGAGGCGCATGCCTCCTTCAGCGCCCCTTCGGCGCGATCCCACACGTCGTCCGATCCCGCGCGCAAAGCCGGCCGGTCGGAGAACTTCACGAAGAACTCCGAGAAGCCGAAATCGCGATAGATCGACGCCAGCAACTCGACGAAGCGCACGGTTTCCGGTGGAATCTGCTGGTCTGTGCAGAAGATGTGCGCATCGTCCTGGGTGAACTGACGCACCCGCATCAGGCCGTGCAGCGCGCCGGATGGCTCGTAACGGTGGCACGATCCGAATTCTGCCAGCCTGAGTGGCAGTGCGCGATAGGAACGCACGCCCTGGCGGAAGATCTGCACGTGGCATGGACAGTTCATCGGTTTGAGGGCTAGCGTCTTGTCCTCGTCCTCGACCCTGGCGATGAACATGTGCTGGCGGAACTTCTCCCAGTGGCCGGAGCGTTCCCACAGCGCGCGATCGACCAGTTGCGGGGTCTTCACCTCCTGATACCCGGCGGCATCCAGCCGCCGGCGCATATAGGCCTCCGCAGTCCGGTAGAGCTTCCAGCCTTTGGGATGCCAGAACACGCTGCCGGCGGCTTCCTCCTGGAAATGGAACAGCCCCATTTCCTTGCCGATCCGCCGATGATCCCGCCGCTCTGCCTCCTCCAGCACATGGAGGTAATTGTCGAGTTCCTTCTGGTCGCGCCAGGCGGTGCCGTAGATGCGCGACAGCATGGCGTTGCGGTGATCGCCGCGCCAATAGGCGCCGGCGACCTTCATCAGCTTGAAGGCGCCGCCGATATCGGCGGTCGAACGCATGTGCGGGCCGCGGCAGAGGTCAACCCAGTCGCCCTGGCGATACAGCGTGATGGTCTCGTCGCGCGGCAGGTCCTGGATGATCTCGGCTTTGTATTTTTCCCCTTTGTCATCGAAGAACCGGATGGCCGCGTCACGGTCCATCACCTGGCGCACGAATTTTTCGCCCCGCGCGACGATCTCGCGCATCTTGGCCTCGATCCGGGGAAAGTCGTCTGGGGTGAAGGGGTCGTTGCGGGCGAAGTCATAGTAGAAGCCATCGGCGATCGCCGGACCAATGGTAACCTGGGTACCTGGATACAGCTCCTGCACCGCCTCCGCCAGCACGTGCGCCGCGTCGTGGCGGATCAGCTCCAGCGCCTCGGGGTCGCGACGGGTGACGAATACCACGTCGGCGTCGTGGTCGATTTGCGTCTCGAGATCGACCAGCCTGCCGTCCAGCTTCATCGCGAGGGCCGCCCGCGCAAGGCCAGGTCCGATCGCCTCCGCCACCGTCGCGCCCGTCACCGGCGCGTCGAACTGGCGCACGGATTTGTCGGGCAGGGTGATGGCGGGCATCGGCCGATACTCCTCCTTCATTCGGAGCGGCTGTCTATGGCGACGTGCCCCTTGCTACGCAAGTCCTATGACCTCGCGGTAAACATCGAGGGTCGCCGCCTGCATCGCGCCAACAGTGTAGTCGGCCTGCACTGCCGCCCTCGCCCGCTCCTTCAGCGCGGCGCGCTGCTCCGCGTTCAGTGCCAGTACCTGCTGTATCGCGGACGCCAGGGCCGATGCATCGCCCGGCGGAACGCGCCAGCCAGTGACACCTTGCTCGACCGTTTCCGCAGGGCCTCCGACGTCGGAGGCGATCACCGGCCGACCCATCGCCTGCGCCTCGATCACCACGCGTCCGAACGCTTCCGGCTGCACCGAGGCATGGACCACGACATCCGCCAGCATCAGCGCGGCCGGCATATCGTCACACTGCCCGACCAGCCGGAGCCGATCCCCGACCCCGAGTGCCTCCGCCCGCTTGACCAAACCAGAGGAATAATGGTGGCGGCCCTGGTCCGAACCGACGAGTACGCCGCAGATGTCGCGCCTATCGATGCGCGCGAGCGCCTCGATCAGTACCCCCTGCCCTTTCCAGCTTGTCAGCCGCCCAGGCAACAGAATGATCTTCGTCCCTTCCGGTAGACGCCACGCCTGCGCCAGCCGCATCATGCGATCGCCGCCGACCCGCGTCGGATTGAACACCATAAGGTCCACGCCGCGCGGGATTACCCGGATCCGTTCTGGTTCGGTCTTGTGCTGCCGCACAATCAGGTCGGCGATGAACCGGCTGGCGGCAATTACCCGTTCACCCTTTGCCATTACCGAGTTGTATTGTCGCTTGAATGGCAAATCCTCGTTGTAGGTGCCGTGATAGGTGGTCACGAAATGCACGCCGGTACGTTGGCAAGCGAGCCATGCGGACCATGCCGGCGCCCGCGAACGCGCATGAACGATGTCCACGCACTCGTCGCGAATCAGCCGCTCCAGCCGCGCAGCATTGCGCCAGATTGTCAGCGGGTTGTGGCATGCGAGCGGCAGGGTCACGTGACGGCCGCCGGCGCTTTCTACGGCTGGCACCAGCCGCCCGCCGGAGCTGGTCACCAGCGCAACCCATCGCGCGCGGGCAATCGCCTGAGTGATCTCGATCGTTCCCCGCTCGACCCCACCGGTGATCAGCGACGGCAGCACTTGAAGCGCGGTGACTTTGCCGGCGTTACCACCCATAGTTAATTCGGTGGCGTCTCTTGACCCGTGGAGCAATGCCCATGCGGACGCCTCTATATGACGTAAACGCCCGTCGCAAGACGGTGAGCGTCGATTAAAATGCGGCCTTGGTGGCGGAGACTTGGGGGCTCGGGATCATTATTTGCCGTACCGTCGAGGCAGCTATCATCAACGCGTTTGAGGAGGCCGAGAAGGCGCAGATCCACGCGGAGATTCCCCGAGGCGGCGCGGCTTACCGGCGAACTGATAGCAAAATACGGTCTGCCGTTCTTCCAATCCGTCACTTGCGCCAAAGCATCGGCTCGTTGCCCGCCACTGCGATGATATAACGCGTGCATTGGACTGGCTGTCCTTGAGGATCTGACATGGCAACCATTCGTCGGCTCGATCGCGGTGATGGCGTGGAACTGGCCTGGATGCTCACGGAAGGCCGAAGCCCCACGGTGGTCTTTTTGCCTGGCTTCCGCAGCGATATGACCGGGGACAAGGCGACTGCACTCGCGACCTACTGCGCCGAACGCGGGCAGGCGATTCTGCGGTTCGACTACTCCGGCCATGGTGCAAGCGGCGGCCAGTTTGAGAAGGGCACGATCGGCCGCTGGGCCGAGGACGCGCTAGCAGTCGTTGACCAGGCGAGCGAAGGCCCTTTGCTCCTGGTGGGCTCATCGATGGGCGGCTGGATTGCTCTGCTCGTGGCCCGCGCGCGCCGGGAGCGTATTGTCGGGCTGGTCGGCATCGCCGCAGCGCCAGACTTCACCGAGGTGCTGATGTGGCAGGCGATGAGCTTCGAGCAGCGCGCCACTCTGATGAGCGATGGCGTGCTTCATGTTCCCAGCCAGTATGGCGATCCATATCCGATCACGCGCGAACTGATCGAGGACGGGCGCGACCACCTGCTGCTGCAAGCGCCTATCGCGCTCGATTGTTCTGTGCGTTTGCTGCACGGCCAGTGCGATCCTGACGTGCCCTGGGAATTCGCCTTGCGAATCGCCGACCAGGTGGGCAGTCGCGACGTACGCGTGATCCTGGTCAAGGATGGCGATCATCGTCTGTCGCGACCGCAGGATCTGTCACTGTTACGGCAGACGATCGCCGCGCTCCTGGACGAGAATGGCGCGTAGGCCTTCGCGATAACTCGGATACAGCCAGCGCAACCCGAGTGCCTGTTGGGTCCATTGGCTGGACACCTTGCGGTTCTCCGCCCAGAAGCTGCGCGCCATCGGGCTCATCTTATCCACTGCCTGCTCGAACGGCACGGCGTCGGGCGCCCGTACCCCAAGTAAACGCGCCGCCTCTTCGATGACCGCCGCGCTCTCCGCTGGTTCGTCGTCGGTCAAATTCAGGGCCCGAACGCCGCTTGCGCGCTCCTGCCGCATCGCTGCGAGGATAGCGCGGACGATGTCGTCGCGGTGGATGCGACCGAACATATGAGCAGGTCGAATCACACGCCGAGAGGTTCCCGAGCGCAGGCTGTCGAAAGGCGAACGGCCGGGACCGTAAATGCCCGCGAGCCTGAACACATCCACTGCGCGACGATCGGCCAGAGCACGCCAAGCTTGCTCGGCGGCAAGGCGGCGACGGCTGCGATCGGCCCCTGGCGCAGGTTCGGTATTCTCGTCCACCCAACCGCCGTTGCGATCACCATAGACGCCTGTGGTCGAGAGGTAACCGATCCACTTGAGCCTGGGAGCGGATGCAATCGCCTCGCCGTGCCGCAACAGGACAGGGTCACCGGCTTCGTCCGGAGGCACGGTTGACAGCAGGTGTGTCGCCGCAGCGATGGCAATGCCGGCCTCGGCAAAGTTCGCGCGGGTAATTCCGATAACCGGAAGGCTCTTGGCCGCCATCGCTTGAACGACCGCCGAGCCGACATAGCCCACCCCGAAACTAGCCAAAAGAGTGATATCCGTCACAGGGAATTCGTATCAATAGTGTTATGATCTATTGACCAGAAGGGGAAACGCAGCATGTTTCAAGCTTATCACGGAGTGACTGCCGGACAGCACCAGGCGAATTTCAACAGCCTGTCTGCTCAGGGCTACCGGATGATCTCGCTCAGCGTCTACGGCGATCCGGGTGATGCGCGCTACGCCGCGGTGTGGGTGCAGCGCAGCGGTTCGGCCTGGGTCGCGGTGCATGGCGTGAATGCGGCGGGATATCAGAGCTTCTTCGATACCCAGACGGCGCGCGGGTTTGTGCCGGTGCTGGTCTCCGCCACCGGCAGTGCGAATGACGCCGTGTTCGCTGCGGTGTTCGAGCAAGGAATCACCGGACCCTGGTTTGCCCGCCATGGCATGATGTCGGGGCCCGAGGCAAATGTCGGCACCTTTCAGCACCAGAACAAGGTGGCGCGCGATGGCAAGATGATCCTGCGCTCGATGGCGATCTACGGTACACCGAGTGATCGTCGCTTCATCGGAGTCTGGCATCCCAACGCAGGTTACACCAAATGGCACGTCCATTACGCGGATGATGGCGTGAACTATCAAACGGTGTTCAATGCCGAGACATCGAACCCGTTCTATCGTCCTACCGAGGTCGCGGTCTCATCCGATCATCTCTACTGCTCGCTGTTCAAGGATGACATGGTCGGGCCGTGGGTCGCGCGTCACGGCATGACATCCGCCCAGTACCAGTCGGAGTTCGATGCGCAGAATGCGCGCGGCTTCTATCCGATCTCGGTGCAAGGTGGCGGCAGCGGCAGTGACACGCGCTATGCGGCGATCTTCGCCCAGCGCGACATCCCTCTGCCGCGACACTGGCACGTGACCGGCACAGAGGTTCCATCGCTTGCAGGCTTCGACCACGCGATGCAGACCTTCATGCAGGCGAACGCTGTGCGTGCCGCGCAGCTCACCATCGCGAAGAACGGCGAGACCAGGCTGGCACGCGCCTATACCTGGGCCGAAGACGGATACCGCATCACGCGGCCGTCGGACCGGTTCCTGCTGGCGAGTTGCAGCAAGATGTTCCTCGAGGCCGCAGTGCAATCGTTGTACAACGCTGGGAAGCTGAAGCCGAATTCCACCGTATACCCGATGCTCGGCTTTTCTCATCCGGCTGACTCGCGTAGCGACAGCATTACCATCCAGCAGCTGCTGGACCACATGGGCGGTTACGACGACACCGCCACGGGCTCGGGATTCGACCCCACCTACCAGATGCGCAAGATCGCGCTGGATCAGGGACTCGGCCACAAAGTCAGTAAGCTTGACGTGTGTCGCTACATGTACGGCCGGATGCTCGACTTCGCCCCGGGTGCACGCAGCCAGTATTCCAATTTCGGCTATCTGCTGGCGAGCGCGCTGGTCGAGAAGGTCACTGGTACGGACTACTTCGCCTATGTGAATAGCACGTTGCTGGAGCCCGAAGGCATCACCGAGGTGGAGCTCCGGCCGACCGCCGCCAATCAGCAGCCGCCGACCGAGGCGATGATCGAGGATGAGGGCCTAGGGCTTTCCGCGCTCGATCCGCTGTCACCCGTACTCGTGCCAGCGATCTTCGGCGGCGATGGTCAGGTGAAGGAGGTGGCCGCTGCACCTGCTGGCACGTCGGCCTCGGCCACTGCACTGACTCAGTTCATCCACCGGCATGCGGTCTGGGGCAATGGCGGTCGGGCACCCAACTCGGCACGCTCCGGCAGCACGCCGGGCTCGTCGACACTCGCCTGGTCACGCGGCGACGGCGTGGACTGGGCTTATGCTATCAATACTCGCAACTGGCCGCCGCACACGTCGCCCACGCTGGATGATCTCGGGAACACGATCAACAAGCTGCTGGACACGACGACGCTGCCATGAGGCAGGTGGCTGCCCTCTCCCTTGGTGGGAGGGGGCGGACGCCTTCAAAAATCCAAATCCGCGTAGTGCGCCGGCGTTGTCATGCCGGCGAGGCGGTCCGCAAGGACACCGCGAAAGCTCGGCCGCGATTTCATCCGCGCATACCAATCCTTCGCTGACTGCGACACGCTCCAGTCCACATCGCCAATGAAGTCGAGACACGACAAATGGGCTGCTGCGGTGAAGTCGGCGACCGTCATCATGCTGCCGGCAAGCCACTTTCGCGTCTCCGCGAGCCAACCGAGATATTCCAGGTGGTAGCGCAGACCGAGATAGCCGGCGCGAATCGCGGAAGCGTCTGGGTTGCCTCGCCCCGCCATCCGCTTCAGCACCTTCTCGTACAAGAGGTTGCGAGTCGCCTCGGCGGCAAACTTGCCGTCGAACCAGGCAACCAGGCGCCGCGCCTCGACTCGTTCGGCCAAAGTACGGCCGAGCAGCGGTGTGTCGGGATACGCTTCCTCGAGATACTCGCAGATCACGCTGGAGTCCGGGATCACCAGGCCATTGTCTTCGACCAACGTCGGCACGGTGCCGGCTGGGTTCAGTTCGAGGTATTCGGCACGCCGTTCCCAAACCTTCTCTGCGCGCAGGTCGAACGGCAGCCGCTTCTCCGCCAGCACCAGACGAACCTTGCGGGAGAACGGCGATAGGGGCAGGTGATACAGTGTCCGCATTGCTGCTGCTTATCGCCCTGCGACGCTGCTGTCAGTCTCTCGTCTGCATCGACAGGTCGGTGACACCGCCAGATTGTTCCTCCGGCAGCACACGGCGCCTGCCGCCGCCTGGCTGAAAGCGACGCAGATACGCAGGCACGACCAGCTCCACCGGTGTTGGCACGATCCCGAGCTCCTTCAGCCCTGGCATCTCCGGGCTGACGACATTGTCCTGCTGCAACATCAACAACTGGTCGCGGGTCAAAGGTTTGCTGGGCAGCAGCTCCATGATGGTGGCCTGCAATCGTGCCATCCCCAGCGAAATATTCACCATCGGCCTCCGGCGGCCAGTTTCGCGCACGATATAGGCGAGGATTTCCCGAAACAGCCAGATCCGCGGGCCGCCCAGCTCGTATACGGCACCGGCGGCATCGGCGCGAGCGAGTGCCGCCATCACCGCGTCGGCAACATCACCGACATAGACCGGTTGAAACCGAGTGTCGCCGCAGATCACCGGCATGATCGGCATGATGCGAGCCATCGCGGCAAACCGATTGAACAGCTGGTCCTCTGGACCGAACACCAGCGAAGGACGCAGGATGGTGGCGTCGGGGAACGCCTCGCGCACCGCAGCCTCGCCGGCCCCTTTCGTCGCGGCATAGCGGCTTGCCGCGTGCACGTTGGCGCCGATGGCAGAAATGTGCACCAGACGCTGCACCCCTTCCTGCGTGGCGAGACGCGCCACCGTCTGCGCGCCGTCAGCCTGGACCCGCTGAAAGTCGCCGGCACGACGTTCCGCCAGGATGCCAACGCAGTTGACGACCAGGTCTGCACCCTCGATGGCGCGATGCACCGTCGGCTGGTTGGTCAGCGACGCATACAAAGGAACGATCTGGCCCACCGCACCCATCGGCTTCAGGAACAGGGCAGCCTCGGGATCACGCATGGCAACGCGAACGACGAACCCCTTCTTCGCCAGGCGTTTCACGATGTAGCGACCGACAAAGCCCGAACCGCCGAACACCGTCGCCACGCTGCGCGTCGCCATCACCCGCCCTCCTGCTGGCTATGCTTGATAGGCGGCAGCCAAACAAGGCTCAAGCTGGCGCAGCGGGTGGCGGCTCCTCCGGCGCGGCTGCCTCCGGTTCGGCTGGCGACTGACCCGGCTCCCTTTGGCGCCAGCCCAGCCAGGCGGCCGCCCTCTCGGCGCGCTGCAAGGCTGTATCCAAAGCTGCCATGGTGGCCGAGAGATCAGTGCTGTCGTCGGTCCGCCATGTTCGAATGGTCCACAACCAGACTGCCAACAGCCCCTTCACCCGCAGTTCGCCGTTGACGCCGACCGCTGGGACACCGGCGGCCCCCAGCATCCACCGCATGCTGCGCCGGTTGGCGAGTGCCAGCAGCAGCGCCGTTGCCGGATGTGCGGCCAGGTCGTGGAGCAGTGCCAGCACCCCGGCCCGATGGGCCTGCAGCGTGTCGATTCGGCGCATAAGCAGGTAGAACAGCTTATCGCGCGTGGTGCCATCTGCGGGCGTTTCCGCCAATGCCGCCTGGTCCGCCAACCGGCCGAAGCGCAACAGAATCGCAGCGCGGCTGGGAAAGCGCTCGCGAGCGCGCGCCAGCGGCAGGCTGGCTGCGCCAGCGGCTTCGGCAACCGATAACCTGGCCCATCCTCGCTCGGCGACCATCTGGAATGCCGCGGCAATCAGTGCACTGTCGAAGGCTGCATCGTCCATGCCTCAAACATGGCGAAGCGCGGCCCGGTTGTCAGCTCATGCCGTCCTCCGGGCCCAGAATCGCTGAACACGAAACAGACACATACGGCTGACCTTTTCCGTCATTCCCGCGCAAGCGGGAATCCAGCCGACCCAAGGGCACCGGCCGATGGGCTGGGTCACCGCTTCCGTGGGGATGACGTGGCGCGCAGCGGCGGTTTGCTCAACCTCTGCACGGAGCATACAAGCTCGGGCATACGCCCAGTTCTTGAATGAGGAAACGCATGGCAGGGGACATCGGCAGTGGGGCTCACGTCATCGCAGGCGGGTTTCCACCTGGATCAGCCGCCGGACATGACCACGACTATGCCCGGCTTCGCCTGCTCACGCTGCTTGCCGAGGCTGGCATATCGGCTTCCGTCGCCAACGATTTTGCCGACGTCGGGAAGTGGCTGCCGTCCAGCCGACTGCTGATCACTTACGTCGCCGGCCCCTATCCCGACGCCACTCAATGCCAGGCCATGCGGACCTGGTTGGAAACGGGAGGCCATTGGCTAGCGTTGCATGGCACCAGCGGCGGGCGCGCCGAACGGGTCGAGGGGATGCGCCAGCGCCGAACGGTCAAGATGGAGCACCACGCGCTGTTGGGCAGCTATTTCCTGACCCATCCGCCGATCTGCAGGTTCCGTGTCGACGTGCGGGACCCGGACGATCCGCTCACCCGCGGCGTCGGCACCTCCTTCGAAGTGGAGGACGAGCCGTATTTTATCGAGCTGCAGGATCCTGAGGCCGCGCGCATCCTACTCACTGCCGAGTATGGGCCCGGAGCCATATCGCCGAGCATCGGCACGCTCTATCCGTCGGATACGTCATTGCTGCCTGACGGGAAAACCCGCGTCCTGGGATACACAAAGAAAGCAGGAAATGGCGACGTCACTTATGTCGCACTTGGTCATTGCCACAACCCTGCGATCCGGGCAGGCCGCCCAGCCGATCCCGCGGACCGAACACCTCCCGTGTTCCATGGGGCCTGGGAGAGCGGCCGGTTCGTCGCCCTGCTGCGGAATGCCATCCAGTCGGCAAACGCACGCGGCTGAGCTATCCCGCCAGTTCACGCGAGCGCTTCGTCGCCGCCGCAATCGCCTCGCGCATCGCGGCAGGCCAGGCACCCGGCGCCATCAATACGGCCAGTGCGCGCTCGGTGGTACCGCCGGGACTGGTGACGGCGACTCGTAGCGCGTCGGCCTCTTCCGGGCTGCTGGCCAGCAATGCGCCAGAACCGGCGATTGTTTGTCGTGCGAGTAGCCGCGCCAGATCGGCGGGGATACCCTGCTCTCGGGCCGCCTGTTCCATCAGTTCGGCCAACAGGAACACATAAGCCGGGCCGCTGCCCGAGACGGCCGTGACCGGGTCGAGCAGTGCCTCATTCTCGACCCAGGCCACCAAGCCGATAGCCTTGAGCAGGCGCTCGCACAACTCACCCTGAGGCATCTTCACGCCCGGTCCGGGGCATGCGACGGTCATACCCTGACGCACTGCCGCTGGCGTATTCGGCATAGCCCGGACGATCGCCGCGGAGTCGCCAAGCAGTGCTCGCATCCCGCCGATTGTCCGGCCCGCCATGATCGACAGGAATACGGCCTGGCCAGCGAATTTTCGGTAGAGCGGCAGCGTCTCAGCGGCATTCTGCGGCTTGACCGCGAACACGACCGCCTCTGGCGCGAAGTCCTGCGGTATCCCAGCCACGTCCGAAACGACTTTGAGGTCAGCGCCCGACCAGTTCGCCGCATCCGGTGCGGGGTCGACCGCGATCGAGGCGGACAGTTCCTGCTCTCGCCAGCCGGCCAACATCGCACTGCCCATGCGCCCGCAGCCAACCAGCAGGATCGGTGGAATGCTCATATCCTGGGGATACCTGGCCTGCTCATGCCTCGCCCATGCACTCCAGCATGGCGGCAGCCAGCGCATCCTGAGGCGTTTTTCCGCCCCAGAGCACGAACTGAAATGCCGGAAAGAACCGCTCGCACTCGGTGAGTGCGATATCAACCATATCTTCAAGGCTCTCGGTGGAGGCGCCTGGCGCTCCGCGCAGCAGCACCGCGTGACGGAATACCGGCATGCCATCGTCGGCTTCCATGCCGAAATGGCCGATCCACAGCCGCTCGTTGGCCAGCGCCAGCAGCTCGTAGAGCGCGGCGCGCCGCTTCTCGGGCACCTTCAGGTCGAAGGCGCAGGTGAAGTGCATGGCGCTGATCTCGTGCGACCAGCAGAAATACAGCCCGTAATCGCACCAGCGTCCGGGTGCCTCGGCCGCCATTTCCGAAGCACTGCGTCGATCACACGCCCAGTCATTGGCGCTGATGATCTGCTCCATGGTGTCGAGGGGATTGGCCGCGTCGTGGCTGAGAGCCGTCATGGACATGGTTGGTCTCCCATTTCGTGCAGGGAAGGCCGGACGGTTTCTTCGGTAGCCGCATCTGGGGGTTACGGCGCCAAGTTAACCACGATCCCTAGCCTAGCCAGCGCACGCAGCGCGCCGCAAGTCTCACGTGCCGGGTTTCTGTGTCTCCAGGGCGGCGACTCGCACCTCCAGTGCGGCGATCCGCTGCAGCAGGTCGTTGATCTGCGCCTCTGCCGCCTCCTGCCCAGCTCGGGCGTTGGCGGCCAGCTCTGCCATCGCATCGAACTCTTCGCGCCTGACCAGTTCGAGACGCCGAATCGCCTCATCGATGCGCGCCTTCGCCAGGGCCTCGATCTCCTCGCGCAGACCGGCGAGCGCGGACAACGCTCCGCCCGCCACACCCGCGAGGTCGTCAAAGAAGCGGGGCCGTTCGCTCATGGTCGCAATCCCTTCGCCGCTTTTGCGGACTCGTCCGTCAACCTATAACGCCCCGCATGATACTGGTCACGGGCGGCGCCGGCTTCATCGGCTCGAATCTGCACGCTGCGCTGGTTGCTCGCGGTGTGGAGACCGCCGTCGCGGATCGGCTTGGCCGCGACGGCAAATGGCGCAACCTGGCGAAGCATCCGCCGGCGCAACTGATTCCGCCGGACGACATAGAGGCGTTTCTCGACAGTCGGCCGCCGCTCGAAATGATTTACCACTTCGGCGCGATCAGCGACACGACAGCAACGGACGGGGACGTTGCCTGGGCCACGAATGTGGAGCTGTCGAGAACCGTCTGGCACTGGTGCGCTAACCACGGGGTCCGGCTGGTCTACGCCTCATCGGCGGCCACCTACGGCGACGGCTCTGCGGGCTTCGACGATGACGTGGCGCCTGCCGCCCTGGAGAAGCTGCGTCCGCTCAATCTATATGGCTGGACCAAGCACGCATTCGATCTTCGGGTTGCGCGTGCCATTGCCGAGCGGCGTCCGCATCCGCCGCAGTGGGTGGGGCTCAAGTTCTTCAATGTTTTCGGACCGAACGAGTACCACAAAGGCCGCATGATCTCGGTGGTCAAAGTCAAGTACGACGAGGTTGCGGCTGGCGGGGCCGCGCGGCTGTTTCGCTCGACGACGCCAGGGGTGGCGGATGGTGGGCAGCGACGCGACTTCATCTGGATCGGTGACGTTGTCGATGTCCTGCTCTGGCTGCTCGATTCCCCAGGTGTGACCGGGTTGTTCAATGTCGGCACTGGCTGGGCACGCACTTACGTCGATCTCACCAACGCCGTTTGCGACGCCGCTGGGGTGGCGCGACAGATCGAGTTCGTCGACATGCCCGACGCACTGCGCGGGCAGTATCAGTCGTTCACCGAGGCTTCGATCACCCGCCTTCGCACCGCCGGATTCGCTGGGCAGTTCACGCCGCTCGAGGAAGGCGTGCGCCGCTATGTGCAGGACTACCTGAAGCAATCCGATCCATTCGTATGATTCCGGTTCTGCTGTTTCCGCAATTCGACCCGGTCATCGTCCAGATCGGGCCATTCGGCATTCGCTGGTACGCGCTGGCCTACATCGCGGGTCTGGTGCTTGGTTGGCGGCTGCTGCGCATCATGGTGCGTCTGGCGCCCGTCGTCGCCACTCCAGTACAGGCCGATGATTTTCTAACCTGGGCAACGCTCGGCGTCGTCCTCGGCGGACGCCTTGGCTACGTGCTGTTCTATCAACCGGGCCTGTATTTCTCTCATCCGGCGATGATCTTCGCCGTCTGGGAAGGCGGCATGAGTTTCCATGGCGGCGCGCTGGGGGTCATCATTGCGATCATCTGGTTCTGTGTACGCAACCAAATTCCGATGCTGGGCTTTGCCGATCGTGTCGTGGTGTGCGTGCCGATTGGATTGTTTTTCGGACGGATCGCCAACTTCATCAATGGCGAGCTGTGGGGACGGCTGGCACCGGACTGGCTTCCCTGGGCGATGATCTTCCCCACCGGCGGCCCGGCCCCCCGGCATCCATCCCAGCTCTACGAGGCGCTGCTGGAAGGCGCCGCGCTGTTCGCGGTGATGTTGATGCTGGCGCGAAAGGAAAGCATCCGCGCCCAATTCGGTGTCTTGAGCGGCGCTTTCCTGGCGGGTTATGCTATCGCGCGCAGCATCTGCGAGATATTTCGCCAGCCGGACGTGTTCCTGGGTTACCTGATCGGCGGCGTCACCATGGGCCAGCTGCTCTGCATCCCAATGCTCATCGCCGGAGGCTGGCTGATTCTGCGGCGTCACTGATGGAACGGCTCGACCGGTTCATGGCACGCGCCAACGCGGCGTACTATGCGCACCAGGACCCGTTTCGCGACTTCACAACGTCGCCGGAGATCAGCCAGGTGTTCGGCGAGATACTGGGGCTTTGGGCCGCAGTGACCTGGGAGCTGATCGGGCGGCCAGATCCCGTACTGTTGGTCGAGCTCGGTCCCGGCCGCGGCACGCTGATGGCCGACGCGCTGCGCGCGATAGGAGGTGTGGCGCCGGGATTTCGCGCGGCGCTGCACTTGCATCTGGTGGAGAGCTCGTCACGATTGCGGGCGATCCAGGCAGAGCGGCTACCAGGTGTGATCTGGCACTCCACGCTGGAGGCTGTGCCGCATGAATCGGTGCTGGTGTTGGCCAATGAGTTCTTGGATGCCCTGCCGATCCGGCAGTTTGTACGGCGACGAGGCGGTTGGATGGAGCGGTTCGTCGCGGACGGGCAGTTTGTGGAGATTGAGGCTGGGCTCCCTCCCCCCGCCCCCCTCCCGCAAGGAGAGGGGGAGGGTGTGGTGGTCGAGTGCGGTGAAGCGGGCCTGGCTTTGGCCTCGTCGCTTGCGGCGCGTGTCGTCGCCCGTCCTGGCGCCGCGCTGTTCCTTGACTATGGGCCGGAAGTGAGCGCTCCAGGGGACAGTTTGCAGGCGCTGCGTGACGGCCGGCCGGCGGATCCTCTGACGATGCCCGGCACAGCGGACCTCACTGCGCATGTCGATTTTGCCGCGCTCGCCAGGGCTGCAATGGGCGCCGGAGCCGCAGTGAGCGGGCCGGTGGCGCAGGGGTTGTTCCTGGCACGATTAGGGCTGTTCCAACGTATCAACCGATTGGCAACTGGCAAGTCTCCAGGCCACGCCGCAGCACTTGTTGAGGCAGGGCGCCGCCTCGCTGAGCCCAACCGTATGGGCCGCCTGTTCAAGGCGCTCGCGATCACGAGCCCGGCCGTGCCGACGCCGCCGGGCTTCGAAGGCTGAAACCGCGCGTCTGGCCGGTCACGGCATGCTGCCCGATGGCGGCCGAGCCGCTCCCGCGGCCGCCAGCAGCGACGTGCCGTAAGCGTTCTGGATGGGCGTCGTTCCGGCGTTCCGCGCGTTGCACCATTCCCTCCGATACGGCGGAAGCCCATCAGCAGAACCGCTGCCATGCGCTGAGCCGGCCTGGACAACGCTCTGAGAGGCGGCGAAAAGCCGCCTCATGCCGCTGACCACCGATTCACTTCGCGTGCCGCATGGCTTCTTCACCCGCCAGGGCGGGGTATCGGAGGGCTCCTATGCGAGCCTCAACTGCAGTCTGTCGGGGGGCGATTCGCGTGAGGCAGTCCTGGAGAACCGCGCCCGCGCGGTGCAGACTCTCGGTGCCCGACCCGAACATCTTGTCGGTCTTATGCAAGTGCATGGCGCCAAGGTGATCGAGGTTACGGCCCCTTGGTTGCCGGGCCGGGGACCACCGGCGGATGCCATGGTGACGACCAGACCCGACATCGCGTTGGGCGTCATCACCGCCGACTGTGCTCCGATTCTGATCGGGGACGCCACAGCCGGCGTGATCGGCGCCGTCCATGCCGGATGGCGCGGCGCGGTGGCCGGCGTCGTCGAAGCCACGGTAGGCGCGATGACGCGGCTTGGCGCCAAGCCGGAGACCATGGTCGCAGCGATCGGACCATGTATTGGCCAAGCGTCGTACGAGGTCGCCGCTGATTTGCGCGACGCCATCCTGGTGCCCGATCAAACGCATGATCGGTTCTTCGCGCCGGGCTGTCGTGAACTGCACTGGCAATTCGACTTGGCGGGCTATTGCGCTGAGCGATTGGCGGTAGCAGGCCTCCGCACGGTCAGCGTGCTGGGGATAGACACCGCGGCCGATGAAGAGCGTTTCTTCAGCTACCGGCGACAAACGCTCGCGGGAGGGGGGCCGATTGGCCATCAGATTTCGATCATCGTGCTCGATCCCGGTTAGCCCGTGTTTCGGCATCTCAGTCTGCTGCTGCCGTTGCTGCTGCTTGTCGGCTGTGGCGACCTGCCGCAGCCGTTCATTGGCAATCCAGGCAATGCTGGACGGCAGCTGGCGCAACCACCGACGCCGAGGCTTGCGGTGCCACCTCCAACCACGGCGCTGCTGTCAGATGAAGCGAGCCGGCATTTTGCCGGCTCGCTTGCAGAGGGCCTTCAGGCGCAGGAGGTCCCTGCGGTCGCCGATCGGGCTCGGCCTAACGACTGGCAGCTGGTCGCCACCGCCGAACAGCGCGGTGCGACAGTGGTGCCGACGTACCGCGTGCTGAACCCGCAAGGTAACGACAAGGGAAGCACCCAGGGGACACCGGTCCCGACCGAGGTCTGGGCAACCGCATCATCGGACATGCTGAACGAGGCGGCGAGCGAGGCCGCGCCGAAGATCGCGGCGCTGCTTGACGGCATTCAGAGCGCGACCATGCGGGCCGACCCCAACAGCTTGTACAATCGAGTAGCCAAAGTGGATATTCCACCGGTGGCCGGAGCTCCAGGGGACGGCAATGCCTCGCTGACGAAGCAGATCAGGCAGCACCTGAAGGCGCTCGGGCCGGTCGTGCAGGACAGCGCCGATGGGGCCGACTTCATCGTGCAGGGCAACGTGCGCATGGTGCCGATTGCCGGTGGACAGCAGCGCGTGGAGATTGTCTGGTCGGTCAAGGTGCCGAGTGGCGATGAACGCGGCAAAGTGGTGCAACTCAACAACATTCCGGCTGGGTCGCTGGACCATTACTGGGCGGACGTCGCGGTGATCGTGGCGACCGAGGCCGCCGGTGGTATCAACGACGTGATCAACCGCCAGTCTGGCCGGCAGTCCGGTGAGCCGGTTCATGGACAGCGCGAGAAGCCGTTGGTAGAAGGCCGCCAATCCGGCGCGGTAGAACCGGTCAGATGACGTTACCGGGCGACCAGACACCATGAAAATCGTTGCCTGCAACAGCAATCGACCTCTTGCCGAAGCTGTCGCCGCCACTCTCCAGTTGCCGCTGACCAGGGCCTCGATTCGCCGTTTCGCCGATATGGAGGTGTTCGTCGAGATCCATGAGAACGTCCGTGGCGAGGACGTGTTCGTGGTGCAATCCACCTCGTATCCTGCCAACGACACGCTGATGGAGCTGCTGGTCACGCTGGACGCGTTACGGCGCAGCTCGGCACGGCGGGTGACCGCGGTGATCCCGTATTTCGGCTATGCGCGGCAGGACCGCAAAACAGCGTCCCGCTCGCCGATCAGCGCCAAGCTGGTGGCCAACCTGATCACGACAGCGGGGGCCAACCGCGTTCTGACCATGGATCTGCATGCCGCGCAGATTCAGGGGTTCTTCGACATACCGGTGGACAATCTCTACGCGGCCCCGTTGTTCAGCCGCGATGTTCAGGAGCGCTTCAACGGTCGCGACCTGATGATCGTATCGCCCGATGTGGGTGGCGTTCTGCGTGCCCGCCTGCTCGCAACGCGGCTGAACCGCGATCTGGCCATCATCGACAAACGCCGCGAACGGGCGGGCCATTCCGAGGTGATGAACGTGATCGGCGACGTCGCAGGGCGCGACTGCATCCTGGTTGACGACTTGGTCGATTCCGGCGGCACGCATTGCAATGCGGCCGAGGCGCTGATCAAGGCGGGGGCGCGCTCGGTCAGTGCCTACGTGACGCACGGTGTGCTGTCAGGCGGAGCCGTGGCGCGCATTGCTTCCTCGCCCATCGAGACAATGGTGATCACTGACTCGATTCTTGCGACGGAGGCGGTACGACTGGCGCCAAATATTCGCCAGATCACCATCGCGCCACTGATGGCGGAGGCGATGCGACGAATCAGTGACGAGAGTTCTGTGAGTTCCCTGTTCGATTGAGGCAAATCGCCTCGCTCGCGACGGTATCGTGTTGGAGTTCCAGTATGCGGCAGATGACGCTCGTTGCATTCCTGCAAGCGCAAAATTGTACGAACTTCGTCGGCTCCTGGCGACATCCGGAAGCCTCGCCAGGCTTCATGACTGCCGACTACTATCGTCATGTCGCCCGCGTCCTCGAGGCAGGTAAGTTTCATGTCGGCTTTTTCGACGACCGCCTTGCGATGCCGGATCGGTACGGCGGCGATCACGCACATACCGTTGCCAACGGCATCCGCTGCGTAAAGATGGACCCGATCACCATCCTTACGGTGATGGGTATGGCGACCGAGCGGCTGGGGCTTGGCTCGACCTGTTCCACGACATATTTCGAGCCGTTCCACGTCGCGCGCGTATTCCAGACGCTGGATCTGATGACCAACGGTCGCGCGGCCTGGAACATCGTGACCTCGATGAATGACGGCGAGGCCCTGAACATGGGTCATGCCGCGCATGGCGATCACGACCAGCGCTACGATCGCGCCGACGAATTCCTGGAAGTCGTCATGGGCCATTGGGATTCGTGGGATGACGACGCGCTCGTTGTGGACAAGAAGACGGGCCTGTTCGCCCATCCCGACAAGGTCCGGCGGCTGGATCACCAGGGGGCGTATTTCCGCTCGCGCGGACCGTTCACCGTACCGCGTTCGCCGCAGGGCCATCCGGTGCTGATCCAAGCGGGACAGAGCGGACGCGGCCGTCGCTTCGCGGCACGCTGGGCCGAGTTGGTGTTCGTCAACTACCACAACCTGGAACACGCAAGGGAAGACTACGCCACGTTCAAGCAGCAGGTGGCGGAGGCCGGTCGCGATCCCGACAAGGTCGCTGTCGCCGCCGGCGTCTATACAGTTGTGGCACCGACCCGAGCCGAGGCCGAAGACAAGGTGGCGATGATCGACAAACTTCCGAAGGAGATCGATCAGCTATCGCTGTTGTCCGAAGTTCTGAATGTCGATCTGGCGAAGAAGCCTGTTGATGAGCCTTGGACGGAAGAGGAGATTCAGACATGGACCGGCGCGCAAGGGCTGCGCGACCGCGTGTATCGCGTCCTGGGCAAGCGCAACCCGACAACGCGGGACTTCATGGAGGTGTCACACCGAGGCACGTTCCGCGACCATCCTCGCTTTGTCGGCAGCCCGAAGGATGTTGCCGACGGCATGGAGGAGTGGTTCTCCACTCGAGCCTGCGACGGCTATGTCGTTGCGGCCTCGCACGTGCCGGGGGGTTACGAGGAGTTCGTGCGCTACGTCGTCCCAGACCTGCAACGCCGCGGACTACTTCACAACGACTATCGCGGCACCACATTGCGCGAGAATCTCGGGCTCGAGCGCCCGTCCGTCGGAGCGTGGCGCGAGGTTCATTCTGACTGACCGTTCTATCGCGTGATTCAGACCTCTGGCCTTACCGGCTCCGGTCATCACGCCTTAAAGGAGGGACAAACCGATGAAGCTGATGTATTCGCCGGGCGCATGCTCGATCGGGATCCATGTGCTTCTGGAGGAGATCGGCAAGCCTTACGACACGCAACTGGTCAATCTGCGTGAAGGTGCGCAGTTCAAGCCGGAGTACACGGCGGTAAATTCCAAGTCGAAGGTACCGGCGCTGCAGCGTGACGACGGTTCGGTGCTCACCGAGTATCCTGCGATCGCCTACTGGTTGGCGCGCACCAACCCCGACAAGAAGCTTTTGCCGGACGATGTCGAAGCACAGACACGCGTGTTGGAGGCATTGGATTACTGCGTGAGTACGGTGCACATGCAGGGCTTCTCGCGACTGTTCCGTGCTTCCAACTACACGCCGAACCCGGAAGACGAGGACAAGGTCAAAGAACGCGGCAAGGAGATGGTCGAGAAGGGTTTTGCCGTACTCGACAAGACGCTGCAGAACAAGGACTATTTGGCTGGGTCGTTTTCGATCGCTGACAGCGCTCTGTTCTATGTGGAGTGGTGGGGCGCCAAGCGCATGAACATGAAGCTGCCGCCAAACTGCGAGGCACACCTGAACCGCATGATGGCACGGCCCGCGGTGCAGCGGGTGCTGCAACAGGAAGGCATCGCCTGAGGTGGACGGGGCGTTCCGGGAGGTCACGCTTGAACCTGTTCCTTTCTGGTTCCTCCGGCATGGCGAGACCGACTGGAACGCCCAGGGCATTTCACAGGGCAATGTCGATATCCCGCTGAACGCGACTGGCATTGCCCAGGCGCGTGCTGCGGCGCAAAAGCTGCGCAATCGGGGTATCGCCACGATCGTCTCGTCGCCCTTGTCGCGCGCCCGCGTTACCGCCGAGTTCGTGGGCGAAGCGCTTGACCTGCCGATCGAAGTCGATCCCGACCTGCGCGAGGTGGCGTTTGGGGTGCACGAAGGTCACACGATGAGCGACTGGTTCGCTGACTGGGTCGCCGGCGCGGCCACGCCGGACGGTGCCGAAAGCTTTGCCGCGTTGCGCCGTCGCGCAGTTGCCGCCACCAATCGTGCCACGTCGCAGGCACCCGCTGTTCTGGTGGTCGCGCATGGTGCGCTTTTCCGGTCGCTAAGGTCGGCAATGGGCATCGAGCCGAATATGCGGACGCAGAATGCGGTGCCGATCTTCTGCGAGCCACCAAATCCTGGTGAGCTGACCTGGACATTGCGATCCATCATCTAAACTCGAGTGTCGCCTCGCCACACCGCGATCGTTACCAGATGGGGAAGATGAAGGGGTCAGCGCGAGGTGGTTGCGGTTCAAACCGGCGAGTCCGGGAAGGGAGATGCAGCGATCAAGTCAATTGAGGAGTGCAACTTCCGGACGCATGTACCGCGGGATACCGGGGGGTGGTGTGCAGCGCGATTGCCTCCCAGGCGGCTTGCACCTGATCTTCGGCAATGTCGTGGGTACTGAGGAACTGTCGGGCGGCATTTGCGCCGTCGACCTCGAAACGTTCGTTTTGGCTCGAAAACTCCTTGATCAGGCCAAGATCGTGAAATGCAGCCGCTACATAGAGGAGTTCAGGGTCGAAGCGCAGGTTCCTTGCACGGCCCTGCTCAGCCGCGAACAGGTAGACGCGGATCGAGTGGTTGTAGAGCAGACCAGTGGAATACTTGCGCAGGATCTCTGTAGCCGAGCACGCACGGGATTTGACATGACTATAGCTGCCTCCTCTTGATAGATACCGTAGGGCGCGCGGGCGCAACGGCTTAGGCGATCCGTTCACTCCAACGGCAAGAACGATCTTTTCCTGCGGCTGGGCCGCAGGGGTTCCAGCATGAGATGAGCTCGCGTGCATCCGCAAGAGGCAGGACTGCCCACACGTTGATCCTTAGTCTTCCACCGTAAACGAGGCGAGCGATCTCTGCAGGTACCGGCTTGTGACGTTGAGCAGAAAGGAACCGATTCGGTGCCTTGGCTTTCCGCAAGCTCCGATCCTGAAAGACACCGCCGAATCAGCTTGCAACTTCAACGGAGGAGACGAGTAATTTGGTACTTCGCCGGCGGTGTTGGCTGCCTTTACGCTGCCCTTCCGTCAGATCCCCTCACCCCTCACTCCCACTCTATCGTCCCCGGCGGCTTGCTGGTGATGTCGTAGGTCACCCGATTGATGCCGCGCACTTCGTTCACGATGCGCCCGGCCACGCGAATCAGGAAAGCCGGATCGAACGGATAAACGTCGGCCGTCATGCCATCTGTTGAGGTCACTGCCCGCAAAGCGCAGGCATGGTCGTAGGTGCGTGCATCTCCCATCACCCCGACAGTACGCACCGGCAGCAGCACGGCGAACGCTTGCCAGATCGCATCGTACAGCCCGGCTGCACGGATCTCTTCAAGAAAGATCGCATCCGTCTTGCGCAACAGTGCGAGCTTCTCGCGAGTGATCTCGCCGGGAACGCGAATTGCCAATCCAGGACCGGGAAACGGATGGCGACCCACGATGCTGTCGGGCAGACCCAATTCCCGCCCAAGCGCGCGCACTTCGTCCTTGAACAATTCGCGCAATGGCTCGACAAGCTTCATCCGCATCCGCTCGGGAAGCCCACCGACATTGTGGTGCGATTTGATCGTCACCGACGGGCCGCCGGCAAAGCTGACGCTCTCTATCACGTCGGGATAGAGAGTGCCTTGTGCCAGCCAGTCGGCGCCGCCAAGTTTACCCGCCTCTTCCTCGAACACATCGATGAACAGGCGGCCGATTGTCTTGCGCTTTTGTTCCGGGTCAGTGACGCTGTCCAGTGCGCCGAGAAACAGCTCGGACGCGTCGCAATGCACAAGGCGAATGTTGAAGCGGTCACGGAACGTGGTCACCACCTCCTCAGCCTCGCCCTCGCGCAGCAGTCCGTGGTCAACGAAGATGCAGGTGAGTTGCTCGCCGATCGCCTCGTGGATCAGCACCGCGGCCACCGACGAGTCGACGCCACCCGACAATCCGCAGATCACCCGACCATGCCCGACCTGGGCGCGAATGCGGGCGATTTCGGTGGCGCGGAATCCGGCCATCGTCCAGGTGCCGGTAAGACCCAGGACGCCGCTAGTGAAGTTGCGCAGCAGAGCAGCACCATGCGGGGTATGCACGACCTCAGGATGGAACAGCAGGCCATAGAACCGCCGCGCATCATCAGCGATGGCGGCAAATGGCGCACCTTCGCTGACCGCGACCGAGCGGAAGCCTGGCGGCAGACGCGTCACACGGTCGCCGTGACTCATCCACACCTGTTCGCGCCCGCCTTTCTGCCACACGCCTTGGAACAGCACGCAGTCATCGATCAGATCGACGAATGCGCGGCCGAATTCCCGGTGTTCGGAAGCCTGCACCTCGCCACCCAACTGGTCGCACATCGTCTGCATGCCGTAGCAGATGCCCAGCACCGGCACGCCCAACTCGAACACACATTGTGGAGCACGGGGCGATGCGCCCTCGGTCAGGCTTGCGGGTCCTCCAGAGAGGATGATGCCACGCGGCCGCCAGTCATGAATCCGCTCAGCGTCGACGCTGAATGGCCAGATCTCGCAATAAACCCCGGACTCGCGCAGGCGCCGGGCGATGAGCTGCGTGACCTGGCTGCCGAAGTCCAGGATCACCACGCGCTCGGCGGCCAGTGAAGGGTTGCTGGCAGGATCGGGCAGATCAGCTGGCATGTGAATTCCGGGCCAAACATCGTCCGGAGGCCGGCCCCCGGACATGGTCCGAGGGCTTGGATCATGATGCGGCAGCAGAGGCAAGTGGCTCAACCGATTCGCCGGTCCGTTCGCCGCTCTCGGAACGAAACCAAACTGAAATGGCGGGTCATGCAGGCTTGCCGCAATGAAGAAGACCGCCGCCGAGATCCTGCTGACGTTTCCGCCGCGGTCGCTCGGGCCAGCCGAACGGGCGTTGGTCGATGAGTGGCTGGGGCGCGCTGGCGATGTGCCGATGGCCTATGTGAGCGAGCGGCGGTCTGACGATCCCAAGCTGTTCGGGCGGGTGGTGATCACGACAGGACCAGACGAAAGGCCGAGCCACGTTATCCATCCGCCCGTCGATTGCCTGTCTTGGCTGGTTATCTCGATGGAGCCGCCTTGCCGGATCCAGCAATTCGAAACACTGCGTGACGCACTGAATTCCGTCCGGCCCGTCTTCAGTTGATCCCTTGCGCCTGTCTGGCGTCTGTCGGGACGGCGGCATCCCGCACAATCGTCGTCCAATTTTCTAAATGTCCAGTGGTGGCAGGCCGGCTGATGCGGGGCTGCGACGGCATCGCACGCGCACCATGCTGACGCGGTTGCTGGCCTGAACGGAGCGCACATGCCAGCGCGCCAAGACACGCCAGCTATACGCTGAACCCATCGAAGCGGCGACTGTAGAGAGAAGAGAGCTCTGCGCATCCCTTCTGCCATGTTACGCCTATCCGAGGAAAGATCGTGCCCGCTGCGCCGGCTTCACCACCATCGGTCTGGCCAGGTGGCGATCGATGCGGTCGAGTTCTATGATGCCATGAGCCTCCATATCGAAGCCGCAGCCCCTGGCTGTCGGATCAGCCCTGTCGCTCTGCCGTCGAGCTTGCTTGAACCATTCTGCCGCAGCAGGAGAACAACATGACGAACTACGATGCGATTGTCATCGGGACTGGGCAAGCGGGACCTGCGCTCGCGCGACGGATGGCGGCTTCGGGCATGCAGGTCGCCATCATCGAGCGCGGTCGCTTCGGCGGCACCTGCGTCAATACGGGCTGTACGCCAACGAAAGCGCTGGTAGCGAGCGCCTATGCTGCACACATAGCTCGTCGTGGTGACGACTATGGTTTCAGCGCCGGCGAAATCAAAATGGATATGAAGCGGGTCAAGGCCCGGAAGGACCAGATCGTTGGCCAATCCAATCGCGGTGTCGAGCGGTCACTGAAGAACCTGGAGAACTGTCGGGTCTATGAAGGCCATGCGCGTTTCATATCGGCCCGAGAAGTCGAGGTTGGCAAAGAGGTCCTTAGCTCCGACCGTATCTTCATCAATGTGGGTGGCCGCGCTGCGGTGCCGGAGATCCCTGGTCTGGACGAAGTCGATTACCTCACCAACAGCTCGATGATGGACATAGACTTTCTACCGCCTCATCTGTTGGTTATCGGCGGTAGCTACATCGGCCTGGAATTTGGTCAGATGTACCGGCGCTTCGGCAGCGATGTCACGATCATAGAGCTAGGGTCGCGTCTGACGCCGCGTGAAGATGAAGACGTGTCGGAAGCCATCGCCGGATTCCTAACCAAGGAAGGCATCACAGTTCGCCTGAAGGCGGACTGCCTCAGCGCTAGAAAGCAGGGAGGCGATATCGTCCTGACGGTTGACTGCGAGGGCACTTCGGAGATCCGCGGCTCTCACCTTCTGGTCGCGACCGGGCGCCGACCCAACACGGATGACCTTGGTCTCGAACGGACCGGCGTGCAACAAGATGCGCGTGGCTACATCACGGTCGATGATGAACTCCGCACCAACATTCCAGGCATCTGGGCACTGGGCGACTGTAACGGTCGGGGTGCCTTTACTCACACTGCCTGGAACGACTACGAAATCGTCGCCGCCAATCTACTGGATGGCGAGCACAGGCAGCTTCGCGATCGCATAACCGCCTATGCACTATACACCGATCCTCCACTCGGCCGAGCAGGAATGACCGAGGCGGAGGTGCGAAAAAGCGGCCGCCGCGCTCTCGTCGGCAAGATTGCCATGGAGGATGTGTCTCGTGCGTGGGAAAGAAGCGAGACGGAGGGCTTCATGAAGATGCTGATAGATGCTGATTCAAAAGAAATCCTGGGGGCGTCATTCCTGGGGGTGGGTGGCGATGAGGTCATCCACTGCGTGCTCGACACCATGTATGCCAAGGCGCCTTACACGGTTATTGAGCGCGCCATGCACATCCATCCCACGGTCGCGGAATTCATCCCCTCATTGTTGGGTGACCTTGCGCCGCTTCCGGCCTAGGGGCGGAGCTTCGTGCGATCAGTTCAGGCTGTTGCGCGGTTCCGCGTACTCGCAAGGGATGGTATTGAACAGGAAATTACCGATGAGTCCTCCTGGCGATGCACCCAAAGTCATCTCGTATGGCTGACCTGACGATTGGCAGCAGTGCGGGCCGTGGTCGAGGTGTCTTTGCCGCACGACGCTTCGAGCCGGGCGAAACGATCGAAGTCTGCCCGGTGATCGCCTTATCCGAGGCGGATGCCCGCACGCTCGATGGCACCGGTCTGTATGATTACTACTTTGGGTGGGGCACGGACGGGAAGGCGGCGGCAATCGCGCTTGGATACGGCTCGTTATACAATCACTCTCCGTCACCGAATGCGGCGCATCGAAAGCATCAAGCGGATGGATCCATTTCCATCACTGCGGTGAGACGTATCGAGCGTGGGGAAGAAATCCTCATCCAATACGATACAGGTACGGGTAGCGGCACTCAACAGATGTGGTTCGAGGTCAGATAGGTCAGCAGAACGTCAGCTTTGGGGACTGGAACAACCCACCACCAAACTGCGATTGCAACGGACAGCCATGGAAACAGACGATGCGGCCATGCACCGCCGGGACCGAGAGAGTCGATACCCATCTTGAACAATACTCCACGCCAACCGAAACTGCCGGTCCTTTACCGGAGCCAGGCACATGCTGAATACGACAATGCTCTTGGCGGATGAATTGGGCCAACGGCTATCAACCGTTTTCCTCCGCAGCTTTGGCAGCGGCGTTCAGCGTCTTGCCGCCGAGCTCGACGAGGCGGCACGGCTGGTGATGGAGAGGCTCGCGACCAGCGACGCGCTTTATCACAACGCCGAGCATACGGCACTGGTAACCCTGGTTGCCCAGGATATCCTGCGTGGACTTCGTCTGACCCGTGACGTGACCGAGGACGACTGGCTGCATTTCATCATCGCCGCCCTCACGCACGACGTCGGGTATTTGCGTGGTGTTTGTCCTGGTGACAGCGCCGAAAAGCAGGTGATCGATGCGGCAGGCAAAACGATCTCCATTCCTCGCGGCGCATCAGACGCTTACCTGGCACCCTACCATGTATTTCGTTCCAAGGCTGTCGTGCTCAACCGCTTTGCACATCATCCGCTTATCGACGGAGAGCGTGTTGCGCGCGCAATCGAGTTGACCCGCTTTCCAGTGCCAGGCGACAAGGATCACGCGGAGACAGATACCGAGGCTGGTCTGCTGCGAGCCGCGGATCTTATCGGACAACTCAGCGATCCGCTGTACCCGCGCAAGATCAATGCACTCTTTTACGAGTTCGCTGAGACCGGCGTAAACGCAAAGCTCGGTTATGCCAGCCCTGCGGACCTGGCCGAGCGATACCCCCGCTTTTTTTGGACCAAAGTCGAACCCTACATACGCGATGCCCAGCATCATCTTGAACGGACCGTGGAGGGCCGGCAGTGGCTGGCGCAGCTCTACAACAACGTATTCGTCATTCAGCACAATCGGCCTGGAATGGGGCCGTACCTGCCCCCAAGCTGAATCGTACGCCCTGGGATCCCTAGCGGTCCCATATCAGCCTGCTATCACAGCCGGATGCCGGTGACCCTCCAAGCGCCTCAAGTCTTGTCCAGCCAGAACGTATCGAACCGAACCACGTCGTAGATGCCGAAATAATCCTTTGGGTTGTGACCTTTCACGTAGGTGTACCAGGCATCGAGGATGTTTTCCCATGCGACAGGCACCAACGGCGGATCTTGCTCCATGATATCCTCGGTGCGCCGGATCAGGGCCAGCCGCTTGTCGGGATCGACTTCGACATCGATCTGATCCACCAGCCCGTCAAACTGGGGATTGTGCCAGAATGAGTAGTTTTGCGGGCCACCTGTGCGGTACCAGGCGTTGAAGTAGTCCGACGGGTCGAGCAGGGACGACACGATGGCGCCGATAGCCACATCGAAATTGCCAGCGGTTGCATCTCCGAACCACACAGATTCGACAGCCGTTCGCAAGTTGCACTTGATATTCACAGTCCGCAGCATTTCCTGGATGGCGGTACCGAACAGCTTGTGGTGATTGAGGTCGCGTACCATGAAATCCAGCGTCCGCATGCCATTGCTCTGACCGGCAGCCTGCAGCAGAGATTGCGCCTCTTTGATGGCAGCAGTGGAGTCGTCCTGATAGCCAATCCGCTTCGCAAGCTGATCTTTCGGCGTGGCGAACTCAGAGAACGGATAGATGAATCCTCCAACCATCAGCGGGGAGACATCCTTTACGACGTCGACCAATACCTGCTTGTCACAGATCAGATGCAACGCACGGCGGACCCGGGGATCGTCCAGCGGCTTGCGCTTGTTATTGATCCACATTGCATGGATGACGCTCTGATAGAACCGCGCAGTGGACAAACCCGGCATTGTCGTTGCCTTGCGGACAGTGCCCGGGTCGAGTGCACGGGCATAGTCAACACGGCCTGAGAGGATGGCTGCTCCGAGCTCAGGCGAGAACGGCAGCAGATTGTAGATCTCGATGCCATCGAGGTAGGGTAGTCCGTTGTTCCAGTAGTTTGTGTTCTTCTCCATGACCCAGATCTCGTTCTCGACGCGCCGCTTTGTCTTGAAGGGACCGGTGCCAGGAATGTTGAAGACCTTGCGCAGATCGTAGTTGTTCTCCTCGAGCGCCTTTTTGCTGAAGATCACGTTCCACCCGCTTGCGAACGCAGACATCATGAAATTCACTGAGCGTGGCGCTGCCAGCTTGAACTCGATAGTATACTTGTCAGGCGTGTTGATCTCCTTTACGGCGGTGAATAACGCGCTCCGAGGGATGCTGATGCCGGGGGGCGGCTTGCAAATCCGGTCATAGGTCGCCTTCACGTCTGCGGACGTGAAGTCAGTTCCGTCATGGAACTGCACGCCTTGACGCAAGTGGAACGTATAGGTCTTGCTGTCCTTGGTGATCTCCCAACTGTGCGCCAGATCAGGCACGATGCTCTTTCCGCTGTCGCGCGGGTCGCGTCGCACCAAGTTGTCGAACATGCATCCCTGGGTGCCGATGTTGCCGACGGTACCCGATTGATGCACGTCGAAATGCGGTGGGCGATTGAGGATGCCGTAACGCATCACGCCACCCCGCTTCGGGTTAGGTTCGGACGCCCCCATTTGGAACTTGGACCCGTCAAATTCGTACGGAATATCGGCCGCGAGGCCATAGCGCGGGGCGAACGCGTGGGAGCCCAGCAGCGCTGCGACGCTGCCGCCCAGCATCTCGCGGCGAGACACGCGGTGGTTGCTACTCATGGTGAACGGTTCCTCCCGGTCTACGCTCTTGATTGGCGCCTTCACAGCCCTGCTCGGATCGGCACGTGCAGTCATCCGCCACCGGGTTCGGCGGCGAAGTTCACCCGCGCCCCACCCCAGGCCGTGAACTGCCGCGAGCCGCGGACACATAGGCTGCCGTCTCTCTCCGAATATCTTTCCCAGGCAGCCTGACTTTAGCTGGAGGTTATCCTGATGTGTCTCGTTTGCAAATCCGGACGGATCCGCCGCAACGATCCTCGATATATGGCAGGCATGCTGTCGCGATCAGAAGAGAGAAAGCGCGCGCTTTTCGGACCAACCTGATGTTCGGATTTCCTCACCTGACCAAGCGGGAATCTTGGAGACGGCCTGCAGGTTCTGCGGAACCGGGCAAATGGAATAGGATAGGCGGCGTGCGGACATCACCGCCGGATCTTGACACTGGCATTCGTCTGACTTCGCCGCGCATCGAATATCAGGCGGTTCAACGCTGTCTGGTAGCAAGTGTCGCACGGCTCGTTGCAACCATCGCCGCGGTATTTGAGATGGCAGAACCTCAGGCTCTCGCTCCACGCCAGCGCTGCCAGCTCAGCCGCGGTGCTGTGGCGCGAAGGCAGTTTCGCGATCGGCGGGGCGTGATCCATGCAGCTACATCATGCGGACCAGCACATGATCCACCGTGAAGTTAGCGGCCTAGTTCCGTTAAAAAGGGTTCAAGGCGGCCTGGGCGATGATCAGCTGGTCAAAGTGCAGGCCCGAGCCACGCCGCTCATGCAGGGTCCGGCGTCGCAGAGTCAGCCTTCGCCTCGCCGTCGCATGACGCTCCGGGCGAAGGCCTCCAGCCCGAAGTTGATCACTATCCCTGCCAGCGACAGCAATACCAACGCCGCGAACATGCGCGGTACTTGCAGCCGGTAGCCCGCTTCGAGAATGCGATACGCCAACCCGGAGGCAAATCCACCGGAACCCGCGACGAATTCGGCTACCACTGCTCCCACAAGTGCCAACCCACCTGAAATCCTCAGGCCGGCGAGAAAGAACGGCAGTGCCGCGGGCAGACGCAGCAGCCACAGCGTGGCGATACGGCCTCCACCATACAGTCTGAACAAGTCGGCAAGCTCTGCTGGCGCCGATACCAGCCCAGCCGCCGTGTTGGCGAATACCGGAAAGAAGGCGACGATGGTGGCGCACACCACAAGCGAAGCGAACGGGTTGCCGACCCAGACGATAATCAATGGAGCGATCGCGACGATCGGCGTTACCTGCAGCACCACAGCCCAGGGCTGGATCGCCGCCGCAAGCAGTCGGCTCGATGCGATACCGACCGCGAGCAAAACCCCCAGGGCGGCCGCCAACAGCAACGCGGCAAACGTCACCACAAGCGTTGATGCAAGCGACAACAGCAATCCACCGGGATCGGCCAGAAACGCCGCGACGATCGCAACCGGTCCCGGAACCAGGTAGGAAGGCACATCGCTGATCCACACCGCGGCTTCCCATACCAGCAGTGCCAACAGACCAAACAAGCCCGGCGCATATTTCATGCTGCCAACGAACGCTGCATGTCGTGCGTCACCTGCGCTACCAGGGCTGCGTAGGCCGGCGTAAGGCGTGCCTCTGGGCCAGGCTGCAACGGAGAGGCAAGCTCGTGATCGATTCGCCCCGGACGCGGCGTCATCAGCACGATGCGGCGCGCGAGAAACGCCGCCTCATAGATCGAATGTGTGACGAACACGACCGTGCAGCGCAGGTCCTGCCACAGCGACAGCAGGTCTTCCTGCAACTTGTGCCGGGTGAACTCGTCCAGGGCAGCGAACGGCTCATCCATCAGTAACAGGCGAGGCCGTGTCACCAGGGCGCGGGCGATGGAGACGCGCATGCGCATTCCGCCAGAGAGCTGGCGAGGCCGTGCAGCCTCGAAGCCCTTCAGGCCAACGCGATGCAACGCTGTGTGCACTTCGGGCATCGCCTGTTTCAGTGGCGTCCTCCTCAGCCGTAACGGCAGAAACACGTTGTCCGCCGCACTCGCCCATGGCAGCAAAGTGGCATCCTGGAACACGAAGCCAATGTCACCTGGTTTGGGGGCGTGTCCCGGATCCCATGCCAGCAATCCGCTGTCAGGCTGATCCAGCCCAGCGATCAGCCGCAATAGAGTCGACTTGCCGCAGCCCGAAGGCCCGAGAATTGCGACGAAATCGCCCGCGCCGATATCGAGCGACACGTCATGCAATGCCTCCATGCCACCGAAGCGCCGGCCGACTCCTGACAGCCGCAGCACGTGTCATTGCGAGCGAAGCGAAGCAGTCCCCATGGACCTTGCTTCGCCGCCGCTCTCCCTGTCGGACCGCAGGTGCATGCTATTTCTTCATCTCCATCCCGACGCGCTGGTCAACAAATCGCAGCGTATAGGCCCTCGTCACGTCCAGCCCCTTCGGGTAGACCCCGACATCGGCCATTGAGCGGTAGAATTCCTGCCATCGCGCATCTGTCATCGCACCGATGCCGAGTTCTAATGCATCGCCGGAATCGACGATGCCATGTGCCTTCATCACCTCGCGCCCATATGCCAGCAGCGCATCCGTCATCTCAGGGTTGTCCTGTTTGATCAGCTGGTTCGCTGGCGCCGGATCGCCGTACAGGTAGGAGTACCATCCCTCGATTGACGCATTGATGAAGCGCTGCGTCAGGTCGGGTTTGTCGCTCACCAGCTTCCTGCTTGTGGTGACGATATTCGCATAGCCGGCATAGCCCGCATCGGCGAGCAGCAGCACGACCGGCCTCTCGCGCGTCGCCTGTTCGACGGCGAACGGCTCGGATCCGAGATAACCCTGTTGCACCAGCGTCTTGTCAGCAAGGAACGGCTGCAGGTTGAACGTGTAGGTGCGGATCTGCGCATCGCCGTAGCCGTACTTACCAGCAAGAAAACGCCACCAACCGGCGCGAGTATCCGCCCCGATCAGGATTGGTTTGCCCTTCAGCGCCACGAAGCTGTCATTGCCCTGCCCAGGATGCGCGATCAGTACCGACGGATCCTTCTGAAACATCGCAGCGACGGCGACGAACGGCAGGTTCTGCTGAACGAACTCGATGGCCCGGCCACCACCAAGATTGAAGTCCAGCCGTCCTGCCATCATCAGCTGCATCTGGTTCACTTGCGGGCCGCCTTGGCGAATGGTCACCTGCAAGCCGTGCCGCGCATACAGACCTGTGGCGACCGCCTGGTAGTAGCCGCCGTATTCCGCCTCGGCCAGCCAATCGAGTCCGAAACTGATCGCGTCTTCCGCGCATGCTGCGGCACTGCCAACCAGCAGGATCAGAATTGCGGCAAGCCATTGCATGTAGACCTCGATTCGCGCCGTGGCCTCCCCATCCTGCACAATGGCGCTGCGATCGGGGAGAGGCATGGCGGAACCGCGGCTGAAGGCTGGTTTGTGGGTGAAGATGGCGTTGCGATTGGCGGACCGCGACGGCCGGCCCGGCGTTGTGCTGCGCAAAGGCGATCCCGATTCCGGCGGCGTCCTGGTGGTGCTGCGCGGCCGAGAGGGGCTCTGCGTGCTGTCTCAAGTGCGCGCGGGCGACGGAGCGCTGGCCTGGATGCGCGGCACCGGTGTCGACCCGGTCGACCAGGCAGCTGTCGACGCTTACGTTGCGCGCCAGGTCAGGTTCGATCCCGACATATGGGTGCTCGAGTTCGATGTGCCGGACCTGACGCCGCCATTCGAAGGACGGCTGGTCTGACGCACCAGTAGCTGCCAACCTATTTCACGCTGGAATTGCGATTTAACTGGCGTCTCATTGCTGGCCACGCCTAGTGTCCGACCTGGGTGGTCGATCGCACTGCTCCAAAGACATAACGACACGCACGGCCACCCCAGGGCAATATCGCAACGGGGAGACGCAGTATGTTGTTTTGCTTAACAGCAGACTACACGCCACAAGCGCTGAATGCGATGCGGGAAAATCCGAACACAAACCGTCGCGAAGCCGTTACCCAGCTGTTGGAGGCCGCGGGTGGCAGGCTCGTCGAGATGTATGGCACCTCGGGCAGTGGACCGGGTGCGCTGGTGATTTTCGACGTGCCCGACCCACAGATGGCACCTGCTATGTGCGGTGTCGCCGTGTCGTCCGGTTCCATTCAGAACGTCAAGTTGACGCGCCTCTTCGCTATGGACGAGATCACAGGCATTCGCCAGAAGGCGAGGCAGATCCGCGGAGCCTACAGGCCGCCAGGTCAATAATCATGCTTGGGGGGCGCAGGAGCGCCCCCCAAGCATGATCAAGGCGACAGGCTCGCCCCGCAATCTGAGAGCCGCTTAGCAATATGGCCGAATTTGCTCCTGGGCGAAGGATTACCAGTGAAGCCGCCTCGACGAGGCTTGTCCCGGCCATCTGGACCGGCACACTGGTGGGTCCCGGCAGCGAAGGAGCAGTGCAATGCCCGGCCTGTATTTCGAAGAGTTCCGTGAAGGCCAGACCTTCGATCATGCGCTCAGCCGCACCGTGACAGAGATGGACAATGTGCTGTTCAGCACGCTCACCCTGAACCCGCAGCCGCTGCATCTGGATGAGGAATTTGCCAGAACCACCGAATTCGGTCAGCGCATCGTCAACTCGCTGTTCACCCTGGGGCTGATGATCGGCATGACCGTCGGTGACACCACTCTCGGCACTACCATCGCCAATCTCGGCATGAACAAGGTCGAGTTCCCCAAACCGGTGTTCCACGGCGATACGATCCGCGCTCGCACCATCGTCCGCTCGCTGCGCGCGTCGAAGTCACGCCCCAATGCCGGAGTGGTGGAGTTTGAGCATCAGGCATTCAATCAGCGTGGCGAAATGGTCGCCACCTGCCTGCGCGCCGCATTCATGAGGCGCCGGCCGGCTGCCACGTGAGATTTCTTCATGCGGATGGTGAAAAGTTCTCTTTTGTTCTGCGCCTCCCGACGACCTATCTCGCGGAAGGTCGGTGCAGGAGGCATGAAACATGAATGCCCGCTTATGGTTGCAGATGCTGCAGCGGTGGTTGGAACAGCCCGAAACGAGCGAGGACCACGTCGATAGACGGCAAGTGCAACAGGACCGCGCTCAACTTGAAATGCGAAAAGCCCAGGCGACCGCGTGGTATTTCTCACCACCCTACTGATGGCTGCCGTCAGGGCAGGCGATCCAGTGCGAACCGGAGATAGCGCTGTGCACTGCCTTCGAACGCGCTGCGCAGGCGCGGAGAATGGAAGATATGCTCGCGTCGTTGAAGTGCGCCATAGAACTGCTTCGAACGCTGTTGCCACGCCGCAGCCGACAGGTTGCGGTGTTCGGCACGCAACCGCGATCCGTTGGCCTGCACACGGTGCGGAGACAAGCCGATCGGGCTGAGGTCGAGATCGAGCACCCATTTTACCCAGGGCTCGCAAGTGGCCCCCGCATGCGGGTCGGTATGATGGCCGGTCGCCTCTATCGCCGTGGCGACCTGCCGGACCAATCCGCGCGGCAGCCTGCGCCGCTGGCCGGCAAGCTGTCGCCACAAGGCGGCTGACGCGGCCTCATTATCAGACCGTTCTGTCCGATAGACCACATCGTGCAGGGCGATGGTGCTGGCAATCAGGCGTTCGATGCGCTGGGTCCGCAGAGTGCCACGCGCCATTGTCCGGTGTTGGCGCCACATCTCCGCGAGGTGCCCAAGATTGTGATAGTGCCGACCTGGCTGGCGCATCCTGCGCCTGATTGTTCCCAGCACGCCTGCTGGCAATGGAACGTGCTGAAAAAGGTCAGCCAAAGCACGGTGGCAACGGGCATTCATGAACGTCATGCTATCCTTGGCAAACAACCGACGCTAGTTACCTATTCGGCGAGAAATGTGCCGATCCTGTGGCGCACTCGGTGCGCCGCAGGTCCACAACTGACCGGCTTGTGGACAAAATAAACCCGGCTCGCGGCGAACCGCGAGCCGGGACATTAGCGAGGCGGACGGTTACCTGACGCAGGGTTTCGCGGCTGTCGACAGCTGCGATCCGACACCACCAGCTTCCGCTTCCGCCTTGCGGGTCCGAAGGTTTTCCGAACCGACCCCACCGCCCTCAGCCTCCGCCTTGCGGGTGCGAAGGGTCTCCGAGCCGACCCCTCCGCCCTCAGCCTCCGCCTTGCGGGTGCGCAGGGTCTCCGAGCCGACCCCACCCCCTTCAGCCTCGGCGCGGTGCATGCCGGGTGGGCAACCGGTTGTATCCGGCGCGGCGTATACTGGCACGGCCCCGATCGGGCCGAGCAACAGGGCCGCCAACGCCATCATCGATGATGTACGCATGAGGAACTCCCTTGCATGGTCGTCTGTGTCAAATCGTCGAGCGAGCTCGCGATTCCCGGCAGCACTCCCAGCTGCTGCCATCCCTGATTGGGACTGTTGGGCGGACAATAGATTTCAGGCGACAGGAACGATCTGAACCATTTCACACCACTGCGCGGTGCCGGCCGCCAGTAAGGCTCCAGACATCAATCAGGCACATTGGCGTGGCTTTCATCCGGGGTGATGAATCAGCTCGCGCGTGCAATCGTCACGCGACCACATTCCAGACGGGACGAGCGAGAAGAGGGCAAGAGGATGACCGAATATGGTCCGCTGAAGCTGCATGTGCCGGAACCGGCAGTCCGTCCGGGCGGCACCCCTGACTTCGCGAGCGTGCGGATCCCGCGGGCCGGGTCGGTTGCACGCCCACCCGTGGATGCCGACGCCGAAACCATCCGCGATCTCGCCTATTCCATCATCCGCGTGCTCAACCGCGATGGCGAGGCGGTCGGCCCTTGGGCTGGTCTTCTGAGCGATGAGGCGCTGCTGGCCGGTCTGCGCGACATGATGACGCTACGCGCCTTCGACGCGCGCATGCTGATGGCGCAGCGGCAGGGCAAGACGTCGTTCTATATGCAGCACATGGGTGAGGAGGCAGTGAGTTGCGCGTTTCGCACGGCGCTGCTGCCGGGCGACATGAATTTTCCGACCTATCGCCAGGCCGGACTGCTCATCGCGGCGGGCCATTCTCTGGTCGACATGATGTGCCAGATCTACTCGAATGAGAAAGATCCGCTGAAGGGCCGTCAGCTTCCGGTGCTCTACTCCTCGAAGGAGGACGGGTTCTTCTCTGTCTCCGGCAATCTGGCGACGCAGTATATCCAGGCAGTTGGCTGGGCCATGGCATCGGCGATCAAGGGCGATACGAAGATCGCCGTCGCGTGGATCGGCGATGGCTCGACCGCCGAGTCAGACTTTCACGCCGCGCTGGTCTTTGCTTCGACGTACAAGGCGCCGGTCGTGCTCAACATCGTCAACAACCAGTGGGCAATCTCGACCTTTCAAGGCATCGCGCGGGGCGGTTCTGGCACGTTCGCCGCACGCGGCCTTGGCTTTGGTATTCCAGCGCTCCGGGTGGACGGCAATGACTATCTCGCCGTCCACGCCGTGGCCTGCTGGGCGGCAGAGCGCGCGCGGCGCAATCTAGGCCCGACGCTCGTCGAACACGTCACCTACCGTGTCGGTGCACATTCGACCTCCGATGATCCCGCGGCCTATCGTCCCAAGACCGAATCGGATGCCTGGCCACTTGGTGACCCGGTAATCCGGTTGCGAAATCACCTGACGAGACGCGGCGTCTGGTCGGAGGACCGCCACCGGCAGACCGAAGCGGAGATCATGGATACGATCATGGCCGCGCAACGCGAAGCGGAAAGCCACGGCACGTTGCATGCAGGAGGCCGTCCATCGATGCGCGACATGTTCGAAGGCGTGTACGCGAAGATGCCGCCGCATCTGCGCCGTCAGCGCCAGATGGCAGGAGTCTGAGCCATGGCGCGCAAGACCATGATCGAGGCGATCCGAGATGCAATGGACGTGATGATGGGACGCGACGACGACGTTGTCGTGTTCGGCGAGGACGTTGGCTTCTTCGGCGGCGTCTTCCGCGCCACACAGGGCCTTCAGGCAAAGTACGGCACGCGCCGCTGCTTCGATACGCCGATCAGCGAACTTGGCATCGTCGGTGTTGCGGTGGGCATGGCGGCGTACGGGCTGCGGCCCTGTGTCGAGATCCAGTTCGCCGACTACATGTATCCGGCCTATGACCAGATCGTCTCCGAGGCGGCACGGCTCCGGTACCGATCGAACGGGCAGTTCACCTGCCCGCTTGTCGTGCGTATGCCGACCGGCGGTGGCATCTTCGGCGGGCAGACGCACAGCCAAAGCCCCGAGGCGCTGTTCACTCACGTGTGCGGGCTCAAGACGGTGGTCCCCTCCAATCCAGCCGATGCCAAGGGGCTGCTGATCGCGGCAATCGAAGATCCCGACCCGGTAATCTTCCTGGAGCCGAAACGGCTGTACAATGGGCCGTTCGACGGGCACCACGACCGGCCTGTGACGCCCTGGTCCAACCACGAACTGGGTGAGGTTCCCGAGGGCCACTACGTGGTGCCGCTAGGAACGAGTGCCATCCGGCGCGAAGGCTCTGCGCTGACAATCCTGGCCTACGGGAGCATGGTGCACGTCGCCATGACGGCCGCCGCTGAGACGGGTGTCGATGCCGAGATCATCGACCTTCGAACCTTGCTGCCGCTCGATTTGCATGCAATTCAGGCGTCGGTGCGCAAGACCGGTCGCTGCGTGATTGTGCACGAGGCCACCTTGACATCCGGTTTCGGCGCGGAGCTGTCGGCGCTGGTGCAGGAGACATGCTTCTACCATCTCGAAGCGCCGGTGGTGCGCGTCGCAGGCTGGGATACGCCGTATCCGCATGCGCAGGAATGGGATTATTTCCCCGGTCCCGGCCGTGTGGGTCGCGCTCTGCTCGAGACCATGGCGGCGTAAGATGGCGGAGCACGTAATCAGGCTGCCGGACGTCGGCGAAGGAATCGCGGAAGCCGAACTCGTCGAGTGGCAGGTCAAGGTCGGCGACCTCGTGCGTGCTGATACGACCCTTGCCGCGGTCATGACCGACAAGGCGACAGTCGAAATCCCCTCGCCGATGGATGGCGAGATCATTTGGCTAGGGGCCGAGATTGGCGACAAGGTCGCGGTCGGGTCCGATCTGGTTCGCCTAAAGGTTGCCGGCGAAAAAGATTCGGCGAGCACAGCACAGCCGCAAGCTCGCGCCGCGCTCGCCGATGCGCCGCGAGCGGCGCCAGCAACAAAGACACACCCAACGACCGACGCCGAGCAACGCAGCGCACGCCCTGTCATATCTCCGAGGCAAGCTCCGCGTACGGCACCTTCTGCCACGCCGCGGTCAGGAGCGTTTGCCGGCGCGGTCAGGCCGGTGGCGTCGCCGGCAGTGCGTCTGCGCGCGCGCGAGGCCGGTTTCGATCTGCGTCAGATACCAGGGACCGGACCAGCCGGCCGTATCACGCATGAAGACCTCGACGCTTTCGCCGCCCGCGATCCTCGTGTCGCGCGGTCGCAGACGCTGCAGCCCAAGAGCGCGGTCGAAGATGTCAAGGTGATCGGGCTGCGGCGCAGGATCGCCGAGCAGATGGCGACGGCCCACGCGCGCATTCCGCATATCACCTACGTCGAAGAGGTCGATGTCACGGCACTGGAGGATCTGCGTGAGTCGCTGAATCGGCGAAAGCGCAAGGAACAACCGAGGCTGACGCTGCTGCCGTTCCTTATGCGCGCCATGGTCTCGGCGGTGGCGAAGCAGCCACGGCTGAATGCGCTGTACGACGACGAGGCGGGGGTGATACACCAGCATGCAGGTGTCCACATCGGCGTTGCGACGCAGACGCCGACTGGGCTGCTGGTGCCGGTGGTACGCCATGTCGAAGCGCTCAACCTTTGGGATTGCGCCGCCGAGATCGCCCGGCTTGCGGAGACCGCACGCACCGGTTCCGCGACGCGCGAGGACCTGTCCGGGTCGACTATCACGCTCACCTCGTTGGGTGCCATGGGCGGCGTGGTCTCGACGCCGATCATCAATCATCCCGAGGTAGCAATCGTGGGGGTGAACAAGATCATGATGCGTCCGGTGTGGAACGGCTCAGGCTTCGTCCCGCGCAAGATGATGAACCTCTCATCGAGCTTCGACCATCGCGTCATCGACGGTTGGGACGCGGCGACCTTCGTGCAGGACATCAAGGCGCTGCTGGAGACGCCCGCTCTGATCTTTGCAAGCGATTGACGCTATGCGGGAGATATCATGCAAACTCCTGGTGATCGGCGCAGGGCCCGGCGGCTATGTCTGTGCGATCAGGGCCGGACAACTCGGCATCGACACCGTGGTGGTCGAAGCAAACAAACTTGGTGGTACCTGTCTCAACATCGGCTGCATACCATCCAAGGCGCTGATCCACGCTGCCGACGAGTTTGAACGCGTCACGCATTTCGCGTCAGGCAAAAGTCCGCTCGGCATTTCACTCGGCACACCGCAATTCGATCTTGCGCGGACGATGCAGTGGAAGGACGGGATCGTCGGTCGCCTGAGTGGTGGCGTTTCTGGCCTGCTGAAGAAGGCCAGCGTCAAGATCGTTGAAGGTTGGGCACGCTTCCTCGATGGCAAGACGGTCGAGGTCGAAACCGAAATAGGCCGACAGATCGTCCGCTCCGAACACGTGGTGATCGCCACCGGGTCACATGCCGTCGAACTGCCGGGGTTGCCGTTCGGTGGTCCGGTGATCTCCTCGACCGAGGCGCTGTCGCTGAAGGCGGTGCCGCACAATCTCGTCGTGGTCGGCGCCGGCTACATCGGGCTGGAACTGGGAACCGCGTTTGCCAAGCTGGGTGCCGCGGTGACCGTGATCGAGGCGCTGCCGCGCATCCTGCCGCAATACGACGCGGAGCTGACGCGTCCCGTTAGCGAGCGTCTGCACGAGCTTGGCATCACCGTGCTGACCGGTGCCAGAGCGAAGGAGCTTACTCAGGCGAAGGATGGGCTGATCGTCGAACAATCTGACGGTTCATTAATGACGATCGAGACCGACAGGATCCTCGTTGCGATCGGCCACAAGCCTGCGACAGAAGGCTGGGGCCTGGAAGAGATCGACCTCGACATGGATGGGCCGTTCATCGACATCGATGACCGATGCCGTACCTCGATGCGCGGTGTCTACGCGATCGGCGATGTGACCGGCGAACCGATGTTGGCACACCGGGCGTCGGCGCAGGGTGAGATGGTGGCCGACATCGTCGCTGGGAAGCGGCGTGCCTGGGACCGGGCATGCATCCCCGCGATATGCTTCACCGACCCGGAGGTCGTCATCGCCGGGCTGACGCCCGAGGATGCCAAGGCCGCCAACATCGAGATCGTCACCGACGCATTCCCGTTACGGGCGAACGGCCGCGCAATGACGCTCGCATCCGACTCAGGTTTCGTGCGCATGGTGGCGCGGGCTGATAATCACCTTCTGCTGGGCATTCAGGGCGTCGGGGTGGGAATTTCCGAACTGTCGGCGGCATTCAGTCTTGCCATCGAGATGGGCGCGCGGCTCGAGGACGTTGCCGGCACGATATTCGCCCACCCGACACTGAGCGAGGGAATGTTGGATGCAGCGCTGAAGACGCTGGGTCAGCCCATCCACATCTGAAGCCGTGGCTGAGAACCAGGAGCATGTGGATAAGCTGCTCGGCATCCGCGAGCCCGCAGTGCCTTTGCCTGTCCAGTCCGGAAGCCAGATTACCTGTTCGCATCCGGCGCTTCGGGGTTCTTTTCGAAGCCAATCAGAATGCTGATACATCAATCCCGTGCGACTGAGATTGTTTTAGCACTCTGCTCGATCCACCAGCACTAACTTCATAGCGTTGAAGTGAGGCGATATCTGACAGCCCAAAACCCTCTCCAACGCGAAGCATCTGGAGCCAGCCATGGATCGAAGCATCGAAAGATCAGCGTTGCGGAAGATCTACATTCGATTGCTGCCCTTTGCAGTACTGAGCTACTTCTTCGCCTACGTTGACCGGATCAATGTCAGTTTCGCGGCGCTGACAATGCGGGGTGACCTCAACATGTCGGCCGCGGCATATGGCTTTGCCCTCGGAACATTCTACTGGTCCTATTTCCTTTTCGAGGTGCCCAGCAACATCGCCATGGAGAAGGTCGGAGCGCGGCTATGGATCGCCCGCATCATGATAACGTGGGGATTGTTGGCCTGCGCTACGGCTTACGTTACGGGTGCGACAAGTTTCGGCGTTATTCGCTTCCTGCTCGGGGCTGCCGAGGCCGGCTTCTTTCCTGGCCTCGTACTCTACTTCACCTACTGGTTTCCATCATACCACCATGCCCGGATCGTCTCTGGCTTTCTGATCGGTCTGCCAATTGCCGTTGCAGCCGGCGCCCCGCTTTCCACAGCGTTGCTGGGGTTGGACGGTCTGCTCAACTTGAGGGGATGGCAGATCATGTATCTCGCCGAGGGGATCCCGACCGTATTGATCGGCATCCTCACCCTGTTCGTTCTGACGGATAGGCCAGAACAAGCCAGGTTTCTCAGTCAGGAGGAGAAAGCCTGGCTCGGCCGGACGCTGGCAGCCGAGCAACAGGCCAAGGAGGAGGTTCGGACCTTCACGATCTGGGAGAGCCTGATCGATCCGAAGGTACTCCTGCTATCGCTCAATTACCTTGGCATCGTCACTGCCAGCCTGGGTATGCTGTTCTTCATCCCGCAGATCATCAAATCCATTGGCGTCACCAACAACATGGCGGTCGGCTGGTTGACAATGGTTCCTTACATCTGCGGCGGTATTGGCCTTCTCGTTTGGGGTGCCTTGTCGGACCGCATGAACGAGCGCCGGTGGAATTTGCTGGTGGCATGCATCGTTTCGACGATCGGTCTGATCGTCGCTGGCTTGACGATGGGCACATGGTGGGCGCTTGTGGGTATGTCGATTGCTGCAGTTGGCTTTTACGGGTCCAAAGGTCCGTTCTGGGCGATGCCGCCGATGTTTCTCACAGGCACGGCGGCGGCGGCTGCGATTGCCTGGATCAATTCGATCGGCAACCTCGGAGGCTTCTTCGGCCCCTGGTACGTCGGTATCATGAAGGACGCGACAGGAAGCTTCTCGGGTGGTCTCTTCGGCCTGGCACTGCTTGGACTGATCGCTGCTCTGATCTGTGCTTTCGCCTTGCACATCCCGGGGGCCAGAGCTGTGCCCGACGAATCAGCACGCGCCACCGGGTCAGCAGGAGATTAGCGGTCGAGGGCCAACCAGGGGGTGCGAGGGCGGTCACCACGACAGCGGCTGGCGTTGTTGCTTGGCGACAAGGCGAATGAAGATGCCCGGGGGGCGCGATACCGCCAGGGAGAGCACACGCACGGAACTGCACTCTGGTGCCGCAACTGGAGCGAGACTCGGTGCTACGGTCGGAGGGGTTGTCGGGATACTGACCGGCCTCGGCATCATGGCGATTCCGGGCATCGGCCCACTCGTTGCCGCTGGCTGGCTCGCCACAACCCTGGCAGGAGCAGGCGCGGGAGCAGTCGCCGGCGGCTTTGCCGGTGCTCTGACAAGTGCCGGAGTAAGCTGGGAAGAAGCCGGGGTGTATGAGGGGGGTGCGTAGAGGGAAACCCTCGTCTCGGTTCGCGCCGACGAGAACAGGCATACCACGCGTGGAGGCCGTACTCGACCACCGGCCAACGAGGGAATGGCGCGCACGGCGGGACGAGTACAGCGCAAGCGGTTGGCAGCCGACGAGGTGACGCTGCCAGCGAGGACAGCCAAGCTGTCCTCGCTTTGCCCACTTTCCTCGAACACATCGATGGCTCACAACTACGGGCGACGAGCTGGCGGGTCGGATCCGACCCGACCATGGCCGCGCTACTTGTGGAGCAAATGCGACATGCAGCTAATTTGGGCAATTGTGATCGGAGCCATTGGTGGGTTCGTTGCGCGCTGGATTTCACCTTCGCCAAACAACCCTCAAGGGTTCGTCCTGACGACCGTCTTGGGAATCGCAGGGAGCGTCGTGGCAACCTTTCTCGGCCGCGCAATCCACTGGTATGGCCCGGATCAAGGTGCGGGACTGATCGCCTCGATCATTGGCGCGGTCATTGTACTGGGCTGCTGGCACGCCCTCGCTCGCGGACGCTAAGCGGTCGCCCCTCACCTACTCGTCCATCCAGGCTCACAAAGAAGGCGGGCTACGTCCAGTGCTGGACGTAACCCGATGCAGTAAGCTTCGTAATTGCACGCTTCAGAGTTGGTTGATGCCGGCGATTTTCAACGGATGATGATCTCCACACGCCGATTTTGTGGCTCGCGCACGCCGGGACCGGTGGGGACTAGCAGGTGCGTGTCACCAAAACCCTGAATAGTGATCGCGTTCTGCGGCACGCCATTGGCGATCAACTCGGCCTGAACGGCTCTGGCGCGACGAATAGAGAGACCCTTGTTGTACTGTGGTGTGCCGGACGTGTCGGTGTAGCCGTTCACCTCAATCCGCGTGTACTGCACCCTCGTCGAGTTTTCGGCAGCTTCCCGGATGATCTGGCGCGCACGATCGGTCAAGGTCGCTTTATCCCAATCGAAGAACACCAAGTACGACCGTGCAGGAGCCTGGGCTGGAACGGGCGCCGGGGCCGGCGGCGGAGGTGGCGCAGGAGGCGCGAAATTATAGCGCAGCCCGAGCAGGATCGCGTGATTAAAGTCGTTGCCCAGTTTCACCTTGGCGCCGAACGCGGTCGTGGGCGACGTTGATATCAGGGTATCGTAGCTGCGCGATCCCATGCCGAAGAAGCGATATTCGGCGGTGAAAGCCAGCCCGCGCACATAGGGGATGTTGAACGCGCCACCGACGATGGCTTGGTACGCAATCGCGCCTTCCGTGCCGCCCAGGGCGAAACGTGGGATCCCGGTCACGTTGTTGTAGAACCGGGTGCTGCTCTGCCGCGCCCAGCCGTAGCCAACGCCGACACCGGCGTAGGGTGCAAACCAGGGGACCGGGATCAGTGCCGAGAAGTCGTACAGGGCGTTGAACATTGCCGCATACTTGACCTCGTACCCCCCGGCGCCGCCTGGGAACCCCAGGCCACTCGCGTGGTTCCACTTGTTGCTGCGGTAATCACCCTCGATCTCGAACCGCAGGCCATTGGGGAGTGCGTAGCCGACGCTACCCAAAGCGACGAAGCCGGTCTGCGCCACGAGATTCCCGTTCGCGGCGTTGCCGGTTGCGGGGTTGATCAGATGCTCGGGTTGAAGCCAGTTCGCCCCCGCGCCCGCTCCAATGTAAAGGCCACTGAGCGGAGGAGGTGGCGCAAGTTCAGGAAGTTGCGCCATCGCTACCGTCGGAGCCGAAAGCAAGAGTGTGCCTAGTAGTACGCTTCGTAACTGCATGAGACTGGCTCCCAACGTGGATGCGGATGAGCAACGCTGCTTTGGCCACCCACAACCTGTCAAAGCACACCACTGTTAGTTTCTGGCTTTCAAAGCATTTCTGGCTCGCGCCACACCGTTTCCGTATTCTCTGTTGCGGCACTGCCACAGAAGGTGCGCGTGGTGGCAATACAGTTCGATCTGGAAGCCGCTGAAACCGTTTCTTGAAAAGCAACAACGCTCGTTACTGTTCTGTTTAGAGATAATCCTCAAGGAACCGGAATGTTTGGAGCAGCTGATAGGCTGGCCAATGACCTCGCGTGGCAGTTCCGGTGCCACATCGATGCGATTTGCTCACTCGGACATTGCTGATCGGACGTAACCTCAGGACACGCCTGAATCCGGCAACGTTCACTCCTGCATCCGTTCTCCCACATGAGGGAGAATGGAGCGGAGCGTGCTCGACGGCGCAGACGTATGTGGCTCACACAATAGGTAGCTCGAGCACAAGCAGGAACGGTATGAGGTCAGGCACCGGGCCACATAACGAGCGTTTCGGTCGTGAACCACCTGGCGCCCCAGGTCGCGCGGAAGTGGCGCTGCCAAGGCGCCAAGGCGGCGCAACGAAGCTATCTCTTCGGCCGGGAATTCTGCGGTCTTGTCGAGTTGTACTGCCCTCGGCGATATCCCGGTCAGGGGGATGGTGGGGATCACCGCAGGCTCATAAACCGTGCTGCTAACGCGCGATGAGGACGCGGTATATGCCGTTGGCGGCATGTGTCCGCATGCCGGCGGACCGCTGGTGGAGGGCGCTCGTCAGGATAGCAGCGTCATCTGTCCCTGGCACAAGGCAAGATTCTGCCTGCGCACCGGTGCGCTGTTGGACCCGCCGGCGGTGGACGCATTGCTTCGCTTCGCCGTGAGGGTCGCCGGCGGCCGTGTGCTGGTGAACGTCCCGGCGGCGCAGGCCAAGGCGTTGCCGCCTGAACCGTTCCGGAAAGACGACAATCGGTGTTTTGTCATTGTTGGGGCCGGTGCGGCAGGCGCATTTGGAGAAATCGCCGCTACAGACACAGGAGTGGTATCGCCAGCATGGCATAGAGCGACGCATGGCACATGTTGTCGGCATCGATGCGCAGGCGCGGCAGATATCCTGCGAAGATGGTACCGTCTTGGACTACGATGCCGCGTTACTGGCCACCGGCGGAGTGTTGCGGCGTCCGCCAATCGCTCGTGCCGACCGCCGAAACGTCTGCCTTCTGAGAAGCCGATCGGATGCAGAGGCGATCCTGGCGCAGGCGGAGCGCAGCCGACATGCAGTGATCCTTGGCACCAGCTTTATTGGCATGGAGGTTGCTGCGAGCCTGCGCGAACGCGGACTGGAAGTCACGGTGGTCGGCAAGGAGGCAGTGCCCTTCGAGAAGCAGCTCGGTGCTCCTGTGGGCATGGCATGGCAAAAACTCCATGAGCGACATGGTTTAGGATTCAGGACCGGCGCAACAGTCGCATCATTCGACGGTGGGGCCGATCTGACTGGCATAACATTGGACAATGGTGAGCGGATCCGGGCGGAGCTCGCCGTTGTCGGGCGGGGCATCAAGCCGACCACTGATGCCATCGCTGGTCTGCCCTGCAATGACGACGGGAGTCTGACTGTTGATGCAAAGCTGGGTGTGACGGATGGGCTCTATGCGGCAGGAGGCATTGCACAATTGCCCCATCGCGGTGATAGGCCGCCGATCCGCGTCGAGCACTGGCGTGTGGCCGAACAACACGGGCGCTTGGCAGCATTGGCGACGTTGGGGCAGCAGGTGCGCTACGCCGCTGTGCCGGTGTTCTGGACCATCCAGTACCTGAAGCGCCTAGACTATATAGGCCACGTCTCCCAATGGGACGACATAATTCTGCATGAAGATCCGGAAAAGCCCGAGCTGCTGGCCTTTTACATAAAAGATGGCGTGGTTGCTGCAGCGGCTGGTCTGGACCGCGACCACGATACCTCGGCGCTGGTGGCGTTGCTCTCGCTGCGGCGTGATTGGACCCCGCAAGCCCTTGGAGAGTCACCAGCGCGCCTGCTCGCCAGCCTTTAGGCGCAATCGCGCACCCATACGCAATGGCGGTAACTGCAAGACCTCTGGCTCTGACAGAGGCTCCGATTGTTCACCAGCTAAGGTCGAGGGAGACGATGACGAAGAGACTCGTGACAGACGACAGGGTTGGTAATCAAGCAGCAGACTTCGGACACACACATCAAGGGTCATAAAGTGGCTGCCTCGAAGAGCAATCTCCAATATATCGTGCAGAGTGCATACTTAATCGCCATGATGCAGCATGACGGGGGGACACGCCTGTGATCGAGCAGTCGCGGTTGCAGCGCCTCAATGATGAGCCCGAGTGCGAAGGCGACTACATCCTATACTGGATGCAGCAATCGCAGCGCGAAGCGTTCAATCCGGCGCTGGAAACGGCCGTCGCCTGCGCGAATCGGCTGGGGCTCCCGGTGCTCGTTGGCTTTGGGCTGATGGACAGTTATCCGGAAGCCAATGCAAGGCACTACACCTTCATGCTCGAGGGTCTTCGCGACGTGGAGACCGCGCTGTCGAGACGCGGTATCGCTTTTGTCGTCCGGCGTGGCTCACCAGACGAGGTCGCAGTCAAGCTTGCTCGCCGAGCCACGCTCGTCGTGTGTGACCGTGGCTATCTCCGCCATCAGAAGGCATGGCGCCGCAACGTCGCGAACAATGCCGGGCGGCGCGTGCTGCAGGTCGAAGGCGACGTTGTCGTTCCGGTGGAACGCGCGTCGGGCAAAACGGAGCTGGCGGCACGAACGCTACGGCCGAAAATCCTGCAACAGCGAAAGGATTTCCTGCATCCGCTCGGGCGCACACCAGTCAGGGTCAAGGCCGGATCGCTGCGCGTTCCTGAGTCGCTTGATCTTTCCGATATTTCGGCCCTTCTTGGCAGGCTTCCTATCGACCATGGCGTCGGCCCGGTGCGCCGCTTCAAGGGTGGCACCGAGGAAGCACACGAGCGCTTGTCGTCTTTCATTCGCGGGGCGCTCGGCAACTATGCCGAGGGCCGCCGTGAACCGGCCCAGGAGCAGGTCTCATTTCTGTCAGCCTACCTGCATTTCGGGCAGATTTCTCCGGTCGAGATCGCCTTGGCTGTTTCAAATGCAAAGACAGGCGACACCGACCGCGCCGCCTATCTGGAGGAGCTGATCGTGCGACGTGAGCTGGCGATGAATTTTGTCGAGCACCAGCCCGACTATGACAGCTATACTTGTCTACCGGATTGGGCGCGCAACACACTGAAGATGCATCGCGCTGATCGACGTCAGCATATCTACAGCGAGTCCCAGCTTGCCGCCGGGCGAACGCATGACCGCTACTGGAATGCCGCAATGTGCGAGATGCGCGTCACTGGCTACTTGCACAACCACATGCGCATGTACTGGGGAAAGAAGATCCTCGAATGGACGCCCAGCGCCGAGGAGGCGTTCAGGACGGCATTGTCACTCAACAACCGCTACCTTCTATGCGGCCGCGATCCGAATTCGTATGCCAATGTGGCGTGGTGTTTGGGCCTGCACGACCGTCCGTGGCCAGAACGCGCCATCTTCGGCAAGGTGCGTTCGATGACGGCTGCCGGCTTGAAGCGCAAGATCGACATCGATGCCTATATGCAGCGCATCGCAGAACTGACCCAAGCCGAAGCCGGCGAGGAGGTCAATTCATCGTAACAATCGAGCCGTCAGGCGGTGTGGCCAGCCCGTTCCTGGTTTCAGTCCGGGACTGCAGATATCAGATACAAACTTTGCAACATTGGACTGAGGCGAAAGTTGCCTCCGAAGGTGCGCTCGAGAATCTCCGCTATCTCGCCTGAGCTGTAGATTCCGCTCAGCGCGCGATCGACCTCGAGCCGAAAATCGTCGTCGCCTTTCAACAAGCCGAGCGCGTACGGCTCGATCGTCAGATATTCATCGGCAAGACGCATATCTGCGGGAGTCTTGCTGTTCGCTTGTAGCACCCAGAGGATGGACCGATCCGCAAAATATGCGTTCACCTTTCCAGAATCCAGCATTGCCAAACCTTCGGCGTGCGTGGCAGCCAAGGTAATATTGGTGTTGATCCCGGTCGCTGACAGCGTATTCCGCAAAGCCTGCTCGGTCGTCGTGCCCCCCAGGACACCGATCGTCTGACCTTCCATCGCCCGCAGGTCCTTTGGGCCATCTGCCTTGATGAGAAGACCCGCGCCATCGACGAACGTATCGACGGAAAAGTCGATAAGCTTGCGCCTGCTCATTGTGACGGTTGTCGCCTCACAGAGCAGATCGGCCTTGCCTTGGCGTATTACGTCGAAACGGTCGGCTGCGGTGACCGGCACATAGCTTACGCGCAGCGGCGGCACATTTGCTTGCTGCGAAAGTCGCTTTGTAACCGCCTGGCAGAGATCGACGATGAAGCCCGTCGGCTTTTCCTCGCCGTTCTGATAAGAGAATGGCGGAGCGTCCCGACGATAGGCGATGCGGATGGCATTGTCCTGCCGAAGCCGATCGAGGGTTCCTGCCTCGAGCGTGCCCGATAGAGCCATCAGCGCTACCGCGCAGCAGCCAAGAACCCACTTGCAGTACATGGCGTCCCCCCCTCGCTCACGCCAACATTCTGATTGCCAATGTGTGGTTCCGACAAGAGGTTGAGGCCCTCGAGTGGATTTTGACCTCACTTTCCTGGCTCCAGGTCGACGAAAGATGCGTCGCAGCTTGCCGCGCGCCCATATCAGAACCTGTTCGCGAGCCGCGCTGCAAGAAGGGCGCCGGCGTTGAGCCAAAGGGAGGGGGAAAGACGTCGGCGGATGATATACTCGCGGCGTGAAGGGAGAGAAGTCATATGAAATTGGCAGGCAGGATTGCGCTGGTAACTGGCGCGCAGCAGGGAATTGGCGCGGCTATTGCGGTTGCTCTGGCCGAGGAGGGTGCGGACGTCGCGATCACCTGGCTCGATGACGAGCCAGCGGCTGAAGCGGTGGCAGGTCGCATTCGCCAGGCCGGCCGCCACGTCCACCTCGTCCGCGCCGATGTCGCGCGGCTGGCCGACATCGAATCAATGATGGCGGATACTGCCCGGGTACTCGGCACGCCCGACATCCTGGTCAACAACGCCGGCGTTTATCCCCGGGTGAAGCTGCTGGAGATGCGCGAAACCGACTGGGATATCGTGCTCGATATCAATCTCAAAGCTGGCTGCTTTGCCGCCATTGCGTTCGTCAAGGCGCTAATAGCAGCCGGCAAAGGCCGCGCGTCGATCATCAACATCTCCTCGCAGGCAATCCGCGGCGCCGTGCGCGGTGTGCACTATAGCGCAAGCAAGGGTGGGGTGGTCTCGATGACGCGCGCCATGGCGCTTGAGCTCGCGCCTTACAACATCCGAGTGAACGCCATCGCACCTGGTACGACCGACACAGCCCAACCTCGCTACGGCAATACAGAAGCAGAGTTGATCGAGATGGCCAAGACTATTCCGCTCGGCGGCAAGATGCTGACGGCCGATCAGATCGCGCGGACGGCGGTGTTCCTCGCTTCCGAGGATGCGAATGCCATCACCGGCCAAGTGCTGCACGTCAATGGCGGGTCATACATGCCGTGAAGGTCCCTACCAACTACACCCTGGAGCGCGTTGACTGTCCTGACGGCGGCTCTCAAGTCTCGCCGTCCGGAGCTCCTTCGCTGCCCTGCGGACCTCCGCCGAATCGCTGCAATGCAGCTTCGTCCCGTTCAGTTGGTGAACACCGCGCCCAGGCGCAGGTCGCTTGACTGTTGCGACGGACCAGCCGGCATTCGCTCCACCAGCATCATGCCTGTCGCCGCACCTGTGGACTTTCGGCGCATTTCGCCGAGTACCGGTCCGGGGGCAGGGCCGTCGCGCGGAATGGCCCCTCATTCACCCATCATGCCGTCGTTTGAGGGTATCGGTGTGAGCGAGAGCAAAGTAGACGCAGGTGCCCAGCCATCCTAGACTGGCCGAAAGGCTCTCCGGAAACAAAGAGCCAGCAGGGAGGCGACATGGGATCTAATTGGCCCACGTCCGGCGGCATTCTCACTCCGATTTCCCGCCGGGGCATTCTAGGATTCGCTGCGGTTGCGGCGGCTGGAAGCAATCTTCGCACGGCGCAGGCGGCTGGCGCAGCCGGCGAGCTTGTCTATGCGGTGCACATCTCTCTGGCACCGACATGGTTCGATCCGGCTGAGACGCCGTCGCTCGTGACACCCTATATGCTCTATTACGCGCTACACGATGCGATGCTGAAGCCCCTGCCGGGGCAACTTGCAGCGCCTAGTCTGGCAGAGTCCTGGTCTGCCACCGAAGATGGCATGAGCTACAGCTTCGTGCTGCGCGATGGCGTGACCTTCCATAATGGTGAGAAGGTTACGGCGGAGGACGTAAAGTTCTCTTTCGAGCGCTATCGTGGTGCCGCCAAGGGGCCGTTGCACGAGCGGGTTGCGGCGGTCGAGACGCCGGATCCAAAGCATGTGACGTTCAAGCTGAAGAACCCCTGGCCGGACTTCATCACCTTCTATTCGATGACCACCGGCGCCGGTTGGATTGTGCCGAAGAAGTACGTCGAAAAGGTCGGCGATGAAGGTTTCAAAAAAGCGCCCATCGGCGCCGGCCCTTACAAGTTCATATCGTTCGCGCCCGGTGTGGAACTGGTCCTCGAGGCCTACGAAGGCTACTGGAAGAAGCCCGTGGCCGTGAAGCGCCTGCTGCTCAAGGTCGTACCCGAGGAGGCCACGCGGCTTGCCGCCTTGAAGCGAGGGGAGGTCGACGTTGCTTACTCGATTCGAGGTGAGCTTGCAGAGGAGTTGCGTCAGACACCCGGGTTGACATTGAAACCGACGGTCATTCAGTCGCCATTCTGGCTGTATTTCCCGGAGCAATGGGACCAGAAGTCGCCTTGGCACGATGTGCGTGTGCGCCAGGCTGCGCGTCTCGCACTCGATCTCAAGACAATCAATCAGGCGCTGACGCTCGGTTTTTCCCATATTCATGGCAGCCTGATTCCCGACAACTTCGAATTCTTCTGGAAGCCGCCCGAGCCCGTATATGATCCGGAGAAGGCGAAGCAGCTTCTCGCGGAAGCAGGCTATCCGAACGGCTTCGATGCGGGCTACTACAATTGCGATGGTTCTTATGCGAACCTCGCCGAGGCGACCAACAATTACCTGGGCGCGGTCGGAATACGCGCGAAACTGCGCCCGCTGGAGCGTGTCTCCTTCGACCAGCAGTTCAGAGACAAGAAACTGAAGAACATCATCCAGGCGGGCAGCGGTTCATTTGGCAATGCCGCGACCCGTTTCGAGACCTTTGTGGTGAAGGGTGGTGCGTACGTTTACGGCAACTACCCGGATATCGATGCGATGTTCGAGCAGCAGGCGGTCGAACTCGATCACGGCAAACGTGCTGCGATCCTAACCAAGATGCAGCAGATCCTATATGAACGCGTGATCGGTACGCATCTATGGCAGCTTGCCTTCATCAACGGCGTGGGGCCGCGTGTCGGTGAATCCAGTTTTGGCCGAATTGCAGGGTTCCCGTACACAGCGCCGTACGAAGACCTTACGCTAAAGCGGACCTGATGGAGTATCGTTGACCGTACGGGGCGCGGCGGTGAGAATGATGCGCCTCGCCGGGGGCACGCGTTCGTTATCGGCGTAGACATCCGGCGACACATCAGCATGGCCCACGCGTTTGCGGTCACAGGCGGTGGGCCGCGCGTAATCGAAGCATGGTTCGGCTGTTGCGATCCGCGCAATTCCGTATCTCTCTGGTCGCATCGCCGCCCAGGCGGGATGGCAGTCTGGCTATGCAGCGCTTAGACCGAGCGACTGCAGTCAACGGCCAGGCGCCGACAAACCGCAATCGTGCCATGCTGTGGGGTCTGGAGGTATAGAGGGCAGCAATGTTGGCCGGTATCAGTGCTATCACATTGGCCACACACGACATGGCTGGCGCGGTCCTGTTTTACCGGGCGCTGGGTTTCGCTTTGAAGTCCGGTGGTCCGACGGCAGGATTCACTAGTTTTCACGCGGGCACCGACTATCTTAATCTAATCATGATGCCGCCAGGACGTATATGGAGTTGGTGGGGTCGCGTGATTTTTCACGTTGATGATGTCGATGCACACTACGCCCAAGCTCTATCCGCTGGCTTGAAGCCTGAGTTCTCGCCACGCAACGGATCATGGGGCGAGAGGTATTTCCACATACTTGATCCGGACGGGCACGAACTCAGCTTTGCCTGTCCCATGTGATGACCGCCTGCATTGCCGCGCTACGCCATGTATCGGCCAGATCAGACCGCGGTTCACGTGCCGGTCGCCCTTGTCCTACGACTAACGGCTGAAGCGCTACTGCCTTGACGTGACCCGGCGGATCGCCTGCACAGCAGCCGATATCTGTGCATCAATACCCAATTGACCAAGCGTGGCACTCGCCCTCCTCGGATCGCCCCCATAAACACCGACCGATGCACTGGGCTTTGGCGCCTGCCTAAGCTGCTGGAGGCGGACCATTGAAGGATCGACGGCCAGCATCAACGAGGTATCCATCAGATCTGCATGAGTTCCGATATCTGCGCCAAAGCCTCGCACCTGCAACTCCTTCGCGAAGGTCGTCTCGACGGCTTGGTAGTACTCGGGGATGTAGCGCACGTGCGCCCCCGGTATCGCATGCGAGGAGGCCCACCTCTCGTTCAGTCGCTCTGCTACCGCCTTCAAACTGGACTGATAGCCGCCGTGATCGCCAATTAGGACAATATTGGTGAAGCCGTGGAGGCGGAAGCTCTCTGCTGCCGACTGGACCGTCCGCTCAAATACGTCCGTCGGCACCGTAATCGTGCCGGGAAACTGCATATGGGACGTTGGTGAGTCGGTGTCGCCCTCCGGAACATAGGCGATCACCGGAGCAACCAGCGCATCGCCAAGTTGGCGCGCAATTCGGTCGCTCAAACCGGCGGCCCGAACGTTGTGCTTTCCCACTGCCATATATGGACCGCTCTGCTCGGTCCCGCCGATGGGGATGATAATTGTTGTCTTGCCAGCGTGTACCGCGTCGCGGATTTCGGTCCAAGTTAGTTGCCCCAGCTGCACGGTGTCTGGCACCCGAGCAACTGAAGCGGACGTTGACAGCGCCAGTGCACAGAGCATGCCGAGCAGCACCAGCGACGAGACCCGCGACCCAACGGTATTCGGCCCGGGCTGACCGTCATCGCCACCACGACAGGCCACGCAGTCATGTCGTCCATTAGGGTTCTGGCACCTCCCACTCGTGGTCAACATGCCATTTGCCAACTGGACGCTAACTGCGTCCCCCAGCGCCGCGGCAGCCGTTGACGGGGCGAACTGACGGTCGTCCGAGGCCAGAGAAAGTCGCAATGTGTTACTCTAGTGAATGAAGCTGAAGGCGACGGTGCTGGCCGGCTCCTCATAATACTCCAGATCGCGCCGCAGACGCCCGACCATCGCTTCTACATAGGGTGCCGTCGCACAGAGCTGCTGGAATTGCCGCTCGTTCAGGGTCAGCCCGGCGCGGCGACAGCTCGCGGCAATCTCGTCGCGCCGCACGGCGTCGATCTCGCATGGTGCCGGCTCGGGAACCAGAGGCAACGTGTTGGACACGGTGGCGTTTGGCTCCAGTGCGGGTCTCCGATTGCGCCAAGGTGTTGCCCCTTCGTAGGCATGCGCAACGCGCAAGACAGTCGCGTCGTCGAACGGGCGACCCACGATCTGCATCGATAACGGTAACCCACCGTCGGTGAAGCCGATGCATTGCGCCAGCGCCGGGCCGCCCAGCACATTGAACGGCGTGGTGAGTGACGGCCGCTGCCAGAAGTTTATCGTGCGCCAGCTGTCGAGCCGCGGCGCCGGCCCCGGTCCTGCAGTCACCAGCACATCGAATCTTGCGTAGAGCGGCGCCATTTCAGCGATCAGGACACGACGCCAGCGTGATGCTTGCACGTAGTCTGCGCCAGAGATCAGCAATGCCCCCAGCGTCCTACCAAGGAAATCCTCGCCGAAATCATTGAGCCGCGTGCGCAGCACTGGCTCATGCACGGCATAGAGTTCACTCTCGGCACCGGTGATCTTGACATCGTGATAGACCTGCGCCGGCCGGATTCGTGCGTCCTCGAGCGTAGCGCCAAGGCCGCGCAGGATATCGAAGCTGGCTTCCAGCGCCTCCTTTGCGACCGACGGAATCGGCGCATCTTCCTCAAACAGGTGGCGCAGCACGCCGATGCGCAGACCTTTGATACCGCCGGTCAGCGCGGAGCGATAATCCGTCACCGGCCGGTCCGCGCTCGCTGGATCCTTCGGATCGTGGCCGGCAATGGTCTGCAGCATGATCGCGCAATCTTCGACCGACCAGGTCATCGGGCCGGCGTGATCGTAGCTGAACGAATTCGTATAGATACCAAACCGGCTGACCAGGCCGTAGGTGGGCTTCAACCCGGCCAGTCCGCACAGGGCCGCTGGATTGCGGATTGAACCGCCCGTGTCCGACCCAAGCGCGCCCATCGCAAGGCCCGCCGCCACGCCGGCACCCGAACCGCTGGACGAACCGCCGGTGAAGTGCTGCCGATCCCACGGATTGCGCGCCGGCGGCCAGGGCAGGTCGAACGACGGCCCGCCATGGGCAAACTCATGCGTGGCGAGCTTGCCCAAAAGCACCGCGCCCGCCTGACGCAGCTTAGCGACAGTGGTGGCGTCGGAATCGGGAACGTAATCGGCCCGCGTCCGCGAGTGGCTCGTCGTGCGGATGCCCGCTGTGCAGTAGATGTCCTTCAACGCGAAGGGAATGCCATGCATCGGGCCGCGATAATTGCCCGCCATGATTTCGGCCTCTGCCGCGCGGGCCTGGTCCAACGCCTGCTCGGCCGTCACCAGCAGATAGGCGTTGAGCTGCGGGTCGATCGCCGCGATGCGGTCCAGCAAGGCGCGCGTCAGCGTCACCGGTGAGAGCTGGCGTCGTTCGATCAAGCTGGCAGCTTCGGCGATGGTCAAGAAGTGGAGGTCGGTCGTGAGATGAGCGACGTCGTTGGGCATCTGCAAGGGCCTCAAACAGCCGGCCGGGCGCGAATCTCGTCAGGCACCTTGCGCGGTAGGAACCGACCGTCCTTCAGATCGCCGAAGAACTGCCCACCCTCCATCATCACCTTGCCGCGCAGGACAGTCACGCTAGGCCACGCCGTCACGACATGGCCTTCCCACGGCGTATAGTCGGTCTCATGCAGATCGGCGGCATGGATCGTCTTCTGCAAGCCGGTGTCCAGCACCACAATGTCGGCGTCCGAACCGACCGCCAATGCGCCTTTACACGGATACATACCCATGATCTTTGCCGCATTGCTCGAAACCATGCCGGCAAAGTGCTCAAGCGAGTAGCCGCGTTGCGTCACCATCTGGGTGTACATCAGCGAGACGCGTGGTTCGACACCGGAATTCCCGCCTGTGGTGTCGTCGATGCGGGAGCCCTGCAACTTCACCCGCAGCGGACAGCACAACTCGTCCGTCGCGATCACCTGGATCGCGCCGTGGTTGGTTGCCTCCCATAACGCCTTCTGGTCCTCCGGGAACTTGAGCGACGGATAGGTGTGGTACATCTGACCGCCCGGTTTTCGGTAGTCCTCGGCTGAGTACATGAGATATTGATGAAGCGTTTCGCCGTACATCGGGAAACCTCTTGCGCGTGACGCGGCCAGTGCCGCAACACCGGTCGCAGCCGAGACGTGCACCATGTAGAGCGCTGCACCCTCTACACGTTCGGCCAAGCGTATCACGCGATTGAACGACAGTTCCTCCGACAAGGTATTGTGGACCTCGGCCATGTGTTCGAAGCCTACGCGGTTTTCCCGCATCAGCTTCTCGTACATGAACATGACGATGTCATTGTCCTCCGCGTGAATTGCAGCGACGCCACCAGCTTTCGCGACTGTCTTCAACGCTTCCCAGATATCACCATACTGCACCATCCGACCGGTATTGCCCGGGCGGATGTCTGTGGTGAATATCTTGATGCTGGCATGACCTGCCTGCATCGCCTCAGCTAGCTCATCGTACTGGCCGACCGGGATCTTTCCCATCAGTGTCAGGTGAAAGCCATAATCGCAGTAGCATGCACCCTTCCAGTTGGCATCAGTCTGCTCGATGGCGGTCTGGATCGAGCGGTCATGCGTGCACTGCACGAAGTCAATTAGCGATGTGGTGCCACCAAACAGCGCAGCGCGACTGACCTGCGCCGGCGGATCAGTATATTTTGGCTCGACTTCACCGGGAAACCGGATCGGCGACAGGCAGTGGATGTGTGGATCGATACCTCCAGGGATCACGACCTTGCCAGTCGCATTGACCGTGTGCGTAGACGCACCCAGAGAGCCTGGCGCACCAATCACAGCAATCTTGCCGCCGGTGACGCCGATATCAACCTGGGCCGTGCCACTCGGCAACACGCAGATGCCACCCGATATCACAAGGTCCAGCATTATTCGTCCCCTGTCGTGTTTATTGTCTCGGCCAGAACCGGATCGCCGGCCCGGAATCGCTCCAGCAGCGTTTCCGTCGGGATATCACGCACGATGAACACCAGCCGACTGCGGCGATCAGCGTCTGGCCAGGCGTCGAACCAGCGTGGCGGATACATTGTGTGCTGTACAGCATGAATCGCCGCCGGCCCTGCCGGACGATCGGCGAACGCCACGATGCCCTTCACGCGCAGCAGGTCCTCGCCGCGCTCGCGTGCCACTCCGCCCAGCGCCAAGCAGAAATCCAGTCGTGACATCGGCCGGCGTAGCACCAGTACCACGGAGCGAATGCCGTGCGCGTGGATCGTGGTTGCCACTGGCCGCGGACGCCCGCGCGCGCTCGGCAGACCACCAAACAGCGGCGACGCGGGCGCGACGGTCCCTGCATCGTCGATACATGCCGTCGGGTTCAGAGCCGCGAGCCGATCCAACAACTCGGGTGATGGGGTGGCCAAGTCGGTCTTCGTGAGCACGAGCCGGTCGGCGCAGGCAGCCTGTGCAGTCGCCTCCGTAAACCGATCCAGCGTCGATCCGCCGGCGACCGCATCGATCGTGGCGACCACCGCGTGCACGTGCAGCGCCTGCTCCAGGAATGCATCGGCTGACAACGTGTAGAGAATGGGGCTTGGTTCCGCGAGGCCGCTGGTCTCCAGCACCAGACGCCGGAAAGGCAGGAGATCGCCGCTCGCGCGGCGACGCAACAGACGGTAGAGCGTGTCGGCAAGGTCCTGCCGCACGGCACAGCACACGCAGCCGTTGGGGAGTTCCAGGACTTCCTGGTCCGCGGCTTCCAACAGCAGATGATCGATGCCAACGGCGCCGAACTCGTTGACGATAACCGCCGTGTCCGCCAAGTCGGGACAAGCCAACACGCGCGTTAGCAGCGTGGTCTTGCCGCTGCCGAGGAAACCGGTCAACACCGAGATCGGCAACGGGGCCGGTGGCAGGGGCGGCGCGGGTCGCTGCATGTCCCGCTCATCCCATCACACGTGCGTGCGATTGGAAATCCCGGCCACCACCACCGTCAGCGCCGCTGGGGACCGGCCGATCAACAAGGACCAATGACTTCCGAACCAATGTCGGACAACACCGGCGAATCGCTGGGCTGGGATCCATGTCGCTCTCTTCGGTTGTCGGACCAGTAGAACAGGGGCAGAATCGAGAATACGATATCGTCGCCGTTCGCATCGGCCTTTGGAGTTCGGTGAGCTGAGTGACGGTTCGTTGCCCGCGGGACTAAGCGCCCACCGTCAGACGCGCTGTGCGAAGCTGAATGGGACCGGCGCAAGCGCATCGGTCCGGCGCGCCGCGAAACTGAGCATGTGACTGGTGCGCTAAATAGCGAGCCAACGAATGGAGGAAGCGACGTGAGCAAGACCGCGCCATCCAAATCTATCACCCCATCCGCGATTAAAGCGCGCAAGGGCGGTCCGGCCATCGTCTGCCTGACCAGCTACACGGCGCCGATGGCCCAGCTTGTAGACCCGCATGTCGATCTGATTTTGGTCGGCGATTCCTTGGCGATGACCATTTATGGCATGACGACCACCGTCGGAGTAACGCAAGAGATGATGATCGCGCACGGTCGCGCAGTTGTCGGCACCTCGTCTCACGCATGCGTGGTCGTGGACTTACCATTTGGATCGTACGAGGAGTCTCCGGCACAGGCATTTCGCACGGCGGCGCGGATCATGACCGAGACCGGCTGTGCTGCGGTCAAGCTGGAGGGCGGCATGACGATGGCCGAGACGATTCACTTCCTGACATCTCGAGGTATCCCGGTGATGGCGCATATCGGCCTAACCCCGCAGGCAGTGAACGCGTTGGGCGGTTATTCCGTGCGCGGTCGATCCGACGTCGAGGCGACCGCAATCATGAGGGATGCGGAGGCGGTCGCGGAGGCTGGTGCTTTCAGCGTCGTAATAGAAAAGACAACCGAGCCGCTCGCGCGCGCCATCACGGAGCGGATTGCGTCACCGACCATCGGCATTGGCGCATCAGCGGTTTGCGACGGCCAGATCCTGGTGGTTGACGACCTGATTGGGTTGTTCACGGACTTCCGCCCGAAATTCGTTCGTCGCTACGCTGAAGTTGCTCAGTCAATCGAGGCGGCCATCGTCAATTATGCCTCAGACGTCCGAGCGCGGCGGTTTCCCACGCCAGAGCACGTTTTCCAAGCACACAGTCATTGATGGCATAAACGCGGCGAAATGCATGCATGGCTTGCCAACTGGCCAACCGTGGCGTTGCAGCGGGCGCCAATCACGGTATTCCCGTGGAAGGGCCAGTGGAGCTTAAACAACACAAGATCGAGCGGCTCCGCGTTTCCTACAGATGGACGCACCGATGCGTGCTGCTGCTGCGCAATAGCTGTTCTCGCATCAGCTGACACGGCAAAGTCCGTGGCCGTCGCGAAAGCACGGCGCCGACTGCGTATGCGCCCATAATCAACGGGCATCTTACATTGAGTAGGCTGCGCCCGGCGTTGGGATCGGCGCGGTTCGCAGATTAATCAGCCGTCGCCAGTTGCTGCGGCGAAGCGCGCAATCCGCCGTTCTGTATAAAACTCAAACGAGTCGAGCTCCTCCTCAACCACATGGAAGGCATCGTCGCCAATCGCACCACGCCTCCGCAACTCGATCAGCGCGTGACGCTGCACGGAGACAACATGTCGACGAGCCGCCAACAGCGTCTCGTCTCTGCTCTCTGCACGTCCTTCGCTTTGGCGCAGTAGTGCCAGATGTTCCTCCCTGAGCAGGTCGATCGGACCATCCAGTTGCGCCAGCGCCTCCAGCGCGACTTCTGCGGTCCGCCGACGTGCGAGCTGCGTCTCCGCCTCGATTTCGCCTGTGTCCGCCAGCTTCAATCGTAGCATCAACGGACGCAGGCTCAGACCCTGAACCACCAATGTGCCGAGCACGACACCGTACGCAGACAGCAGGATGAGGTCGCGATAGGGAAAATCCTGCGGTAGAGCAAGCGCCGTTGCCAGCGTGACGATTCCTCGCATGCCGCACCATGCAATCACCAGACCCGTACCAATGGTCGGCGGCGTGACATGTGGATGCAGCACCTGCGGGAAATAACGGTTTCTCCAGCGGGCGACGGCGTTGTAGCTCATAACCCACGCCACACGCACCAGCACAACGACAAGGAGGACGGCGCCCGCGAAGGCAAATGCACGTATACCGACGATGCTGTGCAGACCAGTCAGGATCGGGCGCAGCTGCAGCCCCGCCATGATAAAGGCGAGAACATTCAGCACGAATACCGCGACCTCCCATACCGCATAGGAAGGAATCCGGTTGATCGCGCCCAACCGGGTAGGCGCGATGCGAGCCAAGGTAATCGCATAGCAGACCAAGGTGATGATCGGGGAGAGCGCTAGCTCATCAGCGAGAATCCAGACTGCGAAGGTCGATGTGAACTGACAGATCACGGTTGTCGGCAGGTCAGCGATACGACGCAAGAGACGTGGAACAACGGTTCCCAGTGCGACCCCAAGGATGGCGCTGCCGATAACAGCGCCAAGTGCGGCCGGCAGAGTAATCAAACCTGTCCAGGTTCCTGCTGCAGCGAGGAGGGCGCCACGATAGATCAACAGCGCGGTTGCATCATTCAGCAGGCTCTCGCCCTCGAGAATCACCAACGCCCGATGCGGTAGACGCAGTGAGCGCAGAATGGCGGTGGCAGCCGAGGCATCCGGAGGAGAGACGATGGCGCCAAGCGCGATTGCGACCGACCAAGGCATGTCCGGCCGCAATACCCGAGCCAGACCGGCGACCGCCGCTACCGTCAACACGACGGCGATAACGGCGCTCGCCGCGATCGGCATCCAGTAAATGCGGAGATCCCGCAGCGACATGTCGTATGCGGCGTCGAGCAGGGTTGGCGCAACGAAGAGCGTCATCACCAGCTGCGGTTCCAGCGCCAGCACGGGCGTGCCTGGGATCAGTGCGAGTACTGCGCCGGCAATGGCAAGAAAAGCCGGATAAGGTGCCTGAAGTCGCCGTGCCCACGCAGACAGCGCAGCACCCACCAGCAGCAGCGCCACGGTAATCTCAAACAAGCCCATAGTCGATTGCCGTCCAGTAGAAGGTAACCTCGTATGGTAGCAGTCACGACCGGAGTTGAGAGAGCCCATATGAAATTGCCCGGCAAGATCGTGCTGCTGGCCGCACTACTTTTGCCTATTTCAATACTTCCGCACCCTCTGCGGTCGTCGAGAGGATGATCGTGAGACTCCAAGCCGACCGGATGAAGCTACAGTTCCGCGATTCACCCAGCCCTACTTTACTTCGCGTTCAGAGTGCGTCCGCCACCGCGTCGCGATACGCCCGCAGTGCGGCCAGGTGGTCGGCTGCGGCGTGGCCGGTGATGCGGTGATGGTGGCGACGATTGAACGTCGTTGTCAGGCAGATATGCGACGCTCCGGCTGACTTCCAGAATGCCACCTCCTTGCGCCAGTCGGCCGGTGTCCCGGTCCCGCAGGACGTCCATACCTCGATGCCGATCGCTGCCGGTTCGCGGCCTTCCGCACGGGTCAGCGCATGCAGCTTGCCGATGACCTCAAGTGCCGTGTGATCCGGCGGATAGGCATTGGGCATCCAGCCGTCACCCCACTTGGCGATCCGCGGAAGCGTCGCGTCATGGTGGCCGCCGAACCAGATAGGCACGTGACCCGATGGTGGGCGCGGATTGATTCCCGCATCGTCAATGGTGTGATAGCGGCCGTTGAACGTGACGTGGTCCTGCTTCCACAGCGCCTGCATGACCTGTACCTGCTCTTCCGAGCGGCGCCCGCGGTTGCGAAAATTCTCGTTCAGTCCGACGAACTCAACCTCGTTCCAGCCGACGCCGATGCCGAGACGGAAGCGGCCGCCGCACAGTACGTCCAGCGACGCGGCCTGCTTCGCGACCAGCACCGTCTGGCGTTGCGGCAGGATCAGCACCCCGGTAGAAAAGCCGAGCTTCCTGGTGCAGCCGGCAAGGAAGCCGAACAGCACAAACGGGTCGTGGAACAGATCCTTCGAGGTGTTGCGGCTCATGTCCCAATCGGCGCGTGAGGCAGCATTTACGCCGAGCACGTGATCGGGCGCCTCCAGAAAGTCATAGCCCATTGCTTCGACCGCCTGTGCGTAGTCACGCACGACGGATGGTTCGCCACCGATGTCGCCGAGTGGAACCAGTGCGCCTAGTTGCATTTGCTATCTCCGCTCACTTATCGGCGTCCAGCACCGCCTTCAGCTTATCAGGCGCCACGGCAATGGGATCGATCCCTGCCCGCTCCTGCTGCAGCAGCATGCTGATACGCGAGTCGCGCTGGGCCCAGCCGCGGCCCAGCGCCTCGGTCAGCTCCTGGTGTGCCAGGTTGGTCAGCCGCATCGGCACGCCGACCTCGCGCGCCAACTGACAGGCCAGCGAGACATCCTTGTGCAGCAGGCGCAGCGCAAAATCGGGCGGGTCGTAAATACCGGTGAGGAAACCCCGGGACATGCGGTCGAACAACCGGGCACGTCCGCCGGCTCCCTGGCGGATCGCCTCCCACAGCGGCAGCGGCTCGACGCCGGCCTTTACGCCCATGGTGAACACTTCCGCCAGTACTGTGCTCACGGCAGCACCGGCCGCGTTGTGCACCAGCTTGGCGATCGAGCCGGCGCCAATCGGGCCAATATAGCGTGCTGCGTCGCCCATAGCGTCGAGCACCCTCTGATACTGATCGAACACCGCCTTGTCGCCACCGACCCAGATCGCCAGCCGCCCGCTATTGGCGCCACTGGGCCCACCGCTCACCGGCGCATCGAGAAATGCCACGCCCTGTTCTCCCAGTTGCGCATGCAGCTTGCGCACCACATCCACCGCGTTGGTGGACAGGTCGAACCAGGCCGCGCCCTTGCGGAAGCCCAAGGACAGGCCGTTCTCACCCATACCCACCTTCTCGACGTCTGCCGGTGTCGGCAGCGACGTGAATACCAGGTCCACCTGCTGCGCCACCGCACGTGGGCTGTCGGCCCAGGTGGCACCGTTCGCCAGATGACGTGACGCGGCCTGGCGCGACAGATCGTGGACAATAAGCTGATGACCGGCCTTCTGCAGGTTGCTCGCCATTCCGGCGCCCATCATGCCAAGTCCGATGAATCCGATCTGCATCGTCCGCTCCTCTCACGCATTCACGATCGAATTGTGGTCCGGAGCAGGTCTGTGCTCAAGCCGGCAAACCGAGATCATGCAGCGGCTTGCCGCTGCGATTCAGTCCTATGCCATTCTGCGACCCACAGATGGACCACCCAATCAGGCTGAGCGTCCAAAGCCTCGATCGGAATGACAAAGCCGCGGCGGCCGATGCCTATCGTGTCATGCAGCAGCTCGGATCGGCCACCGATACTCAGACATCGAAACTCGCGTCGCAATCGCGACTGGGTCGCAGAATGTAATGATCAGGCGTGGACGTCGAACAGACTGAGGTGATACGGGCCGATTGTGTCGGGCGATTGAGAACGAAGCCCTTGTTGACCAGGTCGCCGAGGGTCACACCAAGCGGTGCTCTTCGACGACGAAATAAGCGGTCCCCGTGTCCGCGCCTGCAAGCGCACATTCCAGATCGACCAAACTGGGAAATGCCAGTTCGGCCAATCCGGCCGCCGTGACCGGCAAATGGGGAATTGTGCTGTTCGGTGCGGGCCCCTGCTCCAGCACGTAATACAGCACCAGCCCGGCAAGCCGGGACAGACCCCGCGCCTCATCAGCGAAGCGATCCAGAGCTGCGTCATCGCGCTGCTCGCCGGGCAGCAGCGCAATCAGCTTCAGGCGCCCGGCAGCCGCGGCCTGCGGCAGGATAACACGCGATTCGCAAATGACCCGCGAGACAGCACCGATAAACTCGCGCGAATCGATGTTGCAGGCTGCCATCTCGGGCGAGTGATGCGCACGAAGCCGATCCCGATCGTTTTCAAACCGCAGGATCGGGAAGCCGTCGATGTTCATCCGGCGGGCACGCTCGTTCATCGCCGGCGATGCGATGACGTGGTCCTGCACGTAGCCGCGCAGCGCCGGGAAGGCACAGACCAGCGGGCCGTGCACATCCAGCCAATGGCGGCGGAAGGCCGTCAGCCTCACGTCATCGCGCCGCCGCATCAGGCTGATCGCTGCGATCATCGGCTCAGCGCAGCGAGTTGACAATCTGCCGGAACGCCTCCTCCGGGAATGCCTTCAGCGACGTGGTGCGCACGTTGCCAAGCTTGCCCAGCATCAACGTGAAGCGCGCGGCCACCGCATCGTCCGGTGCATCGTAGATCATGATCAGATCGTAGTCGCCCATCGTCATGTAGACCGAGCGGAACTGACCGCCCATCTCCTCCAGCGTCTTCTTGGCGACATCGACGCGTCTCGGACTTTCGCCAATGGCGCGCATGCCCTGTTCGGTCCAGTTGGCGAGCATGACATAGGTCGGCATGGTCCGTCCCTCCTACTCAGTCCTTGGCGCCAAGCCTAAGCTGTTCACTGACCAGGAGGGAAGCAAGCCATGATTGTCCCGGAAGGCGCACGCAACATTGAGTTCGTCGGGCACACCGACCAGGGGGGCCGCGGCGACGGCGTCCAGGTCATGGTATCACGCGGCCACGCATACGTAGGCACGCGGGTGAGTCGCGGCATCATGGTCACCGACGTCGCAGATCCCCGCCATCCGCGGCCGGTGAACTTCGTGCCGACGCATCCGAACTCGGTGTGCATGCACCTGCAGGCCGCGGAAGATCTGTTGCTGCACATCCAGGAAGCAGATCAGCGGGCGCTGCTGTCAGCCCAGGAATATTACGGCGGCTCGAACAAGGTGGACAGCAGCCGCTTCGGCAAACGGGGTGAGGATTATGCTGCGGGCATGGGTGTCTACGACATCAAGGACCCGGCCAACCCGAGGCGGATCGGCTTTCTGGACGTGGAAGGGCTTGGTCTGCATCGCATCTGGTGGATCGGCGGGCGCTATGCCTATGCCTCGGCGCTGCTCGACGGCTTCACCGACCATATCCTGATCGTGATCGACATGGCGGATCCGACCAAGCCGTGCGAGGTCGGCCGATGGTGGATTCCTGGGCAGAACGTCGCCGCCGGCGAAGCGCCGACATGGCAGGTACGTTACGCGCTGCATCATGCGATCGTGGTGGACGACTTTGCCTATGGCTCCTGGCGTGACGGCGGACTGACAATCCTGGACGTGAAGGACAAATCGGCTCCGACGCTGCTCGCGCATCGCACCTGGTGCCCGCCATTCGGGGGCGGCACGCACAATGCCGTGCCGCTGCACGACCGCAACCTGCTGGTCGTGGCGGACGAGGCGACGCTCAACATCGACGAACAGCAGATGAAGTACACCTGGGTGTTCGACATCCGCGAAAAGAGCAATCCGATCAGCATCGCCACGATGCCGACGCCGGCGGACCAGGATTATGTGAAGATCGGCGGCCAGTTCGGGCCGCACAACCTGCACGAGAACCGGCCAGGATCCTTCCAAAGCTCTACGACGATCTTCGCCACCTGGCAAAGTGCGGGTGTGCGAGTGTTCGACATCGCCAACCCGTTCCGGCCGGAGGAGGTCGGCTACTTCGTGCCGCCACAGCCGAGCAAATGGGCCGAGCCGCTGCGCGGTCGCGCCAAGGTGCGGCACACCGCCGACATCTTCGTCGCACAGGACGGGCTGATCTACATCACCGACTACGACGCCGGGCTTTATATCCTGCAATGGAAGGGCGCCTGACGATGGACTGGGACAGTGCGAAGGCGCCGGTGCACCAAGTCTGCGCAGCCAACGTCATCCATTTCCTGGCGTGCGTACTCGTCTGTGAGCAGGCCCTCCGACTCTCCCGTGCCGCGAATGTCGACGCGGACGGCAGCGTACCCGAAACCGGCCATATAGGGGTGCGTCAGTGCGTCGCGCTCGAAGGTGCCATCGCGCTTGCGATAGGGAAGGTACTCAAGAATCGCGGGAACAGGACGCGGCTTGGATGATCAGGACTTCCGGAAATGTGATCGAGACTCGACCTGGCGAGCTTGACGCCAAATTTTAGACAAGCACCATCGGCAGGAAGTTCGCTCTGCGCCGGCTGGCTAGCGGGGACCTGAGGCACATGGTGCAGGGAATCCTAGGTCATCACCGCTAGTCTCGCCCGCTCGTTGCCGATGCCGTACTCCGTAGCGAACGCAGGTCACTTGACGCTGCAACGATATTGGCACCCAAACTGGCACCGGACTGGATAGGGCGACCCCAGACCCAGGGACGTCGTGGCGACTGACGACTCGCTTGCGAGCAAGCGGTGGCATGAGTTATGTGCGCGTCGTCGCTATCGCCTTCAACTAGGTTGAACACGACCACCGCGCCGTGAGTTACGCTACCGTGATAGGACCGCCACGTAGCCTGCCCAAGTTAGTCCACTTATGGCCCGCCCATCTCTTATAAAGCGCCGGCAGGGACTCACGGACCCATTCCTCACCAATCCTGTGATATTGTTGGTGAGCCCGGTGGGACTCGAACCCACGACCCCAAGATTAAAAGTCTCGTGCTCTACCACCTGAGCTACGGGCTCACCTGCCGCTCTAACAGCGCCAATTGGACGCGGCGGTCAACCTTTGACGTCGGCGGCCACCCGCATGTGCACGATCCGGTCAGGGTTCGACACGGTGCCGCTCGACCCGGAGCCTCGCTTGATCTGATCCACGAGTTCCATGCCTTGCACCACCTGACCCCAGATCGTGTACTGACCGTCCAAATGCGGCGCCGGAGCGAACATGATGAAGAATTGGCTGTTGGCGCTGTTGGGATCCGAGGTGCGCGCCATCCCACAAGTGCCGCGGAGAAAGTGTCGCTTTGTGGTGAACTCCGCCGGCAGGTCCGGCAGCTTGGACCCGCCAGTGCCGGTGCCCTTCGGATCGCCGCCCTGCGCCATGAAGCCCTCGATCACGCGATGGAACGGCGTGTTGTCGTAGAAACCCTCGCGCGCCAGCGTCTTGATCCGTTCCACCGCCTTGGGGGCGGTGTCTGGAAACATCTCGATCACCACGCGTCCCTGCTTCAGATCGATGTACAGCGTGTTCTCGGGGTCCGACTTCTGTTGGGCGTTGGCGGTATCGCTCATGATGATCTTCCCTATCGATGTGGCGATCGCGGCGCCCGCGATCAGACTGCGTCGGTGCATCGGCACGCTCCTCAAATCAGCCCGGAAACAGAGGTCAGCCGCGGACCCGACGCAATACGCGTTCCAGCGTCAACGGCGGCACAAAGGACGAGATATCTCCGCCCAATGCGGCGATCTCCTTCACCAGGCGCGACGCGATGAACTGATGCCGCTCGCTTGCCATCAGGAACACCGTCTCTATGTCAGGCGCCATCCGGTAGTTCATGCCGGCCATCTGCACTTCATAGTCGTAGTCGGAGACCGCACGCAAACCACGCACGATCATCGACGCCCCAACTCTGCGGGCGAAGTGGACCAACAGCGTATCGAACGGCATCACCTCGATGACCATGCCGTTCTGAGTCGCAATCTGCGCGATCTCGGCTTCAACCAGTTCGACGCGCTCTTCCAGCGAGAACAGTGGCCCCTTGCCGGTATTGATCGCCACCCCGACCACCAGTTTGTCCAGCAGGCGTGCCGCACGCGCGATGACGTCGAGATGACCATTGGTCACCGGATCGAACGTTCCCGGATACAGGCCAACGCGCAGCTTCTTCACTGGCTCAGCCATCAGCTCTCTTCCTCCGGCGCGCCATTCTCATCGCCTGCATCCTCTACCACCGGGAACACGCTGGTCACGTGCTCGTCTGCATTGACGCGGAACAGCGTCACCCCCATCGCCTGGCGTCCCGTGATCCGCACCTGGTCAGCCGGCACACGGATAAGCCGCCCGGCATCTGTCACCAACATCACGTCATCGCCCTGCCGTACCGGGAATGTGGCTACCACGGCAGCACCATTACGCGGCGCCAAGGTGATATTGGCAATGCCCTGGCCACCGCGGCCGCTAACACGATACTCGTAACTCGAGGTGCGTTTGCCAAAGCCCATCTCGGTCACTGTCAGCAGGAATTCCTCGTTGAGTTCCAGCTCAGCAAAGCGATCAGGGGTCAGAGTCACATCAACAACAGGCTCCTCGCTCTCCGTTGTGGTGTCGCCATCGTCATCGCCGTTGCCGCGCCGTCTCGCGTTCGCCAGCTTCAAATAAGCCTCACGCTCGGAGATACTCGCCTCAACGTGCCTAAGCACGGTGAGGCTGATCACTTCGTCCCCACCGAGTAGCCGGATGCCTCGGACGCCGCTTGAATCGCGTCCGGCGAATACGCGCACCGTTTCGTCAGAAAGCTGGAAGCGGACACAGCGGCCCTTTCGCGTGGCCAACAGCACATCATCGCCATCATGGCACGTCGCGACACCGATCAGCCGGTCGCCGTCGTCCAGCTTCATGGCGATCAGACCAACCGATCGGACATTGCGGAAATCCGACAGCCGGTTGCGGCGCACGTTGCCCTGCGCCGTGGCGAACACCAGGTGCAGGCTCTCCCACAGGGTCTCATCCTGCGGCAACGGCAGAACGGTCGTAATTGTGTCGGCACCGACCTCGGGCAGGAGGTTGATGAGCGCCCTTCCCTTTCCGGCCGGTCCCGCTTCGGGCAAGCGCCACACCTTCTCACGAAACACTTTGCCGCCAAGGGAGAAGAACAGCACCCACTGATGCGTGTGCGCGTGGAAGCTGCGCGTCACAATGTCGTCGCCGCGCGTGGAGGCACCGGTCCGCCCTCGACCGCCCCGGTTCTGCGCCCGGAATGTCTCCAAGGGCGTCCGCTTGATGAAGCCGTCGCGGGTGATGGTCACCACCATCTGACCCGGCTCGATCAGGCTCTCATCATCCTGATCCGATTCTGCCTCGATGATGTCGGTCATCCGCGGCGTAGTGATGGCGGTCCGCGCCTTCAGCAACTCGTCACGCATCACTTCCATCCGTCGTGGCCGTGACGCCAGGATCTCCAGCAGTTCGCGGATCTTTGCCGCGACCTCCGTCATTTCATCCTGGATCTTCTCCCGCTCCAGGCCAGTGAGCCGCTGTAGACGAAGATCCAGGATGCCGCGTGCCTGTTCCTCGGTCAGCCGCACCGTACCCTCGGGCGAGATCACGTTCCCTGGCTCATCGATCAAAGCAAGCAGCGCACCAACATCTCCAGCGGGCCAGTCGCGCTCCATCAGCGCCTGCCTCGCCGTGCCAACATCAGAGCTCGCACGTATCAGCCGAATCACCTCGTCGATGTTGGCAACGGCGATCGCCAGCCCGACCAGCAGATGTGCCCGATCGCGTGCTTTGACCAATTCGAAGCGCGCGCGCCGCAGTATCACTTCCTCGCGGAACGCGATGAAGCAAAGCAACGCGTCCTTCAGTCCCATCAGCCGCGGACGACCGGCATCCAGCGCCAGCATGTTGATGCCGAAACTGACCTGCAACTGAGTGAACCGGAACAACTGGTTGAGCACAACCTCGCGCGTCGCGTCGCGCTTCAGCTCGACGACGATGCGCATGCCGGAGCGATCGCTCTCGTCGCGCAACTCGCTGATGCCTTCGATCTGCTTGGCGCGCACCAGTTCGCCGATACGTTCCAGCAGCGCGGACTTGTTCACCTGATACGGAATCTCGGTGAAGATTATCGCCTCGCGATCGCGCCGCAGCTCCTCGAACTCGGCGCGTGCGCGGATTGTGATAGAGCCGCGCCCGGTCTCGAAGCCGGAGCGAATCCCCGAGCGGCCGACGATGACGCCACCGGTGGGAAAATCCGGCCCGGGGACCAGGCGCATCAACTCGTCGAGCGGCGTGTCCTGGTCGGCAATCAGCGACAGCGTGGCGTCGATGATCTCTCCTGGATTGTGCGGCGGGATGTTCGTGGCCATCCCTACTGCGATGCCATTTCCCCCATTGATCAGCAGATTGGGAAATCGCGCCGGGAGGACGTGCGGTTCCTTCTCCGTCTCGTCGTAGTTCGGCTGGAAATCGACCGTGTCCTGGTCGATATCGTCCAGCAACAACGAGGCGGCACGTGCCAGCCGCACCTCGGTGTAGCGCATCGCCGCCGGGTTATCGCCATCGACCGAGCCGAAGTTGCCCTGCCCGTCGATCAGCGGCACCCGCATCGAGAACGGCTGCGCCATGCGCACCATGGCATCGTAGATCGCCGCGTCGCCGTGCGGGTGGTACTTGCCCATCACGTCGCCGACCACACGCGCTGACTTGCGGTACGGCCGGTCCGCCGTGTAGCCGGCGTCCTGCATGCCGTAGAGGATGCGCCGATGTACCGGCTTCAGCCCATCGCGCGCATCGGGCAGCGCCCGCGCCACGATCACGCTCATAGCGTAATCGAGGTAGGAGCGGCGCATCTCCTCCTCGAGGGTCACAGGCTGGGTGTCTTCGGGTGGACCCGGAGGCGCGTCGTCGGGGCTATCGCTCAATAAAGGCTCGGTTCACTGGTTCGGCGGCA
>JAMXLO010000047.1 GCA_024280945.1 Acetobacteraceae bacterium
CGCAACGAGGAATGCGGCCTGCGCTGTCCGTATCACGGCTGGAAATACGATGTGACCGGCCAGTGCGTGGAGATTCCGTCCGAACCAGAGCGCAGTGGCTTCCGTGCGATGATCAAGCTGCGCGCCTATCCACTGGTCGAGCGCGGCGGCGTTCTCTGGACTTACATGGGACCATCGGAGCATCAGCCAGAATTGCCGGAGTTCGAGTTCGCGACGGTACCGCCGGAGCAGACCTATACCTCGAAGCGGCTGCAGTACTGCAACTGGCTGCAGGCGATGGAGGGCGGCATCGACTCCAGCCATGTCTCCTGGCTGCACCGCGATGCGTTTCGCAGCGACCCGCTGATGGTGGGTTCGCGCGGCAACCAGTACAACATGGGCGATGCCGCCCCGGTGTTCCAAGTGGCGGATCAGCCAGCCGGCTTGTTCATCGGTGCTCGGCGCAACGCAGAGGATGGCTATTACTGGCGCATCACGCCGTGGTGCATGCCGTCATTCACCATGATCCCTCCGCGCGGCAATCATCCCGTGCATGGGCATTTTTGGATTCCCATCGACAACGAGAACTGCTGGGCGTGGAGCTTCGACTACCATCCAACGCGGGCGCTGACGGTGGCGGAGCGGCAGGCCATGCGCGACGGCAAGGGCATCCACACGCGCACCATCCCGGGCACCTACATTCCGGTTGCCAATCGCGACAACGACTACCTGATGGATCGTGCTGCGCAGAAGGCGGGTAGCGCCTACAGCGGCGTCGCCGGTATCGCGATGCAGGACGCTTCGCTGCAGGAGAGCATGGGGCCGATCATGGATCGCTCCCGTGAGCATCTGCTCTCGACGGACAACGGCATCATCATGGCGCGGCAACGACTGATGCGTGCGGCGCAGGCGCTGCAGAAGGGCGAGCCGCCGCCTGGCATTGATCCGGCTACGCATCGGGTGCGTTCGGCCGCCGTGGTGCTGCCGCGCGATGCTGCGTTCGTTGACGCGGCACGCGATGCGCTGACGGCGCGAGCGGGCGTTGCACCCACATCGGTCTGACATCGGGAGAGAACGAATGGCGTGGAAACGCATGGTGCTGCAGATCGGCATGGGCACTGACATCCGTGGTGCCGACTACACCAAGGCAGCGGTCCGCGCGTTGCGCGATGCGCTGTGGCACAACTCGCTCAGCGTTGCCGATGCCGTCGGCCTGCACGTGGACTCGATGCGCGTCGAGGTCACCATCGGCGTACCCAAGCCGGGACTGGTCGATAAGACGCAGGTGCTGGCGGTGCTGCCGCATGGCACCGGCACTGTGAACGTGGTGGAGGGGGGACTGGAGATCCCTAATGATGCCGGCACCAATTCGACCGTAATCGCCAATGCCGCCGCCGTCGTGCGGCTGGATGTCTGAGGGGAGGCCGGGGCGATGGCAAAACGCGTGATCCTGGAGATGGGCACCGGCAACGACCTGCATGGCGGGGACTACACCAAGGCCGCGCTGCGCGCGGTGCAGGATGCCCTCCACCACAGCTCGCTCAGTCTGATCCGCAGCTTCGGGTTGGACTCGCGCAAGATGCAGGTGGAGGTGACGATCGGCGTGCAGCAGCCCGACAAGGTGGATGCGGGCGCCGTGAAGGCGTCGCTGCCGCATGGCGAAGTGACCGTCAAGGTGGTGAAGGGCGGCCTCGATGTGCCGGACGAGACCTCGAGCGACGTGGCGGTGATCGCCTCCGCCGCCGTTGCGGTGCGGCTCGATCTGCCGCAGGCTGACGCACAGCGTCATGCCCGTCCCCGGGTCTAACCCGGGGATCACCCGGGCATCTCCAGGAGCAGCAAAGACCGGAGGAGTCCAATGGCAAGTCACGAATACACCACGCAGGACGTCGAGTATCTCCGCCACGGCGACCGCAAGTTTATGGCGCGGCTGTTCAAGCCGCAGGGCAAGGGACCGTTCCCGGCAATCGTCGAGGTGCATGGCGGGGCCTGGTGCAATGGCGACCTCAATGAGTGCCGGATCTACGCCGAGGGCTTTGCCCGCGCCGGGCTGGCGGTCATGGCGATCGATTTCCGCCATGCCGAAGACGGCTATCCGACCTCGCTTGCCGACATCAACTATGCGATCCGCTGGGTAAAGGCGCATGCGTCCGAACTGAACACGCGTGCCGATCTGGTCGGCGTCGCCGGCCAGTCGAGCGGCGGCCACCTCAGCATGCTGGCGGCGATGCGGCCCAACGATCCACGCTATGCAGCGATCCAACTCCCATCATCGGCGCCGGCAGTGGATGCGACGGTCCGGGCGGTGGCGATGCTGTGGCCGGTGATCAATCCGCTGTCGCGCTATCGCCATGCGCTGAAGGCGCGGGATTCGGCCAATCCGCCGGCATGGGTGGGCAGCATTCCGCAACGGCATGATACGTACTGGAAGACCGAGGCGGCGATGGCCGAGGGCAATCCGATCTCGATCCTGGAGAAGGGCGAGAAGGTGCTGACACCGCCGGCGATCTGGATTCAGGGTCAGCCGGATATCGTGCACGACTATCACGACCCGGACTATGCGGGCCCGGAACATGAGCCGCAGCGCTTCGTCAACAACTACCGCAAGGCGGGCGGCGAGATCGATCTGCTGTACGTCGACAATGCGAAGAAGCAGGGGCCGGGATCGTTCGAGCCCGCCGCCGCCTTCTTCCATCGCTACATCAAAGCCTGAAGCTCACTGTCTCCACGAGGGTGGGCAACTCTCGTGGAGACATCCTCGCTCTCAGGGCATTTGCGACAGCAGGCGACCCAGGCCAGGCAACGGGTCGCGAACGCCCATGATGCGCATCATTGCCCACAACGCCGCCTGATTGGTGGTGATTACCGGCTTGCCGAACTCGCGCTCCCAGTCCGCGACGAACGGCATGGTCGGAAAGTTCCCGCCGGGGACCACCAGGACCTCGATCTCCGGCCGGTCAATGCGCGCGAAGGCGTCGCGTGCGTTCTCTGGCCCGAGCTTGCCGATCATGTAGGAGTCGGTCGCCGCGAACCCTTCCTGCGCCACCACATCGAGACCGAACTTGCTTTCGTAATAGTGCTGCGCGCGTTCGATGACGGGGGGCGAATACGGTGACACCAGCGCGATACGTCGTGCTCCCAGTGCCTGCACCGACTGGCCGATTGCCTGCGCCGACGTGATCGCGGGGCAGTTTGCGGCTGCGCTCATCCGTTGCGTCACGTTCGCGTCGTAGTCGTCGGCGAACAGACTGGCCGAGGTCTGCGCCAGGCTGATCACCTCGACCTTGGCTGTGCCGAGGAGCTTTGCCTGGTAGTCGATGTCGTCATCCTTGCTGGGCGCGAACGGTCCCGTGCCGCTGGTCAGCAGCCGACCGACATGGGCCTGCAAACTGGCCGGCAGCAGCCGGCTATACTCGATCTCCACCGTCGTATTGGTCGACGGAATCAGCACACCGAAATGATGCATCGCACGCTCACCGGTTGGACGCTTGCACGGTCGAGGTTAGGGAGCGCGGAGAGAATGGGCAAACTCGGCCAGCCGATCGTACCAGCCTGTCTGATCGGCGGGGGTGAAGTGCGCGTTGGCTCCGCTTGGGCTCGGGACAAGAAAGCAGCGTGTGCCGCCGATGCGCAGGTGCTGCACGCCAAGCCCCGGCAAAGCGGCGTCAGGATCCAGCGCGCTTATGACATGCCGATAGCCAGTAATGCCGTGAAAGCAGGCGATGCTCGGCCTGTGGTGCTCGAGTTTCACCGTCAGGTGGATCACGCCTGCGGCAAGTTCGGACAGCGACAACTCGCTTGCGCGCGCGCTCGCGCGTTTGACCACATCGGTAAAGCCGAAGCCGTGGTTCAGCAGCGCACGATCATGCTGCGGTTCAAGCCGCGCGACACCCAGAGCGCGCCGCGCCGCCTCGCTGAGCACGGAGCGCGAAAAGCACGGCCAGAAGCGGTTGCTGCGTCTGGCAAAGTAGTGGCCCTGGGCAGCCGAGTAGAGTGACGGATTGATGCCGACGAACACCACGTCGAGACCACTGCGCAGCAGATCCGGCAACGTCTCTCTCGCCTGCGTCATGCGCCCTCTCGACCTCGTCCGAGCATCCTGACACACTCGCCCCAATCGCGCAGGAGGCGTTCATGAAAGTCGGCGTTTCGTTGAGCATCCTGGCTCAGGCGGGACGGTCGGATGTTGCTGTTTACAAGGAACATCTCGAACTGGGCGACCTTGCCGAGCCGCTGGGTTTCGATTCAATTTTCGCGCTGGAGCACCACTTCACCGGCTACTCGATGTCGCCGGCACCTGCGCAACTACTCAGCTATTTCGCCGGGCGTACCAAGCGCGTGCAGCTGGGTACAGCGGTGATTGTGCTGCCATGGCATGACCCGATCCGCGTGGCCGAAAGCATCGCATTGCTGGACGTATTGTGCGGCGGGCGTTGCCTGTTCGGCTTCGGCCGAGGCGCGGCGAGCGTGGAATATGCCGGCTTCCGCATACCGATGGAGGAGGCGCGCTCCCGCTTCGTCGAGGCCGCGCAGCTCATTCGCCTGGCGCTGAGCGAGCCAGAGTTCGAGTGGCAAGGGCAGTTCTACCAGATCCCGCGGACGTCGATCCGGCCGCGGCCCATCTCGCGCCCTGAACGCCGCTTCTTCGTCTCCGCGGTCACACCCGAATCAGCCGAAATCATGGCCAAACTCGGTTTCGGCATGATGGTGATCATGCAGAATGAATGGCCGAAGGCAGCATCCGATATAGAGACGTTCCGTCAGATTGCCGCCGCCGTCGGGCACGTGCCGCCACCGCCCGTCATCCTGACCAATGTTTCCTGCGCCGAGAGCCGCGACGAGGCCCATGAGCGCGCCATGCGCTACCTGGGCAAAAAGTGGGATTCCATCGACAATCACTATCACTTCTCTGACGGCCATCTGGCGAATGTGAAGGGCTATGAGGCGTACGGGAAGATGACGAAGACATATGCCAAGATGAAGGAGGAGTCAGCGCGGCAGAAGGCAACCGAGTTCTATGTGAAGATCCAGATCGTCGGCACGCCTGACGATTGCATCCAACAGATCGCCGAATTGCGGTCGCTGACGGGAACGGACCACGTTATCGCCGACTTCTCCTATGGCGGCATGCCGCACGAGGCGGGTGAGTTGAACATGCGGCTGTTCGCAGACCGTGTGGTGCCGGTTCTGCAGCGTGACACGCTGTTTGCTGGAACGCCGGCGATCCGGACGACTGCCGCGCAGGAGGACGTGTTCGCGCCTGCATGACGTCACCCCTAGGAGAGTGCAATGAAAATCAAACGCGTGGAGCACATCGCCGTCGCGGTGAATTCGTTGAGGCAGTCGTTGGATATGCTGCAGAACACGTTCGGCATTCCGCTGGAATACGAGGAGCGGATCGGTGCGACGCGGCTAGCCATGTTGCCCGTGGGACAGACATATATCGAGCTCCTGGAAAGCGAGGCGCCTGACTCTGGCGTGAACAAGTGGATTGCCGAAAAGGGTGAAGGCCTGTTCCACATCTGCTTCGAGGTGGAGGATATCGACGGCGCGCTGGCGGAACTGAAGGCGAAGGGTGTGAAGCTGCGCGACGAGACGCCGCGGATCGGCCATGGTGGCGCGCGCATCGCGTTCATCGATCCGGCATCCACCGGCAATATTCTGATCGAACTGGCGGAGCTTCACCCATGAGTGGGTTCGCGCATCCCGAATATCTGGTTGAGACCGAGTGGCTGGCTCAGCACCTCGATGACCCGGATGTGCTGGTGTTCGACTGCACAACGCATCTGATCCCTGATCCGAAGATCACCTATCAGGTCAAGCCAGGCCGCGAGGATTTCGAACAGGGCCACATCCCAGGGGCGCAGTTCGTCGATATGCTGCGCGATGTCTCCGATACCTCGCAGAGCCTGCGCTTCATGCGCCAGTCGCCCGAACAATTCGCAGGGGCGATGCGTCGCTTCGGCGTGAACAGCAGAACGCGCGTCATCACCTACAGCACCGCCAATGTGTGGTGGGCGACGCGGCTCTGGTTCCTGCTGCACGAGTTCGGCCACGACAACGCCGCAGTTCTGAACGGCGGCTGGCAGAAGTGGCAGGGCGAGGGACATCCGGTGGAGAAGGGGCCTGCGCGGTCACGCCCGGCCGGTGACTTTACAGTGCGGCAGGTGCGCAACCTGATGGTCGGCAGGGATGACGTGCTGCGCGCCATCGGCGACGGCGCTGTCTGCACGCTCAACGCGCTGCAGCCGCAGCAACACACCGGCAGTGGCGGCAACAGCTATGGCCGCCCCGGACGCATAGCGGGCAGCGTCAATCTGCCGGCGGCGCATCTGCTCGATCCCGAGAGCAACACGTTCCTGCCGGCGGAGGAACTGCGCAAGCGATTCGAATCTGTGGGAGCAATGGACCGCCAAGTGATCAACTACTGCGGTGGTGGCATCGCGGCGAGTGCTGATGCGCTGGCGCTGATCATGCTCGGGCATCGCGACGTGAAGCTGTACGACGCGTCGCTGTCGGAATGGGCGAAGGACCCGGCACTGCCGATGGAAACCGGCTGAACCGCAGCGCCAACTCGACCAAGTACTGGGAGGACAATCATGCTGTTGCCGTTGAAAGACCGCTCGATCGCGTATGATCTGGTGGGACCGGAGAACGGACCCGTGGTCTGCATGACGCATTCGCTGGCATCGGATGGCGGCATGTGGGCCGAGCAGGTGCCGCCTCTGCTGGCGGCCGGGTTCCGCGTGCTGTCGCTGGATATGCGCGGCCATGGCGGCAGCGGTCCCGTGCCCGGCGATTACACCATGAGTGACCTCGCCGCTGATGTCGCCGTTGTACTCGATGGGCTGTCGATTGCGCGCGTACACTTCATGGGGTTGTCGATCGGCGGCATGCTGGGACAGGCATTTGCGCTGGAGCATGGCAACCGTCTGCTGTCGGCGATGTGGTGCGACACGCTACCCTACACCCCCGCCGGTTCCGACGACGTATGGCGGCAGCGCGTGGATACGGTGCGCGGCGCGAATTCACTGGCACCATTGGCTGATCAGACCATCGAGCGCTGGCTTACTGACGCGTTCAAGGCACGCAACGCCGGCCGCTACAAGCAGATTCGCGACACCATCATCGGCACGACGCCGGCCGGCTATCTCGGCTGCGTCGCGGCGATCCGCGACTTCGACTTCACGGCGCGCCTGCCGTCGCTGAAGCTGCCTGTGCTCGTGGTTTGTGGCTCGGATGACGCGGGAACGCCGCCGGACGGCAACCGGAAGATCGCCAGCCTGGTGCCGGGCGGTCGCTACGAGGAGATCGCAAACGCGCGGCACTTCCCCAATGTCGAGCATCCCGACACATTCAATCGCATCATGATGGGCTGGCTGAACGCGCAGCGTTGAAGGAGGCTGTTATGCGTCTGGCAGACAAGATCGGTATCGTTACCGCGGCGGCATCCGGCATGGGCCGCGCCGGGGCATTGCGTTTTGCGCAGGAGGGTGCGGCGGTCGGGGTCGTCGATCTGGACGAGGCGGGTGCCAATGCGGTCGCCAGGCAGATCACCGACGCCGGGGGCAAGGCGATCGCGCTTGCCGGCGACCTGCGGCAGGACTCGTTCGCGCGCGAAATCGTCCGCCGCACGGCCAATGCGTTCGGTGGACTTGATTTCGTCTGGAACCATGTCGGCCACCCTGGGCCCGCCGCGATCGAGGGCATCGACTGGAAGGACTTCGAACTGGCGATGGACCTGAACGTGCGCACGGTCCTGGTCACCACCGAGGCGGCAATTCCGGAACTGCGCGCGCGGGGTGGTGGGGCGCTGCTGTATACGGCGTCGACGTCCGGGTTGACCGGATCGCAATTCAGCCCGGTGTACAACATCGCGAAGTTCGGCGTCGTCGGCCTGGTACACGGCCTGGCCAAGCGATATGCGCGGGAGAAGATCCGGGTCAATGCCGTCTGTCCCGGCCCGACCGACACACCGATGCTGCGGGTGTTCGTGGCGCGTCCCGATAGCCAGTTGCCGCCGGGCGAGACACCGGAGAGCCTGGTGGTGAAGCGCGGTGGGCAGGTACCGATGGGCCGACCGGCGCGGCCGGAGGAGATTGCCAATGCAGCGCTGTTCCTGATTTCGGACGAGGCGTCTTACGTCACCGGCGTGGCTCTGCCGGTGGATGGAGGCGCGACGGCTTAGGACCATGCCAACGTTCTTCAGGGCGGGCGGGTGGCTGCGGCGGCGGGTGCAGGCGCGGCTGACGGTGTGAACGGAATGACGGGCTGCTCGCCGATGAAGAAGCCCAGCGCCTGGCGGACAATCTCCCGCCGCAGGTCCGACCAGTTCCAGCCCGGCGCCGGATGGCTGTCCTGTTCGTGGCTGAAGGCGTCCTCGCGCTTGCACCTCTCTCGCATCAAGGCGTCGATGCTGCCGCCGTAGCACCGCACGGCGTCGAACAGCTCGTTCCAGAGGGGGCCGGTGCAGAAGCCGGGCACGACGGCGAGATCGAGGCAGATATCGACGATGGTGCGACCCACTGGACGGCGGCGCACCTGCGCTTCTAGCTGGGCCAATGTGGGGGTATGGAAGTCGGGGAGATCATCCCAGGGAGAGCTGCGATTTGGTGGGCGTGCGGGCTTGGGGGCGGCGGGTGGCTGGCCCGCTGCCTGGTCTGCCGGTGCGGGCCTTGCCGTGCGCGCGCGGATGCGGGCGGCGGCGAGGGGGATGTCATGGCCGCTGGCGGCGCGCGCGAGCAGGACGTGCTGGAGGGCGAGCGCACGCAGGATGCCGCGATGCAGGTGGGCGAGGATGACCGAGAGATTTGCGGTGCCGAAGCAGGCAGCGACGGAGGCGAAGCTGGGTGCGGCGGCGCGGTGCCTGACGGTGGCGGCGAGATGGCGGCCGTAGCCCAACAGGACGCGCACGATCCGCAGCAATGCGGCGGTGCGCTCGGGGATCGGGGCGGGTGCGTCACAGTTCACGGTAGTATTTCTAACAGATCGCGGTGAGGGTGAGCAAGCGGTTCTTCTGTCGCTGGGTGGGAAGCGGCTTGGCGTGGGTTACGGGGGATGGGGAACATCGCTGATCCGGGTTTCTTATCGCTCGCCCGTGCATCAGGTCTCCGAGCCGGCCAAAATCCTGCTGTGACGCGCCTTGCCGCACGGCGGGGGAAGTCGCTCGCGCCAGACAGAGTGTCGCGCAGCGGTGGTCCGAAGTCGCGTCACGGCAGGTATGGGCAGGAAGAAGGAATAACGCAGATGCACGCGAATGGACGCAGATGAACGCAGATGCGATTCCGGCACACGAACTGCATCCGCCAACCAACAGCGAGGGATGCCTCCATCATGGTCGGCATCTCTTTTTGCGTTGATCTGCGTCATTTGCGTTGATCTGCGTTATGATCTTGCTTCCTGCTCCGGCGGCACGGGCGCGCTTGCTGTTTGCCGCATGAGAAGTTCAGGCCAAGGCCGAAGGTCTTGAACGCATCCGCTTTGATCGGCGCTGGTTGGCAAAGCGAGGGCAGGGCAGGCGAATGGCCGGAAGGCGCTTTATGGTAAGTCAGGCGCGCTTAGGCGTTAGGTGCCCAAGTTGCAGTATTGTTCTTGATAACTAGGTTGCCATATACGCACCCCGGCGCGCATGGACATGCCGGGGGACAAGTAGCATGATTGCCGCGATTGCTGCACTGCCCACCAACTCTCCATAGAGGCCCGTCCATATCAAGCCCGATCATCGGCTTGCCGGTCGCTGTGTTGGTAAGCCCTTGTGTGGGCCGATGCCAAACATTCCGGACTTCCGCGAATACCCACTCGACTGCACCTGAGCAACTCCGGCGCAGCGCCCCTGAGCACAAAGTTGCTCGGAGCACATTGACATCGACTGGAATTCGTATGTCTTCCAGATGGGTTAATTGAATAGGCGTCCAATCTCTCAAGAGACGGAGAAACATCGGCGCAATTTTTTGCCCCGAAGTTGAGGAAAGTCTGCCACCATGCGGCTTTCTTGCTCGCTCCAATGACAATCGCCCCGCAGTCGAGCTAGGGCGGTTGGTGCGTGGTGGTCGCACGATTTTAGGAAAAGCTTGGGATCACTCTGCCACTTGGTCGCGAATGTTTCACAGATCGAATACCATGCCTTAGCGTCAGGTGCATGCTTCCGCGAAACTTTCAGTCGCTTTAGGGCTTCTGCAACTTTCGTGCGCCCAGCTTCAATGACTTTCTCGGGATCGAATAGATAGCAATCCTCCATTGACTCACGCGCCTGCTGTGCTCGATGCCAAAGGTCATAGGCGTTGCGCTGTCGGTCAACGCTCGACGTAAGCGCTATAAAGAGAAGATGATCGCGGCTTCCCACTTCTACGTTGCGCGGTCGGTTCCTATTCCTGCTTGTCGCTGCGGTTTCGCCATAAATACCGTCCTCACTGTTGTAGAATGCATCGTACAGTTTTTGTGCCACAGCTCTTGCCCGCACCATATCGGAGCACAGGCTTGATGATGTGTTTTCCATGCGCCTCATGCGGCGAGTCTCGAAATCGTCGCACCGAGGATCGCGAAAACGATCTCGGCAAAATCGGGTGTGGTATCGAGGAACGGCTCGGCCAGTGACCGGATGCCAGCCCCGGCCTGCTGCATCTCGCGCGCGATCACCAGAAGGTCGGTCGTGTCGCGCGAGAGATGATCAACCGCCGGGATAATAACCACGTCGCCGTGGGATAGGCCAGACATGCGCTTGCGAAGCTGTGGCCGGTCGGCGGTTGCGCCGGTCAGCTTGTCGCGAAACACCTTCTCGCATCCGGCGGCCTTGAGTTGGGCAAGCTGGCCGGTGAGGTCTTGCGTGCCGGTCGGAACGCGGGCGTTGCCGTAGATCATGTCGCGATTCTGTATCAGGATTTTTCGCAGGGAAAGAGCTTTAGAATCAGGGGCGCTAGATTCGATGCGGAAGTCTTGATTTTGACGGATCGACCCAGCCGCGCCGTCATCTCTTGGGCGATCTCGGCGGGCGGCGTGGCGTGACCGCGCGAACTACCAGACGAAGGGAATGAGGCGCCAGCGGATGCGGCGTGCATAGTCAGCGTAGCCCTGCAGGCCTTCATGCAGCGCCTTCTCCTCGACAGGGACGCGAATCGCAAAGCCGAACGCAACCAGCGGCACCGTCGCCAAGCCCCACCAGGAGCCGAGAACGAGCGACGTGGCAGCCACATAGAAGAGAGCGCCGAAATACAGCGGGTGGCGCACGATCGCATAAGGTCCGGTTGTGATGACGGTCTGCCCACGTTCCTTCTGGATCCTCACCACTGGTGCGGCGAAGCTGTTCGTGCGCATGGTCCAGGACATGAACAAAATCGCTGCGAGGAGGAGCACGCATCCTGCCCATTGCACCGAGGGCGGCATCGTCGACCAGCGCCAGCGCGCGGCATCCGCCGCCATGAACCCCATGCCACCGAAAAGCAGGAGCAGAAGGGGGATGAGGATGAGCTTGTCGGCGAGCGGCTGATCCTTCTGAAGTGGCGGCTTCAGCCGCTCCCGCAACAGGCCTGGATCGATGCGCGCGAAGTAAACCCCCAAGACGACGGAGATGGCGATCATCTCGCCCAGGTAAAGCCATCCGCCGAGGTAATCGAGCGTCCCCGCTGCACCGAAGATGATTGCGCCCATGAAGCCGAACCAGACGATCGTCTGAACAATGAGATTGATAACGAGGCCCATTTCTCACCTCTTTCGACCGCGGTTACGCCGTTGCCAAGGAGGCTGTCCCACCTTCGATGCGCGATTGTGCTTGCGACCGGGCGGCCGGCCTCAAGGCCAAGCCGCCTGTCGGCGGTCGCTGCGCGAGCCTTGACCCCGGCCACCCGGCCGAAGCGAGGGCTTGAGATCGAAGCAGCGGGTGGATGTCTCTGACGCCTGCTTGTAGCGAAGAGGGACAGATGGGGGCGACTGGCGCGACGGCGTCGCGCTTATTCGGCCGTGGCTGCCTCGGGCTCGGCTGGCCCGGTGTAAAGGTGCGGCCAGCGTCGCCGTATCACCGGGCTGGCACTGCCGTAGGCAACGCAGGTGTTCAGGATGGCTGGCGCCCCGCCCATTTTGTCACTGATGCGCGCGTCCAGTCTGTCGCTGCCAGGGGTATCGGCTTCGCCGGCGGCGTCCGCCTCGCGTTTCGCGCGGGCGGGGTCGATCGTCTGGTAGGCGGTGGTGGCCATCTGCTGCAGCAGTTCGCGCAGGTGCGTGCAGCCATGCGTGCCACCGACGCGCTTGGCGGCCTCTTTCAGGAAGCCAGGCTTGATTCGCAGGCCAGCGAGCCGGGCAAAATTCGGCGCCGCCGTCGGGCAGATTGTATAGGGCGTGTAGTCGCTGGCAGCTTCGCAGGCGATGATGTTGCGCTGTGCGTCCACCGTAAGCCGCAGCCACATGCCATGAATCGGCTCGCCGGCACGGACATAGCCACGGTCGTGGTTGGCGAAACCGTAGCTCTTGGCGTCAGTCAGCTGCGCTTCGATGTCATACAGGCCATCGGCTCGCTGATAACCGCGCAGGACGATGTCGCGCGAGTGGAGCAGCTCGCGCTCCTGCGGCGGGCTCAACGGCATACAAGGCTCCTCATCTGTTGTGCGATGCAACAGCCTGCATATGGCGATGCAGATCGATGGTGCAACGCACTGCAAGGATCGTGCGGGACTTACCCAAGAAAACTGTGTCGCAGTCGTTCCCGCCCGGCTTGCCCGGCTTCCAGCGTTCGCGCGTTGACGATGGCGAGCCGAAATCCTCCAGGGGGCATCGCGTGATGGTCGGGCTCCTTGTCCTCGTGGAAGGTGATCTGGACACTCGAGACCCCCGGCATGTCCCGTACCTCTTCCACGAGCGATGCAGGCGGGTGGCGGTAGCGGGGTCCGTGGGGGCCGAACAGCACCACGCTGTAGCCATCGACGCGATCGTTGTCGGGATAACTCCACTCGCCGGTCGCATGCAGACGGACCACCGCGTCCACCCAGCCCTGGCCATACAGATCGGGCCATTGGTCGGCGAACCGCAGATGGGCCTCGATGATGCGGCCGCCGATCGTTTCGAAATTTGCCATACCGGTGTAGCCGCGCAGGTGCTGGCGCGACCAGGCGCCGCACCAGTCTTCGATCTCCGGCATCGGTTCAGCATGGATCAGCCAATGATCGAACGTGCCACCCGGACCCGCAGCACCGGTGGTGTGCCGCCACCAGCGCGCTTCCCCATCCACCAAAGCGACGTCAGTGCTGACATGTGGCCCGGTCAGCATCGTGCACCAGAAGTGTCCGGCCGTCAGCGCCGCGCGGTACGCCTGCTCGGAGCCGATCACCTGGCTGCCGATCCCCATTCCGCGCAGATTCATGATCGGCTTCGAAAACACCGGGTAGGACGGCGGCATGACGCCGTGTGGCGCCGCCTGCAGGCCCTGCGACAGGGCAATCGCCAGCTTGTTGTAGATCCAGCGGTGTTCCGGGAACCACTCCCAGGAATCGGCATCCTCGGTGGAGATGCGAATGTGCGGCGGACAGTCGACGTGCTCGAAATACTGGAAGCGCCAGGGATCGACCTCGCAGATCGGCATACGCCTAGCTGATCGGCGCTGGCCGCAGGCGTTGCGGCAGGCTGTTCAGCGACTCCGTCGTGTCGAAGTCACGCAGGACGGCGTCGTCGGCCATTTCCACCTCCGCCACCGCCTCCAGATGCTTGCCGAGCAGGAACCGGGCGCCGGAATCGCCGCTGATCTGCAGGATTTCGGCAAAGAACCGTCGATCCCATAGCATCGGGTTGCCCTGCTTGCCGCGAAACGTCGGCAATACGATTTGCCGGCCTTCGTCGGGGTCGTAGGCCGCGAGCAGTCGATCGATCATCCGGCCGGTGACCAGCGGCATATCGCCCAGGCACACCAGCGCAGCGGCGCACTCTTCCGGGACAGCCTCAATGCCCGCCTTCAGGCTGGCAGACAGGCCCTCTGCGTAGTCCGCCGCGTGCACATAACGGACCGGCCGGCCACCCAGCGCATGCTGGATCTGCTCGGCTTGGTGCCCGGTCACCACCAGCACGGGACGCGTATTGGATGACAGCACGTTGTCGACGACGCGTGCGATCATCGACTTGCCGGTCCGGTCGGCGACCAGCAGCTTGTTGTGCGGCGCCATCCTGCGCGACCGACCCGCAGCAAGCACGACTGCGGCAATGGTTGGGGCGCTGCGCGGTGCGGCACCGCTGCGAGGTGTGGCAGGCGCCTTCTCACGTGGCAGCGGCCTTGTGTCGATCTCCTTCAGCAAACCGCCGACGCCCATGTGCATGATGTCGGTCGGGCCAACCGGCAGACCGGCGAACAGCCGGGTCAGGACGAAGTCGATGCCGTTCAGTTTCGGGCTGCGCGCACAGCCCGGCAGAACGAGCGCCGGCCGGTCACCAATGCGCCCGAGGCAGATCAGATTGCCCGGATCGACAGGCATGCCGAAGTGCAGGATGTCGCCCCCGGCGCGCACGATGCCTGAAGGTCCGACATCGCGTCGGTCCACCACGGCCGAAGCGCCTACCACCAGCAACAGGTCGGCACCTTGCGCAATCAGCGCCTCAAGAGCCTGGCCGATTGGCTCTTCCTCGTGCGGTGTACGAACTGGCGGCAGCAGAGAGCCAGTGAGTTGGCTTACCCGTTGGTCGGTCGCAGCGATCGTCTTCTCTGTCACGCTGTCCTTCAGTCCGGGCAGCTCGGTGACGACAAGGCCGACCTTCAGATGGTGGAATGGATGCAAGGTGAGCGGTGAACCGGCCTGGCGGACCAGCGCCTCGGCCACCGCCAGCACGTTGCCCGGCACCGAGAAGGGGATGATCTTTACGGTCGCGACCAGGTCTCTCGGCGCCACGACTGCGTAGTCGGGCAACGTCCCGATGGTAATCGATTCATCGATCGTGTTGAGCCGGTTGACCATCTTGGCGTCGACGCGCAACAGCCCGGGAACCTCGGCAGCGAGGTTCACGCGTCCGGTTGCGGCACGGGTGCGAGCAAGCAGGGGCGATACCAGCGGCTGGGCCAATCTGTCGGCGGCGATGTCCTCCGGCACGTCGCCAGGCTCCAATCGTGCAACAATGACCTGCGTACGCTCGGCCTCGCGCAAGGCGACCAGCGCTCCCTCGTCCAGAACCGAGCCTTTGCGGATCACCCGCTCGCCGATGCGCTGCGAGTGCGCCATGATCGCGCCGCGCGCTTCGTCGAGCGGAACTGCCCCAAATTTCATGCGGCAATCGATTGTTTTTGTGGCAACGATGCACCACGCCGCACGGCTACCAGCTCGGCAATGATCGACAGTGCGATTTCCGGTGCGGTGACCGCCTCGATGTTGAGGCCCACCGGACCCTGGATACGTGCCAGCGCTGTTTCACTATGGCCCAGCTCGCGCAGGCGCTTCAGCCGTGCCGCATGGGTGCGCCGGGAGCCGAGCGAGCCGATGTAAAAGGCCGATGACTTCAGTGCACGGTCCAGCGCCGGGTCGTCCAGCTTCGGGTCGTGCGTGAGCGTGACGATGGCGGTGCGGGAGTCGGGTTTCAGCTCATCCATCGCCTCGTCCGGCCATGCGGTGGAGACCGTGACGTTGGGAAAGCGCTCGTCGGAGGCAAAGGAGCGGCGAGGGTCCACCACAGTCACAGCGAAACCGCACTGGGTGGCGAAGGGCACCAACGCCTGGGCGATATGCACGGCGCCCACCACGACCAGGCGCAGCGGAGGATTGTGCGCGTGCAGGAACCAGTCGGTGCCCTCGATCTTCACGGTGCCGCTTTGATCGGAAGCCAGCACCTGTTCGGCAGCAGAGTTCAGGGCGGCTGGTGCGGCGGGGTCGGGTAGCAGGCGTTGTTCGCCGTCCGGAAGCCGTGTTGCAAGCACGATCGGACGCTTGTCGCGCTTCGCTGCTTCGAGGGCTGCGAGGACTTCGGGAGTCATGAGCGCCCCCTCCCCCCGACCCCCTCCCGCGAGGGGAGGGGGAGTGTGGAAATTGCTGTCACGACAGCTTCTCCACGAACACCTTGACCTTCCCGCCGCATGCCAGGCCGACTTCCCAGGCGCGTTCGTGGGTCACGCCGAAGTCCAGCAGCTGCGGCGTGCCGGTGTCGATGGTCTTCATTGCCGCATCGGCTACGGCGCCTTCGATGCAGCCACCCGACACCGAACCCGCCATCTTCCCCGACTTCGTCACCGCCATCTGGCTGCCCGCCGGACGCGGCGAACTCCCCCAGGTCTCGGTCACGGTCGCCACAGCCACCTGCTCGCCGGCGGCGCGCCAGAGGGCAGCGGTGCTCATCACGTCTTCGGTCTCTGCAATGGTCATGACGCCATCCTTTCAGGCCCGGCCCCAGTCGCCAAGTACGTGCGCGTCGGCATGGGACCGGATAGGAGATCGACCAGCGCGCGCAAGCTGGCCAAATTGTGCACGGGGCGGAAATCGTCCACGTGCGGCAGCATCGCACGTATGCCCTGTGATTTTGGCTCGAACCCAGTCCAGCGCAACAGTGGATTGAGCCATATCAGCCGGCGACAGCAACGGTGCAGCCGATCCATGTTCTCCGCCAGGCCACGTGCGCCGTCGCGATCCAGTCCATCGGTGATCAGCAGCACGATCGCACCCTGCGCCAGCACGCGCCTGGCCCAGTGGCGATTGAATGTCCCGAGTGCCTCACCGATCCGCGTGCCGCCCGACCAGTCGGGGACCACGTGTGAGACCATCTGGAACGCGGCTTCGGGATCGCGATGCCGGAGCTGCCGGGTCACATTCGATAAGCGTGTTCCGAACAGGAAGACGGAGACCCGGTCGCGATCGTTGGTAACCGCATGCAGAAAATGCAGCAGGATCTGCGCATAGCGCGACATCGATCCGGAAATGTCACAGAGCACGACGAGTGGCGGAGGTCGCTTGACCTGACGGTTGCGGGCAATCGTCACGATCTCGCCGCCCTGCCGCAGGCTCTGACGGATGGTGCGGCGCAGATCGGTGACCGGCCCGTGGGGATCGGCGCGCAGCCGCCGTGTCCGCCGCGCGTCGAGCGGCAGCACCAGGCGGCGTATTTCCCGCTTCGCTTCGGCGATCTCCTCAGCGCTCAGCGCCTCGAAGTCCATCTGCTGCAGACGCTCGCGATCGGACACGGTCAGCACCGCATCCATCACCGGCGGCTCGTCTTGCGGCCGCTGTCGGGTCTCGCGCGGTCTTGCCATGGCCTCTGCGACACGACGGCTGCCGGGCGGCGGCCGTTCCGGTTGCTTCTCCTTCTGTGCCTCGAGCAAGGCCATTGCCACCGCCTGCTCGGCGGCGGTGGGATCGCGCCAGAAAAGGGCAAAGGCGTGGTCGAACAGGTCGTGGTGCTCGTGGCGATGCACCATGGCTGCTCGCAGCGCCGTTCGCACCTGCTGGCGATTGCCGATATCGACCAGCGAGACAGCCTGCTGGCCGGCCAGGGTTTCGGCAGGCCCCACTGGTAATCCGGTGCGGCGCAGCAGGTGTGCGAAATGCATCACGTTCGCGGCCAGAGTCGCGGAAATCGCGCTCATTCGAGCGACGTTCCGACAAGGCGCTGCAGCCGCTCAAGAGATCGGTCGCACAGCCCCATCGCGTGCAGCGTGTCCAGAGTCGCCGTCAGGTAATGGATGCAGCTGCCAAGTGAACCTTCGGCGGAGGCAAGCCGCGTGGCCACCGCCGCCTCATCGAGCCGGCCCGCGTAGCGCAGGTGGGCCCGGTTGGCGACGAAGGTGACAGCCTGCACCAAGCCGTCGGCCGTTCGCGCAGTGACCCAGCGCGAATGATACGCGTCGGTGAACATCTCACGGCGCCAGGCGAGCAACAGCTCGGACCGGGCCTCGGCAGCGGTGATGCGGAACAGGACCCCGCCGCAGCTCCCGCCTCGCTCCAGTGCCAGCATCAATCCCGGGTTTTCCGGCGAGCCGCGACCGCCATGCAACCACAGGCAATACCGTCGGTGCCAGCCATATATCTCCCCGGCGCGGCGTTCCGCGAAGTGGATCGCAGGGTTCCACATCAGAGAGCCATAGCCGAACAGCCAAACGTCGGCTCCGGGCGGATGACGCGCCAGCGTCCGGTCTAGATCTGCCTCGATCTCCGCGTCCGACCGAACGATCGTGCCGGGTGGCATCGCGGCGCGCGCGAGCGCCAACAACGTGCCATCGCGCAGTGCTTCGCGGGTTATCCGCTCCCGCCGGTCAGAGGAGGCGCTTTCGGTCACTCTGCCGCCTGCTGCACCTCGTTCAGCAGGCGCGCTGCCTCAGCGCCTCGGATCTTTGAGACATCATCTTGATATTTCAGCAAAACCCCGAGGGTCTCATCGACCGCAGCTGGAGCCAGTTCCTTCTGGTTGAGATAGGTCAGTGCCTGGGCCCAATCGATCGTTTCAGCCACGCCGGGCAGCTTGAACAGGTCTTCTCCACGCAGTCGCTGCACGAAGGCCACCACCTGCGCCGACAGGCGCTCGGGCACCGAAGGGGCCTTTGCCGCGAGTATCGCGCGTTCCCGCGCGGCGTCGGGGTAATCGACCCAATGATACAGGCAGCGCCGGCGAATGGCGTCATGCACTTCCCGGGTGCGATTGGACGTGATGACCACGGCTGGCAGGGTTTTCGCGCGGACTGTGCCGAATTCGGGGACGGTGATCTGAAAGTCGGCCAGCAGTTCCAGCAGGAAGGCCTCGAACGGTTCGTCGGCACGATCCAGTTCATCGATCAGCAGCACGGCGGGTTGCAGATCGGGATCGATGGCCGCGAGAAGCGGACGGGCGAGGAGATAATTCCGGGTATAGATGTCGGTCGCAAGCTCGCCCGGATCGGTTCGTCCGGAAGCTTCTGCCAGTCGAATTGCCATGAGCTGGCGGGCATGGTCCCACTCATAGGCGGCGGCAGACAGGTCCATACCATCGTAGCATTGCAGCCGCACCAGCCGCCGGTGAAGACCCGCGGCCAGAACCTTGGCGATCTCGGTCTTTCCGGTACCTGGCTCACCTTCAAGGAACAGAGGGCGACGCATCGCCAACGACAGATGCACCGTCGTGGCCAGGTCCTGGTCGGCAATGTATCCCTGGTCGGCGAGCAAACGCGCGGTATCGGCGACGGCCGTAGGCAGATCGGCCACTACACCATGCTTCCGAGGATCAGAATGAGCATGATCAGATAGATCGCCCCGCCGATCCAGGCGGCAAGGGGCAGTCCCAGGGGTTCCGGCGGAATCAGCGAGAACACGCTGACCGAAGAAGGCGGTTGGCGCATCGGCAGCACTTGATGCGCCACCTCCTCGCTTGGAGCCGCGGGGTATATCTGCTCGGTCTCCGGCTCTGGCGGGGGCGGTGCGACCTGGGCACTGAACCGATCGAAGAACGAGTCCGCCATCTGCTTGGCGGTTGCGTCGATCAATCGTGCGCCGAGTTGCGCGATCCTGCCGCCAACCTGCGCGTGCACCTCGTATTGCAGCAACGTGGCGGTGCCATCCGGCTCCAGGCGTACCTTCGCGCCGCCCTTGGCAAAACCGGCAACGCCGCCTTGGCCTTCGCCCCCGATGGTATAGCCGTTGGGCGGATCGATATCGGAAAGGTGAACGGCGCCATTGAACCGGGCGGCGATCGGTCCGATCTTCACCGCCGCGGTTGCCTTCATATCGGTATCCGACAGTTTCTCCAGCGACTCGCAGCCGGGAATGCTCGCCTTGAGCACCGTCGGGTCGTTGAGTGCCTGCCAGACAGTCTCGCGCGACGCTGCGATGCGCCGCTCGCCTGTCATATCCATCCGGACTGAATCCCGTTGTGCGCGTTGGACGTTACTTGCAGGGTCTGAGGCATGCAACCAAGCGGGCCTGCTCAGAAGGCGTTTCGGTTGAGCACCACGTGCGCCAGGATGCTCGCCGCGTAGCCCAGTGCGATGGCCGGGCTCCAGCGCAGGTGCGCGGCGAAGGTGTAGGTGCCTCGCGCCTGGCCCATAACCGCCACGCCAGCCGCTGAGCCGATCGACAACAGGCTGCCGCCCACGCCGGCGGTCAGCGTGATCAGCAGCCACTGCCCATGCGACATCTGCGGTTCGATGCTCAGGACGGCATACATCAGCGGAATGTTGTCGAACACGGCCGACCCCACGCCGATCAGTATGTTCGCCACTGTCGGACCCAGCACGCCGTAGAGCAGATGGGATGCGATCGCCAGATAGCCGAGCAGGCTCAACGCCCCCACGCACGTCACGACCCCGTAGAAGAACAGCAGTGTATCCCACTCCACATTGGCCATCCGATGGAATACGTGGAACGCGTCATCGCCGGGTGCGCGGCGGGTGCGGCGTTCCAGGCGGTAGTCGTAGAGCATCAGAAGGCCGAGCCCGGTCATCATGCCCAGGGCAGCCGGGAGGTGCAGGAAGGTGTGAACCCCGACGGCCATGCCGATGGTGATCAGAAACAGAACGATCACCCAGCCCGCCCCGGGCTTCATCGACACGGGCTCGCCGCTGCTGCTCGGCGCACCGCGTGGCACCGCCGCATGCATGAGCGCGGCCGGGGCCAGGTAGTTCACAACCGAGGGCACGAACAGGGCGAAGAATTCGAAGAACGACACGAGGCCCTTCTGCCAGACCATCAGGGTGGTGATGTCGCCGAAGGGGCTGAAAGCGCCGCCGGCGTTCGCCGCGACCACGATCCCGATGCTGGACAGCACGACGAACCGGGGCGCCGCCCGGCCGATCGAAATGGCTACCGCACACATGACCAGTGCCGTGGTGAGATTGTCGGCGAACGGAGAAATGAAGAACGCCAGCGTGCCGGTCAGCCAGAACAGCGTCCGGTAACTGAACCCGGAGCGCACCAGCCAGGAGCGGAGAGCGTCGAAGACGCGGCGATCATCCAGTGCGCTCACGTAAGTCATCGCCGCGATCAGGAACAGCAGCAAGGTCACGAAGTCGCCCAGCACTTCGCGCAAGGCGGCATCCACCTGCGCCGATTGTCCGAGCTGGCCATAGGCGAAGGCGAGCAGGATCCACAGCACCCCTGAGGCGACGATCACCGGCTTCGACTTGCGCAGATGGAGCGCTTCCTCGGCTATCACCAGTGCATAGGCCAAGGCGAAAATCGCCAGCGAAACCAGGCCGACCCAGTTGGTGGTCATATCGACAGCCGCGACGGTCGGTTCGCGCAGGGGCAGCCTCCACCGGAATCGAGGACCAGTTGGTTTGCTCCGGAGCTTCCGCTATTCCGGATGACGGCTCGCAGGAGTTGGAATGCCATGACCTATCTGGTAGCAGCAAATCTGCCAACAGCCTCCGCCGGAGAGCGCTTCAGGGCGCTGCTTGCGCGGCCTGGCATCCTGCAAATGCCGGGCGCGCACAATGGAATGGCTGCATTGCAGGCCAGCGCTGCGGGTTTCGAGGCGCTCTATTTGTCGGGGGCCGCGATGACGGCATCGATGGGCATACCCGATCTCGGCATGATCACTGTCGACGAGGTCTGCTTCTTCATCCGCCAGATTGCGCGCGCGACCGGTCTGCCGCTGCTGGTGGACGGCGACACCGGCTATGGTGAGGCGCTGAATGTCATGCACATGGTGCGCAGCTTCGAGGATGCCGGCGCCGCCGCCGTGCATATCGAGGACCAGTTGCTGCCGAAGAAGTGCGGCCACCTCAATGACAAGAAACTCGCTGACCCGCACGACATGGCGGCCAAGATCGCTGCTGCCCGGCACGCACGGCGTCACCTGTTCATTGTCGCGCGCACCGACGCCGCAGCGAGCGAGGGCATGGACGGCGCTGTGGCGCGCGCCAAGGTTTATTTGGAGGCGGGGGCTGACGCGATCTTTCCGGAGGCGCTGACGACTGCCGAGATGTTCCGCACCTTCGCCTCGCGCGTCGATGCACCGCTGCTGGCCAACATGACGGAGTTCGGCCGCACGCCGTTCTTCACCGCGGCGGAATTTCAGGACATGGGCTATAGAATGGTGATCTGGCCGGTCAGCTCGCTGCGCGTCGCCAACAAGGCTCAGGCCGATCTGTATGCCGCAATCCGTCGCGATGGCGGCACGCAGGCACTGCTGGAACGCATGCAGACGCGGGCCGAGCTCTATGCGGCGATCGGCTATCACGACTACGAAGCTCTGGACGCGAGCATCGTTAAAACGGTGATTCCCGAGGGCATGCCACAGCGTCAGTGAAAGGGTGCGTATGAACCGCCGCCATATGCTGTGGCTGATGGCGCTGGCACCGATTTCGGCACGGGGCCAGAATTCTAATCCGACCGGGCCGCAGCCGGAGTTGCCGAAAGAGCGCCTCGTGATCACAACACGCGATGGCCTGCGGCACGGGTTCATGGTGGAGATGGCGACGACGCCGGATCAGCAGACGGTCGGCCTGATGTTCCGGCCAAGCGTTCCGCCCGATGGCGGCATGCTGTTCGACTGGGGCACACCGCGCGATTCGCAAATGTGGATGCGCAACACCATCGCCTCGCTCGACATGGTCTTCATCAATGCCGACGGCACCATTCGATCGATTGCCGAGAGAACGGTTCCGCAGAGCCTTGCGGTGATCGACAGTCGCGGTCCGGTCCGGGCGACGCTCGAGCTGGCAGCGGGTACGACGGCCCGGCTGAACATCCGGGTCGGCGACAAGGTGCAGCAGCGGCTCTTCGGGAATGCGTCATAGGAGTCACTCCTGCAGGCCACCGCGCGCCCGTTCGAAGAACCCCAGCGCCAGCACGGCCGCGACCAGTCCGACGACGAACCCGGCACCGGCGCCCCAGATAGCATCCTTTGTTCCCCCCATAGCGCCGCCGACGCCGCCACCAGCCAACAACAGCAGAAACGGAATAAGGCAACCAACCCCGGCCATGGCGGTGATCCTTGGAATGATCTGTCTCGCGCACCGGTTTACTGCGGCTGGCGCACTATGCTAGCGGCATCCGCCGTAGCGGGGCGTGGCGCAGCCTGGTCAGCGCGCCTGTTTTGGGTACAGGAGGTCGTGGGTTCGAATCCCGCCGCCCCGACCAAGCAAATCGACACCGGCCTGTGGAGCTGTTGCGTCATCTGCCTGCATTTTTCCAGAGGCACGGCGTATTGCTCGCGTGGGTGAGACTTCGAATAGCGCCACGGCGGGATGAAGCGGCCGCGATGAAATAGGCGCCACCAACGGCTAAGCAGCCTGGTGCAGCGGTTCCATCAGCGGTTCGCCGGGTAGCTCGCCGCCGCCTTGTTCCTCGTCAGCATCCAATCCCGCATCGGTCCACAAACGATGAACCAATTCCATCAGGAGCCTACCCGTTTCCCCGTCCGCGGTTTTCCTGGCGATCTCAGCGAGTTCGTCTGCCAGATCCGCAATGTCGGTAGGTTCACTCATTCTAGGTGGCGATCCACTGGTCAGAAACAGCTCGCACGTGATATCCGAGGTTGCGAAACGGCGCCTTGATGCAGATCAATACGCAGATTTCACTCTTCTGGCCGGAATATTTGCTAATCGTGATGATCAGCCCTGGCGGAGGTCAACGCAATGAGAGTAGTGGGATACTTTGTGACGCCAGGCAAAGCGATGTGGCGACCACTCTCCGAGCAATCGGCTGATGAGCTTCTTGCACGTGCTGCGAAATACCGAAGCATGGCAGAGACTGCATCCACGCAGGAGGTTATGGACAGCCTGAGACGGCTGGCTGATCGGTTCGAGGCGAAGGCAGCCGAGCGCCTGCAGGTGCGCTTCCAGTAATGGGACCCTGGCACGCCCGGGGCCGCCGTGGCTCGTGCTCCGGTTTGGTGCCGCCAAGCGTGGGCAGGCTGCGCGACAGCGAGAGGTGCAAGCGATAGGGCGGAGATCCTGCGGTCGCTGATGACGGCGCCGTCTCGCCCCGCCGTCGAGCAGCGCGTTCCGCTGAGCATGGCACTGATGGTGCGGCAAATCAGAAGAACGACCGAGCAATGTCTTCCATCAGGCGGTCTCGCTCCCGGGCGGACGCCTTGCGGGTTGAGGATGGCCAAGGGTCGAGAATTGCACGGCCGATAACCGCGATCAGCAGTACACCTACGATCAAGAACAGAGTGTCCATTGGTGCTCCCTCCATCCCGTTTGGGACGCGGACAGATGGCAGGGCACCAGCGATTGACGCACTGAAGCACTTCGGTTCCGCCGAATAATTCGCGCAGCGGGTGTGAAACGCTTCACGGAAGCGCTTCAGCGAATTTCCTCGGCCGTGTCGGCATGGTCCGTCGCGTCAGCAACCGCTGAAGCGAAACGGAGCAGGCCATGAAGCAGACCCTCATCACCGCCGCCCTGGCACTGGGTCTCGGCCTGCTCAGCACTCCGACCTTCGCAGGCGGCTATGTCGTGAACGGGCACGCGGCCTCTCCCGCCGAGGCGCAGCACCTGATCGCCAGTGGCATCCAGCAGGGTGCATGGGCGGTCAACGGGTATGGCATCGCGCCGGCCGAGCACGCGTCCTTCACCTCCCGGACCGAACCCAGCGGCAAGAAGTGCTATTACGTCCTCGACGTGCTGCTCTGCGACTGATCGATTTGTTGGGGTGACAGGGCCTCTCCCTCCAGCGAGGTTCTTGTTGGGCCCGCCTTCACCGTCATCCACCGCCGGTGGATCGATCTGCTTCAGGGCCGCTCGACCCGCCGCCACCGCGCATCAACTGTCTAGCGCAGCGTGGTCCTGCAGCATTGGATCACTGCTGCCGGCTTCCGTCGAGATGCTGTCAGAAACGATCGCTGGCCGTTCGGGGTCATCGACCTCGGATATCCACGCACCGAGGAGGGTGTAGCAGACGGCCAGCACCGTCGGACCAAGGAAGATGCCCAGAAGGCCGCTTGCAATGAGTCCGCCGATGACGCCGGCAAGAATGAGCAGGAGCGGTAGGTCAGCGCCCTTCCGGATAAGGATCGGGCGCAGCACGTTGTCCAGCGTCATGGCTGGGACAGTGAAGGCGAGAAGCACGGTCGCCCATACGGTGTCTCCGACGAAGTACATCCAGACGACCGCCGGGATCAGCACGAGGGCGGGTCCCACCTGGGCCAGGCACAGCAAGAACATCAGCGCCGACAGCAATGGCGCGAACGGTACCCCCGCGACGGCAAGGCCGATGCCACCAAGCGCGCTCTGGGCGATCGCTGTCACCACCACGCCAAGAGCCACGGCCCGGATGGCCTGCCCGGCGAGGCGGATCACCATTTCCCCTCGATCGCCGCTGAGCCTGCGGCCGAAGCGCAACGCGATGGTCGCGGCCTTCTCGCCGTTCGCGTACAGCACAGCGGCTATGGCCACAATGAGCAGAAGCTGAAGGATCACGGATCCCAGGCTGCCAGCGGCAGAGGCGAACCACCTCGTCACTTCGCCCGCATAGGGGCTCAGCAGGGGCGCCAGCTCGCGCGCGCCCGCAGATGTCAGCCGGGCCCAGCCCTGGGTGAGCGGCGCGCCGACAAGTGGCACGTTCGCCAGCCAGTCTGGGGGCGGTGGAATGCGCAAGGACAGAATGGTCCGCACGAGCGCGGCGATTTCATCCATATTTGCGATGACGGTCGTGACAGCGAGCCAGAACGGCACAATCAGAACCAGCAGCAACAGCAGGCACATGATCAGCACAGCGGGTCCACGACGGCGAACCACATGGCGCTGCACCCACGTCATCAGCGGCCAGGTGGCAATCACCAACGTTATGGCCCACACAATGGCCGGCAGAAACGGCTGCATCACCCAGAAACTGGCGGCAATCAGCCCGCCAATGAAGAGCACTGCCAGAGTGGTACGGGTGATGTCTGTTTCCGGCTGCGGCATGCCGTGCACCTTTCAGAGTTCTGTCTGACGTCCCCTGATTGACATCATTGGCGAAACACACGGCAACATGGAAGAGCGAGCGCGGTCCTGACTTCCTGCAAGGTAGTCGATCGAGCATGATTGCACCGCGAAATGTTTGGCATGTAGCGACGAGGGTTCTTCGATGCCGTTCGGCTGCGGACCAGAGCCGCAGGTCCGGCGACAGCGCACGCCTTGTCTGGAGGTGCAGGTTGCACCGCGCAGCTGGCGACCAATGCGGCATGCAAGGGGCGATCATCCGGTGGACGGCCGAGCCGCCGGCGGCTTCGACACTTCGTTGGGGTCTCCCTCAGCGCTCGGCGAGCGCAGCAGAGGCGGCGAATGCCGCTCCGTCGCGTCAGGAAGACGGATGCTGTCTGTGGCGCTGCTGCATCAAAGATACCAGGTGCGCGCGAGATTCAAACGCGCTCATCATGCGCGTCGCCGCCTCATGAAACATGCTGTTCGCCACATGATCGAGCAGGTGACTCCTGAACTGGAAGTCGATCACGAATTCCACGCTGGTCTGTTGGCCGATCGGCGTGAAGGTCCAGGAATTCGTCAAGTGCTCCAATGGTCCTTCAATGGCACGGACCATGACCTGCCGCGGTCGATCCAGTGCTACCTGGCTGGTAAAGCTCTCCTGAAAGGGACCGAATCCGATGTCGAGGTCAGCAATGATCTCGCGCGGATCCTCGCGGCGGATGCGGGCGCCGCTGCACCAGGGCACGAACGACGGGTACTGCTTCACGTCTGCTACCACGGAGAAAAGCTCATCGGCTGAATAAGCAAGCGTCTTCTGCTCCTCGTGGCGTGGCATATCGTCTCCTTCAACCCTGGGCCGGCAAGTTCTTGACCGGTGTTAAGGTGCCTCGCGATAAAACTTTGGCCGCTTACGTACCGGGTCGAGCAGCGACCAATCGCCCTGTTCCACTTCGTGGCCCTTTGGAAAGGGTGGCCGTGGTTCCATGCCAAGCGAGCGCATAACGCGGTCATCGCGATAGTAGCATTGCAGGATGACGCTGCTCAGGCCTTTCAAAGCCTCGCTGTGCTGCTCACGCAGCTGCGCCACTCTGGCCTGGCGTCCCGCGGGGTCGAGATCGGCGAAGCCTCCAAGTTCGCGCAGCACCGTCATCACATGGGGCTCGTCACGGCCGAAGCTGCGTAGGATGTCGGTGAAGATCGCATCATCGGCAGCACTCGGCACGCCGTAATCAGTGCTTGCTGGGATCATCATTTCGGCAATGCGGCGCAAGGTACGACGCTGATCGTCTGACAGCATGGCGGGCCTCAATCGAACAGGGTGGCGAGACGGCTCTTGATGTTGTCGGCAACGTAGAGTGCCAGCGCCTGGATGGTTCGCGTCGGATTTACCCCGGCCGAGGTGACAAAGATGCTGCCATCGACGATGAACAGGTTTTTGACGTCGTGGCTTCGACCCCATTCGTTGACCACAGAACGCTGCGGATCGATGCCCATTCGTGCAGTGCCCATCAGGTGCCACCCGCCATCGGTGAGCGGCGCCTCGTACCATACGTCGTGCGCGCCGGCCGCCCGCAGGATCTCACTGGCCCGCGCGACCGCGTGGTCCAGCATGCGGCGGCTGTTCTCGCTGAGCGTGTAGTCGATCTTCGGCGCCGGGATGCCGTGGCAGTCCTTCAGCTGCGGATCCAGCGTGACGCGATTGTGCTCCTCGGGCAGGTCTTCGCAGATCGCCACCATGCCGGTGCGATGGCAGAACAGCCGCCGATAGGCACGGTGGTGATCCTCGCCCCAGGGCAGCCGGCCGATCTGCATGCTGTGAACGGCGGCCATCACCGGGTTCTGGCCACGCGAGAATTCAAATGTATAGCCGCGCACGAAACCCCGCGAGGCGTCGGTCTCGTAGAACTCCTGGCTCCAGATGCAATTGCCGGGACCGCGATAGCCGTCCAGTTCCTCGTCGAACCAGCCGGCGATGCGCGCATAGGGGTGGAACATCAGGTTCTTGCCGACCAGGCCGGATGAGTTCGCCAGCCCATTGGAGTTCAGCAGAATGCGTGCGGTGCCGATGGCATTGCAGGCCAGGATCACGACGTGCGCCGGCTGAAACTGCTCCTTGCCATCCGCGTCGTAGTAGATGACGCCGGACGCCATGCCATCATCGTGGCGCGTGATCTCGCGTACCCGACAGCGTGTGCGCAATTCCACGCCGGCACGAATGGCTGCGGGCCAATAGGTGACGTCTGTGCTCGCCTTGGCGCCCTGCGCGCAGCCTGAGGTGCAGTGCGCAAGGTTGATGCAGCGGGCGCGGCCCTCGTAATCCTCGGAGGCGATGGCGCTGTCCGACGGCCACCAGTGCCAACCAAGTTTGTTGAGCCCGCGCGCCAGTGTGGCTCCTGACTTGCCCAGTGGAAGCGGCGCCATCATCGGTTCATGCGGCGGATAGGCGGGATCGCCGGACAGTCCGGATACGCCCATCATGCGGTCGTTCTCGTCATAGTACGGAGCGAGCGTCGCATAATCGATCGGCCAATCGTCGGCCACACCGTCCATCGTATGGACGCGGAAGTCGGACGGATGGAACCGGGGGAAGTGTCCGGCGTAGAGCACGGTGCCACCGCCGACACCGTTGAAGTTGGCGATCTTGATCGGTGAATTCGCGTCGTTGATCGGATAATCGGTATCGCGTGCGCGGCGGTTCGGGCTGTAGTGAAAGTCGTTGAGCTGACGCGCCTCCCAGTCGCGGCCCGAGGAGGGATATTCAGACGGCCTCATCCAGTCGCCCTGTTCCAGGCAGAGAATGTGCATCTTTGTCTCGGCGAGACTCCAGGCGATGGCTGCGCCGGAGGCACCGGCACCGATGATCAGGACGTCGACGGGCTGGGTCGGCATGAAGGCATTTCCCCGCACGGCTTGTGCCCGGGCAGTCGATGAGGCCCGGCGGTAATTGTCAACGGCGCGTCACCGTCTTTCTGGCTGATGCCGGCAGGTCGCGTTCACCGGCGCAGCGCTTGCCATGCCGCACCGGCGCCGATGAGCTGGACCGTGCCGCCCAGCGCCATCGCGATTCGCAGCCCCCAGGCGCCTGAGTTGGCCAGAGCAAATGCCGAACCCAGTACTGCCACGCCCAGCGTGGCGCCGATCATGCGGGCGACATTGATCAGCGACGCCGCATTGCCCGAGCGCGCGGCAGGCACCGCCGCCACTGCGACGCCAAACAGCGGCCCGGTGTTGAGACCCATGCCAATTCCGGTCATCACCAGTCCGGTCTCGGCAAGAGAGACCGGCGTTCCCGCAGAGGTCAATGCGATAACATAGAGACCCAGGCCAATCATTGCGGTGCCGCCGCTGATCATCGTGCGCGCGCCGACACGCTCTGCCAATCGCCCGGAGTAATTCGACAATCCAAAGAACACCACTGCCATTGGCAATAGCCCAAGGCCGGCAGTGCCGGCCGGGAGCACGCCATTCGCCTGCCACGAAAGCGGCACCAGGAACAGCACCCCATACATGCCGAAGGTCATTGCGGCGGTCGCAGCAAGAACACCGACGAAGCGGCGTCGGTTGAACAGGTCCAAGGGCACCAAGGCCGAAGAACCGCGTCGCCGCTCGGTGAGCAGAAACAGCAGCAATGCAATGCTTGCCGCCAACAGCGCCGCCGCGGCTGCAGCACGATTACGTCCGGCCTCGATGCCAGCGAGCGCCACGGCTACAAGTGTGACTGCGCCCCAGGTCTGACCGAGTGCATCGAAGCGCCGGCCGGCAGGGTCGCGGGATTCAACGACGACCCGAAGTGCGCAACCAAACGCCAGCAAGCCCAACGGGACAGCAATAAGGAAGACGCTGCGCCAGCCGAAGAAGTCGACCAATGCGCCACCTGCCGTAGGGCCGACCACGAACGCAAGCCCATTGCAGGCGCCCCAGACGCCGAGCGCCCGATTGCGGGATCGTTCGTCGCTCCATGCAACGCGGATGATCGAAAGCGAGGCGGGCAGCAAGAGTGCTGCTCCCGCGCCGGCGACGGCGCGCGCAGCGATCAACACTGCCACATCCGGAGCTGCGGCGCACAGCAGCGACCCGCCGGTGAAGACGGCAGTGCCGTACAGAAACAACAGTCGCCGGCCGTAAAGATCGGCCAGAAGTCCGCCGGTCAGCAGCAGCGCTGCGTAGGCAATATTGTAGGCATCGAGGACCCATTGCAGGCCCATGACGCCAGCGTGAAGCGCCTCGCCGATCGCTCGCGTAGCGAGATTGACAACCGACGTATCCACCTGCACGAGGAGGACAGCCAGGCACATTGTCATCAACAGACCCTGGCCGCCGGACCTCGTGTCGGATTGTTGATAGGTGAGAACCGGCATGATGCTCCGTGATCGACTGTGAATGACCCTCGCTCAGGTAATGCGCGGGTGCTGACACCGTTGAGTCAGGAGCGGTTATCCGCCGCATCTGGTTGCTTCGGTCGGAGCCGAAGCTTTGCAGGCCGCCAATTCGATGCACTTTCCGCGTGCCGGACCTGCGACTAAGCTGTGCCCTTCAGCCAAGGAGACAAGTCATGGCACCGCCTCCGCCGTTCGGCGCCAACTCTGCCGCCGCCCGCGATATCGCCAACGTGCTGCATCCATATACGGACCTGCAGGCGCACCAGCAGGTGGGGCCTATGGTGGTCACGCGCGGCAAAGGCGTACGGGTTTGGGACGACAGCGGCAAGGAGTACATCGAAAGCGTCGCCGGCCTGTGGTGCGCGGCACTCGGCTTCGACAATGAGCGGCTGGTCCAGGCAGCGGCGAACCAGATGCGCAAGCTGCCCTTCTATCACGCCTTCACCGCCAAGTCGCACGAGCCGCTGATCGATCTCTCCGAGATGCTGATCCAGCGTGCGCCGGTGCCGATGAGCAAGGTGTTCTTTGCCAACTCCGGCTCAGAAGCAAACGACAGCGCCATCAAGATGGTCTGGTATTTCAACAACGCGGTGGGCCGGCCGGACAAGAAGAAGATCATCGGGCGGATCAAGGGCTACCACGGCATTACCTTGGCCTCGGCATCGCTCACCGGCATCCCGCACAACCACCGTGCCTTCGACGTTCCACTTGACCGGTTCATTCATACGCTGAACCCGCATTTCTACCATGGCGCCAATCCCGGCGAGAGCGAGGAGGCATTTGCAACGCGCTGCGCCGAGGAACTGGAGAAGCTGATCGTCGCGGAAGGTCCCGATACCGTCGCGGCGATGTGGGCCGAGCCGGTGATGGGTGCGGGTGGTGTGATCGTGCCGCCGCGCACCTACTTCGAGAAGATCCAGGCGGTGCTGCGCAAATACGACGTGCTGTTCGTGGCCGACGAAGTGATCTGCGGATTCTGGCGCACCGGCAACTACTGGGGCAGCCAGACGCTGAACATGCAGCCCGACATTCTGACCTGCGCCAAGGCGCTGTCCTCGTCATACCTGCCGATCAGCGCAGTGATGGTCAACGATCGCGTTTTCCAGGGCCTGGCCAAGGAGAGCCACGAGATTGGCACGTTCGGCCACGGCTTCACCTATTCAGGCCATCCGGTGCCCGCGGCGGTGGCGATCGAGACGCTGAAAATCTACGACGAGATGAATATCGGCGAGCACGTTCGCAGTGTCGGCGCGCATATGCAAAAGGAGATGCGGCGACGGTTCGCCGAGCATCCGCTGGTCGGTGAAGTGCGCGGCGTCGGCTTGATCGGCGCGATCGAACTCGTGGCGGACAAGGACAAGCACCAGAACTTCGAACCGGCAGCGAAGGTCGGCGGCCGGTTTACCAAGCTGGTCGAGGAGCACGGCGTGATCGGCCGCACGGTGCCGGGCGACATCCTCTGCTTCAGCCCGCCACTCATCATCACCGAGACCGAAGTAGACGAGATGCTGGAGCGTGTCGGCCGCGCACTCGATGAGCTGACGGTGCAATTGCGCCGCGAACAGATCGCCGTGGTGAGGTAGCAGCCGCGATGCGCCCGCTGGCAGTGGCGGCGGGGCTGCTGCTGGCGGATGCCGCCATCGCACAACCGGCGCTCGACAACTTCGACGCCTTGCGGGCGAGCGCGGAGATCACGAACCAATTGGCGCGTCGCGATGTGGACCGCGCGGCACAGGCGGCAGCGGCCCTGATGGAAGGGCCTACGACGGCGAAGATGAAGGACGTGTTCCAACTCGTGCGTGGACTGGGGCAGGGACAGTATGCCGACCTCGTCTATGCGCGCGATTATGGCCGGACGGAGAAGGACATCATCTACAAGATTGACTTCGAAAAGGCCTTTTTGTTCGTGCGATTCCTGTACCACGTGGACCACGGCGCCTGGCGGCTGATCCACATAAACCTGAAGGCCGAGAACGAGGAGCCATTCCCTAAGGAATGGACACATATCTACCCGCGATAAGAAGCCCCGATAAGCGACAGAGGTGCAGGTCCGGTCATCTCGGAACTATCAAGGCGTGCGTTACTGCAGTCTCCAGCTTTCTGCCCTGCTCGAAAGCCGCAATGCTTGCCAGTGTGGTATCGGCAATCGCAATGAGAGCCTCTTGCGTAAAGAAGGCCTGATGCGAGGTGACCAATACGTTCGGGAACATCAGCAGGCGCTGTATTGTATCGTCGCGGACGATCTCGTTGGACAGATCCTCAAAGAACAGATCAGCCTCTTGCTCATACACGTCCATAGCGACGCCACCCAGTTGGCCGTCCCTCAGGCCCTCCAGAACTGCGTCCGTATCGACAAGGGCGCCGCGGCTGGTATTGACGATGAGCGCCCCTCGCTTCATGGCGGCGATCGTTGTGTCGTTCACAAGGTGGCGTGTTGCAGGGATCAAAGGGCAATGCAGAGTCACCACGTCGCTCTCGCTCATCAGGTAAGCCAGGTCGACATACGCTACTCCGTGGGCCAGCAGGTCCTGATCTTCACGAACGTCATGCGCCAGGACGCGGCAGCCGAAGCCTGCCGCCATGATGCGCGCCACCAAGGCGCCTATCCGGCCAGTGCCGATCACCCCGATGGTGCGGCCGTGCAGGTCGAAGCCGAGGAGTCCTTCCAGGGTGAAGTTGTTGGCCCGCGTGCGCACGTGAGCGCGGTGGATGGAGCGTACCAGGCTGAGAATGAGCCCTACGGTAAATTCGGCCACGGCCTGGGGCGAATAGGCGGGCACGCGGGTCACCGCTATCCCTAGCCGGTCGGCGACGCGTAGATCGACATTGTTGAACCCTGCCGCGCGAAGCGCGATCAGCCGCGTCCCGCCGGCCGACAGGGCTTCCAGCACCGGGCCATCGAACACGTCGTTGACGAAACCGCAGACAGCTGGAAACCCGGCTGCCAAGGCGACAGATTCAAGGGTAAGGCGTGCCTCCTGGAATATGAGTTCGTGGCCATAGCCCAGCAGCGCGTTTCGCTCTGTCAGGGTGCGGCGATCGTAGGTTTTGGTGCTGAAGACGACTGTGCGCATCTACATCCCCCATCCGCTGTGCGGCGAGAGAGCGGCCTAGCGGACCCGGTTGACGGTGTAGTCCGTCACGTCAAGCAGCGCGCGCCGCAGTGTGGTTTCGGGAAACAGATCCAGCGCCGCCTTGGCCTTTACCGCAAATCCGCGGGCACGATCCAAAGTCAGACGGATTGCATTGCTTTCTGCTATCAGATGCAGCGCGCGGTCGAGATCCGAGTCGCTCTGCTCGCTCGCCTCGATCGTGCGGCGCCAGAAACCTTGTTCGGAGGCATCGCCGGCCTGATACGCAAGCAACACCGGCAACGTGATCTTGCCTTCGCGGAAGTCGTCGCCCACAGTCTTACCAAGCACCTTCTGATCTGCGGAGTAGTCCAGCGCGTCATCGACGAGTTGGAACGCGATCCCGAGATTCAGACCGAACTCGGCCAGCGATGCAGCCTCGCGCTGCGGCCGGTCAGCCACCACCGCGCCGACCTCACATGCGGCGGCGAACAGGGCGGCGGTCTTGCCGGTGATCACCTCGAGATAGCGGGCCTCAGAGGTGGACAGATCGTTCTGCGTCACCAGTTGCAGCACCTCCCCTTCGGCGATGGTCGCGGCAGCGCGGGAGAGTATGCCAAGTACGGTCAGCGAACCGTCCTCGACCATCAGTTGGAACGCTCGCGCGAATAGAAAGTCACCGACAAGAACCGAGGCCTGGTTGCCGAATACCGCATTGGCGGACGCCATGCCGCGTCTTAACAGACTCTCATCCACCACATCATCATGCAGCAGTGTCGCTGTGTGGATGAATTCGACACAGGCAGCCAGCTTGATGTGCCGCTCGCCCGGATAACCGCACATTCTGGCGCAGGCCAGAGTCAGTAGCGGGCGCAGCCGTTTGCCGCCGGCGGCGACAATGTGCGCGGCGAGTTGCGGAATCAGCGTCACCGGGCTGTGCATGCGTGCCACGATGGCCTTGTTGCATGCCTCCAGGTCGGCCTGTAACAGCGTCACCAGGGAAGTCAGTGCGTCCTCGCCTGGGCGCTGGAGAGGCGCCGTGCTGGGCTGGGACGAACTGGCGACAGCGTCCAAGCAGGTCTCCTGGCTTCCATGTCTGGTAGGCACAGGCACCATATCGGCCGCCCGGAAAACGGGTCAAGCAAGGGCAGGCAGGCGTGCGTATAATTGCGACCTCAAACGATCCGGTGCGGCTCTCGTTCCTGACCGCGCTGCTGGCCGACGCCGGCGTCGCCGCCTTCGTGCTCGATACGCACAGCAGTGCGGTGGAAGGTAGCATCGGGGCTATCCCGCGCCGTCTGGCGGTGAAGGAGGAGGATGAGGCGCGTGCCCGGCGCGTTCTGGCGGAGGCGGGGGAAATCTAGGCTGTGAACGGTTAACAGCAGCGTATCCAAGCGCTGCCCGAAAGTGGTAGCGTCGACCGATGCATTGGCTCGCGTCTTTCAACCTATTGTATACTCTGACGGGCTTTTTCGTTGGGCTTCTGGTGGGTCAGACCGGCATGGGTGGCGGTTCGCTGGTGACACCCATCCTGGTCCTGGCGTTTGGCGTCGCGCCGGCGACTGCCGTAGGGACCGATCTGCTTTATGCCTCGATCACCAAGGCGGTGGGAACGGCGGTGCACGGCGCGCACCACACAGTGCGGTGGTCCATCGTCGGCCGGCTCGCGGCCGGCAGCGTTCCGGCAACGATCGCCACCTTGCTCGTGATCTCTCACTTCAATCTGAACAGCCGCATCGCCTCTGGGGTGATCACGACGGTGCTGGGTGTGATGCTGCTGATCACCGCCGTCGCACTGCTGTTCCGGCGGCGACTGCTGAGCTTGGGCGGCAACTGGCTGGAACTGGTGCCGGAACGCCAGACAAGCAAGCTGACCATCGCGGTCGGCGCTGTGCTTGGCCTTCTGGTCACCGTTTCATCGGTCGGTGCTGGGGCCATCGGCGTCACCATACTGCTTCTGCTCTATCCCAGGCTGCCGATGGCCCGCGTTGTCGGCTCCGACATCGCCCATGCCGTGCCGCTGACACTCGTCGCCGGGTTGGGACACCTGATGCTGGGGTCGGTGAATATACCGATGCTGATGTCGCTGCTGATCGGCTCGATCCCCGGGATAGTACTTGGCAGCCTTTTCGCAGTGCGCGTGCCTGACGCGGTCCTGCGTCCGGTGCTGGCCGCCACGCTGGCCGCGGTGGGTGGGACGCTGGTCTTCTGAAGCGCAAGAATCGACGCGGCCCCGCTCATCGGCTCACCCTCCACCGTGAATCCCGCCGTGGGTGGTCTTGACGGCGGGCACCAAAGGTCACGTATTCCAGGCCACGCCATGCCTCCCGACGCAGCAATCGTAGAGGCCGCCGACCATTCGGCGCGCCATTGGATTTACCTGGAACAAGGTCCCCTGCGGCCGGGGACCGAAGCGCACAAGCGTGCCGTCTGCGAGATGTTCCAGGCAACATTCAACCCCTACAAGCCGTCCATCATCGACTGGCCGAAGCTGGATACCGCAGCGCATGCGCGGCTGCTGGGCCTGCCCATCTGGGACATTGCCGTGCAGACGGAGGGCAAGGCCGGACTGCGCATGAAGACGTATGCCGCGACCCTCGCGGACCCTGACATGCGAGCCGCGCTCGCGCTGAATGCCTGGGAGGAGGGGCGCCATAAGGAAGTGCTGTCACACCTTGTCGCCGCTTATGGCATCGCACTGGCGCCGGAACCCGAATACATTGCGCCGCGCGATGCCGAGTGGGCGTATCTGGTCACCGGATTCAGCGAATGCATCGACAGCTTCTTCGCGTTCGGCCTGTTCGCGCTGGCCCAAAGGTCCGGGTTCTTTCCGCAGGAGCTGGTCGATACCTTTGAACCGGTCATGCAGGAAGAGTGCCGGCACATCCTGCTGTTCGCCAACTGGCTCGCTTGGCACCGGCGCACGATCCGGTGGTGGCGTCGGCCTTGGTTCGAGTTGCGTGTGGCTGCCGTATGGGTGTTCCTGGTATGGGAGCGCATTCGGTTGGCCAAGGGCATTGACAGCGGTAGCGACACGACCGCACAGGACAATAACTTCACCTTCAGTGGGGCTCAGGCGGTCGGCGACGGCGGGGCTGATACCGCCGTGCTGATGGGCCTGTGTCTGGCGGAGAACGATCGACGCTTCGCGGGATACGACGCACGGCTGTTGCGTCCCACCACCGTGCCACGGGTGGTAAGGCGTGCGCTGCGGGTTATGAGGTTGGTCGAACGTGTGCGGGCGAAGTTCCCTTCCAGGCGGCGGCAGTGATTCGAATGGAGGAGACCCGCCGAGTTCATTTGTCTCGTGGTTGAGCGATCACGCGCACCGGTGCGGCTTCGCATTGCAGTTTGGCCGGCAGCGCGACGACGTCGAATGCGTCCAGCCCGAGCAGCGCTTCCAGGTTGGTCAGGTTCTCAATGATCAGCAACTCGGCGGACAGCAGGATCTTGTGGACTACGAAAGGTGACCGATCCGGGCTTGGCGTGTCGAGACCAAGGATGCTGGCGCCAATTCTGACCAGTTCTCGCGCAAATTCGGGTTCCACCTCGGGGAAGCCGGTATAGTAGGTGTCGTCGCCGAACCGTCGGGACCAGCCGGTCAACACCAGGACGATGTCGCCCACGCAAACGGTGGCTCTCTTCAATAGATCCGGCGTTATATGCATGCAGCCACGCGCGTCGATCAGGTGCCCGCGGCCGAAGAACCGCGTTACGGGGACATCGCAGACGAATTTGCCGCCAGCGATCATATGCAGAGGCGCATCGATATGCGTCCCCACGTGCATGCCGCTGCACAGGCAATACATATTGTACTCGTCCTTGCCGATGTGAGCGATCTGCTCGAGCCTGGCAGGTGGATCACCGGGGTAGACCGGCATGTCCTGAGCGAAGCGATGGGTCAGGTCGATCAGTTGCATGGCATGGTCCATCCGAGGTCCATCGATTGAACCACAGTCAGACATCGAACCACAGACAGAGGCAGATGAGCGCGGTTGCCCGCACCTACCGTGCCATCTTGGCAGCAGTTGGCGTGCCGTGGCGGCACAGCGTAGGATTAGGTGACGACAAGTCTGCAATGGTTCGGAACCGCTCATGATCAAACGCTTCCACGTCCTCTACGTCGGCCAGGTCGATCTCGACAACGTCGGCCTCGATGGCACGCCAGCCAATGATCGCCGCTACCCGAACGAGCGTCTGTCGGAGGTGTTCTTTACCACGCGCCACATGGCCCAGGTCATGGACGAACTCGGCTACTACGCGCTGTGGACAGCCGAACACCACTTTCAGCACGAAGGCTATGAGTGCCTGCCAAATCTGGTGCAGCTCGGGCTCTGGCTTGCCACGCAGACCAAGCGGCTGAAGTTCGGCTGCGCGTTCAACGTGCTGCCGATGTGGCACCCGATCCGGCTGGCCGAAGACTATGCGATGGCCGATATCGTCACCGATGGCCGCGTCATCATGGGGGTTGGCCGCGGCTATCACACGCGCGAGGTGGAGACCTTCGGTGCCCCACTGATCGACGCCGAGAAGAACCGGGAGTATTTCGAAGAGCAGCTTCGGTTGCTGCTCGCCTGCTTCAATGAAGAGAGGTTCAGCTTCAAGGGCAAGTATTTTACTTGCCCTCCCGAGGTGGAGTACCGGGGCTATCAGCTCGAGGACATCACCATGGTGCCGCGGCCGAAGCACCTGCCGGTCGAGGTCTGGATGCCGGTTGCCTCGGGCAAGACCATCGACATGATCGCGCAATACGGGCTCAAGGCGATGGTGACCCTGAACGGGGAAAAGATCCTGGACGATGTGGTGCGCGCCTATCAGGCGGCATGTGCGAAGCACGGGCGGCAGAAGAAGCTCGGGGAGGACATGATCTGGGGCACCGGACTGTATCTCGCCGGCAGCCAGGAAGAGGCGATCCGTGCAGTCGAACCGGCGCACGACGAACGCTACAAATGGTTCGCGCCGTTCGGCTTCGTGCGGTACGCGGACGAGCAGGGCCGCACCTGGGGCACGCCTGGTGCACCGGCGCGGATTCCCTCACTGCGTGACGGCGTTCAGCAGAAGGCGTGGTTCTGTGGCACGCCCGGTCAGGTGATCGACGGCATCAGGTCGATCGAGGCGAAGTATCCCGGCCTCGAGGACTACATGATCCACTGGGCCGAAGGACTGTCGCCGCGGGAGTTCGAGGAACAGTTGCGCTGGTTCGCCCGCGATGTGATGCCTGCCTTCGGCTGACGCCGCCTCTTAACCGGCCCTTAGCCGACAGATTGCTAATTTCGCGCGCGGCTATTCCGAGTAGGGAAAAACCCGTCCGTGACCATGGAGGTCCGCTACGTCGTCTTCTCGCCCGATGAGGCGCGAAATGCGATCATCACCTTTGTGCAGAGGCAAGGCACCGTCGGAGCGGCCGACGATGTCCTTGCGGTGGAATTCGCCGGACCGAATGACGCTCCGTCCGCACTGGTGCGGTTGCGCGGCCAACCGGCGCGGGACCCAATCAATTTGGGCGCTCATTACCTGACAGCTGCGCTCTTGCTCTACTGTGGCGATCGGCGGATCCCGATTCCCAGACGTGCCGAGAAGCGCGTCGAGCGGTCAGTCAACGGCCTTACTTTGGTATTGACCACCGACAAGCCGTCCGGGACGCCGGTCACTGCCGCGGCGCAGGTCGCCTATGGCGAAATCGCCACCCGCGCCACCAACGAACTCACCGGCATCAAAGAGGAGCTGTCGCGTGCTCAGGCACGGGCAAGCTACGCTGAGGGTCTCATTGCTGATGCCGAGGAGCGCGCCCGCCGCACCGAGGCAGCCCGCTCCAAGGCCACGTCCGCTCTCGTCTCGATCGGCAACCTTCCTGGTCTTCGAGGTCGCCTGGGTCGCTGGCTCGTACGCTACAGTCCGCCGTAGGCTCGACGGTCAATCGTCCCGCCGCACCCGCTCCATCCGTTCGTGGCGCTCCTGCGCCTCGATCGATAGTGTCGCGATTGGCCGCGCCTCCAGCCGTCGCAACCCGATCGGTTCGCCGGTCTCCTCGCAATAGCCGTAGCTGCCGTTCTCGACCCGCATCAGCGCCTGGTCGATCTTGGAGATCAGCTTTCGCGCTCGATCGCGGGTTCGCAGCTCCAGCGCCCGGTCGGTCTCCACACTGGCCCGGTCGGTGATATCGGACTCATGGATGCCGCCCTCGGAGAGGCTGGCCAAAGTCCCGTCTGCCTCCTTCAACAGGTCGGTCCGCCAGCGAAGTAGTTTCTGACGGAAGTATTCCACCTGGATGGGGTTCATGAACTCCTCATCCTCACTCGGTCGGTAGTCTGGGGGGAGGGTAACCATCATGACGTGCCGGTCCTGCCTTTCCTCGCGCTGCGCTCCGCCCCGTTGGCTTATCGGAAGCCGCGGAACCCCCCGGCCTATCCTGGATCGCAATTGCGCGGGCTTATAGCGATGCGCGATAGCGGCGCCAAGAGCGCGTGAAGAAGCTTCAACAAGGTGACACCAAGGAAGTATTTGCGCCCTCACAGTTGACGCCGTGCTACCTCAACCCGCGCCCGGGCGACGATCGCCGACACAATGGCGCTCAGCCCCCGGTCGGTGGCGGGAGGAACGGATGCGACCAGGTCAGCCAACCGTTGCAGGACCGCCCCATCACTGCCCGCCGACAGGATGAGGCGCTGAAGATCGACCAGCGCGGCTAGTATATCCCGACCGTGCCGTCGCGCCTCTCGGTCCTGCACGGTTTCGCCGCCCATTTCCTGCAGGCTCAGCATCGTCGCGAGAGCGGGTGCGCTGGCTTCCGCCGCCGCAGTCGCCGCGCCGGTATTCGCTGGCTGTAGCGGCACACTGAACCCGGATGCACCCGGCCTCCGGCTCGCGGTGCTCGCCCTGATCGGCCAGCCAACCCGTTCGATGCCCGTCATGCCCGGCTCCTTCTGCTCGCCTCGCCTGCCGCCCGGCACTTCGTGCCTGGTATCCGTCAGCGCCAATCGGCTCCGTTCGGGGGGTTCGGCGTGGCACGGGACTTGCCCTGTGCTCGGCAGACTGGCGCAAAATCCTTACGCAGACGCTAGCATCGAGGCCTGTCGTGATCCGGTTCGTTCGCCTGTTCGTTCTGCTGCTTCTGCCGCTCCTGGCCGCTATCTCGGCCGGGGCTCAGGTGCGGATCAAGGACATCGCCGATGTCGAAGGGGTCCGGGAAAACCAGTTGATCGGTTACGGTCTCGTCGTCGGCCTGAACAACACCGGGGACAAGCTAGAAAATGCCGTGTTCACCCGTGAGTCGCTGATCGGCATGCTGGAGCGGCTAGGGGTGAACACGCGCGACCAGGTCGAGAAGCTGAAAGCGAAGAATATCGCCGCTGTGATGGTGACGGCCGAGCTACCGGCCTTTGCCCGCAGCGGCAGCCGGATCGACGTCGCGGTGTCAGCCTTGGGCGACGCCACGAACCTGACCGGCGGCACCTTGCTGGTTACCCCGCTGCTGGCGGCGGATGGCGAAGTTTACGCCGTGGCCCAGGGTGCGCTCGCCACCGGCGCCATCGCGGCGCGGGGCGCCGCGACTTCGGTGACCCGCGGCGTGCCGACCGCGGGACGCATTGCCAATGGTGCGACGGTCGAGCGCGAAGTGGCTTATCGGCTGGACAAGACGCACAGCTTACGTCTCGGCCTGCGCAATCCTGACTTCACCACTGCCAAGCGCATCGCGGTGGCGATCAACAAAGAATTCGGCGGCATGGCGAGGGCGACGGATTCACGGACTGTCGCACTTGAGTTCGGCGCCCGCGATCTCGTGGAAACCCTTGCGGCACTGGAGGAACTGCGTGTCCAACCGGACAGCCCTGCGATTGTCGTGATCGAGGAGTCCAGCGGAACAATCGTCATGGGCGCCAACGTGCGGGTCAGCACCGTGGCGATCGCTCAGGGCAATCTGACCATCCGGGTCACCGAGACGCCGGAAGTCAGCCAACCCGCTCCATTCTCCAACGGCGTCACGACCGTCGTGCCGCGCACCCAGGTGCAGGTCGATGATCAGCACGACCGCAAGCTTGGTATCCTCCAGGGCAGCGTGACGCTGCGTGACCTGGTGGCAAGCCTGAATGCGCTGGGCGTGGGGCCGCGCGATCTGATCAGCATCCTGCAGTCGATCAAGGCGGCTGGCGCCTTGCAGGCCGATCTGGTGGTCCGATGATCACCCCCGCGATCCAGCCTGCGCCGAGCACCCTGCCGCCCACGCAGACGGCGAAGCTCTGGCAGGCAGCGCACGACTTCGAGGCCATGGCGATCGGACAGTTGCTGCAGCCGATGTTTGAGACAATCGACGTAAAGCACTCCGCTTTCGGCGGTGGGGAGGCAGAGGAGGCATGGCGACCGATGTTGGTCGATGCCATTGGCAAGCAGATGGCGGCGCGTGGCGGCATCGGCCTCGCCGTACCGGTGTTCAACGCGATGCTGCACGCACAGGAAAAGGCACAATGAACATGGAACTGATGGACGCAGGCACGGCGCTGGCGGAAACGTTGGAAGCTGAAAACTCGGCACTGACCGCACTCGATCTGCCGCGGGTTGGTGCGATGCTGGCGAGGAAGCAGCGGGCCCTCGCTGATCTGGCCGCTGCGGCAGCACGGGTCGACGCGCCGTCGCATCACGCTGCCGACCGTGTTGCGCGACGGCTGCAGGCGCTGGCGCTTGAGAACAAGCGCCTGCTCCAGCGGGCCATTGCGGCGCAAGGGCGGGTGATTGAGGTGGTGGCACGTGCCGCAGTGCCAGCCGAAGCGGCAATTGGCTATGGGCCCGCGCGCGGCCAACGTCCGGCCGCGTTCGCACTTTCTGCGAAAGCCTGATACGTCCGATGCATGACAGCGCTGGACCCACAGACGTGGCACCGCCTGCTGGCCCGGGCGCCAGGCGATGCCACGCTATCCACGCTGTATGGGCCGGTTCTCACCGCACCGACCGCGCCGGATGGATGCTTCGTCCTCGGCCGCATTGCCCAGTCGGTTGATGGCCGGATCGCCACAGCCAGCGGCGCTTCGCAATGGATCAGTGGCCCGCAAGACGTCGTCCACACGCACCGGCTGCGCGCATTGTTCGATGCCGTGGTGGTCGGTGCCGGCACTGTACGTGCCGATGACCCGCAGCTCACCACGCGGGAGGTGGAAGGGCCGTCCCCGGTGCGCGTGGTGCTCGACACCGAACGCAGGCTCGACGCCCGCTATCGTGTCTTCCGCGATGGTCCCGAAACGCTGCTCTTCTGTGCTCCCGACGCCCCGGGTCCCGAATGGGTCGGTCGTGCCCAGGTGCTGCGCCAGCCGCGCTCTGGCGCCGGATTGTCGATTGTCGCGGTGCTTGCCGCGCTGGCGGAACGGGGGTTGCGCCGTGTGTTCGTCGAGGGTGGCGGCATCACTGTGTCGCGCTTTCTTGCCGCCGGCGCCCTCGACCGTTTGCACATCACCATCGCACCGCTGCTGATCGGTTCCGGTATTCCGGCGTTTACACTACCGGAAACCGCAACACTGACCGACGCCATGCGCTTTGAATGGTCGGTTCACCGCATCGGCAGTGATTTGCTGGTCGATATTCCGCTGTCCCGCGCCCGACCAGGTGTGTGTGGATGATGGCCGGGTCGAGCCCGGGCATGGCGCGTGCGTTCTGGGCGGTCATGGCTGGGCGTGGCGAAATCCGTAGCGAGATGCTCCCTTGCGAACGCGGCGAGTATCAGCTTGTCCGCACCATTGTCAGCGGCGTCTCGCGCGGGACAGAAGCGTTGGTGTTCGACGGGCGCGTGCCTCCCAGCCAATATCAGGCGATGCGTGCGCCGCTGATGGCCGGCGCATTCCCGTTCCCGGTGAAATACGGCTACAGCGCGGTTGGTCGAACTCCTGACCACGGGCGAGTCTTTGTGCTCCACCCACATCAGGATCTGTTTCTGGCGCCAGTATCGATGTGCATCCCCGTCCCGGAAGATGTGCCCAGCAAACGCGCCGTGCTCGCCGCCAACATGGAAACTGCGTTGAACGTTGCGTGGGATGCGGCGGCGCTTCCCGGCGAACGGGTCATGGTTGTCGGTGCGGGCGTGGTTGGATTACTCGTCGCATCGT
>JAMXLO010000048.1 GCA_024280945.1 Acetobacteraceae bacterium
CGGCACCGCTCACTGCGGCGGCCGCGCCTTCACCGCCGAAGCCGCCCAGCAGCACGTTGATGATGCTGCGGTTCATTCCCTTGCACATGATGTACGACAGTATCGCGCCTGACGCGCCCACCAGCGAGCCGGTGATGATCAGCGCCAGGTTCTGGATGGTGAAGCCGATGCCGGCCGCCGCCCAGCCCGAGTAGCTGTTCAGCATCGATACCACCACCGGCATGTCGGCGCCGCCGATCGGGATGATGATCAGGAAGCCCAGGCCGAAGGCCAGCAGCGCGATCAGCCAGAATATCCCCTGGCTGCCGGTAGCCACGAACAGGACGATCAGCACCACCAGCAGTGCGGCCAAACCGAGATTCAGCTTGTGCTGACCGGGGAAGACAATCGGAGCGCCGCTCATCAGCGCCTGCAGCTTGGCGAAGGCGATCAGCGAACCGGAGAAGGTTATGGCGCCGATCGCCAACCCGATCGACATCTCGACGAGACTTTGCGTGTGGATGTTGCCGACGGTACCGATGCCGAATGCCTCAGGCGCATTGAGCGCTGCGGCAGCGACGAACACCGCGGCAAGTCCGACCAGCGAGTGGAACGCTGCGACAAGCTGCGGCAGCGCGGTCATCTGAATGCGCAGGGCAACGAACGTACCGATTGCGCCACCGATGATGATGCCCAGGAAGATCAGCCCGTATCCCAGGCCGCCTATGCCGTGATGGGCCAGCGTGGCGACCACCGCCACGCCCATGCCAATCATCCCGAACCGGTTGCCCTGGCGCGACGTGACAGGCGACGACAGACCGCGCAGTGCCAGGATGAACAGAACCGCGGCGACCAGGTAGGCGATCGACGTCAAATTTGCCGACATCCGCGCGCGCCCTCTACTGCCGGCGCCTGAACATCGACAGCATGCGCTGCGTCACCACGAAGCCGCCGAAGATGTTGACGCTTGCCAGCGTGACGGCGATGAAGCCAAACGCCATCGCCCAGCCGCTGGTGCCCAATCCGGTTGCCAGCATCGCGCCAACCACGATCACCGACGAGATGGCATTGGTCACCGACATGAGCGGAGAATGCAGTGCTGGTGTGACGTTCCACACGACGTAGTAGCCGACGAAACACGCCATCAGGAAGATCGCCAGCAGGAAAACCACCGGCTCTACCTCGGAGACGACACCCGTTGTGCCCGCAAGCATGGAGTGGGCATGCGCAGCAAGCTCGTTGGCACGCTGTGCCAGCCGTTCGGCTTCGTCCGCGAGCTGGTTCGGGTTCATCGTTGTGTCTCCCGGCTCACGCCGCCTGCGCGGGCAAGAACTGTGGGTGCACGATGGCGCCGCCGCGAGTGAGGAGCACGCCCTTCACGATGTCGTCGTTCTCCGGCAGCTTCGGTGCCTGCGCATCCTTGTCCCAGAACGTGGTCAGGAACGTCAGCAGATTGCGCGCATAGAGCGACGACGCCGCGACCGGGATGCGGCCCGGCCAGTTGTGATATCCGAGCACAGCAACCCCGTTCGACGTGGTGATGCGCTCGCCCGGAACGGTCACCGCGCAGTTGCCACCAGAATCCGCGGCAAGATCGACGATCACGCTGCCGGGGCGCATCGACTGGACCATGGCCTCGGTCACGATGACCGGAGCGCGGCGGCCCATCACCAAAGCTGTGCAGATGACAAGATCATTCTTGGCAATGGTCGTCGCCATCAGTTCGGCCTGCTTCTGGCGGAACGCCTCGCTCATCTCGCGGGCATACGCCCCGGTCTGGCTCGCGGTCTCTTGGTCTTCCACCCCGACAAAGCTCGCGCCGAGGGACTTGATTTCCTCCTTGGCGGCGGGACGGACGTCAGTGGCGGACACGATGGCCCCAAGACGCCGCCCGGTGGCGATCGCCTGCAGACCAGCGACGCCGGCGCCGATCACGAACAGCCGCGCCGGCGGGACGGTCCCGGCGGCCGTCATCATCATTGGAAAACCGCGCTGGAATGCACCAGCGGCTTCAATGACGGCGCGATAACCTGCCAGGTTCGCCTGGCTCGACAGCACGTCCATGGCCTGTGCCCGGGTGATGCGCGGCAACAACTCCATCGCCACGCAATCGACTCCGGCCTCTGCCAGCTTCGACACCGCGTCCGCTTCGGCAAAGACATTGGCCGTGCAGATCAGCAGCGCACCGTGCGGGATCCGTGCAATCTGCTCGGGCAACGGCATCTGCACCGCACATACCACACCGGCACCAGCGAGTGCCGCGGCATCATCGGAAACGATCTCGGCGCCTGCGCTGGCGTATTCCCGGTCGGGAAAGGCTGCCTGTGCACCAGCCCCTGTCTCGATCGCCACCGTCAGGCCGAGACCGATCAGGCGCTTGACTGTCTCCGGCGTTGCCGCAACGCGTGTTTCGAACGCGCGGCGTTCCTTCAGCACCGCAAGGCGCATCCGATCAATCCTTCATAATCAAAGCCCAGGAGCGGAGTCTGGGCTCCGCAGGACATGCGGTCAGGGTCCAATCCACCGCGCCCGAACATGCGCGAAGGGGTGGAGTGGTGCAAGAGCAGGAGGCCGTGCCTTACAATGTCGCACCACCGTCAATCGCGACTTCGGCGCCGGTGATGTAGCCGCTCTCATCCGACAGTAGAAACAGCACGAGCCTGGCAACCTCTTCGGCGGTGCCCATCCGCTTCATCGGCACCTGCTGCACACGCTGCCGGTTCTGCTCCGGCGTGCGCACCTTCAGCATCTCGGTGTCGATCGGGCCAGGGTGCACCGAATTCACCCGTATCTTGCGCGGGGCGAGATCGACTGCGGCCGCCTTGGTCATGCCGCGCAGCGCCCACTTGGTGGCACTGTAAGCAATAGCGCCAGGCGAGCCCCGCAGCCCAGCGACAGATGAAATGTTGACGATCGAGCCGCCGCCGGAACGCTCCATCAGGGGCACCACGCATTTCATGCCGAGGAAGCAGCCGAGCTGGTTGATCCGCATGTGCCGCTCGAACAATTCGGTGTCCGTTTCCATCAGCGTGCTCGGCTGATAGATGCCGGCATTGTTGACCAGGCCGTGCAGGCCGCCGAACGAGCTGGCGGCATCGATCGCCTTCTGCCAGTCGCTCTCCAGCGTCACATCCTGGCGCAGAAACGCCGCCGCGCTGCCAAGCTCACTGGCCAGCCGGCGACCTTCCGCCTCCAGGACGTCGCCGATCACCACGCGCGCGCCCTCTGCGATGCAAAGCCGTGCCTCCGCTGCGCCCTGGCCGCGCGCACCGCCGCTGATCAGGATCACCTTTCCGTCGAGACGAGCCATCGCTGTTCCTCCCTTCCCTGCCCGGCATTGGAATGGTCAAGTGCCACCCAAGGCAAGGGAGGGGCGCAATGGGTCAGCTCGATGGCAAGATCGGCATCATCACCGGCGGCGCGTCCGGTATCGGTGCCGCCTGCGCGCGTGTTCTCGCACGCGAAGGGTCAAAGCTGGTGCTGACGGATCTCGACGACGCAGCGGGGCGACGCCTCGCCGAGCAGCTCGGTGCGGTTTATGTGCACCACGACGTCACCGATGAGGCCGGCTGGCCTGAAGTCGTCGCGGCAGCCGAGAAGCTCGGCGGATTGCACATCCTGGTAGCCAATGCCGGCATCGGCATCATGGGTTCTGCACTCGACATGTCGCTGGCCGACTGGCGGCGACAGATGGCGATCAATGTCGATGGAGTGTTCCTGACGGTGAAGTACGGCATCCCGCTGATGCGGCGTTCGGGTGGTGGCTCGGTCGTCATGATGTCGTCGGTGGCCGGCATTCGAGGCTCGGCGAACCTCGCCGGCTACAGCGCGACCAAGGGTGCGGTGCGATTGTTCGCCAAATCGATCGCGCTCGAATGCGCTGCGGCGCGCGACAATATTCGGGTGAACTCGGTGCATCCCGGCGTGATCGACACACCGATCTGGACCAAGTTGCCGCCAGGCGCGAATGCACCACTCGACCCGAACGTGATTGCGGCTGCGACCGTGCCGATTGGCCAGGCCGGTCAGGCGGAGGACATCGCCAATGGCGTACTGTTCCTGTGTTCCGATGCCTCACGTCACATGACCGGATCGGAGCTGGTGATCGACGGCGGCATGACGGCGGGGCGGAGCGGAAGACTGGGCGGCTAAGCCGCCGGCGGAACCTGTGCCTGTGCCAACGCTGCGGCCTGCCGTTCCGCCAGTGCCGCTTCATTGAAATCAGCGATCAGGTCATGGAACAGCCGGCTCCAGTTCAGCTCAGCCTTCAGGCGCAGGAACACGCCGCCCAAGCCGATCGCCGAGCGATCCATCAGCACGAACTCGCGCGGCGGCTTGACGCCACCGGTGCGCTTCAACCCGGCATGCACGCGTTCGGCCACCTCGCGACCGAACTGCGGATCGTCGGTCTCCTGGATGCGGCGGACACGGTCGTCGCAGAGCGGCTCGTACAGGAAGTGCGCCCATAGGTTGAGCGCCGCCATCTTCTCCTTCGACAGATCGGTGAAGCCCCAGGTCGAGTAAGCGTGGTGCGCCTTCGCATCGTCCTTGTCCCGCACTGCCTCATACAGATCGATCACGCCGCGTACGAACTTTGCGTTGAACACGCGGATCGCGCCGAAGTCCAACAGGTTCACCGATGCGTCTGCCCGCACCTGATAATTGCCGAGATGCGGATCTCCATGAATCACGCCGTAGCGATAGAACGGCACATACCATGCACGGAACAGCGCCTTGGCGACGCGATTGCGCTCCTCCTGCGGCGGGTCTTCGGCCAGGCGTTGCAGCAGCGAGCGGCCGTCCAGCCAGGTCATCGTCAGCAGTCGTCTGGTGCAGTAGCCGGCAATCGGCACCGGCACATGCACCATCGGGTCGTTCGCCAGCATCTGTCCATACAAACGCATTTGCGCGGCTTCGCGTTCGTAGTCGAGTTCCTCGCGCAGACGCTCGGCGAGTTCCTTGTACACCTCCTCATGTTGGATGGCGTTGTCCATGCGATGATAGATCGCCATCGCCAGCCTCAGCTGCCGAAGATCGGCTTCGACCGTACTCGGCATGTCGGGGTACTGCAGCTTGCACGCGACATCGGTGCCGTCATGCAGGCGCGCCCGGTGCACCTGTCCCAGACTGGCGGCCGCCGCAGCCTCGTGACCGAACGTTGCGAACCTTGCTTCCCAACCGCCGCCCAATTCGCTGGCCATCCGCCGACGCACGAAATGCCAACCCATCGGCGGTGCGTTCGACTGCAATTGCGCCAGTTCAGCGGCGTACTCGGCAGGCAGCGCATCCGGCACAGTGGACAGAAACTGCGCCACCTTCATCAGCGGCCCCTTCAGTCCGCCCAGGATGGTACGCAGGTCCTCGGCATGTGCGGCGCGGTCGGTCTTGATGCCGAAGACGCGCTCGCCCGCCACGCGCGCCGCAATACCACCCACCGCTCCCGACGTCCGCGCCATCCGGCGCAGCTCGCCGAACAGGTTCCCGCGATCAGACATGGAGATGGACGGTGGCAGGATAAGCAGAGGGAGAAGAGGAAGGAGACTCCCCCTCCCCTTGCGGGAGGGGGGTGGGGGGAGGGGGCGTTGCCGCAATCTCGCCGATAGCGATCAGCGTGCCCTCCAGGTTCGCCAGCACATCGCGATTGGCGACACGAACTACGCGAATACCGTGCCGCGCCATCCAAGCATCGCGAGTCGCATCGATGCGAGAGTCGATATGAGAGATGCCATCGACCTCGACGACCAGCTTGGCCGACGCACAATAGAAGTCGGCAATACAAGGCCCCAGCGGGACCTGCCGCCGAAACTTCAAACCGCGTAGCCGATGCCCGCGCAATCCCTGCCACAGCTTTCTCTCGGCAGGCGTGGCGTCTCGGCGCAGCGCACGGGCATGGGACAACAGCGAAGAACCAGTCGCCCCCTCCCCCCGCCCCCCTCCCGCAAGGGGAGGGGGATTGCTTTCGCCACTCTCTTTCTCGCTCACCCCACGGTCTCCAGCTCGTCGATGAAGCCGGCGATCACATCCAAACCCTTCTTCCAAAACGCGGGATCGGACGCATCCAGTCCGAATGGCGCCAGCAGCTCCTTATGCCGCTTGGTACCGCCGGCTCGTAGCATCTCCAGGTACTTCGCCTGGAACCCCGGATGGCCCGATTGGAATACCGAATACAGTGCGTTCACCAGGCAATCGCCAAACGCATAAGCATAGACATAGAACGGCGAATGGATGAAATGCGGCACATAGGCCCAGTAGACGCTATACTCCGGCGTAAATTCGAACGCCGGCCCCAGACTCTCCGTCTGCACCTGCAGCCATAGTTCGCCGATCCGATCGGGCACCAGTTCGCCAGAGCGCCGCTGATCGTGCAGCAGCGTCTCGAAGTGATAGAATGCGACCTGGCGCACCACCGTGTTGAGCATGTCCTCGACCTTTGCCGCCAGCATAATGCGGCGGCGCTTCGGGTCGGCGGCATCGAGCAGCGCGCGGAACGTCAGCATCTCGCCGAATACGCTCGCAGTCTCGGCCAATGTCAGGGGCGTGCCCGCCATCAGGTAACCCTGCTCCGCCGCCAGCACCTGGTGCACGCCGTGGCCAAGTTCGTGCGCCAGCGTCATCACATCGCGTGTGCGCCCATGATAGTTCAGCAGCAGATAAGGATGTGCCGATGGCACTGTCGGATGGGCGAACGCTCCGCTCGCCTTGCCGGGCTTCAGCGTCGCATCGATCCACGGCCGGTCGAAGAACCTCCGCCCGATCTCGCTGAGTTGCGGGCTGAACGCGCCATACGCCTTCAGCACCCGCTCGCGCGCATCGTTCCATTCGATCGTGCGGTCGTCATCGTTCGGCAATGGCGCGTTGCGATCCCAGTGCATCAGTTTGGGCAATCCAAGCCACTTCGCCTTCATCAGGTAATAGCGATGCGCGAGTCGCGGGAAATCCGACCGCACTGCCGACACGAGCGCGTCGACCACCTCGTCCTCCACCATGTTGGAGCGATTGCGATAGCTGCCAGGCCGTGGGTAGTGCCGCCACGTGTCGACGATCTCCTTGTCCTTCGCCAGCGTGTTGGTGACCAGCGAGAACAGCCGGATGTCATCTGCGAACGCCTTGCCGATCGCCCGCCCGGCCGCTTCGCGTACCGACCGATCCTGATCCGACAGCTTGTTCAGCGCCGCACTGACCGTCAGCTCCTCGCCGTTCATCGGCACGCGCATGCTGGCGATGGTCTCGTCGAACAGCCGACTCCAGGCACTGCGGCCTGTGACCTCCTTCTCGTGCAGAAGCTTTTCCAATTCGTCGGAAAGCTGGTGCGGGCGGAACACGCGAAGGTCGCGCAACCATGGCCGCCACCGGGCCAGCGCGGGATCAGCCAACTTCTGTTCCAGCGCCGCATCGTCCAGCCGATTCAGTTCGAGCGCAAAGAACAGCAGATGGCTGCTGATCGCGGTGACCCGCTCGCTGACCGTCTGGTAGAAGCGGCCGATCTCGGCATCGGTCGAGTCCCCCGAGAACAGCAGCTGGGCATAGGACATCAGCCGGCCGAGGACTTCCTCGATCCCCTCGTACTCGCCGATGGCTGCCGACAGCGCAGCACCTGAAAGGCCTGCCAGCTTGCCCTGCAGTGCAGCAGCGAATGCCTTCGCCGCCTTGTCGGCCTTGGCAAAATCCGCCTCGACGGCCGGACTGTCCGGCGCCTGGTAGAGATCGCCGAGGTCCCAGGTCGGTAGCTCCTGCGCGGTCGGCTGGCTGATGGCGGCATCGGCAGCGGCGGTCTGGCGCGTCATTCTGTCCTCGGAGGCTGCGGTCGGCATTCATGTAAGGTAGGAGCAGCGGCGGTCAAAGAGTTGCGTGCCAAGCGAAACGGGACAACAGGGAGCAGACGTGGAGCAGTATCCGATATGGCCCAACCTGCCGGCGATGATGTTTGCGCTGGCCCGAACATGGCCGGACAAGCCGATGCTGCGTTCATTTCGCGACGGCGCCTGGCGTGGCGTGACATGGAGTGAGTTCGGGCGGATGGCGGCCTCCTGCGCCCGCCACCTGCGCAGTGCGGGTGTCGCGGCTGGCGACCGTGTGGTGATCGTCTCGGAAAACCGCCCGGAATATCCGATCGCCGAGACTGCCCTGATGGCACTCGGCGCGGTTCCTGTCCCGACCTATACGACCAATACGGTGAGTGACCACGCCCACATCCTACGCGACTCGGGTGCGCGCGCGGCGATCGTTTCGTCGCCCGCGCTTGCCGGCACGATCCGGGAGGCCGGACGGCAGGCCGGCGGCCTCGATCTTCTCGTGGTGATCGATGGCCCGCCGGACGATGCCGGCGGATCGCCACGGCTGATGCACTGGCCATCGCTGGTTGCGGATACCGATCCGCCGGACGACATTGCGCTGCAAGCCGCGGGCATCGACGCCAACAGGCTCGCCTGCATGATGTACACCTCCGGCACCGGGGGAGCGCCGAAAGGCGTGATGCTGCCGCACCGCTCGATCCTCTCGAACTGCCGCGGCGCGTTCGAATTGATGCGGGCTCTGCGACTGCGCGACGAAGTCTATCTGTCCTACCTGCCGGCGTCGCACAGCTACGAACACACTGTCGGCATGTTCTTCCTGCCCAGCATCGGCGCGGAAATCGTGTATTGCCGTGGCGTCGAGCATCTCGCGGCCGACATGTTGACCGTGCGGCCCACCATCCTGACTGCCGTGCCTCGCGTGCTGGAGGTGATCCGAGCCCGCGTGCTCACCCAGGTGGGGCGTCAGCCGCGGTGGCGGCAGGCGCTGTTCGAGCGCGCACTCGGGCTCGGACTGAAGCGGGTGGACCGCCACCGGCTGAACATCGGCGAATATCTGCTCGACCGGGTGCTCGACATCCTGGTCCGCTCCAAAGTCCGCAGCCGCTTTGGCGGGCGCCTGAAGGCGGCGATGTCCGGCGGCGCGCGGCTCGAGCCCGAGGTGGGCTGCTTCTTCCTCGCACTCGGACTGAAGGTCATGCAGGGCTATGGACAGACCGAGGCCGGTCCGGTGATCAGCGCCAACCCACCCGATGCCATTCGTATCGACACCGTTGGACGGGTGCTGCAGGGCGTTGAGCTGCGTATCGCCGAGGACGGGGAGATCCTCGTCCGTGGTGACCTGGTGATGCACGGCTACTGGGGCCTGCCAGACGCCACCGCCCTCGCGATCCGCGACGGCTGGCTGCATACCGGCGATGTCGGCGCCCTGGACGATGCGGGCTATCTGCGCATTCTGGACCGCAAGAAGGACATGATCGTGCTGTCCGGCGGCGAGAATGTCTCACCGGCCAAGGTCGAGGGCATGCTGATGGCCGAACCCGAGATCGCCCAGGCCGTGGTTGCGGGCGACGGGCGCTCGTCCTTGACAGCGCTGGTCGTGCCTGCCGACGGCTGCGACGATGTGGCGATTGCGCTGGCCGTCAGTCGGGTGAACCTTCGGCTTTCCGTGACCGAGCGGATCCGCCGGCATGCCATCGTCTCGAAGTTCACGGTGGAGAACGGCCTGCTGACCCCTACCCAAAAGATTCGCCGGATGCTGGTCATCCGTGCCAACCGGGACGTGCTCGCGAAGCTGCACGCCTGATTGCGGCGGCGGAAAAAGCCCGGGTGTTTCCGGCAAAACCGACGAGGCATGTCTCCTGTATCGGTGAAAGGTTCGCCAAGCCTAGCGTCAGGGCGTGGGAAACAGCGCACCGGTGGAGATAAAAATGGCCGCCTCAGCCGCACGCAAAGCCGGAGCCATCCTCGCTTTCATCGGCCTCGCCGCGATAGGAACCGCCTTCGTCGCCAGGCCGGCGAACGCCTGGTGGTATCCCTATGCTTATGGACCGGGGGTTTATGTCCCTTCCGCTATCGTGGCACCGCCACCCGCCTATTATCCGCCGCCTGCCTACTACGCGCCACCGGCCCGGGTCTGGGTGCCGGCGCACTGGCAGGGCAACTACTGGGTGCCCGGCCATTGGTCGTGACCTGTGATGCGTTTCATACGCCTCGCCCGCCGCCGGCGACAAACTCGGCGGCGACGAGCGAAGCGACAACGTAACGCTTCGGGCAGTAGGTAGGACAGACCCGTCATGCGCAAGTTCATCGTAGCAGCCGCAATGGCAATTGGGCTCGTCGCACTGTGGGCAGTGATCCTGCCGCTGACCGCCCAGCCTGCTCCGAAGCAGCCTGCCGCAACCCCCCCGACGGTGTCGAAGGCGCTGTTCCTGTGCCGAGGGCCGAATGGAATCGACCGGAGCTGCGCCGCGGCGCTCGCCAAGGCGCTGGTGCTGGAAGCCTCCGACACGCAACCCGCCAAAGCGGACGACCGCGTCTGCCGCGCCGATCCGCAGGTGCTTGCGAAACTCGACATCCGCGACTGACCGCCAATAAACGGTCCATGCTGCAGCGAGCCGTGGCTCGTGCGCTGGTTGGTGGCGAGCGCTTGTATCGGTCATTGCAGCAATCCGGCCGGCAACAAACCGTCTAGCCTCTGGCTTCCGGCCAGATACCGCGCCACAGTTCAGCCCCTGAAGCGGACGAGGTACCCGATGCTTGGCAAGATGTCTGCCGCCATCGTGTCCGTTGCTTTGTCGGTGATCCCGGCAGCATTGGCTCAGTCGCAACTCCCCGACGGCGAGGGCAGGGCAGTCTTGCAGCAGGCTTGTCTTGGCTGTCACGAGCCATCGCGCATCATCGCGTCCGGCTACAGCCGACAGGACTGGCAGAATGTCGTGCATATGATGCGCAACGTCGGTGCGCCGGTCCCCCCAGATAAGATCGCGCTGCTGACCGACTATCTGGCGAAGAACTTTCCGGAAAAGCCGAGACCGGCGCCGTCACCGATCGGCGGTGCGACCCACATCGACATCAAGGAATGGGTCGTGCCGACTCCGGGATCGCGGCCGCACGATCCGCTCGCCCACCCGGATGGCTCGATCTGGTACACGGGCCAGACCGCGAATGTGCTTGGCAGGTTGGATCTGCAGAACGGCACCTTCACCGAGTACCATCCCGACACGCCGGGATCCGGACCGCACGGTCTTGTCGCCGACCGCGATGGCAACATCTGGTTCACTGGCAATTTCGCCGGCTATATCGGCAAGCTCGATCCGCGGACGGGCAAATTCACGGCCTACAAGCTGCCGGACCCGAATGCGCGCGACCCTCACACACCAGTATTCGATCGGCGCGGCATGCTCTGGTTCACCGTCCAAGGCGCCAACATGATTGGGCGGCTGGATCCCACGTCCGGTCAGATCCGGCTTGTCACCTCTCCCACCCCGAGATCGAACCCATACGGCATGGTGATCAGCTCGCGCGATGTGCCGTGGTTCTGCGAGTTCGGCGCCAACAAGCTGGCCAGCGTCGATCCGGATACGATGACGATCCACGAATATGCGCTGCCGAATGCTGCGAGCCGTCCGCGCCGCATCGCAATAACACCCGATGACGTCATGTGGTATTCGGACTATGCGCGCGGCTATCTCGGACGGTTCGACACGAAGACCGGCGATACGCGCGAATACGCCTCGCCGGGCGGTCCCAATTCGATGCCGTACGGGATCGTCTACCTGAAGCGCGCGGTGTGGTACAGCGAATCGGGCATGCGACCGAACACGCTGGTTCGCTTCGATCCAGCGACGGAGACGTTCCAGACCTGGGCAATCCCCTCCGGTGGCGGCGTGATACGCAACATGGCGGTGACACGCGACGGCAATATCGCCATGGCGGAAAGCGGCGTGAACCGCGTGGCTCTGGTGACGGTGCAATAGCGCCCAGAGCGTGATGACCGGAGGCGGAACCGCCGGAAGTCTGAATCACGCGATGCAACAATAACCGGAGCGGGATGGGCGCATCCTTCTGCGCTCATCCCGCTCTAAGCACTGCCGATCAACCAACCGGTCAGGAAGACCAGCGCACCGCCGAATCCCACCTGGACTGCGGCAGAGAGCGGTGGTGTATCCATGAACTTCCAGCGGACCCAACTGATCGCTGCCAGTTCCGCCACGACGATAGCGATGGCCAGGCTCGTCGCTGTCCAGAAGTCGGGAATGAGAAACGGCAGCGTGTGGCCGAGACCACCGATCGTGGTCATCAGGCCGGTGATCGCGCCGCGGATCACCGGCGCGCCACGGCCGGTAAGGCTGCCGTTGTCCGACAATGCCTCGGCGAACGCCATCGAGATACCGGCACCGACCGAGGCAGCGATACCGACGATGAAAGCCTGCCACGGCTGATGCGTGGCGAAGGCGGCGGCGAAGATCGGGGCGAGCGTGGAGACGGAGCCATCCATCAGCCCGGCCAGACCCGGCTGAATGACCCGCAGAACGAAATTGCGCCGTGCATGCGCGTCCTCGCTGGCGCGCACATTGGCGGGGAGGTTCTCCTCGACGATCTGGTCGGCCCGCTGCTCGTGCACGGCCTCGGCCTCAGCGAGATCGCCGAGCAGCTTGCGAATCGATGCGTCGGTCGTGCGAGCGGCGGCGCGCCGGTAGAACCGCTTGGTCTCGGTCTCCATGCTCTCGGCCAGATCGCGCACCGAGTCGAGGCTGAGCGGCTGGATCTGCCAGACTGGCTTGTGTTGAATGAAACCGCGCACGTCGTGGCGGCGAATCAGCGGAATATGCTCGCCGAACTTGTCACGATAAAGCTCGATGAGCCGCCGCCGGTGATCGCTCTCCTCCCCCGCCATTTCGGTGAAGACGTTGGCGCTGGCGGGATAGTCTTGCCGCAGTCCCTCGGCGATATCGGTGTAGATGCGACCGTCCTCCTCCTCGTTGGCGATTGCCAACGCGAGGACCTCCTTTTCCGTTAGATCGGAGAAATTGCGCATGGCAGGCACTTTGTCCGCCCGCCGGCTGTCGTCAAGTGAATAGCGTAACGTTGCGAATGCTTCGCAAAAGCAGGCATGGCCCGGGCTTGTCCCGAGTATATGTCCCCGGCCTTGCTCTTGGAATCAAACGACCAGAGCTGCGTCGACGGCCGCGCCAAGCCGATCGACGATGGTGTCGATCTCTTGGGCCGTCACGACGTAGGGCGGTGCGACGATAACGTGGTCACCGCGGACGCCATCGATCGTGCCGCCCATCGGATAGATCGCCAGACCACGCGCCAGTGCCTCACGTTTTACCCGCTCGTTGATCTTCAACTGCGGATCGAACACCGACTTGCTCGACCGGTCAGCGACGAACTCCAATGCCCAGAACAACCCGCGGCCGCGCACGTCGCCGACGTGTCGATGATTGCCGAAACGCTCGATCAGTGCAGTTTCCAGACGGCCGCCCATGGTGCGGACGTTTCCCAGCAGATCGTCATCGCGAATGATGCGCTGCACCTCCAGCGCGGCCGCGCAGGCGACCGGGTGCGCCTGATACGTATGCCCGTGCATGAATCCGCCAGAGCCCGCGCCGATCGCGTCAACGATCCGGCCGCCGATCAGCACACCGCCGATCGGCTGGTAGCCGCCGCCAAGCCCCTTCGCCACGACCTGCAGATCCGGCGCGATGCCTTCCTGTTCCCAGGCATGCATGGTCCCGGTGCGACCCATCCCGCACATCACCTCATCGAGGATCAGCAGCGCGCCGTGCCGGTCACAGATTTCGCGCACGCGCCGGAAATAACGCGGCAATGCGGTGACGCAACCGGTGGTGGCACCCACCACCGGCTCGGCGATGAAGGCGATCACCTTATCAGCCCCAAGCCGCTGGAACTCCGCTTCCAGTTCGTCCGCCAGCCGATCCACATACTGCTGGTCGCTTTCGTCGTCGCGCTTGAAGCGATAGGCGAAGCAGGGTGAGACCAGTCTGAACGCCGGCGCCAGGATCGGCTCGTACAGCTTGCGCCGCATCATGTTGCCCCCGGCCGCGAGCGCACCCAGCGTGTTGCCGTGGTAGCCCTGGCGCCGCGCGATGAAGTGCGTGCGCTGCGGTTGACCGATTTCAATGAAGTACTGGCGCGCCAGCTTCAGCGCCGCTTCCGTACCTTCCGAGCCAGATGAACAGAAATACGCATGTGTCAGGCCGCCCGGTTCACCATCCAGCACAATGTGCGCGAGCGCCTCGGCTGGCTCGCTGCTGAACGTACCGGTATGCGCATACGCCATGCGCGCGGCCTGCCGGCCGATCGCGTCGGCGATGCGCCGGTTGCCGTGGCCGAGACAGGCAACGGCTGCGCCACCCGAACCGTCGATGATCTTTCTGCCATCTGCGAGATGCAGATAGATGCCCGCGCCACCGACCGCGGTTGGCGGAATGCTGCCGGAACGGTGGAGGACACGGCTACGGTCATTGTCAGCTGTTTGCATGGCACAGGCATACCAGACGACGCGTGTTGCAGTCATCCCGGATGGCGGCGCAGACGCATCTCAGTTTGGCCTCCCAGATCGTTGTGGTCGAACCGCACGACTGCTAGTTCGCAAGAGAAGATCAGGGGAGGGGACAGAGACCATGGCGGTCGGCACGTGGACGCCAATCGTTCCGTTTGTAGCACCGCCGCCGCCACCTACCGAAGGGCCGGGTCGATCGCTCTGGTTCGCTTTCGGCTGGACTATTGCTTCCTTCGGTGCCGCAGCACTTGCCGCCGTGTTTGTGGCTTTGGCATATCGGGCAGGTCACCCAACCGGAACCCCGCCGCCAATCCTCTACACCCTCGCCAGCGGCACTGGCCTGCAACTCGTCCTGCTGTTTGCCGCCTGCCATCGCGCGAGGATCGTCAGCGTTGGCCAGACTTTTACCCAAGCGCTGGGACTCGTTCCTTCGCGTCGATGGTGGTTACTCATCGTTTTGCTGGCTCTGGAGATCGGTTACGTTGCGCTCTGGTAGGCCGCCCGCAGGAAGATGCCGCTGCCAAGCTGGTCACCGGAAGCGAATTCGCTGGAAGCGGTTTATGCTAACTCCAGCACGGGCCTGCGCATTCTGCTGGTCATCCTGACGGTCGGCTTGTCTCCGATAGCCGAGGAGCTGTTTCATCGCGGATGGCTTTGGACTGCGTTGCGCAATTTCTGGGCCCCGATCCCAGTGATGGTTGCAACGGGCCTACCCTGGCTGGCAATTCATTTGTTGGACGACATCCGAGCCCCAATCGCCATATTCTTCGTCGGGATTATCCTCAGCTTGGCGCGCCACTTCCGTGGCAGTGTCCGCGCCTCGATGGCGCTCCATCTCTTGAACAATCTTGCAGCCATCGCGATGACCGCATCATTGTACGCGCTGCGATAGCTGCCGCCGCAGGCGAACCAGTGCTAAGAATCGCTGGGCAGCCGTCATCCCCGCGCAAGCGGGGATCCAGCCCATCGAATGGCGCTCTGGAGTGGCTGGATTCCCGCTTTTCGCGGGAATGATCGATGGAGACGGCCCGAACGTCCTGTCATGCTGTTCAATCAATCCAAATAGTAGCTAGATCGGCTTGCCCTCACTGCTCTGCCACACCTCACCCAGCAGTGCATTGCTGGGCAGGCTCGTATCCAGCACCTTCCGCGCTGTCTCGCCACCGGCAATCGGCAGCCCCTTCGGATCCAGGCGGCCAATCTGCACCAGCACCGAAGCCTGGTCCCAATAGATGTGCTCGTGCGCCACCTTGCCGTCGCGGAACTGCACAATCGCGACCAGCGGGATTTCCACCACCCGCCCGGTTGGCGCAATGCCAGGGAGCATCCAGTCGATCATCGTCGTGTGCGTGAAGCGCACGACCATTTCATCGACCACGCGATCGGCGCCAACCGTGCGGCTGACCGGCGTCATGGTCATGTCGAGAGGGTTCGTGCCGATGAAGTGGTATTTGTAAAAGCGCTTGAGCTGATCATGACCGACGCCCCCCGCCATCGTGGGAACATGATTGACGTAGGGCGCCGCCACCATTGTCGCCATCGTCGCATCGACATCGCGAGTCTCGAACTCGTGGCGGCAATGCTCTTCCCATAGCGCTTCAAGATTGTGTTCGGGCATTGCCGCCGCCTCACGCGCGCTTCGGCGTCAGATGCGCCACACGCGGCCCAACCTCCTCCGCCAGCAGGCGCAATGAGTTGTGCCAGGCTTCCGGGTGATCGGCGTAGTCGAAACCGAATACCAGCAAACCGCCAAACCCACCCGCCTCGCGGTAGATGCGCTCCAGCTTTTCCGCCACCGTCGCCGGTGACCCGATCAGCCAGTTATGCTCGGCGCAGTATTCCGGCGTCACGTCGGAATCCGCCACGTTCGGATCGTGCTTCAGGAATTCGAGGAAACCGAAATTGCCGAGCAGCGGCAGAAAATATTCGCGCATCATGCGCCCCATCATGCCGCCCGCCGACAGCCGCCACGCCTCCGCGTCGGTTTCCGCCACGAACACCTCGCGCACCAGGCGCCAGTCGCCGCGGTGCGGCGTGCGGCCGGCGCGCGCGGCACCGATCTCCACCGCCTCCCAGTGGCTGGCCACATAGGCCGGGTTGAGGTTCAGGCTGAGCGGCAGGAAGCCCTTCTCGCCTGCGAGCTTCAACGTGTCGGACTGCTTGGAAAATCCAGCGACACCGATCGGTGGGTGTGGCTTCTGCAGCGGATAGATGTGCGGCTTGAGGAAACCGAACATCGGCTCGGGCTTCGCCGCCTTCCAGAATTTGCCCTCGTACTTGAATTGCGGCTCATCGCTCCACAGGCGCAGGATGATATCGAGCGCCTCGCGCGTCATGTCGCGGTTGACGCCCGAGGTGCCGTCCACCTCGAACATCGCCCAGTCACTCGGCAGCCCCGACGCCGCCACGCCGAAGTTCAACCGCCCCTCGGACAGGTGGTCCAGCATCGCGACCCGGGCAGCGAGTTCGGCCGGATGATGGTACGGCAGGAGGAAGCCGCCCGGGCCGATGCGCAGCCGCTTAGTCTGCATCAACGCCTGCGCGATCAGCAGGTCGGGTGACGGGTGTGGCTCCCAGGGTGCGGTGTAATGCTCGCCGATCCACGCCTCGGCGTAGCCGAGTTCATCGAGCCAGCGCAGTGTCTGAAGGTCCCAGTCATGGCCCGCCTTCAATCCTCGCTCCGGCGGATGCGACGGCATGGCGAAATAGCCGAATTCCATGGCAGTTCCTCCTGGCTGGTGTGACGAAGGTTACACCCGCCCGCATCAGGCTTGGCAACGGGCGTGGTGAGAACCATATTGGAACCACTCTGGCGCCAGGATGACTCCCAATGCCCGTGACCCTGTCGATCAAGAATGTGCCCGACGCTCTGGCCGAGCGTTTGAAGCAACAGGCTGCGCACCATCATCGGTCGCTGCAGGGTGAACTGATGGCAATCATCGAGGCAGCGGCGGAGCCTCACCCACGAGGCTTACGCGAGTTCAGCGATTTCGCGAGGCGGCTTGGCGTTCACTCGCCTTCGGGTCACTCGACCCGGATGATTCGCGAGGATCGCGATGATTCAGGTCGTTGATGCCTCGGCCATCGGCGCGGTCCTGCTGGTTGAGCCCGAGGGCACCTGGGTTGCCACGCAAACCGACGACCAGGAGCTGATCGCGCCTGCCATCCTGCCGTTCGAGGTGGGTAATCTTTGTTGGAAGCGGCTCAGACGCGCGCGACACGAGGCTGAAAACATTCTGGCAATTTGGGCGGCCTGGACGGCCGAATCGCCTGTCAGGTTGGTTCAGCAGCGCCCGATGGAGACCTTACAGCTGGCCAAGGAGACCGGCATTACTTACTACGACGCGAGCTATCTGCAATTGGCGCGTGAACAAGGCGCGACGCTGATCAGCCTCGATGTTCGGCTGGTCCGCGCCGCGCATCGACTCGCGTTGCAAGCACCGGTCCCTTACACCGCGCCACGTTTGCGCAGTTGATCGATCTCCCAGGCCGAGAGCCCGAGTTCAGCGAGTATCTCGGCAGTGTGCTCACCGAGTTCAGGTGCCGGCATGCGCACCGGCAATGGGGCACCATCGACATGCAGCGCTGAACCAAGCATCGAGACGTCGCCATGACCGGGGTGCGCGACCGTCACCACCGCCTGCTGATCAAGCACCTGCGGATCGGCGAACACCTCGTCCAGATGCATCACCTGCGAACAAGGGACGCCCGCCTCATTCAATACACGAATCCAGTGTTCACTCGTCTCGCGCATCGTGCGCGCCTCGATCTCCGCGTTGATCGCCGCGCGGTTCTCGGCACGCAATGTGTTGCTGGCGAACTCTGGACGCTGTCGCAGTTCGCCGGCGTCGAGCGCTCCCAACAGCCGCTGATACATAGCCTCGCCCGCTGGGGCGATGGCGATCTCGCCATCCGCGGTGCGAAAGAGCCCGTAGGGTGAGCCAATGGGATGGTCGTTGCCAGTGCGCGCGGGTAGGCGGCCGGTGGCGAGGTAGTCTGTCGCCATGAAGCCCAGAAAGCTGATCAGTCCACCGATCAGGCTGACCGAGGCGGAGCCCCCCTGCCCCGTCCGCTGCTCGCGCAGCAGTGCGGCGACGATCCCGAGCGCCGCGTAGAGCCCAGCAATCAGATCGCTGACCGGAGGGCCGGAGCGCATCGGAGGCTGATCGGCTGCACCGTTGACACTCATGAAACCGCTCATCGCCTGCGCGATGAAATCGAAGCTGGGCCGATCGCGATACGGGCCTGTTGCACCGAACCCGTTGACGCTGCCGCGCACCAGACGCGGATTCAGCTCGGCGAGCCGAGCCTCCGTGAAGCCCATCGCCTCGAGCACACCGGGCCGGTAGTTGTCGATCAGCACGTCGCTGCGCGCGATCAGCCGCGCGAGTATTTCGCGGCCTTCCTCGCTTCGCAGATTCAAGGTGATCGCACGCTTGTTGCGATTGTAGTTGGCAAAGTACCAGGAGAGTCCATCTCGGCCGGCACCCTGATGGCGCACCGTGTCGCCCTCGCCCGGCGTCTCCACCTTGATCACATCGGCGCCAAGATCGCCCAGCAGCATCGAGCAGAACGGGCCCGACAGCACGCGCGTGAGATCGACGACGCGAATGCCGGAGAGCGGCAAGGTTGGGTTCATGGCCTTGATCTCGCACCCTTCTTCATCGGCTCCAAGGCCACCTCACCCACCCGGCCCCCCCGGCCACCACCAGCCTTGCGACTAAGTCTTATCGATCATTGCCCCCTAACCCGGATTCCGGCATGGTGTCTGGGTCCCAGCCACCCGATGCGGGAGAGAGCGGAGCCTGCCCTCGAGCCTGACCCGAGGGTCCAATCCGCCGCCGAAGGCGCAACCGGCCCCCGGAAACGCTCAGGCAAAAGGACCGCGACGGGGTAAGGGATCTCTGGAAAGCCGGCCGGCATGCCACATGCCTGCCGCACCGACGAGGTAAGGGGCGCTCTCTCAGCGTCCTGAATCTTTCAGGTAAAGCGACAGAGGGGGGTCATCTGCACCGGCACGAACCGCTGGTGCATGGCCCTTTTTTGGAGCGGACCAGTGATCGAGAACGCCCTGCCGGACGATCCTAGCCCCAAGCCCCTGAAGACCGTTCCGCTCGACTCTTGGCATCGCGCTTTTGGCGCGAGAATGGTCGAGTTCGCCGGCTACTCGATGCCCGTCCAGTATCAAGGTGTGCTGGCAGAGCACCTGCATTGCCGGTCACACGCGGCACTGTTCGATGTGTCACATATGGGCCAGGCAACTTTGTCCGGGCCCACCGCTCCGGCAGCGCTGGAACGACTGGTGCCGGGCGACATGCTGGCACTGAAGCCGGGGCGTCAGCGCTATACGCTGCTGACCAACGAGGCGGGCGGCATCCTTGATGACCTGATGGTGACACGCCTCGCTGACGATCGGCTGTTCCTGGTGGCCAACGCCAGCCGCAAGGACATCGACTTTACCCATATCGCGGCCAACATGCCGCCGGGCGTGCAGCTTCAGCCGCACGACGACCGCGCCCTTCTGGCGCTGCAAGGGCCGGCCGCCGCCGCGGTGATCGGCGGTATCATGCCCGAGGCGGCGCAACTTCCCTTCATGGGAGCGGCGCAGGTCGCGCTCGCCGGTATCCCATGTCTCGTCTCCCGCTCGGGCTACACCGGCGAGGACGGCTTCGAGATTTCGGTTCCGGCGGAGGCAGCACAGGAACTGGCTCAGCGGCTCATCGATGAGCCCGAGGTCGTGCCCGCCGGCCTTGGCGCACGCGATTCGCTGCGGCTCGAGGCTGGCCTTTGTTTGTACGGCAACGATATCGACGAACTCACGACCCCGGTCGAAGCAGCCCTGACCTGGGTGATCAGCAAACGCCGTCGCGCCGACTGGGACTTTCCGGGCGCTGCGGCGGTTCGCGATCAGATTGAAAACGGCGCGCCGCGCCATCGCGTCGGCCTCCGTCCCGATGGGCGCGCGCCAGCCCGTGCTCTCACCGAAATTGTCGCGGGCGACGGTACCGAGGCCGGCACCGTCACGTCCGGTGGTTATTCCCCCACGCTCAGTGCGCCGATTGCCATGGGCTACGTTCGCAAGGACCTGGCAGCCGTGGGCACCGCACTGCACCTCATGGTGCGCGGCAAGCCACTGTCCGGGCGCGTCGTGCCGCTGCCGTTCGTCCCCCACCGCTACGCCCGCTGACACAAGGAGCGTCCGATGGCGAAACCCCCTGCCGATATTCGCTTCACCAAGGAACATGAATGGGTGCGGCTTGATGGCGACATTGCGACCGTCGGCATCACCGATCACGCGCAGGAGCAGCTTGGCGACGTGGTCTTCGTCGAGTTGCCGGAAGTCGGGCGCGACGTCGCATCAGACGAGGCCTGCGCCGTGGTGGAAAGCGTCAAGGCGGCATCCGACGTCTATGCGCCGCTCACCGGCAAAGTTGTTGAAACCAATCAGTCGATAATCGATGACCCTTCGCTGGTGAACAGCGATGCCGAGGGCGAAGGCTGGTTCTTTCGCATCGAGATCGACGACACCGATTCGTTCGAGGCACTGATGGATCACGCCGCCTACGACGAATACCTGGAGACGCTGGACTGATGGACGTTCTCGCTGAGCTCGCCGCGTTGGAAGCGGCGAACAGTTTTGTATCGCGTCACATCGGTCCGTCCGAGACCGACATTGCCTCAATGCTGCATGACGTGGGTGCCGCGACCCTCGACGAGCTGGCGGCGAAGACCGTTCCGCCAGCAATTCGCAGCAGCCAGCCGCTGCATCTGCCCCCGCCGATCGACGAAGCGGCGGCAATGGCGGAACTGCGCGCACTCGCGGCAAAGAATAAATTGACGAAGTCGCTGATCGGCATGGGCTATCACGGCACGCACACGCCTCCCGTTATCCTGCGCAATGTGCTGGAGAACCCCGGCTGGTACACCGCGTACACGCCATATCAGGCCGAGATCGCCCAAGGACGGCTGGAAGCATTGCTGAACTTCCAGACCATGATCTGCGAGCTGACGGCAATGGAAATCGCCAACGCGTCGATGCTCGATGAGGGAACCGCCGCAGCCGAAGCCATGGCGATGGCGCACGCCGTCAGCAAGACGAAGTCCGACGTGCTGGCGGTCGCCACCGATCTGCATCCGCAGACGCGTGCCGTGCTGGCGACACGCGCACGGCCGATCGGCATCAGGCTGGTCGACGTCGCACCGACAGACCTTGCCGCCATCGAGGCAGCGCAGCCGTTCGCCCTGGTGCTGCAATACCCCGGCACCACCGGCGCTATACGTGAGCTGTCGTCAGAGATCGCGGCGGCGCACGAAGCGGACGCTCTGGTCATCGTGTGCGCCGATCCGCTCGCACTGGCATTGCTGACGCCGCCCGGCGAGATGGGCGCCGATGTCGTGGTCGGCTCCTCGCAGCGCTTCGGCGTACCGATGGGTTTCGGTGGGCCGCATGCCGGCTACCTGGCGACGCGCGATGCCTACAAGCGTCACATGCCGGGGAGGTTGGTCGGCGTGTCGCTCGATGCCGGTGGTCAGCCGGCTATGCGCCTCGCTCTGCAGACGCGCGAGCAGCACATCAGGCGCGAGAAAGCCACGTCGAACATCTGCACCTCGCAGGTGCTGCTGGCTGTCATGGCCGGCTGCTATGCGGTGTGGCATGGGCCGGAGGGGCTGAAGCGGATCGCGCGTCGCGTCAACATTCAGGCACGGCTGCTGGCTGCTGCCGCGCAACAAGGCGGCCATCGGCTAGTGCACGAGTCATTTTTCGACACGATCGCAATCGACACCGCATCTGTCGATACGCTGATGCAGGCAGCGCTGGCGCAGGGCTTCAATCTGCGACGGATCAGTGACACGCGCGTTGGCATATCACTCGACGAGACCGTGACGCGCGAGGAAATGGAACGCCTTGTGGCGGTACTGGGCGGCAGGTTGACGGATGCGCCTCCCTCGATTCCAGCCGAGCTTGCGCGCAATACAGCGTTCCTGGAGCAGGCAGTGTTCCACCAGCATCACGCGGAACACGAGATGCTGCGTTACCTGAAGCGGCTCGAGGAAAAGGACATCGCGCTGAACCGCAGCATGATCCCACTCGGCTCCTGCACGATGAAGCTGAACGCGTCGGCGGAAATGCTGCCGATCACCCTGCCGGGCTTCGCCGACATCCATCCCTTCGCACCACCCGATCAGACTCAGGGCTATGCCGAACTGACCGAACGCCTGACCGATTGGCTCAAGGCGATCACCGGCTTTGCCGCGGTCACATTGCAGCCGAACGCAGGATCGCAAGGCGAGTATGCCGGACTACTGGCGATCCGCGCGTTCCACGAGGCGCGCGGCCAAGGACATCGCAGCATCTGCCTGATCCCTTCCAGCGCGCACGGGACCAACCCGGCGAGCGCGGCGATGGCAGGGCTGCAGGTTTTGGTCGTCGGCTGCGACCGCGATGGCAACATCGATGTCAACGACCTCAAGGCCAAAGCGGACAAGCACGCAGCCAGTCTCGCTGCATTGATGGTGACCTACCCGAGCACGCACGGCGTGTTCGAGACAGCCATCCGCGAGATCTGCGACATCGTGCATGCGCATGGCGGACAGGTTTACATGGACGGCGCCAACCTCAATGCACAGGTGGGCCTGACCAGCCCTGCCGCGATCGGCGCCGATGTGTGCCATCTCAATCTGCACAAGACATTCTGCATCCCTCATGGCGGCGGCGGCCCCGGGGTGGGGCCGATCGGTGTCGCGGCGCATCTCGCGCCTCACCTGCCCAATCATTCGCTGCGCAATGACGCAGGTCCCGCGACCGGCTTCGGCCCGGTATCAGCCGCACCATTCGGCAGCGCGATGATTCTGCCGATCTCCTATGCGTATATCCGCATGATGGGTGCCGCCGGACTGAAGCGTGCGACGGAGGTGGCGATCCTGAACGCCAACTACGTGGCCAAACGCCTGCGGGGACACTACCCGGTGTTGTACACCGGACCGGGGGGAATGGTGGCGCATGAGTGCATCATCGACTGCCGCAGCTTCCAGGCCGAAGCCGGCGTGATGGTGGAGGACATCGCCAAGCGGCTGATGGATTTCGGCTTCCATGCACCGACCATGTCCTGGCCGGTCGCCGGCACGCTGATGATCGAGCCGACCGAAAGCGAGAGCAAAGCCGAGCTCGACCGGTTCTGCGAAGCCATGATCGCGATCCGCGAGGAAATCGCTGCGATCGGTGCGGGGAAGCTCGACAAGGCAGACAACCCGCTGAAGCATGCTCCGCACACCGCTGCCCATGTCATGGCGAATGTATGGACGCACAGCTATTCGCGCGAGCAGGCGGCGTTTCCGGTGCCATGGATTGCTGCGGCCAAATACTGGCCACCTGTCAGGCGCGTCGACAACGTCTACGGCGACCGCAACCTGGTCTGCAGCTGTACGCCTCTCGAGGCGTACGCCCAGGCGGCGGAGTGAAGCCACGCCACGCTCGCGTCGCACGATCGCGCGATCAGCGAGAAAAGATGGTAAGATGGGTCGGCCCCCGCTCCATATGACCTCGGCCTGACCAGCAGTCGCCCCCGGAGGGCGATGCCTTGCTGCCTGCGCCAGGCTCGCGTTACCGTTGCACGGTCCAATCAGATGCTGTCACGCATGCACGATATGAGTCCAAGACCTGGGTCTATGTTCTCGGAGCCTTTCAGGGAACAGTTTGTCCACTTCCTCAAGGAGGCGATCGAGGCGTTTGCCGCGGCAACACCGGGATATGCTCACGACAAGCGGTCCCGCTGGGCGTATGCGTTCAACCCAATGCGCGACGGAGATCCTGAGAAGCCGGTATACGCGACGATGGCGGCGCTCCGTGCGCCGAATTTTGCTGCGTTGCGGGTCGGCGTGACGGAAGGCGGACAAGTCGTCGTCGAAGTCGAGCACCGCAAGCTGGTGGTTCCGTATATCACCGACGATGTCGAGGATCCGGGCGAGTTTCCCAAAATTCAGCGAGGCCTGCGGCAAATTATCGAACATTTCGAGAGGGCCGCCGGCATGGCCCGGCACAGCCTGTTCAGTCGTCTTGCATCCGATCCCGGATACCGGGAACTCGCCGAGGCACGCCGCTCCAGCCTGGCTCGTCGCGGATAAGACAAACCAGCCATCAGAGCCGCCTTACGGACCGGACGGCAACGTCAATCGCGTGCGCAGTGTCCGCATGATGGCCGAATGCACCTCTTCCTTGGATCCGTCCGACGCAATCAGCACACAGCGCGCCGGCTCCGCCTTGGCGATTTCGCGGAATGCTTGCCGCACGCGGGCGTGGAACGCCGCATCGAGGCGTTCATAGCGATCCGCATCACCACCGCGCCGCACTCGCCGCTCCGCAGCGACCTTATCACTCACGTCCAGTACCAGCGTGACGTCCGGAACGATGCCGAGATGCCCGATCAGCGACGCGATCACACCATGATCGATACCCTCGCCATAGCCCTGATACGCCATGGTCGAGTCATAGAAGCGGTCGCAGACCACCCACATGCCTGCATCGAGCGCGGGCCGAATGGTCTTGGCGACGTGTTCGGCGCGCGCTGCGAAATGCAGCAGCGTCTCCGCCAGCGGCGACCATTCGCTGCTGCCCAGCAACAGGCCACGCAGCGTCTCCGATCCCGGTGCGCCGCCTGGCTCACGCGTCCGCAATATCGGCAGACCCAGAGCGAGCAGGGCATTTGCCAGCAGCGCCGCCTGCGTGGACTTGCCGGCCCCTTCGCCGCCCTCCAGCGTGATAAACCTTGATCGAGCGCGTGATTCAGACCTTTCGGCGATTCCGCCTTCGGTCATCACGCGCTAGCCACCCGTCACGTAGTGCGACAGTACGGCGATCGCGCGCCCTGGCAGGCTGAGCTTCGGCACGTCCGCGCCAGCCAGCAGCGGTATCTCCATTTCGGGTACGCCATTACCCTTCACCGCCAGCCTGCCCAAGGTCGTCCCTTTCGCGACCGGCGCCCTGATCGGCGAATCGTAACTCACCTTCACTGCGGCATTCTTCCGCCAGTTGCGCGGCATCGTCACTATCAGGTCGCGCCCGCCGATCAACGGCACGGTCGGTGACACGCCCAGCCAGACCGGCACACGCTCCACCACATCGCCGGCGGCAAACAGCGTCACGTCCTCAAAGTTGGCGAACGCCCAGTCCATCAGGCGCTCTCCTTCCTCGGCGCGCTTGTGCATCGTTTCGAGGCCGTTCAGCACCAGGATCATCCGTCGATCGCCGCGCCTGCTGCTGGCCACCAGCCCATAGCCGCCGGCCTCGGTGTGACCGGTCTTCAGCCCATCGGCCGTGCCCTTCTGCACCAAAGGATTGCGGTTGCCTTGCTCGATATTGTTGTACTTGAACGTCTTCTCCGAGTCGTAGTGATAGTATTCCGGGAAATCGCGGATGATCCGCCGCGCCAGGGTGGCGATGTCGCGGCAGCTCATATGCTGCTCCGGATCGGGCCAGCCGGTCGAATTCTTGAAATTGCTGTTCGTCAGGCCAAGCTCTTTCGCCTTCTGGTTCATCAGTTCGGCGAACTGCTCTTCGGATCCGGCGATCGCTTCGGCAAATACCACGCAGGCATCATTGCCTGACTGCACGATGACGCCGCGAACAAGGTCCTCGACCTTTACCTGCGTGCCGATCTGCACGAACATCTTCGAGCCGCCCATCCTCCAGGCCCGCTCGCTCACCGGCAGCTCGTCTTCGAGCCGCATCTTGCCCTGCTTCAGGCGCTCGTAGACCAGGTAGATCGTCATCAGCTTGGTCATCGAGGAAGGCGGCATCTCGACATCGGCATTCTTTTCCAGCAGTGATGCGCCGGTGTTGTAGTCCATGATGTAGGCCCATCGGGCCAGCGTATCGACCGGGCCGATCGGCGTGTCGGCCGGGCTGCCGGCGGACACCGCGTCCTTCTTTCCGCGCGATCCGGCGCCGGTCTTTGACTGTGTGGGGTGGCGCGGTTGCGCAATCGCGGCGGGCGCCACTGCGGAAAAACTTGCCGATACCAACAGTGCCTGGCGACGAGTAAGCATCCCGACTCGACTCCTATTCCACCACGATGCGCGCATCGGTTACTCCGCTGCGAAGCACTTGGTCCAGCGCCTTGTCGGCCTGTTCCACACTTGCGAGCGGGCCAATGACAACGCGGTAGCTCGACTGCCTCCGCCCCTGCGATGTGCTGACGATGCTGGCACCCAGGCCGGCGACCTTGGCGCGTTGGATCTCGGCGTAGGCATGGCTCTGGAACGTGCCGAGCTGAACAAACAAGCGGCCCGGATTTGCCGCCACCTGCGTCACGGTTTGCGGCAGCCGCTCAATCGGCGCCGGAACCAATTCGCGTTCTTCGGGTACAATGGGTTCGCGCGTCGCGGTCGGCTGAGCAGTGGTGCCTGGCGGCGGCAAATCGCTCTGCCGGACCGCGATGACCGGTGCGGCAGCCAGGTTCAGTTTCGGCGCGCCGGGCACGGCATCGACTGCCGCATGGCTTTCCACCGGCAGAATGTCCAGGCGAACACGCACGCCGTCGTCGCGCGCGAACTGCAGCAGGGTCGCAGCGCGGCGGGTGACCTCGACCAGCCGATGCGGCGTCTCGGGACCACGATCGTTGATCCGCACCGTCACTTGCCGACCGTTCTCCAGGTTGGTGAGCCGTGCGATAGCTGGAAGCTGCAGCGTCTGATGCGCGGCAGCCAACGCCGACTGATCGAATACCTCGCCGTTTGCGGTCAGCAGCAGCCCAGGCTTCTTGGCGTACACGGTCGCCAGACCCGTCTGCTCGCCTTCGTAGCTTTCACGTGGGTAATACCAAACTCCGCCTGCTTGGTAGGGAGCACCAAGCACGTAGTGCGGGTCCGCCGGCGGCGGGCGTTGGCACGAGCCCACCAGCGCCGCCACACATACGGCCAGAACCAGCTTCACGACACGAGCGCGTCTCCGAGCAGACCAACCACCAAGGCGTAGTAGTCCGAGGGATTGTAGCGGCGTATCGCGGCGAAATTCGCATACACCAGAAATGCCTCGCCGCCCGGCCCGTCAGGCTGTATCACCGCGGCCGAAACATCGCCGCGTGGCAGTGGCCTGCCATCGGCCGACCGTACGCCAAGTCTGGCCCACTCCGTCATCGGCCTGCGTTCATCCCGCCCCGTTGCAACCCGATCGAAGCTCGCTGGCAGCGTGACCGGCTGGCCCCACGATTCGCCGCTCCGCCAATCCGAGTGGGCCAGGTAATTGGCGATGGATGCCAGTACGTCGGGCTTGCTGGTCCAGATGTCGCGTCGACCATTGCCTTCGAAATCCACCGCATAGCGCAGATACGAGGAAGGCATGAACTGCGGCTGTCCCATCGCGCCCGCGTAGGAGCCCAGCATACGAGCGGGCGAAATGTCGCCATGGTCCAGGATGCGCAGCGCCGCGATCAGTTCGCTGCGAAAGAAGCTTGCGCGTCGCCCTTCCCATGCCAGCGTCGTCAGCGCCTCGATGACGCGGTAATCGCCCATCCCGGCACCGAAGCTGGACTCCAGTCCCCAGATGCCGGTGATGACGCCGGGCTCGACGCCGAAGCGCTCGCGTACGCGTTGGAGCAGCGCCCGATTCTGAGCATAGGCCGCCCGTCCGTTGGCGATTCGCTGGTCGGTGATCAACATGGCGCGGTACTGCGACCAGGTCATGGTGAATTCCGGAGGGTGGCGAGCGCGCTCCAGCACCTTCTGGTTCGGCTGCACGCCGCTGAACGCCTGGTCGAGTGTGGCGGGCGATATCCCGGCGCGCCGCGCCTCCGCGCGCAAACCGGCGAGGAAATTCTGGAACCCATCCGGTGCCGCGCAGACAGCGGAAAGCGATGCGGCGAGCACCACGCGACGTTTCAGCATGCGCACGTCTCTGCCACGCCGACCCGCGTCGGAGCAACAAAAGACGTCGGCCTGGGTCCTTGCCCGGCAGGTGCAGGACCTGCCGAGGAAACCTCAGCCTGGCGGTGCGACCGACAGGCGCCCGACCACGCCGTGCTTTTCGATCAGCCGCGCGACCAAACCCGACTTCTTCGCCTCCTCGACAAAGTCGCGCAGGAAGGCGGCGCCGGCGGCGTTGCTGCGCGCGGTACCGACCGCCTGCTGGACGGCGGTGAACTGGCCGTCGAGGATGCGCCCACCGGGGAACTTCGCGATATCGCCCAGCAGCCCCGGGCGAAGGCCGGCGAGCGCGTCCAGATTGTCGCTCGCAAACTTTTCCGTAGCACTCGCCAGGCTATCGGACCGAACCAGCGTCGCATGTCTGATGTTGCGCTCGAGCCATAGGTCGTAGGCGCTGCGTGCTGTCACCGCAATGCGCACGCCAGGCTTGTCGACATCTTCGATCTTGCGCAGCGGTGAGCCGGCAGGGACCAGGTAAGTTGCCTCGATCTCGACGTAGGCCGGGGTGAAGGCGATCTTCTCGGCACGCGCCGGTTCGGCGCCAATCAAGCCGATGTCCCACGTGTCGGCGCCAACCGCGTCGGCCAGTTCGCCGGGCTTGGGAAATGGCACAAGCTTCACCGGAACGCCAAGCCGGTCGGCAATGGCGCGCGCCATGTCAGGCGACACACCATCGGGATCGCCCGAGGGCGTGCGTCCGGTCACCAGCAGGAAATTGCTCATGTTGATGCCGGCGCGCAGCACGCCATGCGGAGCGAGTTCGGCGACGATCGACTGGGACATCGGTTTGGATTCCTCTCGGTGCAGTTAGTTCAGCGCCAGGGGGTGCGATAATGCATCCTCGATGGATCAGCTGCGCGCCACGATGTCCGCCAGCGCCGTGCCGACATCGGCCGTGCCGGCCTGGCCGCCCATGTCGCGTGTCTTGGGCCCGCTCTCGCGCAGCAACGTCTCGATCGCGGCAACGATGGCGGACCCTGCCGCCGCCTCGCCGAGATGCTCCAGCATCAAGGCAGCCGACCAGATCTGGCCGATCGGGTTGCAGACCAACTTGCCCGCGATGTCAGGTGCCGAGCCGTGCACGGGCTCGAACATCGAGGGGAATTTTCTCTCCGGGTTGATATTGGCAGACGCCGCGATGCCGATGGAACCTGCGACAGCGGGACCCAGGTCGCTCAGGATGTCGCCGAATAGGTTCGAGCCGACCACAACATCGAACCAGTCGGGGTGCTGCACGAAATGCGCACAAAGAATGTCGATGTGATATTGGTCAGTGCGGATATCGGGATAGTTCTTCCCGATGGCGGCAAAGCGCTCATCCCAGTACGGCATAGTGAAGGTAATGCCGTTCGATTTGGTGGCCGATGTCAGGTGCTTCTTCGGTCGCGAGCGGGCCAGTTCAAACGCGAACCTGAGAATGCGATCGACGCCATGGCGGGTGAACACGCTCTGCTGGCTGACGAACTCGCGCTCGGTGCCTTCGAACATGCGGCCGCCGACCGAGGAGTATTCGCCCTCGGTGTTCTCACGCACGACGTAGAAGTCGATGTCGGCCTCGGTCCGGCCGGCCAGCGGCGTGCGCACGCCCGGCATCAGCTTGCAGGGACGCAGGTTGACGTACTGGTCGAACCCGCGCCGGATCGGAATCAGCAGTCCCCACAGCGAGACGTGGTCAGGGACGTCCGGCCAGCCGACTGCGCCCAGTAGAATTGAATCAGATTGCGCCAGCCGCTCCATACCATCAGCCGGCATCATCGCACCGGTTTTCTTATAAGTGTCGCACGACCAGTCGTAGTGCGCGAACTCGAGGTCAAAACCAAAGCGTCGCGAGGCCGCATCCAGCACCTTGAGTGCCTCCGGCACGGTTTCCTTGCCGATTCCATCACCGGGAACCACCGCGATCCGATGTGTGCGAGCCATGACGTGTCCCTTGCAGCCGCGCGCAACTGACCGCGCTCCGTGGTTCACGTCAACCGGCCGGACTGACGCCGACTTTTTCGATGTGGTGCGGCGAGCCGCAGTGCCGCTCGATTCGGCCACGCATCGCGGCGCGCGTCACGTGGCGCACGCATTTGGCCCGGCCATCGCTGAGTCGCAGAGCAAATGGACCCCCGGAGCCAAGGCATGATATAGCGCCCCAGTCTATCGCGAGGACGCAGATGGCCAAGGCCGCAATGGCGGGACACAACAGCGACTGGGACCGTGATGCGGCGCTGACCACAGCGCGCATCCTGCTGGAGATCCAGGCGATCAATTTCCGCCCCGAAGAGCCCTACACGTTCACTTCGGGCTGGAAGTCCCCGGTCTACATCGACTGCCGTCGCATCATCTTTTTCCCGCGTGCGCGCAACAAGATCTGCGAACTCGGGGTGGAGAAGATCCATCGTCATGTAGGCTACGAAACGATTGAGGCCGTCGCCGGTGGCGAAACCGCCGGCATCCCCTTCGCCGCCTGGATCGCCGATCGTATGTCCGCGCCGATGGCCTATGTGCGAAAGCAGGCGAAAGGTTTCGGTCGCAATGCACTGATCGAGGGCGATGTGCCGGAAGGCAAGCGCACGCTGCTCGTCGAGGACCTGACCACCGACGGGCAATCAAAGATTCGCTTCGCGCAGGCGCTGCGCGATGCGGGCGCCATCGTCAACCACACTTTCGTGGTGTTTTTCTACGGCGTCTTCCCCGGTGCTTTCGAAACACTGGCACGCATGGACATTGCGCTGCACCACCTGTGCACCTGGTGGGATGTGCTGGAGGCCTGCAACGAGCGGCCGTACTTCGCCGAGTCGGCGCTCGCCGGTGTACGACGTTTCCTGGAAGATCCGGTGGCCTGGTCAGCCGCGCATGGCGGCATTTCCTCCGCCGAAGAAGCTATGGCGCGGAAGGCGGCTGCCGAGGCATAGAAGAATTTCGGGCGGGGGATGATCTGGATGCGTGCCGCGCGGCTGTTGCTGTTCGCTTCCATGCTGGTATTGCCGGTCGTGTCGATGGCGCAGGACGCCGGGTATTGGCCGCACACCGTGGCCGGTCCCAATGGGGCGACGGCGACCGTGTATCAGCCCCAGGCTATCTCGTGGCCTGACCAGAAGATGCTGACGACGCGAATGGCGCTCGCCATTACGCCGGCCGGTGCGAAGACACCCGTGCTGGGCACGCTGGAGATCTCTTTTGCCACGATCATCGACAGTGCGACGCACCTGGTCACGCTGAGCGATCCGAAGCTGATCACGTCGCACTTCCCGTCCCTGGACACCGAAAAGGCAGGCCAACTCCAGGACAGGATCGGCGCGCTGCTGCCGACCCTTCATCTCAAACAGGTCCCACTCGATGCCATCGTGCTGAGCCTGAAGGACCTGCCGCAAACCGCTCAGCCTGTGGCGGTGAACAACGATCCGCCAATCATCTTCCATACCGACCGCCCGGCGAGCCTGGTCGTGTTCGATGGTGACCCGGTGATGGCGCCCGCAGGCAACAGCGGTTTGAAGTTTGCGGTCAATACCAACTGGGATGTGTTCGAGGATGCCAGCGGCACTTGGTACCTGCTGAACAACGGCACCTGGTTGGCTGCACCGACCGCCACCGGCCCCTACAAGGCTATTACAAAATTACCGGCTGCGTTCGGCAGGCTGCCATCGGATGCCAACTTCGCGGATGCGCGCAAGGCTGTCCCCGCGAGACCCGTTGCGCCGGCACAGGTACCGACGATCTTCGCCAGCACCAAGCCAGCCGAGATCATCGTGACCGACGGCGCGATCCAGTTTGCCGCCATCCCCGGCACCAATTTGCAGTATGTAAAGAACACGGCGAGCGAGCTGTTCTTCGATACCGCGCAGGGCAAGTTCTATTACCTGATTTCGGGCCGCTGGTTCTCGACACCCGGCCTCGACGGTCCCTGGACGTTTGCGTCCAATGACCTGCCGCCTGACTTCGCACTGATCCCGCCGGAGAGCGCCCGCGGCGAGGCGCTGGCGTCGGTGCCGGGCACATCGGAGGCCCAGCTCGCCGTGATCAAGGCGCAGATCCCGCAGCAGGCGACGCTGAAGCGATCAGAGGCGAAGCTGACGGTGACCTATGCTGGACAGCCGCAGTTCAAACCGATTCCGGCCACCGATCTCATCTACGCGGTCAACACCTCGTTCGAGGTGATCGGCAGCGGTGGCAAATACTATGTCTGCTACCAGGGTGCCTGGTTCGTCGGACCGACGCCGAACGGACCATGGGCATTGGCGGACAGCATACCACCGGCGATTCACACCATCCCGCCGAGCAGCCCGGTCTACAACGTCAGCTATGTGAACGTGTACGCTGCGACGCCCGAAACGGTCACCTATGGCTATACGGCCGGCTATGCGATGGGGTTCATCACGGCCGGGGCATTGGTATACGGCACGGGATATTATTACCCCCCCTATGTCGTGCCTGGCGTTATGCCGGTCTATTATCCGTATCCATATTCGTATGCCGGCAGCGTCTGGTACAATCCTGCGACCGCGACCTGGGCGAGAGGCGGCACAGTCTACGGTCCGTATGGTGGGGCGGCGACGGCCGGCGCGGCATACAACCCTGCAACAGGCGCCTGGGCCCGGGGTGGTGCTGTCTATGGCCCTTACGGCGGCGCCGGAGCGTGGTCTTACTACAATCCGACCACCGGCACATACGCGCGCGGCGGTGCCGTGTGGGGGCCGAATGGCGGCACCGCGCACGCGAATTTCTATAACCCGCGCTACGGTGTCTCCGGCAGCACGACGCAGAATGCCAATGCTTATTCGCGCTGGGGATCGAGCACGATCAGCACGCCTACTCGGACAGTGAACACCGCCAGCGCCAGCAACGCGCGGGGGTCGGCCGGTGCGTTCAGCTCCAGCACCGGTGCCGCCGGTGCCGGGGTCCATAGCAATGCCACCGGCCGGGATGCCGGCGTGGCGCGCACCCCCACCGGCAACGTCTACGCCGGCGCCGACGGCAACGTGTACCGCCACACCGACAATGGCTGGTCGAAGTGGAACAATGGTTGGCAGAACGTGCAGACGCCGTCTGGTGCGCGCACGCAAGGGAACCTGGGAGGCGAAACGCGGCCAACCTTCGGCAACGAGAATTATCAGCAACTCAACCAGGATCGGTTTGCGCGCACTCAGGGGGGGCGGGAGTACTCGGGTCCGGGCGGTGACAGGTTCGGTGGCGGTGGCGGCCGGTTCAGACGCTGAGGTCGTTTACGCCTTCATCTTTCATTAATCAGCGGCTCGCTATCGAGGCTGCCCCCGCGCAGCGAGGACCGCAATGGCGAGGACGATCACCGGAACCACCACCACTGGCATCACCTTAACCAGCCAGGGCGATAATCCAGTGACGGTCGCCGCGACTGCGGTCGTCAGCAAGCCATCTGGAGCACCTGGCGCGCTCTACGGCCAGGGTGACGGCACCAACACCTGGACCATCGACAACTTAGGAGTCATCGCTGGCGGTGGCACCGCCGGGGTTGGGATACAGCTGGGCAGCGCCACATTCTACGTGAACAGCGGCGACGTCACCAACCGGTCCACGGGAACGATCACCGGCGGCGTCGTGGGCGTCTTGACCGATAACAGCGGGCCATCGGCCGTCACCAATGCAGGTGGATCAATCGAAGGCGGTCAGTTCGGTGTCTTCGTCAACGGCGTGGGAAGTCTGACCAATATTGCCGGAGGCCAAATCACCGGGACGTCCGAAGCCGCCGTATACGTCTATGGCGACGCCAGCCGCCCCAATGGCAGCAGCCAACCAGATGTACAAGTCTACAACGCTGGCTCGCTCACAGGCGCCTCCGGGGTCAATGGGTTCCTGGGAGGCACTGTCACCAACGTCTCAGGCGGGCTGATCGTCGGCGATTCCGGTGACGGCGTCGATCTGGCGGGACCCGGCACGGTGGTCAATGGCGGAACGGTTACCGGCAGCAGTATCGGGGTCTACCTCGAGGAGGGAGGCTCGCTCACCAATCTCGCCGGAGGCACCATTTCTGGTAGCTCCGGCGTTATCAACTTCGGCTTCTACGGCAATGGCGGGTCAGTCACCAACGCGGGCACGATCATCGGTACTGGCGGCCCTGCCGTGCAGTTCAAGACCGGTGGCGGTTCCGACTACCGCCTGATCGTCGATCCAGATGCCGTGTTCATCGGCGCCATCATTGGCGGCGGCGGGATCATAGAACTGGCCTCGGGCAGCAGTATCGGGACGTTGTATGGCTTCGGCAGTACCATCACCAATTTCAGCACCTTGCAGTTTGACCCGGGCGCTTCGTGGAATATTTCCGGCGATCGAGGTGGTCTGGGTACGATGCCCATCGTTGGCCTTGCCGCCGGCGACATCATCGATCTGACCGATTTCGCCGCGACGGATGCAACATTCGCGAGCGGCACGCTGACGCTTACGGACAGTGGCAATGTTCAGGCAACGCTGACCTTTCCGGATAAGTCCGACATAAAGGACTTCCAGCTCGCACCCGACGGCGCAGGCGGCACCGACATCGCGGGCGCCGGCACCGGCCAAACCCTGAGCTGGACCTCCAGCAGCGGTCATGACTGGAACACCGCCACCAACTGGTCGCCGGCAGTCGTACCCACCGGCTTCGATAGCGCCATCATCGCCAATCCAGGCAGCACCAGCGTCACCATCGCCGCCGGTGCAACCAACGTGGTGGGCGATCTGCTGATCAATTCGCCGGACAACTCTTTGCAAGTCGTTGGGTCGCTCCACGCCGCGGGAACGGTGACCGTCGATGCCGGTTCGCTCATCGATGCCGGGGCGTTGACCGCGTCGGCGATCGCCGACAACCGACTGCTTGCCACGCAAGGTGTCCAAACACTGGACAACATCCCGATCGAGCTTGGCGGAACATTGCAGGCTCAGGCTGGCGGTACGCTGATCCTTGGCACGAGCGAGGTGATTACTCAGACCGGGTCGACCGCGGTCCTGGACAGCACAACGGCGGGCGGTGAGTCCATCATCAATCAGGGAACCATCGAAGCGGGTGTCGCGGGCGGCGCACTCGACATCACGCCGCTGAACTTCACGAACCAGGGCACCATCCTGCTCGACAACGAGACCGCGACCATCGGCTTTGACCAGATCGGCTCACTCGGCTCATGGGACAACACCTTTGGCACGATCGCTCTCTCCGGCACCGCCTCGCTGGTGCTCGACGGCTCGGTCGCCGCATCGGGGATCGGCACGATCACCGGGGCCGCGAGCGTAACCGAGGCCGGACTGCTGGACAACACCTTCAATATTTTGACCGTCGGTGCCGGAACACCACTCGGGACGCTGACGCTGGCGAGCAGCGGCACCATCAGCGGGGGAATTGTGGCCGACCCTGGTGGCGGAATCCTGTTCAACGGCGGCACCCTCGCTGATGTGACATACGAAGGGCCTATGGAACTGCTCAGTCCAGGTGCCAGCGCGACGGTGGTGGGTCAGACGAGCTTTCTGGGGAGTGACAGCATCTCGTCAGGCACGATCGACCTCACCGGCATGGGTGCGGTGCTGCAATTCGCGTCCGTACCCAGCCTCGACAGTGCAATTATAAATATCGGCAGCACCAAGGCAGAAGCGGTCGTGCAGGCGAGTGGTGCCGGTAGCTTCGCCATAGGGCCTTCGGTAACGATCGACAGCAGCGCGGCAGGCGCGCTTGCGACACTGAACGCTGGCAGTGGCACCGCCCTGAGCTTCGCCGGCACACTCGACGCTATTGCAAGCGGCGGCACGTTCACCCTGATGGACAGTGGCGGCACGTTCAGCAACGGCGGCACGATCACCGCCGGCAACAGCGACACACTGGATGTGGAGACAGACATTACAGCGGGTGCCGGCACGATCCAGGTGGTCAACAATGGCATTGTCGACGTTGCCGCTGTGTCCGTGGACGCCGCGCAGACATTCGACTTTGCCGATGGGACCGGCGTGCTCCGGCTGGTGCAGCCGAACAAGTTCCAGGCCTCGATCATCGGCTTCCAGACGGGCAATACCATCGACCTTGCCGGCATCAAGGCGAACACCGCGACCTGGTCGAGCGACACTCTGACGATTGCCAACGGCGGGACGACTGTGGCAACGCTGTCGATGCAAGGGGACTATTCCCAGGACAACTTCATGGTCGCGAGCGATGGCGCCACCGGATCGGCCATCACCGTCACCGCTATCTGCTACGCCGCCGGTACTCGGATCCTCACGCCCCGCGGCGAGGTGCCGATCGAACGCCTGCATTGCGACGACCTGGTCATGACCCTCTCCGGGCGTTCGCAGCCGATCCGCTGGATCGGCCAGCGCCGTGTCAACTTCAGCCGCCACCCCAACCGCCAGCGCATTCTGCCGGTGCGGATCGCCGCGCACGCGTTCGGGTCAGGGCGGCCTAAGCGCGATCTTCTGCTGTCACCCGATCATGCCGTGTACGTCGAAGATGTGCTGATCCCGATCCGCCACCTGATCAACGGCACCACCATTGTGCAGATCGAACGCCGCGCCATCACCTATTATCACATCGAACTGCCACAGCACGACGTGCTGCTTGCTGATGGCATGCCGGCCGAATCCTACCTGGAAGCCGGCGCCCGCAACGCTTTCGGCAACGGCGACGTCGCCATTCAGCTGCACCCGGAGTTCAAGCCGCCACAGGACCATTACGCGATGCTATGGGAGCAGCACGGCTACGCTCCGCTGGTCGTGGCCGGCGAGACGCTCGAACGAGTGCGCGCCTCGCTGGCTGCCGGCAGTGAATGCGCTGCCTGACCCGCAGCTACAGGCTAACGTAACGCTCGATCGTCTTGCGCCAGGCCAGCAGATCCTCCGGACCAGCAACTTTCCGGGCAAGTCCGGCAACCCCCGTCACCGGCACCAGCACGCGTGACACGCCCGCCGCCGCATAGTCGGAAAGCTGCGACAGATCGTCCGGGATCCCGACGGTGATCTCCACGTCACCAGGATCGCGCCCTGCATCGCGGGCAGCACTGCGAACGATTTGGATCAGGTCCATCGGCAGGCCGCGGCCAGGGAAAAAGCCGTCGCCGAGCCGACCTGCACGACGCGCGGCGGCTTCGGTATGACCGCCGATGATGATTGGCACCTTACGGTTCACCGGTTTCGGTCGCATGAAGGCGTCCCTGAAGCTGACATAGCGGCCAGAAAAATTCGGTGCATCGGCGGCCCACAATTCGCGCATAGCGGCGATATACTCGTCGGTTCGGCGGCCGCGGTTATCGAATGCGGCCCCGATCGCATCGAACTCCTCCTTCAGCCAGCCGACGCCGATCCCGAGCAGGATGCGACCGTTCGACATGTGGTCCAGCGTCGCGACCTGCTTGGCGACGATGACCGGATTGTGCTGCGGCAGGATCAGGATGCCGGTGGCCAGCTTGATGCGCGAGGTCGCCGCCGCGACATACGCCATCCAGATCAATGGATCGGGCAGCAGGAAGTCGCCTTCGCCACCTGGCAGCCGTCCGTCGGATGTATACGGATACGCCGACTGATAGCCACGCGGGATCACGGTGTGCTCGACAGTCCACGCCGACTCGAAGCCCGCGGCCTCGCCGGCCTGCATCAGTTCAACAGCGCGCGCCGGATCCGCATAGCGACCAGTGTTGCAATAGCGGAGGCCGAATTTCATGACGTTGCACCTCTTCGCGCTCGTGGCAGATCGAGCAGCAGCACCGAGTGGTCGGACAATCCCGCCAGCCGCTCCTCATGCGAATAGCGGATCACGCCGGCACGCGCCGCCAGACTTGGCGACAGGAACGCGTGGTCGATGCGGAACCCGTTGCCGCGATGACTGTACCAGGTGAACTCGCGACCATCGGGATACCGATGCCGCCACAGATCACGAAAGCCGATCGCATCCATGCTGTCCATGAAATGCGCCGTGACATCGATCGCACCCGGCTCGTCCACATAGGCGCGGCACGTATTGAAGTCGCCGATCGCCAAAGCATCACCCTCGGCCCGCGCGGCGAACGCCGCCACTAGCGTCTGCCAGTACGGCAGCTTCGCCTTGAGGTTCGGCATATAGACGCCGGTCAACCGCAGCATACCCAGATCGACATCGACCAGCCGCCATGGCTCAGACACGTGCGGGCACACCGGCCCTCGCTCGACAAACCGCCGTCGCGCCGCGATCAACACGCCGGTGCGCTGGGGCGGCGGGACGAGCTTCGTCACATAGCGATAACCAGACGCCTTCAGCGCCGTGCACAACCGCTCGGCTGACTCACCGCCACGATATTCAGACAAAATCAGCACGTCGGCATCATGACGCATGATCGCGGCCATGATGCCGACGAGCCGTGTGCCGCCTCCCTGGCGGATGTTCCAGGCGAGGAGCCGCACGCTGTTCCTTGTTTCGCGCGCAGTCGCCACACCAACCCTGCGCGCCGTCAGTTGTCGACGTAGTCGCAGCGGAAGCCATCCCCCCAGCGCTTCACATAGCCGCGCGAGGGCGACGGGAAGTGTGCGAAGCAGCACAGCGTGCTGGTGTCGCAGTAGGTCTCCAGGAACTTGCGCCGCGTCGCCGCACCCTGCTTCACATCGTAATCGACGTACATCCCCAGGTCCGGATAGCGGGCCTGCAACGGCGTATGAATCAGATCGCCGGTGATCACCGCATCCTTGCCGCCGCGGCCCAGCGTCACTGCGTAGTGATCGATGGTATGGCCGGGCGTCGGCAGCAGCGCCACGGTGTCATCGACCGCATGATCGCTGGTGACCAGGTCGCAACGCTTGGCTTCGACAATCGGAATAACGCTGTCGACGATCGGCGGCAGAGAGGTCTTGTCGTTCTCGGCCAGCCAATAGTCGAGTTCCTTCTTGGAGAACAGGTAGCGCGCCTTGGGGAAGGTCGGCACCCAACGGCCGTTCTCCAAGCGTGTATTCCAGCCGACATGATCGACATGGAGGTGTGTGCACATCACGAAGTCGATGTCGTTCACCGTCAGACCGGCCGCGGCCAGGCCCTTCATCCAGAGATCGTCCTTCTTATGGTGCCATTGCGGCCGCTGCGGCCGATCCTTGTCGTTGCCGATGCAACTATCCACCAGGATGGTATGCCGGCCGGTCTGCACGATGTAGGACTGGAAGCACAGGATCAGGTTGTCCTGCGCATCCAGCGCCGTGGGCGCGAGCCACGACCGATTCTCCGCCAGCACCTCGGGCTTCAGGTCCGGCAGAAACTCCACCGCAGGTCTCATGCCGCTTTCCATCTCGACAATCCGATGGATGGTCATGTTTCCTGCCCGGAATGTGTTGGCCATGGCCTCGCTCCCTTGGATGGTTGGTGCCGGTGATGTTAGCTACCGGCCCGCCCGCCGACAAACCCCATCGGGAAGGCTGCGATGAACGATGCAACAACCGCGGTGCTGAGCCCGGAAACCGTGCTGCAGCATATGAAGCAGAACGACGTCACCGACGTGGTGTGGCTGCCTGACAGCGAGACGAACTGGCTCTACATGCTGATGAAGGCAGAGCCCTCCCTGCGTCTGATCGGTGTGACGCGCGAGGGCCACGCCTGCTCCATCGCCGCAGGTCTGCATGCCGGCGGACGCAAGCCGCTGATCCTGATCCAGAACACAGGCATGATGGAATCGGGCGATTCGATCCGCGGCTGGCTGCTCGGGATGAACGTCCCGGTGGTGCTGATGGTCGGCTATCGCGGCTGGACGCGGCACGGCGTCAACACTGACACCGCGGCGACCTATACCGAAAGGTTCCTGATGGCGTTCGGCATCAACTACTATCTGGTGGAAAGCGACGCCGATGCGCCACGGATCACCGTGGCATTCGAGGAGACTGCGCGCACTCGACGCCCTGTCGTGGTGCTGGTCGGCGACGAGTACCACGGATTCAACCGCTGAGGAGCGCGGCGCATGATGCACACCGCTGAACTGCTGCAGGCCTTCGCCGCGCACCGTGGCGACGCGATCGTGGTGCCGGGGCGTGGCGGCCGACACTGGGTGAAGCTGACCACACGCGAGACGTTGGATGTGCCACTCGGCGACCCGGCGATGGGTGGCCATGCCGGCTTCGCCCTCGGTCTGGCCATCGCGCAGCCGAACCGGCGCGTGGTGCTGTTCGACTCGGAAGGCGATATCCTGATGAGCCTTGGGATGCTGGCGACGATCGCCGAGCAGGCGCCGCCGAATTTTTATCACTTCCTGCTCGACAACGAGTGCTATGCCACCACCGGCGGCCAGCCGGTGCCGAATGCAAAGAACGTCGCCTATGATGTGCTGGCGCGTGGCGCCGGTTACCCGCGCGCCTTCGCCTTTACGCAACTGGCGGACTTCACCGCAAAGCTGCCAGGCGTTCTCGCCCAGCCAGGCCCGGTGTTCGTCGCACTCAAGGTGGCGCAGGAAGTCGAGAACGAACCGATCGGCCGCCGCTCCCGCTGGAACACGCGCAGCCGCGACAAGGTCGTGCAGGATCTGCGCGGCGAATTGGGCCTAGCCGGCTAGCGCAGATTCACCCGCACCATAAACGAGACGCACTGCGCGAGATGACGCTTCACTCACGCCAAGTTGTCAGCTGTCGTAGGTCGGATAATCGACCGGTTGGCACACCCTCGTTGTCGATCTCGATCTTAAAGATTTCGGACAGGCCCGTTCTTCCAGACGGCGTTAGTCGGAGTGCGCGGCTGCCCGACACACATTTGAGCCATTCGAGCTCCAAGAGACGATCCAGAAGCTGCGCTCCGACGAGTCCCTTGAGGTGATAACGACGCTCGCTCCAGTCGAGACAAGGCTGGCAGAAAATCCGCCGAGTTCGCGGTCTCAGATCAGCGCCGAACGTTGAGAAGAAGCGCTCGCCAGAAGA
>JAMXLO010000049.1 GCA_024280945.1 Acetobacteraceae bacterium
GCGGCTCGACCTTGATGACATCGGCGCCGTACTGGGCGAGCAGCATCGCGCAATAGGGGCCGGCGACGCCCTGGCTGACGTCGATCACCTTCAGGCCGGCGAATGGCTTGTCGTAGCTCATGCGGGGTGGTCAGCTTTCAGTGCTTGTCCCCGGGCTTGACCCGGGGATCCGCCGGAAAGGGTAGTCGGGCCATGGCGATATTGCGAGCCTCGCTGCTGTGTGCGCTGGTGCTGCTGCCGTGGAGCGCGCGCGCCGGGTGCTCGCCAATCGCACAGGGCGCGCCTCGGGTGATGCGTGCCGCAGCGGGTTCGGATGCGGTCAGCATCACTTTCCTGGGCCACGCGAGTTTCCTGATCGAGTCACCCGGCGGCGTGCGTGCGGTCACCGATTACAATGGCATCAACGTGCCGGTGCAGCCGCCCGATATCGCGACGATGAACCATGCGCACGCGACGCACTACACGGATGCGCCAGATTCGCGCATTGCGCATGTGCTGCGGGGCTGGCGTGAGGATGGCGGGCCGGCCGAGATCGACCTGACGGTCGGCGACATGCATGTGTCGAACCTGCCGACCAATATCCGCGACTGGCAGGGCGGGACCGAGCGCTACGGCAACTCGATCTTCGTGTTCGAAAGTGCCGGCGTGTGCATCGCGCATTTGTCGCACCTGCATCATCTGCTGACCGAGCAGGACCTGGTGCTGCTGGGGCACATCGATGTGGTGATGGCGCCGGTGGATGGTGTATATACGATGAGCCAGCAGGACGTGGCGGCGGTGCTGGAGCAGATTCACCCAAGGCTGGTGCTGCCGATGCACTGGTTCACGCGGGAGGTGGTGGAGCGGTTCGTGTCGCTGGTGGCGGGGAAATACGACGCGCGGTGGAGTGCGGAGCGGACGCTCTCTGTGTCACGGGCGACACTGCCGGAGAGAGCGACAGTAGTGGTGTTGGGGAAGGGCTAGACCGGCAGATTTCTCCAATAGGGCCAAGACATCCGGCGATCTCCCGGGACTGAGGATTGAGACTAGGAGCGACTTCGTCGGGAGTGGTCGCAGTGAGTCGGGCACGCTGCACCTTTCGGTGTGTGGAATAGCTCTCAGGGCAGACGCCACACCCCTAGCTTCTCAACGAATGGTTAATTCGCCCGACCACGCAACGGTCTGGGCAGATTTGGTCGCCGGCTGCATCAGGATCGTGCGTCATCCTGAGCGACCAGACCTTGAGTAACAGTCTTCGTTCGTCAGTAAAATAACCTATTGACGCAAGCAGAACTAACGTCGCAGAATCCCCCATTTCGCACCGCCGCCAAAGGACGGCCGCCCCGCATGCCTTCCATCCCCAACGTCCCCGACACTATCGCCTGCGAGATCTACGCCGAACTCTGCCGCTCGCTCCCCCCGCCGCCCGACGACACGCCCGAGGCCCGAGCGATCCGCGAACAGCACGCCGTGGCCGCCGTCGCCCACCTGCTGCCGGAGAACGTCGCCGAGGGCAACGTCGCGGTGCAAATCGTCGCCGCCCAGTTCCACGCCCGCGACGCACTCCAGGGGGCGGTCCGAAGCGGCCTTGACCCCGAGGACCTTCGCCGCTGCCGCGCCTGGGCCGCCTCCATGATGCGCCAGGCCGACAGCGGCATCCGCACACTCCTGCGCATGCAGGCCGAGAGGCAGAAGGCCGAGGACGCCCTGCGTCCCGCCGCCATGCAACGCGCCGGCTACTGGTTCCGCTCCGTCTCGGAGCCCGAACCCGCCGGCTCGCCCACCACATCCCCAGGCTCGACCGAGAGAGAATCTCCCGGCTCGACCCCGGAAGCGCCGCCACCGCCTGGGCCGCCCAGGCTGGAATACGGCGCCATCACCCTGGGCGAACGCTACGTCACCCTCTATCCCGACCGCGCCGCCGCCGTCCTTGCCGCCGGCGGCCTGCCCGCTCGCCTCAACTTTCCGCCACCCGACCCGGCACTCATCGAGGAACTCCTCAGCAGCAACAGCCCGCTGGTCAGAGCCTTCCGTGAGTCTCACGCGCCCCTGGCCGCCTGATCCAAGCAATGCGACAACGTCTCGCAGATCGCCCCGCTGAGACAAGGCCGATCCAGTTCCTGGCGATCGCGCACGTGCAGCGCGTCTCGCCGATGGCGGCGCATCGCGTGCGACGCGATCCAGATCCGGCACATCCTGCGCCTTCGAGGAGCGGTTGCCATCGGCCCCGCACCGTGCAAGCTGAACCGAACGCACCACCAGTGGGAGGCTCGTCCGTATGCGCATCGCCATCATCGGCCAGCAGGACTTCGGCAAGGCGACGCTGGAGGCGTTCCTCGCCCGCGGCGATACCGTCTCGGCGGTGTTCTGCGCCCCGGAGAAGGGGCGCCCCGATCCGCTGCGCGTCGCCGCCGAGGAGCGCGGCGTGCCGGTGCACCAGTTCCCGCGCCTGACCGACCCCGCCGCGCTAGAGGCAATGCGCGCTGCCAAGGCCGACGTCGGCGTGATGGCCTACGTGACGCAGTTCGTGCCGCAGGATTTCTGCACCATCCCGGCCTTCGGCACGATCCAGTTCCATCCCAGCCTGCTGCCGCTGCACCGTGGCGCCAGCTCGATGAGCTGGGCGATCATTTGCGGGCGGACCGAGACCGGCTTCTCGATCTTCCGCCCCACCGACGGCCTGGACGAAGGACCGGTGATCCTGATGCGCTCGGTGCCGATCGAACCCGAGGACACACTCGGCTCGCTCTACTTCGGCAAGATCTTCCCGATGGGCGTTGCCGCGCTGGTCGAGGTGGCGCAGCTTGTGGTGGCCGGCACGGCGCCGGCGCTCGCGCAGTACGAGCCGCGCGCTGGATACGAGGGCATCATCCGCGAGGCGGAGTCGCGCATCAACTGGGCCAACCACGTCGATATCACCTACAACCTCATCCGCGGCTGCGACCCGGCACCCGGCGCCTGGACGACGGTGGACGGCAAGAAGCTGTTCGTGTTCAACGCGACCAAGCGCATCGCGCGCACCTTCTCCGAGGTGAAAGGCAAGAAGATCGGCGAAGTGGTGGCGATCAACGACGGCGCACTGGTGGTGCATGGCCAGGGCGGCTTCGTCGAGATCGCGCGCGCCCGTCCGGATGGCGGACGCAAGGGCGTCGCGGCCGAGGCCGGCGTCGCTGTCGGCACGATATTGGGGGCCTGATGCGATGATCTACGAACTGCGCACCTACACGCTCAATCCCGGCCAGCTTCCCGCCTATATCGAGCACGTGGAGAAGGTCGGCCGCCCGGTTCGCGGCGACGACTACGGCAAGTGCTGGGGCTATTGGACCTCTGAATTCGGCCTGCTCAATCAGGCCTGGCACCTGTGGAGCTATGAAAGTCTCGACCAGCGCACGCGGATGCGCGAGGCGCTCTCGAAGAATGAGCGATGGGTTCGTGAATATGTCCCCGTGGTGCAGCCGATGCTGCAGCGTCAGGACATTCGCTTCCTGAACCCTGTGGTGGACATGCAGCCGCCGTCGCCAGGCGGCGTCTACGAACTGCGTATCTACCGCATGCACCCGGGCAAGGCGGTGCATTGGGCACAGGCGTTCAAGGCAATCATGCCGGTGCGGCAGAAATACTCGAAATACGTCGGCATCTGGACCGGCGAGGCGCCGCAACCGAACGAAGTGCTGCACATGTGGAACTATCCTGACCTGAATACGCGCGCCAGGGTTCGCGCGGAGTTCTGGCCCGATCCGGAGTGGCAGGCGTTCGTCGCGGAGAACACGCCGAAGCTGTTGGAGATGCAGTCGGTACTGCTGATGCCGACGCCGTTTTCCCTGCTGCGTTAGAAGGAGGAAAGAACATGCCAGTTATTCGCGCCGCAGACCGCACCACGAAACAAGGCGCAGCGGAGACGTTCAGCGGCACCGTGTTTCAGGACGAGGTCGTCGTCGGCACGGCGCCGTCGCGGATGCGTGCGTCTGTCGTATCATTCACGCCTGGCGCGCGTACTGCGTGGCACGCGCATCCCGTTGGGCAGACGCTCTACTGTCTGTCCGGCGTCGGGCGCATCTGCTTCGAAGGTGAGAAGCCGCAGGTGCTGAACCCGGGCGATACGGTGGTCATTCCGCCGAACGTGCAGCACTGGCACGGTGCCGCTCCAGACCGACTGTTCGCGCACCTGGCGATGTCGGAGAACAGTGATAGCGGTGCCGGCACGTCATGGGGCAAGCACGTCACCGACGTGGAGTATAAGCAGCCGGTATAAGTGTCATTGCGAGTTCGTGACGTGAACGAAGCAATCTCGAACCGCCTGCGCTAGTTCATCGGGATTGCTTCGTCGCTGCGTTCCTCGCAATGACAATGGCCGCTATTCCGCCGCCGCCCGCGTCGGCGTGGCGCCGAGAGCGCCGGAGGCCTTGATCTCTGTGATCCTCGCTTCATCGAGCCGCAGCACGTCGCGCAGGATTTCGTCGGTGTGCTCACCCAACAGCGGCGAGCGCTTCACTTCGGAGATGCTGTCCGACAGCTTGATCGGATTGCCGACGGTCAGGTACTTTCCACGCGTCGGGTGATCCACTTCCACCACGGTGCCGGTCGCGCGCAGCGACTGTTCCTCGGCCAGTTCCTTCATCGACAGGATCGGTCCGCAGGGGATGTCGTACTTGTTCAGGATGTCCATGGCCTCGAACTTCGTCTTGGTCATGCACCATTGTTCGATCGTGTTGAAGATGTGCTTCAGCCGCGGCAGGCGCGCCGGCGGCTTGGCGTAGTCCGGATCGGTCTTCCATTCCGGCTTACCGATCACGTCGCAGATCGCCTCCCATACTGGGGCCTGGGCGATGAAGTAAATGTAAGCGTTGGGATCGGTCTCCCATCCCTTGCATTTCAGGATCCAGCCCGGTTGCCCGCCGCCTGATGCGTTGCCGGCGCGCGGAACCGCCTCACCGAATTCACCATCGGGATATTGCGGATATTCGGTCAGCGGCCCGTGCGCCAAACGCTGCTGATCGCGCAGCTTGACCCGGCAGAGGTTCAGCACGCCGTCCTGCATCGCGCACAGCACCTTCTGGCCACGGCCTGTCGCGTTGCGCTGGTAGAGTGCGGCGACAATGCCGAGGGCCAAATGCAAGCCAGTTCCGGAGTCGCCGATCTGTGCGCCGGTCACCAGCGGTGGGCCGTCATCGAAGCCGGTCGTGGAAGCCGCACCGCCGGCGCATTGCGCGACGTTCTCGTACACCTTGCAGTCTTCGTATGGTCCCGGGCCGAAGCCCTTCACCGATGCCAGGATCATGCGCGGATTGAGTTCCTGCACGCGTTCCCAGCTGAAGCCCATGCGATCGAGCGCGCCCGGCGCAAAATTCTCCACCATCACGTCGCAGGTCTTCACCAGCGCTTCCAGCACCGCTTTGCCTTGCGGATTGCGTCCATCGATGGTGATCGAGCGCTTGTTGTGGTTCAGCATGGTGAAGTACAGGCTGTCGACGCCTTTGATGTCCTGCAGCTGACCGCGTGTGATGTCCCCGACACCAGGCCGCTCCACCTTGATCACATCGGCCCCCAGCCAGGCGAGCAACTGCGTGCAGGTCGGTCCCGACTGCACGTGCGTGAAGTCGAGGATTTTTACGCCGTCGAGTGCTTTCGACATCCTTATGCTCCTGCCTTCTTGTTCAAGGCGCTCTTCGGGTTGAGATTGCCGATGTTGCCGCTCTCACTGCCCGCCGCCGGGTCGATCGCCGCGTTGATCAGCGTTGGCTTTCCGGAGTCCATGGCGGTGTCGACAGCGCGCTTCAACTCATCCGGCGTCGTCACATTGACGCCGACGCCGCCGAAGCCCTCGATCATCTTGTCGTAACGCGAGCCCGGGACGAACATCGTCGTGGCCGGATCGCTGCCGCCACCCAAGTTGACGCCGTCGCCGCGATAGATGCCGTCATTGTTGAATACGACCACGCAGACCGGCAGCTTGTAACGGCAGATCGTCTCGACCTCCATGCCGGAGAAGCCGAATGCGCTGTCGCCTTCGATGGCGAGCACTGGCTTGCCGGTCTCGACCGAAGCGGCGATGGCGAAGCCCATGCCGATGCCCATCACGCCCCAGGTGCCGACATCGAGACGCTTACGCGGCTGATACATGTCGATCACGCCGCGCGCCTGATCCAGCGTGTTCGCGCCCTCGTTCACCAGGATCGCATCCGGCCGCTCCTTGATCACGTCACGCAGCACACGCAGTGCGGAGTGGTAATCCATCGGCATCGCGTTTCGGCCCAGCCTGGATGCCATACGCGCGATGTTCTGTTCTTTCTTGGTGTTGATCGCCTGCGTCCATTCGGCCGGCGGCTGCTTCCAGTCGTTGCCCATGCCGCGCAGCAACGCCGCCACGCAGGAACCGATATCGCCTACCAGTGGCGCGGCGATCTCGACGTTGCTGTCCATCTCGCGCGGCTCGATGTCGATCTGGATGAACTTCTTGGAGCCAGGCGGCCCCCACTGTCGGCCTTTGCCATGGCTGAGCAGCCAGTTCAGCCGTGCGCCGATCATCATCACGACGTCGCTCTCGCTCAATACTGTCGAGCGCGCAGCGGCAGCGGACAGCGGATGCGTGTCGGGCAGCAGTCCCTTGGCCATGCTCATCGGGATGTATGGGATGCCGCTCTTCTCGATCAGCACGCGTATGTCGTTGTCAGCCTGCGCGTATGCAGCGCCCTTGCCGAGGATGATCAACGGACGCTTGGCGCCCCGCAGCACGTCAAGCGCACGCTCGACCGCCTCAGGCGCAGGGATCTGTGCGGGGGCCGGATCGATCACCTTGACCAGTGACCTGCGTCCGGCCTCTGCCTCTATCACCTGACCGAACAGCTTGGCGGGCATATCGAGATACACGCCGCCCGGCCGGCCCGATACCGCCGCGCGGATTGCGCGCGCGATGCCGATGCCGATATCCGCCGCATGCAGTACGCGATACGCCGCCTTGCACATCGGCCGGGCGATCGCGAGTTGGTCCATCTCCTCGTAGTCGCCCTGCTGCAGATCGACGATCTCGCGCTCGGACGAGCCGCTGATCAGGATCATCGGAAAGCAGTTCGTCGTCGCATTGGCGAGTGCAACGAGGCCATTCAGAAATCCAGGCGCCGAGACAGTCAGGCAGATGCCCGGCGACTTGGTCAGGAAGCCCGCAATCGCCGCCGCGTTGCCGGCGTTCTGTTCGTGCCGGAACGAGATCACCCGCATCCCGGACGCCTGCGCCAGGCGACCCAGATCGGTGATCGGGATACCGGGGACATTATAGATCGTCTTGATGCCATTCAGCTTCAGTGCGTCGATGACCAGGTGAAACCCGTCCGTCAGTTCGACTTCTTGTTCGTCGGCTTTTTGCTCAAGTGCTGCGGACATCTTTCCAGCTCCCTATGCGTATTGCCGCCGCCGGTCCGGCGATCCAGTCGCCGGACCATCCGTTCCGGCCATTCGGTCGAGAAAATCGCCGTGCTGCTCGACATGTGCGGCAAGGCCCATGGTGTGCTCGCGCACCAATCGCTCGGCCAGGTCGGCGTCACGCTGCTCCAGCGCGGCGATGATGTCGCGATGATCAACGATGGAGCGCTGCGCGCGGTTGTCCTGCGTCATCGTCACGGCGCGAACCGCGCGCATGTGGATGAACAGGTTATCGGTCAGGCTGGTCATCAGCTCCACGCCGCCCATGCGGATGATCGCCTTGTGGAACTGCATGTTCGCGCGCGAGTACTCGCTGAGCTGCTCGGAAGGATCCTCCTGAAAGACATCCACCAGGGCGTGCAGTTCGCCGAGTTCCGCCCCGGTGATACGCGGGGCGGCAAGGCGGGCGGCCATGCTTTCGATCGCGGCCCAGACGGTGATCATCTCGACCACCTCGCGCTTCGATTTTCGTACCACATGGATGCCTCGGCGCGGGATCGTGTGCACGAAGCCTTCCTGCTCCAGGACGGACAGGGCCTCGCGAATCGGTGTCCGCGAGACACCGAGATCCTGCGAGAGCTGGCGTTCGTCCAGGCGGATTTCGCCGGGATGGCCATAGATGTCCATTTCGGTGATGGCGTGCTTGATCGCATCGCAGGCGCGCCGGCGAAGACCCAGACTGATGTCGAGCGGCTCAACTCGCAGCCGCGGTTGTCCGTCGTCGGGCAAGCACTCCCTCCGCGTTTCGCTTCCAGTATTTTGCATACTGTATACCACGGAATGCTGCAAGCCGGGGCGCCGCGGCCGCCGGGGCGCAATTTGCGGCCCCGCAATGCCCTGACCATGGCCATCGTGCGCAATTGACTTCGCTGCGGCACTGCGTCTAGTTCGCGAAGAACCGCCGCCAGTGCGGGAAGCCAGCAGGGAGTGACGAATGGCAAGCCGCCGCGGTGCCGCGTGGATCAGCCAAGCCGGCATTTGCGGTCGCTGATGCCGCTTGACGCTTCCCATGGTCCCCTCCTTCAGGTCTCCAACGTCGCCATGCGCTTCGGCGGAGTGGTGGCGCTTGGCGGAGTGTCGTTCGACGTCGGCTACGGTCAGATCTGCGGCCTGATCGGCCCAAATGGTTCGGGCAAAACGACGCTGTTCAACTGCATCAGCGGCTTCTATCGCTACACCGATGGCGACATCCTGTTCGAGGGTCAATCGCTGAAGAACCTGGGCCGCCATCGCATGGCGGGACTGGGGCTGGGTCGCACCTTCCAGAACGTGGCGCTGTTCCGCAACATGAGCGTGCGCGACAATGTTCTGGTCGGCGCGCACCATCTCGGACGCTCCGGGTTCATCAGCAACGCGATGCGTCTGCCGGCGGTGCGGCAGGAGGAAGTCCAGGCTTCGGGGCGGCTGCATGATCTGTTCGATCTGCTCGATTTGAATGACTTGGCTGAGCGGCGCGCCGGCAGCCTGCCATTCGGCACACAGAAGCGCGTCGAACTCGCACGCGCTCTGATCGGCGGGCCGAAGCTGCTGATGCTGGATGAACCGGCCGGTGGCCTCAATCACAGCGAGGTGGATGACCTGGCACAGCTGCTGCAGCGTATCCGCGCCCATTTCGATCTCAGCATCCTGCTCGTCGAGCATCACATGAACCTGGTGATGCGGGTCTCCCACAAGGTGGTGGCGCTGGAGTTCGGGCTGAAGATAGCCGACGGCACGCCTGAGGAAGTACGCAACGAGCCAGAGGTGATCCGCGCCTACCTTGGTGAGACGAAGGATATGCAGCATGCCGGCGCTGCTTGAGGCGACATCGCTGCACGCCGGCTATGGCGAGACGCGCGTTCTGCACGGCATCGATTTCGCGGTGGAACAGGGCGGCGTTACCGCGCTGCTGGGCGCGAATGGCGCCGGCAAGACGACAACGCTGCGGGCGATCTGCGGCATGGTGCGCACCAGCGGTCAGATCGTGCTTGGCGGCGAGCGTATCGACGGCAAGCCGACCGAGGACATTGTGCAGCGAGGCGTCGCCCACGTGCCGGACGGTCGCGGCACGTTCGTCGAGTTGACCGTCGAGGAGAACCTGCGTCTCGGCGCATATATACGCAAGGACCGTGCCGGCGTATCGCGCGATTTCGAACGCATGTTCGGCTATTTCCCGCGGTTGCGCGAACGCTATCGCCAGCAGGCTGGCACCCTGTCAGGCGGCGAGCAGCAGATGCTGGCGATTGCACGGGCGTTGCTTCTGGGGCCGAAGCTGCTGCTGCTGGACGAGCCCTCATTCGGGCTGGCGCCGCTGATCGTGCAGGAGATCTTCGACATCATGCACCGCATCCGCGAGGATGAAGGTGTGTCGATTTTGCTCGTGGAGCAGAATGCAAGCCTCGCGCTGGAAATTGCCGAGCACGCATATCTGCTGGAGACGGGCCGTATCGTGGTCTCCGGACCAGCGGCCGAGATCGGTCGCGACGAGTCGATCCGTCGGTCGTATCTGGGGTACTGACACGTGTCATTGCTCCTCGCAACGACACGTGGATGGAGGTGCTGACGTGGAAGGCGTGCTGCATCAGGTCCTGTCCGGCATCGCCAGCGGCGGCATCTACGCCTCTGTCGCGCTGGCGCTGGTGATGATCTACCAGGCGACGCACCACGTGAATTTTGCTCAGGGCGAGATGGCGACGTTGTCCACCTATATCGCCCTCACCCTGATCAATGCCGGCCTGCCCTACTGGATCGCCTTCCTCGTCACGGTGGTCGTCTCTTTCATTCTCGGCATTCTGATCGAGCGCATCCTGATGCGCCCGATGATGGATGCGCCGGTGCTCGCCTCGGTGGGCGTGTTCATCGGCCTGCTGCTGATTATCAACAGCAGTACCGGCTGGATGTTCGACTACATGATCAAGACGTTCCCCACGCCATTCCCCGGCGGCCCGCTATTGTTCAGCGGCTATCTCTCCGGCCATGAACTCGGTGCCTTCGTCGTCACGCTGGTCGTGCTGACCGCGGTCTATCTGTTCTTTCGCCACACCAAGCTTGGCCTTGCCATGCGAGCCGCTGCCTTCAACCCTGTCTCGTCGCGGTTGGTCGGCGTGCGGGTTGGCTGGATGCTGGCGCTTGGTTGGGGCCTTGCCGCAGCCATCGGTGCCGTGGGTGGCATGATGGTGGCACCTATCGTCTATCTCGACCCGAACATGATGGCGGGCATCCTGCTGTACGCCTTTGCCGGCGCGCTGTTGGGCGGCATCGACAATCCGTTGGGCGCGGTGCTTGGCGGGTTCGCCGTCGGCATCATCGAAAATCTCGCCGGCGCCTATCTCGTCGGCACGGAACTGAAGCTGACGGTCGCGTTGATCATCATCGTTGCGGTGCTTGTGGTAAAGCCGTCCGGCCTGTTCGGCCGCACCGTCCTGAGCAGGGTATAGCAATGGGCAAGGCCACTTTGTGGGGCGTAGCGGCCTGGCTGGCCGCCACCATCGTGCCCACGCTGCTGTTGAGCGACTATCACCTGTTCCAGCTCACCATGGTCATTGTCTATGCGATCGCCATCCTGGGTCTGGCCATTCTCACCGGTTTCAACGGCCAGATCTCGCTGGGACATGGCGCCTTCTACGCGATCGGTGCCTACACCACTGCGATCCTTATGTACCAGTACAATGTCCCGTATTGGGCGACACTGCCGGTATCGGCGATCGTATGTGCCATCATCGGTTTCCTGATCGGCCTGCCTGCGCTGCGTCTGGGTGGGCTCTATCTCGCGCTGACCACGTTCGCCCTGGCGGTGGCCGTACCGCAACTTCTCAAGCACAATGCGCTGGAGCCCTGGACCGGCGGCGTGCAGGGGCTGGTGATCGACAAGCCTGACCCGCCATTCGGCCTCGCCATGTCGCCTGATCAGTGGCTCTACATATTCGCGCTTGCGGCTGGTGCGGTGCTGTTCCTGCTGGCCTGGAACATCGTGCGTGGCCGCATCGGTCGGGCGATGATGGCAATTCGCGATCACTCGCTGGCGGCCGAAGCGATGGGTATCAATATCGCGCTGCTGAAGACGCGCACGTTCGCGTTGAGCGCATTGTATACCGGGATTGCCGGTTCACTCGGCGCCATTGTCGTGCAGTTCGTCGCACCCGACAGCTTCGGCATCTTCGTGTCGATCTACTTCTTCGTCGGTCTGGTCGTAGGAGGCGTCGCGTCGATCGGGGGCGCGATCATCGGCGGTGCATTCATCGAATTCGTCCCGAACATCGCGGAAAAGGTGTCCAAAGCTGCGCCGGGCGCCGTGTACGGTGTCATCCTCATTGCCGTCATGTTCCTGATGCCCGGCGGCGTGGCGGGGTTCATCGGTTCGATGTTCGCGCGCTTCCGCCGTGGCACAAAATCGGCTGAACTGCGCCCCATCGCGGTAGGGGGTTCAGGTGCGAATGACGTTCCGGCCGGCGTGCCTGGCGGTGCTGAGCCTGACGCTGGCGGCCATCGCAGCATGTAAGAAGGAGAACGCCTACGTTCCCCCGCCGCCGCAGCAGGTCGCGGTGGCCAAACCGGTCCAGCAGTCCGTCACGCCCTATCTCGACCTGACCGGCAACGCCACAGCCTTCCATCAGGTTGACCTGGAAGCGCGCGTCCAGGGCTATCTGCAAGAGATCGACTACCAGGACGGGCAGCCGGTCAAGCAGGCCGACACGCTGTTCGTCGTCGAACCAGCGCCGTACCAGGCGCAATTGCAGCAGGCACAAGCCTCTCTTGCGGCGACGCAGGCCGATCTCATCCAGGCGCAAGCCGAGTACAACCGACAGTCGACCCTGGGGAAGAGCGACTTTGCTTCGCAGTCGGTGGTCGATCAGGCGCGCGCCAAGCTCGATAGCGACAGAGCCAAAATTCTAAACGACCAGGCGGGCGTCACGATCGCCGCGATCAATCTCGGGTACACGCGGGTCACCGCGCCGTTTGACGGGGTGGTCAGCGCGCACCTCGTATCGATCGGCGGCTTGGTCGGCGCGTCTGGCCCGACCAAGCTGGCGACCATTGTGCAGCTCGATCCGATCTACGCGAGCTTCAACGTGAGCGAGCAGGATGTCCTGCGCGTGAAGGCTGCGATGGCGAAGCGTGGGCTCAAGCCCAGAGACATCGCCAACGTGCCCGTTCAGGTCGGGCTGATGAACGAGGAGGGGTATCCACACATCGGTAAGCTCGACTACGTGGCACCGATGATCGATCCATCCACCGGCACGCTTGCCGCCAGGGGCATTTTCGAGAACGCGGACCGCGTGATGCTGCCAGGCAACTTCCTGCGCATTCGTATACCGTTGGCGCTTCAGGAGGAGACGGTGTTGCTGGTGCCCGATACGGCAATCGGTGCCGATCAGGCAGGCAGATATGTGCTGGTCGTCGATCAGAAAGGCGTGGTGCAGCAGAGGAGCGTCACCACCGGGCAACTGGTTGGCCAACTGCGCGTCATCGCCTCGGGGATCACCGCAGGCGAGCAGGTTGTGGTCAGCGGGATCCAGAGGGCGATCCCTGGTGAGAAGGTCACGCCGCAAAGTGTGACGATCACGGCCGAGGGTGTCACGTCGGCGGCTGGCAAGTCGTAACGTGGACCGCGATCGATGATATCGAAATTCTTCATCGATCGCCCGGTGCTCGCCAATGTCCTGGCGATCGTCATCGTGTTGATCGGCGCGGTGGCGCTGCTGCGGCTGCCGGTTGCGCAGTATCCGAACGTCGTCCCGCCGACCATTTCGGTGACCACCCGCTATCCAGGTGCCAGCGCCGACACGGTGACGAATACCGTGGCCCTGCCGATCGAACAGCAGGTCAATGGCGTGCAGGGAATGCTGTACATGCAGTCCACCAGTGCCGCCGATGGCACGTATTCGCTGGTGGTCACCTTTGCGATCGGCACCGATCTGAACTTCGCGCAGGTGCTGGTGCAGAATCGCGTGGCGCAGGCGATGGCTTCGCTGCCGCAGGCGGTGCAGGTGCAGGGCGTGACGGTGCAGCAGAAGTCGACCGCCATCCTGCAGATCGTCACGCTGACCTCCTCCGATCCGCGCTACGACAGTCTGTTCCTGAGCAATTACGCAACCATCACACTGGTGCCGGAACTGGCACGCCTGCCGGGCGTCGGCAATGTCAACGTGTTCGGCGTCGGACAGTACTCGATGCGGGTGTGGCTCGACCCGAACAAGCTGTATGCGCGCGGACTCACGCCTCAGGACGTGATCAGCGTCATCCAGCAGCAGAACCAGCAGGTGACGGCCGGCCAGGTCGGCATACCACCGGCGCCGCCCGCCCAGGACTTCCAGTACACCATCAACGTCGAGGGTCGGCTCGCCGACCCCACTCAGTTCGCCAACATCATCGTCAAGGTGGACAGCGCAAATGGCGGACAGATCACCCGGGTGAAGGATATCGGCCGGGTTGAACTCGGCGCGCAGACCTATTCGCAGGTCTCCAAGCTGAACGGCAGCCCATCCGCGGGCCTGGCGATCTCGCAACTGCCGACAGCCAATGCGCTGGCGGTGGCACAGGAGGTCAACACCAAGATGGCGGAGCTCGCCAAGGCATTCCCTCGAGGGCTCAATTACAGCGTGCCGTTCGATACGACGCGGTTCGTCAGCGCCTCGATCAAGGAGGTCTATCGGACATTGATCGAGGCGGCGGTCCTGGTGCTGATCGTGATCCTGGTATTCCTGCAGGACTGGCGCGCCATGCTGGTGCCGGCGACGACCGTTCCGGTGACCATTATCGGCGCCTTCGCTGCAATGTGGGGCCTTGGCTTCACCGTCAATCTCTCGACGCTTTTCGCCATCATCCTGGCGATCGGTATCGTGGTGGACGATGCGATCGTGATCGTCGAGGGCGCGGCGCATCAGATCGAGCGCGGGCTCACTCCGCACGATGCCGCCATCAAAGCGATGAGCGAGCTGTTCGGGCCGATCATCGGCATCACGCTTGTGCTGATGGCGGTGTTCATTCCTGCGGCGTTTCTGCCGGGTCTGACCGGGCAGATGTATGCGCAGTTCGCGCTGGTGATCGCCGCGACTGCGCTGATCAGCGCGGTGAATGCCGCGACGCTGAAGCCCACGCAGTGCGCGCTTTGGCTGCGCACGCCGGTGCCTCCGGAGAAGCGCAATTTCTTCTATCGTGGCTTCAACCGCTGCTATCAGCCGCTGGAGAATGCATATGCCGGCCTGATCGGACGAATGACCCGCCATGCCGCCGTGATGGTGATCATTGCGCTGATCGCCGCTGGGATCGGTGGCTGGGGCATCGCGCAAATCCCCACCGCGTTCATTCCGATCGAGGATCAGGGCTATATGATGGTGGCGGTGCAGCTGCCCGATGGGTCCAGCCTGGAGCGCACGCAGCGGATGCTGGACGACGTCACCAAGATCGCGCTCGCGACCAAGGGAGTGGATCAGGTGGTGACCATCGCGGGCATCTCGGTGCTGGACAACAGCGCGACGCTGGCAAACGCGGGTGCGGCGTATGTCATCCTGAAGGACTGGAGCGAGCGCGGCCCCGGCAGTGGTGCCGACTTGCGATCGCTGTATCTCAATCTGCAAGGCACGCTCGACAAGCTGCAGGACGGGCTCGCACAGGTGGTCATTCCGCCGCCGATCCAGGGTATCGGCAATGCGAGCGGCTTCACGATGCAGGTGCAGCTGCGTGACGGCGCGTTTGACTACACCAAGCTGCAGAGCATTGCCCAGACCATTGTCAAGGACGGCAACACGCAATCCGGCCTGCAGCGGCTGAACACCACCTTCCGCGCCGGTGTGCCGCAGCTTCGGGTGGTGGTGGATCGCGCGAAGGCGGAAACGCTGAAAGTTGGGGTCGGCGACGTGTTCACCGTACTGTCGTCCTATGTCGGTTCCAGCTACATCAATCAGTTCAACAAATTCGGTCGCGTGTTCCAGGTCTACGTGCAGGCCGACGCGCAATACCGCCTGCGACCGCGCGACATCGAGAACCTGTTCGTGCGCAGCCAGGACGGCAAGATGGTGCCACTCGGCGCACTCGTGGAGGTTCGTGAGATGGTCGGGCCATCGCTGGTCAGCCTGTACAACTTGTATCCGACCGCGGCGATCAACGGAATTCCGGCGACGGGCTTCAGCTCCGGCCAGGCACTGTCGCTGATGGAACAGGTCGCTGACAGCGTGCTGCCGCGGGGCACCGGCTTTGAATGGACCGCGATGTCGTATCAGGAGAAGCAGGTTGGCAACCAGATCTTCTACGTGTTCGGTCTCGGCATGCTGCTGGTCTATCTGTGTCTGGCCGGCCAGTATGAAAGCTGGATCGCGCCGCTGTCGGTGATCCTTGCCGTGCCGCTCTCGTTGCTCGGACCGGTGATCGCGCTCAACGGTCTTGGGCTCGCCAACAACCTCTACACGCAGATCGGCCTGGTGCTGCTGATCGCGCTGTCGGCGAAGAACGCCATCCTGATCGTCGAGGTCGCACGCGAGCGGCGGCTCCTGCATGGTGACTCGATTCTGGTAGCGGCGGTCGAGGCAGCGCGAACGCGGTTCCGCCCGATCCTGATGACGTCGTTCGCCTTCATTCTCGGTGTCGTGCCTCTGGTCACCGCGACAGGTGCCGGAGCCAATTCCCGCGCATCGCTGGGACTGTCGGTGTTCAGCGGCATGATCGCCTCCACTTGCCTTGCGGTGCTGTTCGTCCCGTCATTCTTTGTGTTGTTTCAGCGCTTCGAGGAATGGCGGGCGGCGCGTAAGCAACGCGTTTCGGCTCAGACTGCCGCCTGAAAGGAGAACAACGTGCTCAGCATGAAGGACAAGGTTGCCATCGTCACCGGTGCAGGGTCGGTGGGACCAGGTTGGGGCAATGGCAAGGCCACGGCGACGCTGTTGGCACGGCAGGGAGCGTCGGTGTTCCTGGTCGACATCAATCAGGCTGCGGCGGAGGAGACGCGTCAGATCATCGAGGGCGAGGGTGGCAGCTGCGCCGTGCATCGCTGCGACATGCTGGTGGCGGCCGAGGTGCAGGAGATGGTGCAGGCGTGTCTTGATCGCTTCAAGCGCATCGATATCCTGGTGAACAACGTCGGTGGCTCTGCGCCCGGTGATCCGGTGACAATGACCGAGGAGGTCTGGGATCGCCAGATCGACATGAACCTGAAGACCGTGTTCCTCGGATGCAAATACGTGCTGCCGGTGATGGAGGCGCAGGGCAAGGGCGCCATCGTCAACCTGTCGTCGGTTGCCGGTCTGCGCAATGACGGCCATGGCGGTCGCGTGCATGTCGGTTACAGCGCGTCCAAGGCAGCGGTGATCCAGTTCACCCGCTCGACGGCCGGCGCGTATGTCAAGAAGGGCATTCGCTGCAACACGGTGGTGCCGGGGCTGATGCACACCCCGCTGGTCGAATATCGCCTTGCGCGCACGGTTGCGGGCAATGATGCGGCGGCATTGATTGCCAGTCGCAACGCACGCACGCCGATGGGACGGATGGGCACGGCATGGGATGTGGCGCATGCTGTGCTGTTTCTGGCTTCGGACGAGGCGAACTATATCACGGGAACCGAGATCATCGTTGACGGCGGCCTGATCCTGGCCTCGCCTTGATGGCCGGCACAGGGCCGGCCATGACGGGTGAAGATCGGGCTGACGTCCGAAAGTATGAGTGACGGAGGGAACCAATGAGCGAACGACGTTTCAAGGAACTTGACCCGGCGACGATGTCTCCGGAGCAGAAGAAGGTGGCCGATGCGATCCAGGCCGGGCCGCGTGGTGCCGGCCTGCGCGGGCCGTTCAACGCACTGCTGCGAAGTCCTGAAATCTGCGACCTGGTGCAGCGGGTCGGCGCGTATGTGCGCTTCAGCAGTTCGATTCCGGCACGGCTGAACGAGATGGCGATCATCATGGCGGGCCGAAAGTGGACCGCACAGTATGAGTTCTACGCGCACCGGCGGCTGGCGATCGAAGCCGGCCTGAGCGCCACGATTTGCGATGCGATTGCCAACGGCACGCGGCCGCAAGGAATGCAGGACGACGAAGCCGAAGTGTATGACTTTTGCACCGAACTGCTGTCGAGCGGGCACGTCTCAGACGGCAATTTCTCGCGGATCAAGAACCGCTTCGGCGAGCGGGGTGTGATCGATCTGATCGGCGCGGTCGGGTACTACAGCCTGGTATCGATGGTGCTGAATGTCGATGGCGTGCCGTTGCCCGCGGGCGAAACGCCGCCGCTGAAGCCACTTTAGACCTGTGCCGAGACGGATGGCCGGCACGTGGGCCGGCCATGACGTCGCGTACAGGAGGTAGCCACACGTGAAGATACAGGCAGCGATTCTAGACTGGGCTGGCACGGTAGTTGATCACGGCAGTCGCGCGCCGATGGGTGCATTCGTCCGTGCCTTCGCGCAGTTCGGCGTCACCATCAGCATCGCGGATGCGCGCGGGCCGATGGGCATGGCGAAGTGGGATCACATCCGCGCGGTGGGCCAGACGCCATCGGTTGCTGCCGCCTGGCATGCACGGCACGGCCGCGACTTCGCCGAAGGTGACGTCGACGCGATCTTCCAGGTGTTCGAACCGATGAACATCGCCGCGGCACGCGATCATGCCGACATCATTCCCGGCACGGTCGAGGCGATGGAAGTGCTGCGGACGCGCGGCATTCGTATCGCTGGCACCACCGGCTACACGCGCCCGATCATGGATGTGCTGGAACCGCTCGCCGCTTCGGCTGGCTACGTGCCGGAGCTGACCGTCTGCGCCGGCGACCTGCCCGCCGGGCGGCCGACGCCGTTGATGATGTGGTACGCCATGGCGAAACTTGGTGTCTGGCCCGCCGCAACCGTGGTGAAAGTCGATGACACCGCACCTGGGATAGGCGAGGGCAGAGCGGCGGGAACATGGACGGTCGGTGTCACGCTCACCGGCAATGCCGTCGGCCTCTCTGCGGAAGAATTGGCCGCGATTTCACCGAGCGAACGGGCGAAGCTGCACGAGCAGGCTGCGAAGGAATTGCGCGAGGCCGACCTGGTGATCGACAGCATCGCCGACCTGCCGCAGGCCATCTCTACGATCGACGCACGCCTTGCCGCGGGCGAGCGACCTACTCCTGCCCCGGGCTGACCTCGGCAATGTAGATGACGTCGCCGGTCGCTCCATCGGGGCTGCCGGGCGGAGCGGTCGCGACGACGTGGCCGTTGCCCTGCATTGCGATCCAGGCCGGTTCCGCGCGCGCTGTCTGCTTGGCTTCCTCGATCACATCGGCGGGAACCTGCGACCACAGCGACTCTTCGATCACTCGGATTCGGTCCACCATCTGCACCTCCTGTTCGAGCCGCGTGTTCAACGCCACATCAGCCAGAGCGTTCCCACCGCGAGGGTCGCCACGGTCAGCGGCGCACCGACACGGAAGTAGTCCCAGAAGCCGATCACCACGCCCCGCCGCGCCGCCTTCTCGATGACGATCAGGTTGGCGATCGAGCCCAGCACGGTGAAGTTGCCTGCCAGCGTCGATGCCATCGCCACGATCAGCCAGGAACGGTCAGGGTCGGGCAAGCCGGTGACAAAGGGCTTCAACAGCAGAACGGCCGGCACGTTGCTGACCAGGTTGGACAGCAGCGCCGTCACAAGGGTGAGCACCGGTGCGAACTCCAGGCGCAGACTTCCGACACTCTGGATCAACTCCGGCGTCAGCAGTTCTCGCTGGCCACCGGCAACGATGATGAAGAGGCCGGTGAACATCAGCAGCAGCGACCAGTCGATCTCGGCGTAGACGCGCGTACTCTTGACGCGTCGTGTCAGCAGCAGCAGCGCGCCGATCACGATGGCCGCCTTTGCGGGCGGCTGACCGGCGAAGAACAGCGCGACGACCGCGGCAGTCGCCAGCAGCGAGCGCAGAACAAGGACCCGATGCACCCGCAGCTGCGGTGCTCGCGCCTGAAATTCGGCGCCGCTCAGATCCTTGCGGTGAGCCAGCGCTAGCAGGGCGAACGTCAACAACAGTCCCAGCGCGGCGACGGGAGCCAGCGCAGCGGCAAACGCTGGATAGGCGATCTGCGAAAAGCTGCCGATCATCATGTTCTGCGGATTGCCGGTGATGGTCGCTGTCGAGCCGACATTCGACGCCATCGCCACCGCGAGCAGGTAGGGCAGCGGATTGCGACGCAGGCTGAGGGCGAGCTCCAGCACCAGGGGTGCCATCACCAGGCAGATCGCGTCGTTCACCAGGAACGCCGAGAACACACCGGAGACAAAGACGATCGCCCCGAGCAACAGCAGAGGCCCATGGACGTGGCGTGCGACCCAGGCATTGATCAGCGCGAAGAAGCCTGAGATGCGCAGGTTGGCGACGATGATCATCATCCCGAGCAACAGGGTGATCGTGCCGAGATCGACGGCGCGATAGGCGTCCTCGAGCGACATGACGCCGGAGGCGACCATCAGGCAGGCGCCGACCAGCGCCACGCCGGCCCTGTCGATGGAGAGGCCCGGCACCTTGCCGATCGCCAGCGCGAGGTAGCTTGCGGTGAAGATGCCGATCGCGGCAAAGCGCCGTCCGGCCGCGTCTTCCGCCGGCATGATCCACGGCAGCGTGGCGGCGCCTGCAGCGAGCAACAGCAGCAGCCCGACCCCGGTCAGGCCGGCGAGCGGCAGCCAGCGGGCGGTCATTCAGTGGTTGGGCCAGAGACCCGGCGTTGCCACCTCCAGCGAATTGCCGTCGGGGTCGCGAAAGTAGAGGCTGGTGCCGCCACGCGGCCAGCGGATACGGCTTTCCACCGGGATATCCAGCTTGCGGAGATGGGCTTCCCAGGCGGCGAGTTCGCCGAACGGGATGGCGAAGCAGAGATGAAGCTCACCGGTGCCGTGGTGCGGCGGAATGACACCGCCCGGCACCGGTGCCGGTTCATTGGTGCTGCCGTGCTGGAACAACAGCAGCACCTGGCTGCCGGGGACGCCCAGAGCGCACATCCGGCCGTCGTGCACGAAGCGCTCGAAGCCAAACACGCGCTGGTAAAAGTCGCATGCCCGGTCCAGGTCGGCGACATAGAGCGACGTTTCCAGGACACCGCTCACGCGCGGGGTGGCTGCCATTGGTGTCTCCCGGTCTCTTGCGACTGATTTATGTAGAGCGCGATTCGCGCTCTCTGACGATTCCGCCTCAAGCGATCGCGCTCTAATTGGTTGTGGTGCTATGCTGCGGCAAGCTTGGGGGATCGAGCCATGCCCGCTCATTTCGATCTGTTGATCCGCCGCGGCGCCTGCGTCCTGCCCTGGGGCGTCGAGCCGACCGATGTCGGCGTGCGCAACGGCCGCATCGCTGCGTTGGGTGTCGCCGCGGACGCGACGGCGGACGAGACCATCGACGCGGGGGGCCTGCATGTCCTGCCGGGCCTGATCGATCCACATGTGCATCTGCGCGACCCAGGCGACAAGGCGGTGGAGACGATTCCGACCGGGACGCGCGCCGCCGTGTTGGGCGGGCTGGCGGCGGTGTTCGACATGCCGAACACCGCGCCGTCGATCGTCGATACCGAGCGGCTGGCCTGGAAACAGGAATACGTGGAGCGCGAGTCGTGGTGCGACATCGGGCTCTATGTCGGCGGCACCAAGCAGAACATCCCTGAGCTGGCGAAGCTCGAACTCGGCCGCGGTGTGTGCGGCATCAAGATTTTCGCGGGCAGTTCGACCGGCGATCTGCTGGTGGAGGATGACGAACACCTGGAACGTGTCATGCGGTCCGGGCGGCGGCGCATCGCCTATCACTCGGAAGACGAATATCGGCTGCAGGAACGCAAGCCGATGTTCAAGTCGGGCGATCCATATTGCCGCCACATGGAATGGCGCGACGAGGAGACGGCATTCCTCGGTACCCGCCGGCTGATGGCACTGGCGCGTGCCACAGGGCGGCCAGCGCATATCCTGCATGTCTCCACCGCCGAGGAACTCGACTACCTTAAGGATTTCCGTGAGCTCGCCACGTGCGAGGTGCTGGTGAATCACCTGACCCAGGTGGCGCCTGATTGTTACGATACGCTGAAGGGCTTTGGTGTGATGAACCCGCCGATCCGCGGACCGCGTCACCTGGAGGCGGCGTGGCGCGCGATCAACGACGGGACAGTGGACACGGTCGGTTCCGATCATGCGCCGCACGCGCGCGACAAGAAGCTGCTGCCTTGGCCGGATTGCCCCGCGGGCCTTACCGGAGTCCAGACGATCGTTCCGGTGATGCTGAACCACGTGAATGCGGGCCGGTTGCCGCTGACACGGATGGTCGATCTGATGTGCGCCGGTCCGGCGCGTGTCTATGGCGTGGTCGGCAAGGGCAGGCTTGCCGCGGGCTATGATGCCGACTTCACCCTGGTGGACATGAAGCGCCGGCGGCGCATCGAGGAGTCGTGGATCGTCTCGCCGTGCGGCTGGACACCCTTCGCCGGCATGGACGTCACCGGCTGGCCCGTCGGGGTCGTTGTGCGCGGTCGGACGGTGATGCGCGACGACGAAGTGCTGGGCAGCCCGAGTGGCAGGCTGGTGCGCTTCGCGGCATAGTATTCTTCTGGTGCGAGACTCAGCCAGCGCAGGCCGCCCCCGGTCGTCATCCCCGCGCAAGCGGGGGATCCAGCCCACCAGCGAGTACTTTCGGATGGACTGGATTCCCGCTTGCGCGGGAATGACGGACTAGACGCTCCCCGTTACCGCGACCAATGATCGCGTACTAGGCCGCCGCGCGTGCCGGCTGTTGCGCCGCCTTGATCATGTCGGCGCCCTTCTCGGCGATCATGATGACCGCGGCGTTGGTGTTGCCGGACACCAGTGTCGGCATGATCGACGCGTCGATCACCCGCAGCCCGTCGATCCCGTGCACGCGCAGTTCGTCGTCCACCACCGCCATGGGATCGTTTCCCATCTTGCACGTGCCGGTGACGTGATACGTGGTCTGGCCATTGATCCGCGCGAAGTCCAGCCATTCATCGTCGGTCTGCACCTTGTCGCCTGGGTTCATCTCGAATGCGCGATACTTGTCCATCACTGGGTTGTCGATGATCCGGCGGCCGATCTTCATGCCCTCGACGATGGTGCGCCGGTCCAGCTCCTCGGCCAGGAAATTCGGCCGGATCGCGGGCGCTGCCATAGGGTCAGCTGACTTGGCATGAATCGAGCCCTTTGATGATGGCGAGCACTGATACGCGGTCAATGTCATCCCTGGTTCGCGGTCCAGAATGCGCGTCTGTGCGGTGGCGTAGCTGGCGTGCGTGAAGTGATACTGAATATCGGGTTCTTCCAGCTCTGGTCGCGTCTTGACGAAGCCATAGACGATGCCGGCGGTGAAGGTCAGCACGCCGCGGCCTTGCGTATAGTATTTGACAATCTCTCTGGCGAACCGCGCGCCTCGCGTATGCTCGTTCAACGTTATCGGCAACTTGACTCGCCAGTTCATGCGCGGCGCGAAGTGGTCGCGGTAGTTCTCGCCGACACCTGGCAGCGCGTGCTTCACCTCGGTGCCATGCGATTGCAGCAGCTCCGGCTGGCCGATGCCGGACAGCTCCAGCAAATGCGGCGACTTTACGGCGCCGGCTGCTATGAGCACCTCTCGATCGCAACGCACCTGGTGAGTCTGGCCACCTTGGCGATATTCGACGCCGACCGCGCGCTTCCCGTCCAGAAGGATCCGCGTCGTGTAAGCCTCGGTCTCGACGCGCAGGTTCGGTCGGCCACGCGCCGGATCGAGGAAAGCCCGCGCAGTTGACCAGCGGCGCCCACTCTTCTGCGTGACCTGATAGTAGCCGAACCCTTCCTGCTTGCCGTTGTTATAGTCGGGATTGCGCTGCCAGCCCTCGGCGACCGCTGCATCGATGAATGCATCGAGCAACTCGGCGCTCTCTATCATATCGGCGACATTCAGCGGGCCGCCGCGACCGCGTGTTTCGTCGCCGCCGGGTTCGAAGTGCTCCGACTTGCGGAAATAGGGCAGCACCGCCTCATACGACCAGCCGCGATTGCCGAATTGCGCCCAGGTGTTGTAGTCGAGCGGATTGCCGCGCACGTACAGCATGCCGTTGATCGAGCTGGAGCCGCCCAACGTCTTGCCGCGCGGGATCGGGATCGAGCGTCCCTTGACGTTGTCCTCGGGCTCCGTTGCGAAATTCCAGTTGTAGCGCGGGCTGTTCAGCAGCTTGGTGAAGCCGACCGGGATGTTGATCCACATGGACTCGTCCTTCGGGCCGGCCTCCAGCAGCAGCACCCGGGTGGCGCGATCCTCGGTGAGCCGATGTGCCAGCACGCAACCGGCGGATCCGGCACCGACGATGATGTAGTCGTAGTCAGCCATTGAGTTCCCCCTTCGCGGCCACAGTGTCATTGCGACCCTCGCGAATGCAAGGGGGAGCAATCTCGCGGTCAGTGCGTACCTTGCGCGAGATTGCTTCCCGCATCAGGTCCGGGACTGCTACGCTTCTCGCAACGATGGCCGGATCAAGTCCGGCCATGACGATTGACGGGCGGGCTTGCGCCCGCGTCCATACATGACACAGGGGAAGGGCCGTTGCGGTTTTCCATTTTCAGTCTGCTGCGGCATGCGATTGGCGGCACGCCCTGGCCGGAACAGTGGCGCTCGCCGGAGCCGAAAGCAGCCTATGATGTCGTGATCATCGGTGCCGGCGGCCATGGGCTTGCCACCGCCTATTACCTCGCGCGTGAGCATGGGATTCGACGTGTCGCCGTGCTGGAACGCGGCTGGCTTGGCGGCGGCAACACGGGCCGAAATACCACCGTGATTCGCTCAAACTATCTGCGCGACGAAAGTGCTGCAATCTACGAACATGCGCTGAAACTGTGGGAGACTCTGGCGCAGGAACTGAATTACAACGTCATGTATTCGCCACGTGGCGTGATGATGTTGGCGCACTCGGTGCACGAGGCGCAGGTGTTCAAACGCCACGTGCACGCGAATCGTCTGAACGGCGTGGACAACGAGTGGCTGACGCCAAGCGAGGCAAAGGCGTTCTGCCCGCCGCTGAATATTTCACCCGATCTGCGCTACCCCATCCTGGGCGCTGCGCTCCAGCGCCGTGGCGGCGTGGCGCGTCATGACGCTGTCGCCTGGGGTTATGCGCGCGGCGCCAACGCCCTTGGAGTCGATATCATCCAGAACTGCGAGGTGACCGGCATCAGTCGCATGCCGTCCGGGCCGGTAAACGCCGTTGAAACGACGCGTGGTCGCATTGCGGCACGCAAGGTTGCTGTTGTGGCCGCAGGTCATACCAGCGTGGTGCTGGCGATGGCCGGCGTGCGCATGCCGTTGGAGAGCTATCCGCTGCAGGCGCTGGTTTCGGAACCGGTGAAGCCGGTGCTGCCCTGCGTTGTCATGTCGAACAGCATCCATGCCTATATCTCGCAGTCGGACAAAGGCGAGCTGGTGATCGGCGCCGCCACCGATGCGTATGTCTCCTACAGCCAGGCCGGCGGTTTGCATGTAGCCGAGCACACGCTGGAGGCGATCTGCGAATTGTTCCCGACGTTCCGCCGGCTGCGCATGCTGAGGAACTGGGGCGGCATCGTCGATGTCACACCGGATCGCTCACCGATCATCGGGCTGACGCCGGTGCCGGGCCTCTATGTGAACTGCGGCTGGGGTACCGGCGGTTTCAAGGCGACCCCTGGCTCCGGCCACGTCTTTGCGGCGACGATTGCGCGTGGCGAACCGCATCCGATTGTTGCGCCGTTTGCCCTCGAGCGTTTCAGGACGGGCGCGCTGATCGATGAGGCTGCGGCAGCGGCAGTGGCACACTGATGCTGCTGATTGATTGTCCTTGGTGCGGCGCTCGCCCGGAGAACGAGTTCCGCTACGGCGGAGAGGCGCATATTGCTCGGCCGCAGGACGCCGCGTCATTGGACGACGCGGCATGGACTGCCTTCCTGTACATGCGCAACAACCCGAAGGGGCGGCATGCCGAGCGTTGGCGCCACATCCATGGCTGCGGCCGTTTCTTCAACTGCCTGCGCGACACGGTCAGTGATCGCATCGAGGCGACGTACAAGCCTGGCGAGCCCGCGCCACAATGAC
>JAMXLO010000050.1 GCA_024280945.1 Acetobacteraceae bacterium
TGGCGGAGGCGATGGATACCCTCATCGGCGGGCCGGAACCTCTCTACAGCAGAACGCCGCACCGTCTCGACGTTCCAATCAAGGCGCTGGTGGCCGGTGGGGTCGCAACTGGCGTTTTTCGGGACGACATCGAGCCGCACGACTTGCTGCGCGCGCTCGCTGGGGTGGCCCATGTTCGGCCAGGCAAGAACTGGAAGCAGTCAGCGATTCGGATGGTCGACGTTCTGCTCAGCGGTATGCAATCGACGTCATAAGCGGCTTGGAATGTCGGCTGTCGGGATCCGAAACCGCGGCCATGAGCGTCTCACTCGGATCGAAAGCGAGGGTTTGCGCCAATCGGCGGTGTTTCGGCTGGCAGTTACGCCGCACATTTGGCGTCTTGGCATCAGGTGTGAAACGGTCGGCGGGAAGTGACCGTCCGCGTGCCTGCCATCTAGGATCAGTTCGAAATCACACAGTCGAGCAAGCGACGCTTTTCGTGCGCCTTCTGCTTCTCAACCAAGCTCCAGGCGGAACGTTCCAATTCCAGCACGTGAATTCCCTCGTCCAGCTATAATTGGTTGGCAACTGGCGCCGTTCTATATCCTGCAGGCGAGGCACCTTGTTCATTATAGGCACCCCGTCCTGAGCGACACGCTTCTCAAGGCGTGGGAACGCCGATGGACTTCAGCCGCGCATGTGCGCGGTCGGCTCGCGCCTTCAGGCCATCAAGATAGGTGCTGACATCGTTGCCGGGCAGGTTCAACACCTTGCACCCAAGCCGCCAGTACTCCTCGATCTGCGCCTCGGTTTCCGCCGATCCTCGCGCAAGCTTCCCGTGCGCGTTGCAGGCCTCCACGATCCGGCGCACGGCCGCCTTGAATGTCGGATGCTCAAGCTGGAGATGAACGCCGAGACGCGCACTGAGGTCCGAGTGGCCGTAGGCGATCATGTCGATGCCCTCCACCGCCGCGATCGCCTCGACATTGTCCAGGCCCTCGATCGATTCGATCGAGACACAGACGATGATGTTGGCATTGGCCCACGGTGCATACTCGGACGCGTGTCGGGCGCCATGGCTCCGATATCCGGTGTGCATCCCCTGCCCTGAAATGCCACGATTGCCGATCGGCGGATACTTCGCCTCCCGCGCAATCGCGCGCGCCTCCTCGGCGTTGTCGACCTCCGAGACCTGAATGCCCATGATCCCCTGATCGAGAATCGCGGGGATCAGGTAAGTAAAGGATTTGTGGATTCGCACGATCGCTGACACGTCGGTGGCCTGAAACCAGCCGGCGAGATCTGCGATCGTTTCAAGGTCGAAGGCGCCATGTTCGATCATGCAGTGGTCGAAGCTGGAGGCCTCGATGATCCACGGCACGCCGCGCGATGCAAACTCCTTGAGCCCCGTCCCTAATGCGGCCCGTCCCCCATGCACCGCCCGCCATATGCTGTTCTCTTTCATGGATCGTACAAAAGCTCCCTCAGGCTGCGAGCCGTTCCCGCGTGGCTGCCTTGATCACGGCTGCACCTTTTTCGGCAATCATGATGGTGGGTGCATTGGTGTTGGTCGATGTCACTGCCGGCATGATGGACGCATCGATCACGCGCAGAGCGTCCATCCCATGCACCCGCAACTGATCGTCGACAACTGCCAATGGATGTTGACCCATCATGCAGGTGCAGCTCGCATGATAGCAGGTGCCGCCATAGCGCCGTGCGTAATCCAGCAACTCATCGTCGGTTTGCACGTCCTTGCCGGGCAGGCTTTCCGCTCCAACGTAGGGCTTAAGGGCCGGGGCCTCGAACATGCGTCTGGCGAAACGCAGGCCGCCCAGCAGTGCCATGCGGTCGGTCTCGTCCGACAGGTAGCGTGGATTGATCAGCGGCATGTCCTCGGGCCGGTTCGACTTTGCCTTCACATAGCCACGCGACAGTGGCCGCATCTGCCAGGCGCCGGCGCTGACGCCGGGGGTTTCCTCCAGCTCGCCGATCTGTCCGTTCTTGAAGCTGCCAGGCGCGAAGGTGATCTGCATATCGGAGGTGGCCGACGACTCCAGCACCTTCACCGATGCCGCAACCAGCGATGGGCTATAGGTCAGCATGCCCTTGCCGGTGAACATCCAGCGCAGCACCTCGATAGCCAGCGGAATGCCGCGCGCCTTTTCGTTGGCCGTGGAGAGGCCGGCGACCGGATAGGAAATGCGCGCTGTGAAATGATCCTGCATGTTGCGCCCGACGCCGTTCAGCTGGTGCACGACCGGAACCCCGATCTCGGACAGATGTTCGGCATCGCCGACACCGGAGAGTTGCAGGATATGCGGCGAACCGATCGCGCCGGCCGACAGGATCACCTCGCGCCCGGCCATCACTCGCTGCGTGTTGCCGCCGCGGGCGAATTCCACGCCGACGGCGCGTTTGCCCTGGAAGACCACGCGATGAACCATGGCGTCGGTGATCAGTTGCAGGTTCGGCCGCGCCAAAGCCCTCGCCAGATAGGTGCGCGCCGCGCTGGCCCGCCGCCGTCCGTTGCGGGTTTGCTGGCACCAGCCGATCGTGTCGACCGAGCCGTGCGTGATGCCGTTGACGTCTTCCTGGTAGGTCAGCCCGAGTTGTCTGCCGGACTCAACCACTGCCGCGCAGAGCGGCGAGCGGTCCGTGTTCGAGGTGTGCAACGGGCCATTCTTGCCTCGAACTTCGTTCTCCTGGCCCTCCCAGCATTCGGCGGCACGAAACAGAGGAACACAGTCGTCCCAGCTCCAGCCTCGGTTTCCCTGCTGTGCCCAATGATCATAATCCTCAGGTTGGCCTCGAATGTAGATCAGGCCGTTGATCGAAGACGACCCGCCCACCACGCGGCCGCGCGTATAGACGATGGCCCGGCCGTTCGTGCCGGGATCGGGTTCGGACCGGTATTTCCAGGTGAGCTTGTCGTGGTCGAGCATCTTGAAGAAGCCCGCTGGTACGTGAATCAGCGGATTGTAGTCCTTGCCGCCAGCCTCGATCAGGATGACGTTGGTTTTCGCATCTTCGGTAAGGCGGGTGGCGAGGACGCAGCCGGCCGATCCAGCCCCCACGATCACATAGTCTGCCTGCATGGTTTCCTGCCCCGGGTCGTGGTCGATTGCCCGGATTGTGCCTCGGGTCGCCGTCCTATCCAAGCAGGGGCGAGATTCTGGCGCATGCTTCAGCGTCGGCCGCGAGGCGAGCGAAGACGTGCCTGTAACCAGGCGGCCGATTTCAGATCAAGGAGTCCACACAGCGCGCGGCACATTCGGCCCTCGCCGCGGTGTACTGGTTCGATATGTAATCGCGTCGGCCAGCCGTGAAATTCACTGATACTGGATGCCGACCTGGTCCTGCCCAGGCCCCTGGAGAACACGCGCCCTGCATGCCGAACACTGCGCAGGCGAATGCACCGACTGTGACTGACTCCAAACAGCGTGCCGAGTGGTCGAAACTACCCAGGCGGGATGGCGACTGGGTCTAAAGCAGCTAATGGGTGCGACCGATACTATGAACCTTGTACTAGCAACTCGCTTAGGCGGTCCGGTGCATCAAGCATGGCCATGTGCCCCACGTTGGGAAGCTCGAATGTGGCCCAGGACTTGTCGCTCTTACACTCCACCAGCGCTTTATCGTATGCCGGCTGCGGAAACTTCGGGAGGCGGATGTATGACTTCTTTGCCACCCTATCGAGCGATTGCCGATACTTTCGAGTGCGCCCGAACCTGCAGAGCGGCACAATGAGCAGGATAGGCATCGCCATCTCTGGCGGACCCAACCCGGCCGAAATCGTCGACCTCGTTGTCCTGGCGGAGAGCATGGGTTACGACTCCGCCTGGGTCGCCGAAGGGCATGGGGGTGACCAGTTTGCGATCCTTGCTGCTTGCGCGATGCGGACTTCGCGCATTCTGCTTGGCACCAGCATCAGCAGCGTCTTTGTGCGCACCGCGCCGACGATCGCGATGGCGGCCTCCTCGGTTGCCGATCTGTCCGGCGGACGGTTCATTCTGGGCCTTGGGTCCAGCCACAAGGCTCAGGTTGGACCTGAGCATGGGGTTGTGTATGCGAAGCCGCTGACCCGTACCCGCGAAACCGTGGCCGTCGTTCGTTCGTTGCTTCGCGACGGCGAGGCGAGCTTCAGTGGTGCCACGGTCCGTATCGAGAAGTTTGATCTGTGGTATCCGCCGCGTCATCGAGATGTGCCGGTGTATCTGTCGGCTGTGTTCCCGAAAGCGATCGCGCTTTGCGGTGAGATTGCCGACGGTGTCATCTTGACGCGCAGTACACTCGGCACAGCCGCTCCCGTGCGGGCACAACTAGCCGGGAGCGCGCGTGCTGCTGGACGTGACCCCGGCGGACTCCAGGTCACCACATTGCTGCCGACCGCCATCAGCGAAACGCGCACTGCCGCACTCGCCGCGTTGCGCCCAGGGCTTGCCTTCTATGCCGGCTTCTTCCCCCGCTACAACAAACTGATGGCGGCGCACGGTTTCGCCGCAGAGGCCGCTGCGATCGCCGACGCATGGGCGCGCGGCGATCGGCAGGCGACAGAGCGCGCAGTAAGCGACGCGATGATCGATGCGACCAGCATCGCCGGCACAGCGGAGCAATGCCGCGCACGGCTCGACGCTTACCGGCAGTCGGGCATCGACCTGCCGATCATCAGCCCGTTCGCTCGCGGACCGGATGCAAAGGCACGCTTCGAGACCGCGATCCGCGCCTGCGCTCCCGACGGAGCTGGCTGAGAGCCACATTCAGCGAGGGAGGAAACCCACAAAGACTTCCGAAGGGATCGCCGTTGTGACCGGCGGGGATTGGGATGGCGCGTTAGTTTTGAGACCCGGCCGTACCTATAAACCGGACCTCTTCGCCCGCGTTGCCGCCGAAACACCGCAGTCTCCTGCGCGCTGAGCACCCTCAGGGGCTGTCCGATTCCGCTGTACCGCGACCCGGCGTGCCGCTGCCAGCGCCGCGCGCGCCCAGACTACGAGTTCATCGGGTTCGTCCAGCAGATGCTCAGGCACACGCCAGAAGGCGAGGTCAATGGTGCGACCCTGCTTCTCGTAGTTGAGGGGCGGCACGGACTCCGCTTCCCTGAACACCGTCCGGTTGTGGTCATCGACCCGGACGTACAGCGTGTCGTTCGTTACCATGGCGAACATCAGCCCGTTGCAGAACACCCCGGTCTTGCCGAACATACGTCTCATCGCAATGCGGCCTAGTGGAGCGAGCTGCTCGCGCAGGAATTCGGCAAAGCTGTCGCTCGCGACCATCTTCGATGCTCCATCACTGGCCCGGCAGTGCGAAAGAGGCGCCAACGATTTTCGCAACGCCGGCCTGGACAGCTTGCCGGCACGTCCGCATGCTCGGTTGACTCCGCTCGAACTGACTCTCACTTGCTGTGAACGTCTTGCAACTTTGGACCCGACACGCACCATGAGCCCGTCGGACATTGCATGGCAACAATTGATCGCCGCCGTGCACGGATCTGGCCGCAAGGCTGCACTCGCGATCACGGGGGGCGGCACTGGGGCGATCGGCGAGTTGCTGCGCGTGCCGGGCGGCTCGCGGTTGCTGATCGAAGCGCAGGTTCCCTACGATGAGAAGGCGCTGGCGACGTTTCTCGGCTTTGCGCCGGGGCAGGCGAGCAGTTCTGACACTGCGGTCGCGATGGCACGCAGTGCACGGGCACGCGCCGTCCGCTTGACCCCGAAGGGCACCGACCCGGTTGGCCTCGGCGCGACAGCAGCACTCGTGAGCGATCGTCCACGCCGGGGCGAGCATCGCTTTCACATCGCGGTCGCCGATGCCGCTGGCGTTGCGCACTGCACCGGCGTGCTGGCCAAGGGCCGGCGTGACCGCGCCGGGGAAGAAGATGTTGTTGCCCGCGCGATCGTCCTGTGGCTGGCCCGGACGTGCGGGGTTACGGCACCGTCGCCACGGAGCCTGCTGGACGCAGATGAACATTTCGCCGAGACGGTCGTTCCCATGGTGGACAGTATCGATCGGCTCCTGGCGGGCGAGCTCGATCGCCTTACCGTTCTGCCCGATGGCGAGATGGTGCTGACAGCCCCGGGGGCCCTCCTGCTGTTCCCAGGGTCTTTCAACCCGTTGCACGCAGGACATGTGTTGTTGGCGCGCGTTGCCGAAGAACTCAGGCAGCAGCCCTTGGCGTTCGAAATCTCTGTCACCAATGTAGACAAGCCGCCGCTGGCAGGCGAGACGGTAAGACACCGGCTCACGCAATTTGCGTGGCAATCGCGTGTCGAACTTACGAGAGCGCCAACCTTCGTAGAGAAGTCGCGCCTGTTCCCGAACGCCACTTTCGTGATCGGCGCAGATACCGCGGCGCGGCTGGTGGCGCCGCGATATTATGGTGATGACGAGCTTCAAATGCACCTGGCGCTCGAGGAGATCGCCAGTTCAGGAGCCAGCTTTCTGGTGGCTGTGCGCATTGACTCGGCAGGACGTGTGCACACGCTGAACGATATTCCGGTGCCGCGGCGCTACGCCGATCTGTTCACCGAGATTCCTGAACACCGTTTCCGCTTCGACACCTCTTCATCGGAAATTCGGGCGCGGGGACGCATCCTCGATCAACCCCAGGGGTAGCCTGCGTCCCTTGCCGGAATTTGCATCGCTGCAACCAAATTGCGGTTACCGTTTTCCGCACCTGCGCGAGGAATCAGCGGAACGCGAACTCCTGGTATCCGCCCGTGGCAACCTGGTCCGTCGTGCGCCGGAAGTGCACACCATGACCGTTGTATCCCAGCACGCGGCGCACGCTGCGGCCCTCCACGTTGCGATTCACGCCAGTCTGCCAGGAATCGACCTTGGAGGATAAGAGCTTCTCGGCTGCCTTGATCACGGTCTCGGTCCATTCTGCGACATGCTCGGGTCGTGTCTCCACGCGGGTGTAGCCGTGTTGTTGCATGAACCGCAGAATGCCGGTCTGAAAGTTCACACTGTGCTCGATCGCCTGCGGGATATTGCCGCGGGCGGTGTGCGGGCCTAGCACCATCAGCATATTGGGGAAGCCTTCAGCGAGCATGCCCAGATAGGTTCGGGGGCTATCTGCCCAAGCATCCTTCAGTCGCACGCCATTGGTACCGCGGATATCGATCCGGTCGAATGCCCCCGTCACCCCGTCGAAGCCGGTGGCATAGATCAGGATATCGAATTCGTGCTCTTGCTTGCTGGTCTTGACGCCGCGCGGCATGATCCGCTCGATTGGCTCGTCGTTGAGAGTGTCGACCAGCAGCACGTTATCGCGGTTGAAGGTCTCGAAATAGCCGCTCTCCAGCGGAACGCGACGGGAACCGAAACCGTGATCCTTGGGTATCAGCTTCTCCGCGACCTTCGGATCCTTCACGCGCTGGCGAATTTTCCTGGCGATGAAATCGCTGATGGCGGCGTTCGCCTCCTCGTTGACGCCTATGTCCCGGAAATTGCCCAGCCAGATGCCGAAGCCCGGCTCCGCGTAGAGTTTCTCCCAAAAGGCCTCGCGTTCCTCTGGCGGCACATCGAGGGTCTTACGGGGATCGGCCTGATGAATGAACCACATCGGCGTGCTGGCGCAGTGCGCGTAGATCTCGTCGTAGCGGGACTTGATTGCCTCCATCTCCGCCTTGCCGATCTTCGAATTGTGCAGCGGCGCGGCCCAGTTTGGCCGGCGCTGAAAGACGGTGAGCTGCTTTGCCTGTTTGGCGATCTCGGGGATCGCCTGGATGGCGGTTGCTCCGGTACCGATGATGCCGACGCGCTTACCGGTGAAATCCACCGGAATGTGCGGCCAACGCGCCGGATGGTAGGCTGGGCCACGGAAGCTCTCCACGCCCGGAATTTTCGGCATCGTATGGGCCGATAGGATGCCGACCGCGGTGCACAGGAAACGCGACTGCGCCTGCTCCCCGCTTTCCAGGGTCACTGTCCACCGGTTGGCCGCGTCATCCCAATGCGCGGCCGTCACCGTGCTGGAGAATTGCATATCGCGCCGTAGGTCGAACTTGTCGGCCACATGGTTCAGGTATGCCAACGTGTCAGGCTGAGGCGAAAAATGCTCGTTCCAGTCCCATTCCTGCATCAGCTCCCTGGAGAACGAATAGCCATAGGTCCAGCTTTCCGAATCAAAGCGGGCTCCGGGGTAGCGATTCCAGTACCAGGTGCCGCCGACATCTGTGCCGGTTTCGAAGACGCGCGCGGCCATGCCCAGCTCCCGCAGGCGGTAGAGCATGAATATGCCGGAAATGCCGGCGCCGATGACGATCGCGTCGAACTCCGTGCTGTTGGCCGCCTGCGGCCGCTCTATGACCGCAAGTGAGTCGTTCATCTGCAGTTCCCTCTTCCGGTGTCGCCAACCCGGCAGACGCGCGGGTTGGATTGGCTACTTGCCGGTATTTCACACATGCTCGGCCGCCGCCGCAACCCCTTCCCTCTTCTTCCGGTCTGCTAAAAAGTCGTCGCAATTGGCCGGCCCCCGCGGCAATATGGGCGCGCACTCTTGTGGTGGGCCTGCCGGCCTGCCGTCGGGACGAGCCGCAAAGTGGCCGCGACGCGGGCGGGTGCTCGTGTCGAACAAGCAAGACGGGCGCGGACTGATCCGTGGCCGCAGAGGGAGTGTACGTCATGTCGGGATCGCGCAATGCGACGCGTCGTCGCGTTTTGAAGCTTGCTGCCGCTGCGGGTACCTTGCCGCTCGTGCACATCCGCACCGCCGGTGCGGCGGGGAAGCTCACGGTTGGCTTTTGGGATCACTGGGTGCCGCCGGCGAACGATGCCATGAAGCGGCAGGTCGCCGCCTGGGCCGATAAAAACAAAGTTGACGTGACGGTGGATTTCATCACGTCGAACGGCAACAAGATTCAGATCACCCAGGCAGCCGAGGCGCAGGCGCGCACCGGGCATGATTTCTTGCCGTTCTACAACTGGGAGGTGAACACGTACGCCGAACAACTCGAGCCGATGGACGACGTCGTCAAGGCAATGACGGCGCAATTTGGCCAGTACAGTCCCATTCACGAGTACCTCTCGAAGATCAAAGGTAGCTGGCGCGCACTTCCATCCAGCACAGGAACATTGAACCTGAACTGCTGCGCGCGCATCAGCCTCCTGAAGAAGCACGCTGGGATCGACATCTTGGAGATGTTCCCGCCACATAAGTCCGACCCGAGCGCCTCCTCGAATTGGACCTATGATGCGTTCCTGAAGGCTGCCGAGGCATGTCAGAAAGCTGGCTTCCCGTTTGGCCTCGGACTGGGACAGACGGGTGACTCCATCAACAATACCGGCATCATATATTCCGCGTTCGGCGCCGAGCTTGTGAATGCCAAAGGTGAGATCACCGTCGAGTCAGACGCCGTTAATCAGGTTCTCGATTATGCGCGCAAGCTTGCGACCTTCCTGCCGCCAGACACGGTGAGTTACGACGATGCTTCCAACAACCGCGCGTTGATATCGGGACAGAGCGCGCTGATCATGAACCCGCCATCGGCGTGGTCCGTCGCAAAGCGCGATGCACCGAAGATTGCCGAGGATTGCTGGACTTTCCCTTGTCCTAAAGGACCCAAGGGCCGCTACAATCCTTACAACTACTGCTTCTTCGGGGTCTGGGCGTTCGGGCAGAACAAGACTGCCGCCAAGGAGCTGGCGCAGTTCCTGCAGGAGCGTAAGCAGGTCCAGGAACGCGACACGGCTGCAAACGGCTACGACCTTCCGCCGTTGATCAGCATGACCGACTTTGAAATCTGGTCTGAAGTCGAGCCGCCCAAGGGCACCGTCTATAATTATCCGATGCGGCCATGGCATGACGCGCACGAGAATATCACTGCCTATCCGGCACCGCCCGACATCGCTGCCCAGATGTATGCGCGGGCCATTCATCCGACCATGCTGGCAAAGGTTCACACCGGGCAATCGAACAAGGACGTGATCGCCTGGGCCAAGAATGAGCTCGAGGGATTCATCCGCTGACCTGATCCGAGGCGATTGCCCGAGCTAGCTACATCCCCGAGCCGCCGCCGGCACCGGCGCCGTCCGCTCCAGGCGCGGGAGCGAACGTGCTGCCGGCGTGCCGCACCTGGGAAGATGTCGGCGAACACGTCGCCAGTGCCAGCAACCAGGCAAGCCACATGAACCGCAGCACATCAGTAACCGCCGCCACCACCTCCGCCACCTCCGCCGCCGCCCGCACCATTCGATCCTTGGGTGAGCCAAGTGGCAGGCGCGGCAGCGTTGCTGTTGCCGACACCGTGTGCGCACCCAGCGACAGTCAGAGTGCACAGCAGGATCAAGGCCAACTGACGAGACATCGGGCCCTCCAACGCGCTCTGTCAGACAGACGCGAACGCAGGCCCGATATTCCCGCCCTTCAATCTCCGGTGCTGCCGCGCAACCTGCGCCGCCGGCTCCCGGCGAGTTGATTGAGCAGCTCAACCAGCAGCGAGAAGCCGATCGCTGCGTAGATATAGCCCCTTGGGACATGGGCACCGAAGCCGTCGGCAATCAGCGTCATCCCGATCAGCAGCAGGAAGGACAGTGCCAGCATTTTTACTGTCGGATGCCGGTTGACAAACGCCGACACCGGCGCGGAGGCAAGCATCATAACCCCCACGGCGATAATCACGGCAGCCATCATGACCGGAAGCTGGTTCGCCATACCGAACGCCATGATGACGCTGTCGAGCGAAAAAACGATATCGAGCAGGGCGATCTGCGCGATCGTGCCGATCAGGCTCGCCCCTGCAGCATGCGGGCGATCGTGCTCACCGCCGCCCTCGATCCGCTCATGGATTTCGCCGGTGCCCTTGTAGACAAGATACAGCCCGCCGACGATCAGGATGAGGTCGCGCCAGGAGAAGCTCCAGCCGGCCAAGACGAAGACGGGCGCGGTCAGCCGCATGATCCAGGCAATCGCCGCCAAGAGAGCAAGGCGCAAGCCGAGCGCCAGACTCAGGCCGATTTGCCGGGCGATCGGCTGGTGTTCGGGCGCAAGCCGGGCAACGAGGATCGAGAGAAAGACCAGGTTGTCGATGCCGAGGACGATCTCCATTGCGGTCAGGGTCAGCAGGCTCACCCAGACCTGCGGGTCCGAAAGCCAGACCATCATGCCGATCCGTCTCGGTCAGTCCGCTCAGTCCCTGCGCGTGCCGAACAGCTGCAGCAGAGACATGAACAGGTTGATAAAGTCGAGATAGAGCATCAGCGCGCCCATAATCGCCGTACGGCTGCGTCCGTCATCATCCCACCGGCTTGCATACATCTCCTTCAGGCGCTGCGTGTCGTAGGCGGTCAGCCCCGTGAACACGAGCACGCCGATCACTGAGACGGCAAACTGTACCGCGGTGGAGCCAAGGAATAGGTTGACCACGCTTGCCAGCACGATCCCTATCAGGCCCATGAACAGGAACGAGCCGAAGCGACTAAGGTCGGTGCGCGTCGTGTATCCCCAAGCCGCTGTGGCGGCGAATGCGCCAGCGCTGATGAAGAAGACACGCGCGACGCTCGTGCCCGTATAGATCAGGAAAATTCCCGCGAGAGATACGCCCATCAACGCGGCGTAGCTCCAGAACGCCAACTGAGCCGCTGCCGGGCTCATGCGCTCGATGCCGAAGCTAAGCAGCAGGGCAAGGCCCACCGGAGCCAGCATCACGACCCAGAGCAATGGCGTGCCGGCAATAGCGGCATAAAGCCCCGAAGTGGCGGCCGTGTAAGCAACAACGCCGGTGACCGCCAGGCCGCCCGCCATCGTGTTGAACACACGCAGCATGAAGCTGCGCAGGGCGAGATCGGTTCCTGGCCACGTCTGGGCCGGCTGAAACGACGATTGCAGCGAACCGCTGTTTCGTTGATCAGGAGTGTACGTTGTCATGTGTCTGTTGCTTTCCTTTCGTCGAATCACGACGCTGAGTCCACCAGTGTTCCACCGCCTCGATGGCGCGGACGGTTGGCCGGCGCACCAGGGGGAAATCCTCTGCGAGCAGGAGCGCGCCGAGTGGCAGCATCCAGAACCCGAGGATTGGCAGAAAACCCACGAACCCGCCGGCAATGAAAAGCACGCCGAGGGGAATCCGCAGCCATTTCGCCTCCGGCCGCAGCACCCATGTCAATCCGGAACGGACCGGCCCCGGCAACCGTGCCGCCAGCCGATGCAGATGATCTCCGTGCCTGGCTGTCATGCTCGGGCAGGCCACAAGCCGCAGGCGGCGTAACGTTCCGGCACCCCGGGCGGCAGGTTCAAAATGGTGCGTATGGTCTCGAGTATCCGCATCTCGGCGCGATGGACGGCGCCATCGGCGGCGGCGACATGCTCGGCCGCGCGCAGGATGATCCAGGCCCAGGGCGTTCCGTCAAATCCGGCCAAAACGCGAGCGAGCGCACTCCTGTCGCTTTCCGGCTCGCGGTCAAGCTCACGCATGCACTTATCGAACAGCCCGCGCCCTAAAGGCGAACTCCGCCCGTCAAGGCCGCAAGTCCGTAGATATGCGCCGAGGCGCAGACGCTCGGCGGGATGAACGCCGCCATCGGCGCGAGCAACGACGGCCGCCGCGATATTCACCGCCCAGAGAACGGTCCACCGCTGGTTCCGATCGTCGCCACCGGCGTTCACGTGAGGTATCGATACCAAGTCATGCTCCCTGTTGCTGTGTTGCGCGCCAGAGAGGTCGACTGTCTTGCAGAGGAGAATTGGCCCAGCAACAGATCGACACGCCCGAGGCACGTGGCGATCCGACATCGCGGAGTTGGCCAGCCGTGCGGCCGACGTCCCCGCCAGAGGGGCCCGGATCTGTTATGCGCACATCACATGGGGACAATAGAGGTCGAGTCAAGCGCCGCCCAAGGTGGTGTCGTCAGGCTCCCGATGTATTCGGCGGTTCAGGGCGCCTCGGATACCGCGCTTGCGTAGCTGAGCTGTCACCGATTTCGGACGAAACGACAGCCCCGCACGGATGCACGCGGCAATTGTAGTCGTTTATCAATTACGGCGGGCGGTTCGAAACCTGACAGGACCTCCCCAAGCGGTCGCTCCACCTGCGGCCGAATCGCCCCGGAAAAGAGGTGATGACAGGGGCGCATAGCTCCAATAAGCTTGCTCGTAAGGCCTGCAAATAATGAGCCAATAGGGAGGTGGCATGGGAACATCTGTGCCCTGGTCCGGTGGGCTTCGAGAGCGTTGCGCGTCCCGTGATGGATTGGCCCCCGCCGCAGCGGCGGTTTGTGCGTCGCCCATGGAGCCGATGCGACAGCACAGCTTTGGCGCGGACTTTTTCTCGACGGCCTCTTGCTTCGATCCAACGGAGGCAAAGCGGGCGTTTGCCGATAGCGATCGGCCCTGGGATCGAATCAGACTTCAACCGGGGACGGGGCTACGGCCACATCGCGCCTTACGAAGGTCTTCCATACACGACTGCTAGAAGAGGCAGCTAGATGACGACACGACGTGACGTGCTTGCACTCGCCGCAACCAGCATCGCTGCGGGGATGGCGCGCCCCGCGAAGGCCGCTGCGCCAGCAGGTCAGCTAACCGTAGGTGTGCACATCACACTTGCGCCGACCTGGCTCGATCCGGCGGAGACAGCAGGGATCATCACGCCCTTCATGGTCTTGTATGCGCTGCATGACGCAGTGGCGAAGCCGATGCCACAGGGCAATCCGTCGCCCTCGCTGGCGGAGTCCTGGTCGGCCGGAGAGGACGGGCTCAGCTACGAGTTCGTTTTGCGCAAGGATGCGAAGTTTCATAACGGCGAACCGGTCACCGCCGATGATGTCAAGTTCTCCTTCAATCGCTACCGTGGCGCGGCGCACGCGCTGCTGAAGGAGCGGGTTGCCTCCGTTGAGGCTCCAGATCCGCAACGCGTCGTATTCAAGCTGAAGAACCCCTGGCCCGACTTCATCACGTTTTATACGGTCGCCTCTGGAGCCGGCTGGGTCGTGCCGCGCAAATACGTGGAGAAGGTTGGCGAGGACGGCTTCAAAAGGGCGCCCATTGGCGCGGGACCCTACAAGTTCGTTTCATTCACGCCCGGCATCGAGCTGGTGCTGGAAGCATTCGATCAGTACTGGCGCAAGCCACCAAGCGTGAAGCGCATTGTCCTGCGGGTCATTCCGGATGAGTCGACACGGCTCGCCGCACTGAAGAACGGCGAAGTGGATATCGCCTACTCCGTCCGGGCTGAACTTGCCGAGGAACTCCGGCGCACACCAGGGCTCACTCTGCGGCCCACCGTCGGTTCGGCACCCTATTACCTATACTTTCCAGAGCAATGGGACTCGAAGTCGCCGTGGCATGACCATCGGGTGCGATTGGCGACGAAATATGCGCTTGATTATAACACGATCAACAAGGCGCTGACGCTTGGATATTCGCACATAACGGGCAGCATCATTCCCGAGAACTTCGAATTCTATGAGAAGTTGGCGCCGCCGGTCTACGATCCAAACAAAGCGAGACAGCTGCTGGCAGATGCGGGATATGCCGGCGGCTTCGATGCCGGCTTCTACACCTGCGATGTCGCCTATGCCAATCTCGGCGAGGCGGCGATCAACTATCTGGCCGAAGTCGGCATACGCGCCAAACTGCGACCCTTGGAGCGTGCAGCATTCTTCAAAGGCTATGCCGAGAAGAAATACAAGAACATCATCCAAGGGTCATCGGGTGCGTTCGGCAACGCCGCAACGCGGCTGGAAGAATTCGTCGTCAAGGGCGGCAACTACGCCTATGGCAGTTACCCTGACATCGATGCGTTATTCCCCTTGCAAGAAGTAGAGCTAGACTACGCCAAGCGCGCAGCGATCCTGACAAAGATGCAGCGGTTGCTGGACGAACGAACAATGTATGTCTCGATCTGGCAGCTCGCCTTCATCAGCGGCGTCGGGCCGCGGGTGGGAGAATCCGGCTTCGGCTTGATCAAAGGGTTTGTCTACACGGCGCCTTACGAGGAAATCACGCTGAAGAGCACATAGGGGCATTGCATGAAGCAATTCGTCGCGCGGCGGCTCGGCTATTCTTTGCTCTCGCTGCTGCTGCTGTCCCTGACGATCTTTTTCTTTGTTCGCGTTACCGGCGACCCTGCCGCGCTGCTGGTCGAGCCTGGTGCGAGCGAAGCTGATATTGCGGCCATTCACCAGCAGTTCGGCCTCGATAGGCCGTTGTGGGTGCAGTACGGCCTGTTCATGGTCAACCTGTTCCGCGGCGATTTCGGCCAGTCATTCTACTATCAAACGCCGGTTTTCAACCTCTACCTCGATCGTCTACCAAACTCGCTGTTGCTCGCGGCGGTGGCAATGGCGTTCTCGTTGCTGGTCGGAATCCCGACCGGCATCCTTGCGGCGGTGCGGGTGGGTCGGTTTTGGGACAGCGCAGGCAAGATATTCGCGCTCCTTGGACTTTCGCTGCCGTCATTCTTTGTCGGGCTGGTGCTGATCCTGGTGTTCTCTGTCTATCTCGGCTGGCTGCCTTCGTCTGGGTTTGGAGGTGTGTGGCACATTCTGATGCCAGCCTTCGCGTTGGGCTGGTACTTTGCCGCGTCCCATATGCGCCTGACGCGCTCCTCGATGCTGGAGGTGCTCGGGTCAGAATATATCAAGTTGGCGCGTCTGAAGGGACTGCCACAATCACTGGTAATAGCAAAGCATGCGTTCAAGAACGCGCTGATTCCGGTTCTGACATTGGCCGGCATCAACCTCGTGCTCATGATCAATGTCGCGGTAGTGGTGGAGACGGTCTTCGCCTGGCCAGGCATCGGACGGTTGCTCTACGAAGGCATCAGTTTCCGCGATTTTCCCGTCGTGCAAGGGGTGGTGATCATGGGCGGCACCATGATCGTTGTCGTGAACCTGTTGGTCGATATCGCCTATGCCGTGATCGACCCACGGATCAGAGTGGAGACATAGCGGCCATGAGCATCACCACAGAGACCCTGGTTCTTCCGGCATCGTCGCCTCCGCGATCCTCGGCAAGGCGGTCACGCGATCTGCCGCTGATCCCGATCACCATCCTCGTAGTGATTGCGCTCACCGCGATCTTTGCCAACTTCCTGGCGCCGCACAATCCTGAAGTCGGCAGCCTTACCGCGCGGTTCCGTCCGCCGGTCTGGCAGGCGGGCGGCAGCTTGGATCACATCCTCGGCACAGATCAGCTCGGTCGCGATGTGCTGTCGCGACTGATCTTTGGTGCGCGTGTATCTTTGGTGGTCGGATTCACCGCCGTGATCGTCGCCGGCGTCATTGGCACCACATTGGGCATTCTCGCAGGCTACATCGGCGGCTGGGTGGACCAAGCGATCATGCGGCTTACGGACGCGTGGCTTGCCCTGCCGGGGTTGACCTTCGCCATTTTTCTGGCAGCAATCGTCGGGCCGAGCATGTGGAATATCGTGATCATTCTCGGCGCAGTTTATTGGACGCGCTACGCGCGTGTCGTTCGCGGCGAGGTCCTTTCGCTGAAGGAGCGTGAGTTCGTCCGCCTCGCTGTCGTCGCTGGCTGTTCCAGGATGGCGATCATGTGGCGGCATATACTCCCCAATGTGGTCAACTCCGCCATTGTGCTGGCGACGCTGATGTTGGGAGTGGTCATCGTCACCGAGGCGTCGTTGTCGTTTCTTGGTGTTGGTGTGCCGCCGCCGCAGCCTGCGTGGGGTCTGATGTTGTCCGACGGCAAGCAGGGACTGATGGTGGGTTATTGGTGGCTGACCGTCATGCCAGGCTGCTGCATCATGCTGATGGTACTTTCTGCAAACCTCCTCGGGGACTGGCTCCGTGTCAAACTCGACCCTCAGCTCCGTCAGCTCTGATCTGCGACCCCGCACGGCGGCCATGGCTGGTCAGCCGCTGCTGGAGATCAACAACTTCTCGACCCACTACGTATCCGCACAGGGGACGCGTGTGGTTCGCGCGGTCGACGATGTGACATTGCGGGTCAATGCCGGCGAGACTGTCGGCATCGTCGGAGAATCGGGATCCGGAAAGAGCACGCTGGCCCTGAGCATTCTCCGCGTACTGCCGACCGCTGCACGCATCGTATCGGGTCAGCTATGGTTCGAAGGCGAGGACCTCGTTCGCAAGACCGATGCCGAAATGCAGGATGTGCGGGGCAAGCGCATCGCCATGATCCTGCAGGATCCAATGGCTTCATTGAATCCCTTATTCACCATCGGCAATCAGGTGGCCGAGCCGATCCGCGTGCATGAGGGCGCCGATCGCCCCACGGCCTGGCGACGCGCACGCGATCTGCTGAAAGCGGTGCGGATTCCTTCACCCGAGACCCGCGTCCAGCAGTTTCCTCATGAAATGTCCGGCGGGATGCGCCAGCGTATCGTCGGTGCCATTGGCATCTCGTGCGAGCCACGCCTGCTGATTGCCGATGAACCGACGACAAGCCTGGACCTGACAATACAGGCGCAATACCTGAACCTGCTACGCGAGTTGCAACGCGCACATGGCCTGGCACTGATCTTCATCACCCACAATCTCGGTATCGTCGCCAAAATGTGCGACAAGCTCGTGGTGATGTATGCGGGCCGGGTGGTCGAGTCGGGTCCGGTTTCGCGCATCTTCAACGCGCCGGCCCATCCGTACACGAAGGCTTTGCTCAATGCGATCCCCCGCATGAGCGACAAACGCCAGCGACTGACCGCGATTGAGGGCCAGCCTCCCGATCTGGCCGCATTGCCGCGTGGCTGCGCCTTCGCGGCGCGCTGCCCGGAGGCATTCGATCGCTGCCGCAAGGAGTCCCCTCCCGAGTTCAATTTCGATGGTGGACGAACCTCGCGGTGCTGGCTGTCAACTGCTACGACGCGTTCGGGAGCGGCTTGATGAACGTGCTTGAGACGGAAGGGCTGACCAAGCACTTCAGCGCGCGGCGCGGCCTATTAGGCGGAAGCCGCGGAGTGGTGCGCGCTGTGGATGATATATCATTCTCGATCGAACATGGACGCACCTTGGGAGTCGTCGGCGAATCAGGCTGTGGCAAAACAACAACCGCGAAGCTCGTGTTGGGACTGGAAGAACCCACCAGTGGCAGCATTCGCTTTCAAGGTCAGGATCTGCGAACGCTGGATCCCCTCGGTAGGAAGCAATATCGAAAATCAGTACAGGCGGTGTTTCAAGACCCATACGCCTCGCTCAGTCCCCGCATGCGCATCAGCGACATCATCAGCGAGCCGCTGACCACCAACGAAGCTGTGACGTCGGCAGATGCCCGCAGGCGTGTGGCGAAATTGCTCGACCTAGTTGGGTTGCCGGAGCGCTCTGCGGACCTGTTCCCGCACGAGTTTTCCGGCGGACAACGTCAGCGGATTGCCATTGCGCGCGCTCTGGCATTGTCGCCGAAGCTCGTCGTGCTGGATGAGCCAGTCTCGGCGCTCGATGTATCCATCCGTGCGCAGATCCTGAACCTCCTGCGCGATCTCCAAGAGGAGATGGGGCTGTCGTATCTCTTCATTGCACACGACCTTGCGGCGGTCGCCCACATGAGTCACGCGATTGTCGTGATGTACCTGGGCAAGATCGTCGAAATGGGTGAGGCACAGACGTTGGCGCACGCGCCGAAGCATCCTTACACGGCGGCGCTGTTCTCCGCTGCGTTGCCCAGCCATCCCGATGAACAGCGTGATGAGATCGTTTTGACCGGCGAGGTGCCGAGCCCGCTGAACCCTCCGACAGGCTGTCGGTTTCACCCTCGCTGCCCGTTCGCCATGCCTATCTGCGGCCAGCGGGAACCAGAACTGTTGCGGACCGACAACCGCCTCGTCGCGTGTCATCTGTTTTCCGCTGGCGGCAACGCAAACTGAAGTGTCTGCAGCTTGGTTTTCCGTCGTCAGACCCGCGGCAGCCGTACCACGAAGCGCGCGCCCAGCACGCGATTGCCAATGCCCTTGCGGTTCTCTGCGATGATCTCGCCGTGCAACGCCTCGACGATCTGCCGGCTTATCGATAGCCCGAGACCTGAGTGCTGGCCGAATTTTTCCTCCTTCGGCCGCTCCGAATAGAACCGATCGAAGACATGCTCCAGGTTTGCTTCGGGAATGCCTGGTCCTTCATCCTCGACACTGACCTCCGCCATCCGCCCGGCCTCACGCGCCGTGAGTGTGATTCGCCCACGTGGGGGACTGAACGACTGCGCATTGGCGATCAGGTTGCGGAGAACCTGCACCAGCCGATCCTCCATGCCCCAGACCATCAGGCTCGTGGGCGCATCGACAACCAGCCGTGGGTCGTTCTCGGCATCCCGCGTCGCTTCGTCGAGTTCGCGCAACGTATGCAGCATCGGCACGAGGTCCACCGGCTCCGCGGTGATGCGTGACAGTTCCGCATCCAGGCGCGACGCATCGCTGACATCGCTGATCAGCCGATCCAGTCGGCTCACATCCTGGGCGATGATCGTCAGCAGCTGCTTCTGGCGATCCGGGTCGTCGATGCGTCGCAGTGTCTCGATAGCGCTGCGGATCGATGACAGCGGATTCTTGATCTCATGTGCCACGTCGGCGGCGAATTTCTCGATCGCATCCATCCTGGCGAAGAGTGCCTGCGCCGAATCGTACAGCGCAGTCGCCAGCGCCCCCACTTCATCGCGTCGTTTGAGGAGCGGCGCAGGGACGCTGCTCGCCCGACCCTGCCCCTCGCGCATGTCGACCGCGGCCCCGGCGAGACGCAGGATCGGCCGCGCAATGGTCAGCGACAAGTACCAGGACAGCAGCACAGTCAGCGCCAGTGCCAGGCTGAACAGCGCCAGAATGGACAGACGTGTGGCGAACAGGCTGGTATCCACCTCGTGGGCGTCCCTGGTCAGCAGAATGATGCCGACGGTCTTGCGGTCGCGTTCCACTGGCTCGGCCACCGTCACCAGCAACCGGTTGTCCTTGGTGCGGCGGATATAGGGCGGCATTTCGCGGCTCTGGCCGGAGCTGTTGAGGCGGAGCTCCTCCTTCACGTCGGGCTGCCACTCCAGCCCACCGGCACCAGGTGTCATATCGACGACCAGCGGCATCGGCCGCTCCCGCGGCATCAGTGCCAGCACCCTGTCGTACAGCCAGCTGATTGCGCCGACCACCGCGCCCTCCTGCTCGGCGGGCGGTAAAGGCTCGGTGCTGATGGTGCCGCTTGGTCCCTCGCGCACGCGCGAATCGGCGATCAAGGTCCCATCGGGCGCATACAGCTTGGCCTGAGCGCCGGGGGTTGGCTCGGTGAGCCGATACAGGAGAGGCCGCGCGATCTCGGAGACGAGCTTCGGATTGTCTGGCTCGGTGATGCGGACCGCGCTCTCTCCAAGAGCGCCGGCATAAATGCGCGCCTGCTCGCGCAGTGCGCCGACCTCCGCCTCCAGCAGCCCGTTCTGGTACTGGTCGAGATACAGCAGCGCCGCGACCAGCAACGCCAGTGGCAGTGCGTTCACCAACAGGATGCGGCGCAACAGCGGCGACACCCAATGGCGCGTGCGGAATCGGCGCTGCTGTGGAACAGCAGGCGGCGCCAGCGCAGTCAGGGTGCTGCCGTCCGGCATGAAGTCTGTTCAATGCTCCTTGTAGCGGTAGCCTATGCCGTAGAGCGTCTCGATGTGGTTGAAGGTTTCGTCTACCGTACGGAACTTCTTGCGAATGCGCTTGACGTGGCTGTCGATGGTGCGGTCGTCGACGTAGATGTTCTCGCCGTACGCCGCATCGATCAGCTGATCGCGGCTCTTTACCATGCCGGGCCGGGCCGCCAGCGCCTTCACCAACAGGAACTCCGTCACCGTGAGCTGGATGTCCTCTGCATGCCAGGTGCACTGGTGCTTGGTCTCGTCCAGTGTCAACTCGCCTCGCACCATGACGCCGCCCGGGGCAGCGCCGGAACCTTCTGCCCGGCTGGCTTCATTGCGGCGCAGCAGGGCACGGATGCGCTCTATCAGCAGCCGTTGGCTGAAGGGCTTGGTGATGTAGTCGTCGGCGCCGAGCCGGAGGCCCATCAGCTCGTCCACCTCCTCGTCCTTCGAGGTGAGGAAGATCACCGGTATGGAACTCCGCTGCCGCAACTTCTGCAGCAGTTCCATCCCGTCCATCCGCGGCATCTTGATGTCGAGCACTGCCAGATCGACCGGCCGGGCATTCAGGCCCTGGAGCGCGCTTTCTCCGTCCGTGTAGGTGCGGACCTGGAAACCCTCCTGTTCAAGCGTCATCTGCACGCTGGTCAGGATGTTCCTGTCGTCATCGACCAGGGCAATGGTCTGCCTCATTGAACTGTCTTTCGGGGGTATGGTCATGGCTTCACTCCGTCCTGCCATTGAGGCGAGGCTGGCACCAGATTGTGGCGCATTGCGGACGGGAGGTGAACAAAATATGGCTGACGCTGAGCTGCCCTGCGCGCGCCGCTTTCGCTCAGCCGCGTCGCATTATCTGAACGGCCGGCCGGCTTACGCCGCACGGCTGATCCGCCTGGTGGCGCGACTGACGGCCCTGCACCCTCGGGATCGGGTCCTGGACCTTGGCTGTGGCCCTGGGCAACTCGCGGCGGCCTTCGCACCGTTGGTGTCCGAAGTCATTGCCATCGATCCGGAGCCCGAGATGCTGCGCATCGCCCAAACCGAGTTCGGGACGATCGATAATATCCGGTTCATGCGCGGCAGCTCATTCGACCTGCCATCCGGACTAGACAACCTGCATCTGGTGACTATGGGCCGATCGTTTCACTGGATGAACAGGGCCGAGACAATCGAATTGCTGGACGGGATGATCGAACCGGGGGCGCCATCGCGCTGTTCGGCAGCGAGATGGCGGACGTGCCCGAGAATGCATGGATGGAGGACTACCAGGCCTTGGTGCGGGGGTATGCAGAGACCGACATGGCTCACGTAAGACGTCGCAGCGGGACCTGGGTAGGTCACGAGGCCATCCTGCTCGATTCGCCGTTCAGCGCGTTAGAACAAGTGGCAGTCATCGAGAGGCATCAGGTCACCATTGAGAATCTGGTCGACCGAGCCTTTTCGCGCTCCAGTACCGCCCCAGATCGCCTGGGTGATGCGGCACCGCGACTTGCCAGCGAAATTGGGACGCTGCTGAGCCCGATCGCGGACGATGGTGTGCTGACCGAAGTAGTGGCGACCAACGCCTTGCTGGCCTGGCGGCCTGGAGAGCAGTCATGACAATCCCGGCCACCGTCTGGGAAGCGCGAAAACTGTTACGTGCGGCACGAGTGGGCACGCTGGCGACCTCGGCACAGGGGCAACCATTTGCCTCCCTGGTCACTCCCAGTTGCGCACCCGATCTGTCGCTTCTGTTGCTGTTGTCCGACCTGTCCGAGCACACCCGCCACCTGCGCACCGAACCGCGCTGTTCGGTGCTGGTTGCCGGTGCGCAGGCGGACGCCAACCCACAGACGATCCCCCGCGTCACGGTGACTGGCCTAGCGGAACTTGTAGATGATTCCGCCCTGAAGGCCCGCTATCTGGCGGTGCATCCTTACGCGTCTTTGTATGCCGATTTCGGCGATTTCGCGCTCTGGAGGATCCGTCCGGCGAGCGGCCTATATGTTGGCGGCTTCGGCCGCGCCGCCAGGCTGGGCCCGGCGAACCTTGGACTGGATCCTGCAGCGGTTGCCAGTATTGCGGCCGCGGAGCCCGGTATCATCGGCCATTATAACGCTGAGCACGCCGACGCGCTGCCTCTGATCGTTGGCCAGCCGGGCAAATGGGAGATGGTGGCGATGGACGTGGATGGGTGCGATCTGGCGCAGGGCGAACAGGTCGTTCGCATGCATTGGTCGGCGCCCGTAGCCGATACGGATCAGGTACGTCGCGAATTGGCCGGGCTGGCGCGTGTGGCCGGGGCTGGTTAGCGTTGGCAGAGCAAGAGGAGACACGCTGTGCTCAAGCTGGGTTACAAGGCGTCCGCCGAACAGTTCGCGCCATCGAAGCTGCTGGCGTTCTCGGTGCTGGCCGAGCAGGTGGGCTTCGACTCGGTGTTCATCAGCGACCACTTCCAACCGTGGAAGCACACCGACGGGCATGCACCCAATGCGCTCGCGTGGCTCGGCGCGCTGGGCGCCTCGACTCAGCGTGTGGTGATGGGCACGTCCGTGCTGACGCCGACCTTCCGTTACCACCCGTCCATCGTGGCGCAGGCATTCGGCACGCTGGGAGCCATGTTCCCCAACCGTGTGGTCCTCGGCGTCGGCACGGGCGAAGGACTGAACGAGGTGCCCTCCACCGGTATGGCGTGGCCAGAGACAAGGGAGCGCTTCGCTCGCCTGCGCGAGGCATGCCAGCTGATCCGCAAGCTGTGGACCGAGGATCGTGTGTCGTTCGAGGGGCAGTATTACCGCACCGAGAAGGCGACGGTGTATGACAAGCCGGCCCGACCGGTACCGATCTATGTCGCCGCGGCTGGGCCCCAGGTTGCGAAATACGCCGGCCGTTCCGCCCAAGGGTTCATCTGCACCTCGGGCAAGGCGTGGAAGCTGTACACCGAAACGCTGCTGCCGAACGTTGAGGAAGGGCTGAAGCTGGCATCCAATCCGCCGACTGAGTATGACCGGATGATCGAGATGAAGGTGTCGTTCGACATCGACCGTGAGCGCGCGATGCAGGACACGCGTCACTGGGCGGCCCTTGCGCTCACCCCTGAGGAGAAAGTGTCGGTCGAGGATCCGATCGAGATGGAGCGCCTTTCCGCTGCTCTGCCGGTCGAGCGTGCCGCCAGCCGCTGGATCGTCTCGACCGATCCGGACGAGCACATCGAGAAGATCCAGCCCTACGTGGAGATGGGCTTCCGACATCTGGTGTTTCACGCGCCAGGGCCCGATCAGGAGCGCTTCCTGCGACTTTATGGCGAGCAGGTGCTGCCAAGGTTACGGCGGCGCTTCGACTAGCTTGCCCTGCACGCGTAAGCCGTGAGCTCTGCCCTAGAACTGATCGCCCTGCCCGGCATCCCTATGGTGCGCGCGGGCGATGACATCGCGGCCCTGATCATCGCCGCGCTTGGATCGAGAGAACTGAGCGCGGGCGACGTCATTGTCGTGGCGCAGAAGATCATATCCAAAGCCGAAGGACGCACGGTCGATCTGGCGACCGTGACACCCTCGGTCCAAGCCGAGAAGCTCGCGGCGGAGGTCGGCAAGGACCCGCGGTTGGTCGAAGTCGTCCTGTCCGAGTCTACGTGCGTTGTCCGGTCCCGTCCCAACCTGATTATCGTGCAGCATCGGCTGGGGTTCGTGATGGCGAACGCCGGGGTCGATCAGTCGAACGTGGCACCGGCAGACGGCGTGCATCGCGTGTTGCTGTTGCCGCGCGATCCCGACGGCTCGGCCGAACGGCTTCGTCGAGCCCTGCAGCAACGTTACGGCGTTGAGATCGGTGTCATCATCAGCGACAGCTTCGGTCGCGCCTGGCGCCGCGGCACCTGCGGCATCGCTATCGGTGCCGCGGGCTTGCCGAGCCTGATCGATCTGCGCGGTCGACCGGACCTGTTTGGCCGCACGTTGGAGGTCAGCATCATCGGCTTCGCCGACGAGATCGCGGCAGCCGCCTCGTTGCTGCAAGGTCAGGCGGCCGAAGCGCAACCCATCGTGCTGGTGCGCGGCCTGAGCTGGACGGCGCCCGCCGCTGCTGCCGCCGACCTGGTGCGACCGATCGAGGAGGATCTGTTCAGGTGACCGTGGTTGCACTGTCCGGCGGCGTCGGCGGCGCCAAGCTGGCACTCGGCCTGAGCCGCGTATTGCCAGAGGGCGAGCTGCTTGTCGTCTGCAATACCGGCGACGACTTCGAACACCTTGGCTTGTGTATCTCTCCCGATATCGACACGGTGATGTACACGCTGGCGGGAGTGGCCAACCCTGAACTGGGTTGGGGTCGCGCGGACGAAACCTGGTCGTTCATGGAGACTCTCGGCGCCATCGGCGGCGAGACCTGGTTCCGGCTTGGCGATCGTGACCTGGCCGTGCATGTCGAGCGCACGCGCCGCCTGCGCGGGGGAATGACGTTGTCAGCCATCACCGCGGATCTTTGTGCGCGCCTGAGTATCGCGGCACGTGTGCTGCCGATGAGTGACGATCCGGTGCGCACGCGCGTGCGCACGGATCAGGGATGGATCGACTTCCAGGAGTACTTCGTGCGCCGACGTTGTGAACCCGTGGTGCATGAACTGGCCTTCCACGGCGCCAGCACCGCACGCGCGCAACCGGATTTTATGGCCGCGTTGCGTGATCCCGACACCAAGGCCGTGGTCATCTGTCCCTCCAATCCGTTCATCAGCATCGAGCCTATCCTTGCGATACCGGGAGTGCGCACAGCATTGGCTGACTGCTCTGCGCCGGTCATCGCGGTGTCACCGATCATTGGTGGCCGCGCGATCAAGGGACCCACGGCCAAGATGATGGCGGAGCTTGGCATGACGCCCAGCGCCGGTGGTGTGGCGCGTCGCTACGACGCGTTGATCGACGGCTATGTCTGCGATTTTGCTGACATGGACCAAGTGGCCGGGGTCAGCGCGAAGGTGACGTTGGCACAGACACTGATGAGCACGCTGGCCGACCGCGAGGCGCTGGCACGCGTCGTGCTGAGTGCGGCGCGCATGCTGCGGCGATGATGCCATGACGGGTGATGACCGGTCTTGCGCCCGGAAGCGCACATGAGCCTTTGGGCGGCCGTCCCGGTCAAGGAATTTGCCGGCGCCAAGCAACGCCTGGCAGCACTGTTGACGGTCGAACAGCGCCAGGCGCTGGCTGCCGCGATGCTGGAGGATGTGCTGGCAGCGTTGGTTGAGGCGCCGCTGGCTGGGATCATTGTGAACACGGTCGATCCGCTCGCCACGGAGCTGGCGCGGCGCTATGGCGCGCGGGTCGTCACCGATGGCGCGCGCGATGGCCACTCGGGCGCGGTCACTGCCATGGCCCGCATCCTTACCGAGGAAGGTCACGACATGCTGACCGTGCCGGGCGACATCCCGCGCGCAACCGCGGCGGAGATCGCCGCCGTCATCGAGGCCCGCCGACCGGCGCCCTCTGTGACCATTGTGCCGGCGCACGACGGACGCGGCTCAAATGCTGTGCTCTGCTCACCGCCACTCGTCATGCCACTCCGCTTCGGTGACGACAGTTTCCTGCCGCACCTCGCTGCGGCGCGCGACCTTGCCATCGAGCCCACGATCATCAGGCTGCCCGGCATTGCGCTGGACATCGATCAGCCCGAAGACGTTCGCGCCTTGATGCACGCCAAACCGCCGATGACAACGCACGCCATGCAGGTGCTGGCGAGTTATTCCGCCGCAAGCACCTTACGCGGCGGCGTCTGAATCACCGGGGCCAGTTCGGGCGCGCCGAATGAAGCAACCCGGCGTTCCTGCGCAGCTGGCCGATACAGCGTGTCGCGCTGCAGTGGCACACGGCCAATGGAACGAATCAGACTTTCCATCGATTCCGGTGGGAACTCCTGGCCATGCTGTGTGCCGGCCGCCCGCGAGATGCTTTCATTCATCAATGTACCGCCAAGATCATTGGCGCCGGCATTCAGGCAGAGTGCGGCTCCATCCGGTCCCATCTTCACCCATGACGTCTGAATATTGGTGATCAACGGGTGCAGCGCGAGCCGCGCCACCGCGTGCATCAGCACTGCCTCGCGCAGCGTCGGCCCCTTGCGGGCCTGGCCGCGCAGATACATTGGCGCTTCCATATGCACGAACGGCAGAGGCACGAATTCGGTGATGCCGCCGGTCTCCGCCTGAAGGTCGCGCAGCCGCAGCAGATGGCGTGCCCACGAGATCGGCCGCTCGACGTGACCATACATGATGGTCGATGTGGTACGCAGCCCGAGTTCGTGTGCGGTACGTACAACGTCGAGCCATTGCTGCGTATTCACCTTGTCCGGACAGATGACCGCTCTTACCTCGTCATCGAGTATTTCCGCTGCGGTACCGGGTAGCGTGCCGAGACCTGCATCCTTCAGCTGGGTCAAGAAATCGCGCAGCGACAGGCCAAGGGTCGCAGCGCCTTGCGTCACCTCCAGCGGTGAGAACGCATGGATATGCATCTCCGGCAGCGCGCGCTTGATCGCGCGACAGATGCCGAGATAAGTGGCCCCGGTGTAGTCCGGATGGATGCCGCCTTGCAGGCATACTTCCGTGGCACCTCGCTCCCAGGCCTCCTGCGACCGCCGCACCACTTCGTCGAGTGCAAGATCGTACGGCGTACCGCGCAGGTCTTCGTGTGTCTTGCCCTTGGAGAAGGCGCAGAACCGGCAGCGGAAATAGCAGATATTGGTGTAGTTGATGTTGCGGTTGACGACATACCGCACCACGTCGCCGCTGACCGATTGGCGTAACGCATCGGCCGCGATAATGACATGCTCATAGCCGGCATCGCGGGCAGCGAACAGCCGGACAATCTCCTGTTCATCGAGCCGGTTGCCGGTCACCGCCTTCGAGACCGCGTCACTGACCGCGGGGTCGACCCGATCCAGCCGCGGCGCGCGCTGCTTCGGCAGCACCGTAAGGCCAGGTGCCCATCCGTCCTCGCGCGCCCAACCCTCGGCATCGATCGCACGCCGCACGCGCGTCGCAATGTCCGGCGCGCACCAGCGATCCGCGGCGAACCCATAGCTTGGATAGACCGGCAGTCGTTGTACCAGCACCTTGCCCATCGCCGCCGTACGTTGCGCAAGTGCTTCGATCTGCGGCCACGGCGCCTCGGGGTTTACATGGTCCGGTGTCACCGGTGACACGCCACCCCAGTCATCAATACCGGCACAGATGAGCTGTTCATACACCCCCGGCGACAGGTTGGGCGGTGCCTGGACGTGCACGTCGTCGGGCAGGATCAGCCGCGCTGCCGCGACCGTCCACAGCAGATCGCCGAGGTCCGGCTCCGCCGCCGTCGCTCGCTTGGTATTTGGCTTGGCGCGGAAGTTCTGCACGATGACTTCCTGGATGTGGCCGTACTGCTCGTGCAGGGCACGGATAGCATGCAGCGAGTCAAGTCGCTCGGTGCGCGTCTCGCCGATACCGATGAGGATGCCGGTGGTGAACGGTACCGCCAGTTGACCGGCGATCTGCATCATCTCCAGTCGCACCGCCGGGGCCTTGTCAGGCGAACCGTAGTGCACGCCACCCGGTTCGCATAGCCGGTCGCTGCTCGATTCCAGCATGATACCCATGCTCGCGGAGACGTCGCGCAGCGATGCGATCTCCGAGCGTGTCATGATCCCAGGATTGATGTGCGGCAGCAGTCCGGTTTCCTTCAGCACCAGCGCGCACATCTCGCGCAAATACTGCACGGTCGTCTCGTGGCCCTTGGCGGCCAGCGCCTCGCGCGCAGCGCGATAGCGGAGCTCCGGCTTGTCGCCGAGAGTGAACAGCGCTTCCGTGCAGCTGGCAGCCGCGCCCGCTTGCGCAATGGCAAGGACTGCCTCTGACGACAGATAGGCCGGTCGTCCGGTTCGAGGCCGCTCGGCGAATGTGCAGTAGTGGCAAACGTCACGACACAGCTTGGTCAGCGGGATGAAGACCTTGCGGGAGTATGACACCAGCCGCCCATGCGCCGCGTCGCGTTTCGCCGCCGCCCGGGTCATCAGTTCGCTAAGCGGCGCGGATTCGATGTCGTGGATCATGCGTTGCGTACCACTTCCTCTCCGAAGCGCTGGAGCACGTCCAGCGTCGCCTCAATGGTCGGCTGTTGCGGGTAGATGATCACATGCCGCGCCCCGGCCTCCTCCAGGGCGACTGCATCCGCCAACATGTCCGATGAACTGCCGGTGAACAACTGCCGGCCGTCGGGACCCTGCTGTGTGCTCCACACGGGCGGCGCAAACCAAAGATACCCGATGTCGATCGTTGCCGGATCGCGACCCGCTTTCTCGGCCGTGCGATGCAGGGCCGCGACGCCGTCGCGCAACCGCTCCGGGGTGTTCAGCCGGATCGTCTGGTTGGCGGAGCCCGGGTACCACGCATCGCCGAACTTCACCGTGCGACGCAGCGCGCGCGGGCTTTCACCGCCCACCCAGATCGGCAGGCGCGGCCGCGCCGCCGGCTTCGGGGCAAACATGACATTATCGAACTTCGCGTACTTGCCATTCAGCGCCGGCCGCGGCTCATCCCAGAGTGCGCGCCATGCGGTCAGGTACTCGTCGGTAACAGCGCCGCGTTCGTCATAGGGTGGCGTGCCCAGCGCCTCGAATTCCTCACGCATCCAGCCGGTGCCGACGCCAGCGATGACACGGCCACCCGACAACACGTCGGCGGTGGCAAAAAGCTTCGCTGTCAATACGGCCGGCCGATGCGGCACGACGGCGACCGATGTCAACAGCTTCAGCCGCTGCGTGCAGCCGGCGAGGAATGCAAGCGTGGCTATGCAATCAAAGCATTCGCCGGTCGGAGCTCCGGGCCACACGCCATCGGCAGTATACGGATAGCGCACACTGGTGCGCATCGGCACGATCAGATGATCGGCGACGCCGAGATAGGCATAGCCTGACGCTTCGGCGCGTTGCGCCACCGCCATCACGTTTTCACGCGACGTGAGGCAGCCGCGCGTGCCGATGTGAATGCCGAAATCGATCATCCGGCCCGGTTCCCCCGTCTGGCTGGCAGCGGCGGATCGTGTGCTATCGTCATAGCCGACGCAACGCAAGCGGGAGGAACAAATGCAGATCGGGTGCAGCGCGCCGACCAGCGGCCCACTGATCGCGCCGGACAGCCTGGTGCGCATAGCGACCGAAGCCGAGATGCTTGGCTTCGATTACGTCACGATCAGCGACCACGTCATGATTCCGAAGAGCATCGCCTCGCGCTACCCGTATAGCGAGTCAGGCGAGTTCCCCTCCGGGGCCGGTGCCGCGCGCCTGGAACAGTTGGCCACTGTCGCATTCATCGCCGCGGCGACTTCGAAGCTTGGCCTTGTCACCTCGGTGACGGTGGTGCCGCATCGTCCCGCCGTGCTGACGGCGAAGATGCTGGCAACCATCGACTATTTGTCGAAGGGGCGCTTGACTTTGGGCATCGGCGCCGGCTGGTGCAAGGAGGAATTCGAGGCGATCGGCGCACCGCCCTTCGAGGACCGGGGACACGTTACCGATGAATGGATGATGGTCTGCAAAGAGCTTTGGTCGAAGGACGATCCGAAGTTCGCGGGCAAGTATGTCACGTTCTCCGATGTCGTGTTCACGCCGAAGCCGGCGCAGAAATCGATTCCGATCTGGGTCGGTGGCGAGAGCGGGCCGGCGCTGCGACGCACCGCGAAGTATGGCGATGCGTGGTACCCGATCGGCACCAATCCGCAGTTCCCGATGGACACGCTGACCCGCTTCAAGGCCGGCGTGGCCAAGCTGCGCGACCTGACTGCAAGGGCCGGGCGCGATCTGTCCGCGGTGGGGCTGACCTACCGCGTATCGTCCAATCCTGAGGCACAGCCCAAGGGCACCGTGAACGGCGAGCGCAAGCTGTTCACTGGCGGTGCGGCTGATTACGCCGGCGACATTCGGGCGCTGCACGATGTCGGGGTGACGTCGTTCGACTTCGGCCTGTTCGGGCCGACCCTGGCGGCGACGCTCGACAATATGCGCCGGTTCAAGGACGAGGTGATGGCAAAGGTGCGCTGACATGCAGATCGGCTTCAACGCACCCACCACCGGCGCTCTGATCGGGCCGGACAGCCTGCGGCGCATCATCACCGAAGGCGAAGCACTCGGCTTCGACTACGTGACGGTCAGCGACCACATCATGGTGCCGCGCAATCTCGAGTCGAAGTATCCGTATACCAACGACGGCGAGTTCCCGGCTGGCACCGCGGCGGCGTGGCTCGAGCAGCTCGCCACCACCGCCTATGTCGCTGCACTGACGGAGAAGCTGCGCTTTGTCCTGTCGGTGATGGTGGTGCCGCATCGTCCCGCGGTACTGACCGCGAAGGTGCTCGCGACCATCGATTATCTGTCGAAGGGCCGGCTCACACTCGGCATCGGTGTCGGCTGGTGCCGGGAGGAGTTCGAGGCGATAGCGGCCGCACCGTTCGACGACAGGGGCCAGGTCACCGACGAATGGATGATGGCCTGTAAGGAGCTGTGGACCAAGGAGGACCCGCGCTTCGACGGCAAATATGTGAAGTTCTCCGACGTTGTGTTCACGCCGAAGCCGGTGCAACAGCCGATCCCGATCTGGGTCGGTGGCGAAAGTGCGCCGGCGTTGCGGCGCATTATGCGCTATGCCGATTGCTGGTATCCCGTCGGCACCAATCCGCAGTTCCCGATGAACACGGTCACCCGCTTCAAGTCCGGCCTTGAGCGGTTCCGTGGGTTCGCGGACAGGGCCGGTCGCGATCCTGCGACATTGCAGGTTGCACTGCGTGTCCTGGCCGGACCATCGAACCGCCCGCGACGCAGCGTCGATGGTGCAGGCGAAATGTTCACGGGTGGCGCTGCGGACTACGTTGGGGATATCAAGGCGTTGCAGGATCTGGGCGTGGACGCGGTGGACTTCCGGCTGTTTGCCACCACGCTGGAAGCCACCATCGACAACATGCGGCGCTTGCACGATGAAGTGATGGCTAAGGTCCGATAGATAAGGAGTGCGGGATGCAACTCGGTATCACGATGCGAATCAACGGCGCATCACCGAAGCTCAGCATGGACGAGGTGCTGGAGGCGGAACGGCTGGGCTACGTATCGGTGTGGTCGGGTGAGGCGTGGGGCACCGATGCGGTTTCGCCAGTCGCCTGGGTACTCGCGCAGACGACGAAGATCAAGGCAGGCACCGCGATCATGCAGATGCAGGCGCGCACGCCCTCCTGCACGGCGATGACGGCGATGACACTGCACGCGCTGTCCGGTGGACGATTCCTGCTCGGCGTCGGACCGTCAGGGCCGCAGGTGATCGAGGGTTGGCATGGTGTCGCTTACGGCAAGCCGCTCGGCCGCACCAAAGAATACATCGAGATCATTCGCAAAGCGCTGGCACGCGAGGCGCCGCTGACCTATCAGGGCGAGCACTATCAGATCCCCTATGCCGGTCCTGGTGCGACCGGATTGGGCAAACCGCTGCGCAGCATCGTCCACGGCGATCCGAGCCTGCAAATCTACACTGCATCGATCACGCCGGCAGGCCTGCGCTCCGCAGGCGAAGTGTCGGACGGCACGCTGCCTATATGGTTCTCGCCGGAACAGGCGGACCAGGTCGTAAAGCCGATCCTCGACGGTCGCGCGAAGGCGGGCAAGCTGCGCGATCTGAGCGGCTTCGATCTTGCGCCGTATGTGAAGATCAGTATGGGCAGCGACTTGCAGGCCTGTCGTGATTCGCTGCGTCCGAACCTCGCATTGTACATCGGCGGAATGGGTGCGCGGTCGAAGAACTTCTACAACGACTTCGCGGTGCGGCTCGGCTACGAAGAGGCGGCGGCCAAAATTCAGGACTTATACCTGAGCGGGCACAAGAAGGATGCCGAGGCAATCGTTCCAGACAAGCTGATTGACGAGATCGCACTCGTGGGAACAGCCGATCGGATCAAGGATCGCCTGCAGGCATGGCAGCAGGTGGCCAAGGCCGGCAAGCTGACCACGATGGTGTTGACCGGCGCCACCGTCGACGCATTGCGCGTGGTCGCAGAGGCAGTGCTGTAGTCGGAACACTGACCGGGCTCGGCCTGCCGAGGTCTGAGCATCGATCGCTACCAGCAATGTGTTTCGCATACCGGCGAGCATGGACGCAGACCCATCAGTCTCCTAGCATGCGAGGCGCATCGGCAGAGGAAGCATCGATGAGCGGAGCAACACCGGTCAGCTTGGAGCGCCAGGGCGACGTTGGCGTCATTACGGTCAATTATCCGCCGGTGAACGCGTTAGGCCCTGGTGTTGCGGAAGGCATCAAGGATCGTCTGGCGCGTGCCAATATCGACCCGGCGATCAAGGCCATCGTTCTGATCGGAGCCGGCCGCAGCTTTATCGCAGGCGCTGATATTCGTGGCTTCGGCACCAATCGCCAGCGCCTGCCGCTCGGCCAGCGCGTCTACGATACGCTCGATGCCAGCAGCAAACCGGTGATCGCCGCCATTCATGGCTACGCACTCGGCGGTGGATTGGAAATCGCGCTGGCGTGCCACTACCGGATGGCACTTCCGAGCGCCAAGGTGGGATTACCGGAGGTATTGATCGGCATTTTGCCTGGTGGTGGCGGTACGCAACGGTTGCCGCGGCTGATTGGGGCCAAGGCAGCACTTGAGATGATCGTCACCGGCCGCCACGTGCCGGCCACTGAAGCGAAGCGGCTCGGGATCATCGATGAGTTGCTTCCGGAAACGGCCGACCTGCTGGAGAGTGCCATCGCCTTTGCGATGCGCATCGTCGATGTCCGTCCGTTGCCGCGTGTCCGCAATCGTTCGGTCAGACTGGAGGACCGCGGCATCTTTGAGGCGATGCGCAAGTCGATCGCCCGTCGCGCGCGCAACCAGAAGGCGCCTTACGCCTGCATCGGCGCCGTCGAGGCCGCGTGCGCGCTCCCATTCGATGAAGGCTGCCAGTGCGAGGCGAATCTGTTCAAGGAACTGGAGGACAGTCCAGAAGCGCGGGCGCTGCGTTATGCGTTCTTCATCGAGCGCGAAGTGGCGCGTCTGCCGGATATTCCTGCCAACACGCCGGTGCGAGATTTCAGTAACGCTGCGGTGGTGGGTGCCGGCACCATGGGTGGCGGCATCGCCATGAGCTTCGCCGACTTCGGCTTACCGGTGAAGATCATTGACGCGACGCCGGAGGCACTGGAACGCGGTATGCAGCGGATCCGCGACAATTATGCCACTTCGGTGCGGCGCGGCTCGCTATCGGAGGACCAAATGCAGCGCCGACTGGCACGCATCGAGCCTGTTGCCGGTTATGAGGACATCGCCGACTGCGATTTGGTGATCGAGGCGGTGTTCGAAGAAATGGATGTCAAGAAGCCGGTGTTCGCCAAGCTGGATGAAGTCATGAAGCCGGGAGCGCTGTTGTTTTCTAACACCTCGGCGCTGGACATCGACCAACTCGCCGAGATGACACGCCGACCGAAGGATGTGGCAGGCACGCACTTCTTCAGTCCCGCCAATGTTATGAAGTTGCTGGAGGTGGTGCGAAGCAAACATTCGTCGCCCGAGACGCTGGCGACGGCGATGCAGATGGGGCGCAGAATCGGCAAGCTTTCGGCAATGGCGGGCAACACCGATGGTTTCGTTGCCAACCGGTCGCGCGCACCGTTCAACACCGAGATGGTGATCCTGCTCGAGGAAGGCTGCCTGCCCGAGCAGGTGGACAAGGTGATGGTGGACTTTGGCTATCCGATGGGCCCGTTTGCCGTGGGTGATCTCGCGGGGCTGGACATCGGTTATGCCAGCCGTAAGCGCCGCGCTGCCGAGAACCCGAACTTCCGCAAGCAGCCGATCGCTGATCGATTGGTGGAGATGGGGCGCCACGGACAGAAGACCGGCGCTGGCTGGTATCGCTACGAAAAAGGCGACCGCACCCCCCACCCTGATCCGGAAGTCGCTGCCATCATCAAGGAAGTCGCGACCGGTCTTGGCATTGCGCAGCGCACTTTTACGGACGAAGCGGTTCTGCGGCGGCTGCTGTTTTCGTCGGTGAATGAGGCGTGCAAGATCCTGGAAGAAGGCAAGGCGTACCGCCCAGGCGATGTCGACGTGATGTGGCTGCACGGCTTTGGCTTTCCGCGCTATCGCGGGGGGCTGTTCTTCTGGGCGGATACGATCGGTGTGCGCGAGGTGTACAACCAGATCGCCGCTTGGCATCAGCAATATGGTGACCGCTGGGCGCCGTCGCGCCTGTTGCGCGATTTGGCGGAGTCCGGCACGTCATTCCGCGAAGCCAGGGCAGCGCCGTTCGCGGCATAAGGAGGAGCGTGTGTCCGCAGTCATCCAAGATCTCAACGAGCTGCCAGACGACGACTTCCGCATGCATGTCCGGCAGTGGATCGAGGCGAATTATCCGCCCGAGATTCGCAATCCGCCAAAGCGGCTGCACTACAAGGACACGAAGCCCTGGTACCAGATGCTGTCGCGCAAAGGCTGGCTCTGCCCCGGCTGGCCCAAACAATTCGGCGGCATGGACCTCTCGCCCGGCAAGCAGCTCATCTTCATGGAGGAGAAGGAACGCCATGGCTGCGCGCGATCCAACGACATGGGCATCACCATGCTGGGTCCGCTGCTGATCCGTTATGGCACCAAGGAGCAGCAGGACTTCTATCTGCCAAAGATCCTGACCGGCGAGCACATCTGGTGCCAGGGCTATTCTGAGCCGAACGCCGGCTCCGATCTCGCCAGTCTGCGTACCGAGGCGGTGCTGGATGGCGACGAATGGGTTGTCAACGGCCAGAAGATCTGGACCTCCATGGCAATGGACGCCAACTGGATCTTCCTGCTGGTACGCACCGACAAGCAGGCAAAGAAGCAGGACGGCATCAGTTTCCTGCTCGTGCCGATGGACAGCCCCGGCATCACGGTGCGGCCCATACGCAACATCGATATGGGCGACGAGTTCTGCGAGACCTTCTTCGACGAGGTTCGCGTCCCGAAGGACAATCTGGTCGGAGAGATCAACAAGGGCTGGACCATGGCGAAGAACCTGCTGGGGTTCGAGCGCATCGGCTCCGGCTCGCCGCGCCAGTCTGCATATGCACTCTCACGGCTGCGCCTGCTGGCCGAGCGGATGGGGGTGTCGGACGAGGAGTGGTTTCAGGACCGTTACACGCGCCTGCGGCTGGACCTGGAGGACCACAAGTCGCTGTACAACGAATTCGTCGCCCGGGTCTACCGTGGCGAGGCGCTCGGCCCTGATGTCTCAATGCTGAAGATCAACCAGACCGAGCTTTACCAGCGCATCACGGAGACGATGCTGGAAGTTGCCGGTGAACACGGAGGCTGGTTCGGAGAACTCGATGGCAACCGTGAGTTGAACCCGGCCGGACTGTTCATCCAATCGCGGCCGTCGACGATTTATGCTGGATCGAATGAGATCCAGCGGAACATCCTGGCGAAGAACGTTCTGGAATTGCCCTGACGCAGGTAGGCATCAGGGCTGATGGTCAAACGCGGCTGATGACGGTTTGGCGTACCTGCGGTGCATTGACCTCGCGCGAAGCCGCGTCCTATCGTCGCGGCTGAAACCAAACACCGGGGCGCCACGAAGCCGGCCCCACCTTGGGAGGGCCGCCGACCGTGGAAGATGCTGCGCGCCTCTTGCAGCTAGTTGTCAATGGGGCGGCCGCCGGCTGCATCTATGGACTGATCGCTCTCGGATTCGTCCTGATCTACAAGGCGACCGAGATGATCAACTTCGCCCAGGGCGACATCATGATGCTGGGCGGGTTCTTCGCGTTCGCGCTGATCGCGCATTTCGGCCTGAACTATTGGCTCGGCGCGCTGATCGCTATCATGCTGACCGCCGCATTCGGATTTGCCCTTGACGCAGTGATCTTACGCCGTGTCATCGGCCAGCCGCAGTTCGCGGTCGTGATGCTGACCTTGGGGCTCGGATTCATCTTCCGCGCCTATGCCGGCATCACGTGGGGATACGATTCGGTCGGCTTCAACACCCCGTTCACCAATCGCACGATCAACCTGAGCGGCCTTGTTCTGGGGCAGGACAATGTCTCCATCATCGTCGGGACGGTGCTTCTGTGCGGCGTTCTGTACGTCTTCTTCAGCCATACGCGGCTTGGCATCGCAATGCAGGCCTCGTCGCAGAATCAACTCGCCGCGTATTATATGGGCATCCCGGTGCGAACCGTGTTTTCGTTGATCTGGGCGATCAGCGCCGGCGTCGCGGCAGTGGCCGGCATCCTGCTCTCCCCGGTGTCGATGATCGACGTGAACATGGGCTTCCTCGGTATCAAGGCATTTGCCGCAGCCGTACTCGGCGGTTTCGGCAGTATCCCGGGTGCGCTGGTTGGCGGCGTGGTTATTGGCATCGTGGAACAGCTGGCGGGATATTTTCTGCCGGCCGGTTTTCAGGAGGTCACCTCGAATGTCGTGCTGTTGGCCACCCTGATCCTGCGCCCGCAGGGACTGTTCGCAGAAATAGCCGGCAAGCGGGTCTGAGCGATGCGTTACCTGTTCAAGACCGACTATCGCCAGGACCTGACGATATGGCGCCACCGCGGAGACCTGTTCTGGTACGGTCTGCTGTGCATCGCTCTGCTAGCGATCCCGTTCGTGTTGGGCGAGTTCTATGTCGGCGAATTGGGCGGCGTGTTCATCTTTGCCGTTGCCGGCGTTGGGATGATGCTGCTCGCTGGCTATACCGGCCTGATCAGTTTGGGCAACGCCGCGTTTCTCGGCATCGGCGCCTACACCAATTCGATCCTGCTCGCGCACGGCGTACCGCTGCTGATCAGTCTGCCGGCGTCTGGCCTGTTTACCGGCTTGTTCGGTATCGCCATCGGGTTGCCGACATTGCGCATGAGCGGTCTGTATCTCGCCATCGCCACGCTGGCCTTCGGCTCCATCGTCGGCACGGTGTTTCAAAAGTGGGATGCCGTTACTGGCGGCTTCGACGGATTTCCAGTGCCGGAGCCCTATATCTTCGGCATCCCGATCCAGAGCGCGACCGGCGTCTACTATCTCTCGCTCGCCGTGCTGGTCATCGTGCTATGGCTGTCGGCCAACCTGCTGCGCACCCCGCTCGGTCGCGCCATGGTAGCGATCCGTGACAGCGAAATCTCCGCGCAGAGCATGGGCATTCACCTGGCACGCTACAAGACGTTCGCATTCGCCATCAGTGCCTTCATCACCGGATTGGCCGGAGCGCTGTTCGCGCACTATGTGCGCTTTCTGGCGCCCGACGCGTTCGATGTGCTGCTCTCGGTGCAGTTTGTCACCATTGTCTTCGTCGGCGGTCTGGGCTCGCTGCACGGGGTTATTTACGGTGCGTTGTTCGTGCGTCTGTTGCCGCAGTTCATTGCCATCATTCGCGACGAACTCCCATTCGGCATCGGCCGCATGCCGGGCCTGGAGCCGTCGCTGTTCGGTCTCGTGCTGGTGCTCGTGATCTTGTTCGAGCCGGGCGGCATCTACGGTCGCTGGATCAAGATCAAGCACTGGTTCCAGGCCTACCCGCTGAAGCGTCGCAGCAGCTTCCGCCGGCAGAAGTCCTACGCCCGCTCGGAGCGACTGCGATGAACCTGTTCCGTGCCGAAGATATCGCCATTCGCTTCGGCGGTATCCGCGCAGTCGACGCAGTCAGCTTTGATGTGCAGCCTGGCGAGGTATTCTCCATCATTGGTCCGAACGGCGCAGGCAAGACAACCATCTTCAACCTGATCAGCCGCATCTATACACCGACATCCGGCAGGTTGATCTTTCAGGACAAGGACATCACCAACGTTCCGCCACATCGCATCGCTGGGCTGGGTATTGCGCGCACATTCCAGAACATCGAATTGTTCGCAAACGCCACTCTGCTGCAGAACCTGCTGATCGGACGGCATTGTCACTCAACCGTTGGCGTGCTGTCGGAACTTGTCTTCACGCCCGTGGTGCGGCGCGAGGAGCTGAAGCACCGCGAGAAGGCGGAAGAGGTCATCGCCTTTCTCGGTCTCGAGCGCTATCGCGATACGCTGATCGCCAATCTGCCCTATGGCGTGCGAAAGGTCGTCGAGTTGGGCCGGGCACTTTGTATCGAGCCCAAACTGTTGCTGCTTGACGAACCTTCCTCGGGGCTGAACGTCGAGGAAACCGAGGGCATGGGGTTCTGGATCGAGGATATCAAGAAGGATCTCGGTGTCACAGTGATCATGGTCGAGCACGATATGAATTTGGTCCGCATGGTCTCGGATCGGGTGATGGCGCTGAACTACGGCAAGGTCATCGCACTCGGCACGCCGGATGAGGTACAGAGCCATCCTGAAGTCGTGCGGGCCTATATCGGGGGTGAGGCATGAGCGCCTCTGCGTCGTTGCTCGACGTCACCGCAGTCGAAACCTTTTACGGCCCCATTCAGGCCATCCGCGGCGTCAGCCTGCAAGTGGCGCAGGGCCAAATCGTTACCGTGCTTGGTGCGAACGGTGCCGGCAAAACGACCGTGCTGCGCACCGTCTCGGGCGTGCTCGATCCGGAGCGCGGCTCCGTAAAGTTCGAAGGCAAGGAGATCGGTCACCTGCCGCCGGACCGCGTCATGCGTCTCGGCATCTGTCATGTACCGGAAGGTCGCGAAACCTTCCCGTTCCTAACGGTATACGAGAACCTGCTGATGGGAGCCTATACGCGCCACGACAAGGACGAGGTGCATCGCGACCTTGAGCTGTGTTTTGGCTATTTTCCGGTGTTGAAAGAGCGCTCGCATCAGCGAGCCGGCCTGCTCTCCGGCGGCGAACAGCAGATGCTGGCGATCAGCCGTGCTCTGATGGGGCGGCCAAAGCTGTTGCTGCTGGATGAGCCGTCTCTTGGCCTGTCACCCCTTCTGGTGACACAGATCTTTCGCATCATCCGCCGGATCAATGATGAGCAGGGCGTCGCGATTCTGTTGGTCGAGCAGAACGCTCACATGGCACTGCGCACGGCGCAGTTCGGCTACGTGCTGGAGGTGGGACGGATCGTCCTGGCCGATGACTGTGCCAAATTGATGCAAACCGACGCGATCAAGGAGTTCTATCTGGGCCAGAAGGATTCCGGGGTGCGCGGGCAAAGGCGATGGAAGAGGAAGCGGCTGTGGCATTGAACCCGGCAAGCGTACCGGCGATCCTCGCGACGCATGTGACGGCACACGGCAGCGAGGTCGTGCTGCGGAAGAAGGACCGCGGCATCTGGAAGGCGATCACCTGGGCCGAACTCGGCGCCCATGTGCGCGAGGTAAGCTCTGGTCTGACAAGAATGGGTTTCCGGCCAGGCGATGTCGCCTGCGTGCTGGCAGAGACCCGACCGGAGTGGGCCTACATCGACCTGGGCATTCTCACCGCGGCCGGCATTTCCGGTGGTATCCCGCCTGACAGCGATGCGGAACGGCTTGGGCAGGTTCTGCGTGACTCCCGCTGCCGCGTACTGTTCGTGGAAAACGAGGAACAACTGGACAAGGCGCTGCTGATACGTGACCGCTGTCCCGCCCTGCAGCGCATCGTTATTATCGATATGAAGGGTCTGCGTGACTTTGCCGACCCGATGTGTGCCAGCCTCAAGGCCTTCGTCGACCCCGATCTTAAAGCCGCACCCGTTGCTATCGCAGCCGAGCAACCGGCTGTCCTGCTTGTACGCGACGGCAATCTACAGACGTTGCGGCATGGCGAAACGATGAGCCTGATCGCCGACGCGCGCAGCAAGCTGCCGCTGCACCCGAACGATGAACGCCTTGCACTGTTGCCGATGAGCGAGGTCGTGGAGCGGATTCTAGGCCTCTACCTGTCGCTGGAGGCACGTGTCATCAGCAACTATCTCGAGAACCCCGACACTGCTGTCGAGAATCTGCAGGAATTGCAGCCAACGGTACTCGCGACCGATGCACGCATCTGGCAGATGTTGTGCGATCGGATCGAGGTTGCCGCGGCCAATGCCACGCGTCTTCAACGCATGCTGTATCGCTGGGCGATCACGGCGGCTGTCAATCGCGGCCCGAGCGCCTGGCTGGCGCGCGCCACCGTGCTGCGTGCGGTCAAGCGCGAGATCGGCCTCGGCCGGTTGCGAGTTGCGTATGCGGGTGGTGCCCGGCTGTCACCAGAGAGCGAACGCTGGACCGCTGCTCTGGGCATCAATCTCCGATATGTCGATGGCAAGGCGACGCAGGGTATCGCCTTGGACGAACAGCGGTATCAGGCCCTGAAAGAAGCAGCTTACGGCACCTGAAGGAAGGAATGAATTTATGCGTAGCAGGCTACTCGCGGCGGCAATCGTCGCCGCGCTGACGGCGCCCGCCATGTCGGCAGACAGTGTTCGTGGCGTGACCGACAATGAAATCGTCATCGGCACCTACACCGATCTGTCCGGCGTGACCGCGATGTGGGGCGTCAACAATGCCAACGCCTGGCGCATGGTGTTCGACGAGACCAACGCAGAGGGTGGCATCAACGGTCGCAAGATCAAGTACATCGTCGAGGACAACCAATATCAGGTGCCGCGATCGGTGCAGGCGGCGAACAAGCTGATCAACCGCGACGGGGTGTTCATGATGGTCGCCAATGGCGGCACACCGATGAACAACGCGACGATGCCCGAGCAGCTGGCGAAGGGTGTGCCGAACGTATTCCCGCTGACCTCGGCACGATCGATGTACGAGCCGCTGCACCACCTGAAGTTCGGATTGGCCAGCTCCTACTACGACCAGATGCGCGCGGGTGTGAAGCTGTTCGTGGAACAGCGTGGCAAAAAGACGGTCTGTGCCATGTCGGAGGATACGGATTTCGGCCGTGACGTAATGGCGGGAGCCAAAGACCAACTTACGGCGATGAATCTGAAGCTTGCAGCCGAGACGCTGCATAAGCCAACGGACACGGACTTCAGCGCCTCTGTTGCGCGGCTACGCGATGCCAACTGCGACCTGATCCTGGTCGGAGGCATCGTCCGCGATAGCGTGCAGATCATCTCCGCCGTGCGTAAGACCGGCTGGAACGTCGATATGCTCGGCCAAGCGGCGAGCTATGATGAGGCGGTGGCAGAAGTGCCGGGCGGGATCACAGAGGGCTTTTACTCGATGACGCCAGTACTGTACGTCGCCGCCAGCAGCGAAAGCCCGGAAGTGGCCAAGTTCGCGGAGAAGTACAAGAAGGATTTCGGCAAGGAGCCGAACTTCGCCGCACAGATCGGCTATACTGGTGCGCAGCTTGTCGTTCAGGCGCTCAAGAATGCCGGCAAGGATCTGACCACGGACAGCTTTGTCGCTGGCATGGAAAGCATCAAGGATTGGCACGACATTTTCGGCTCGCCACCGATGAGCTTCAGCACTACCAAGCACCAAGGTTCGAATGAATCCTTCCTGTGCGTCGTGAAGGGCGGTCACTGGATACCTGTCAGCACGACACCGGTGGGTTACTGAACAGTTTGCAATGGTGATGGTCGGGCGTTGGCCCGACCATCGGCACCGAAGGAAAGGGGGTTCTCACTGCGCTGACGTAAGCCGAGCGACAGGGCGGGACTAGCGGCATAAATCGGCAAGGGAGAAGGGACGTATGCGAAACGCATTCTTTGCGGCGGTTGCAGCCGTAGCACTCACGATCCCGGCCACGGCGGGAGAGAAGTCCCGTGTCACGGACAACGAAATTGTCATCGGCACCTACACCGACCTGTCTGGCGTGACGGCGATGTGGGGCGTCAACAACACCAATGCCTGGCGCATGGTCTTCGACGAGGCCAACGCGGAAGGCGGGGTCAACGGGCGCAAGATCAGGTATGTTGTGGAGGACATGCAGTATCAGGTGCCACGCGCGGTACAGGCAGCGAACAAACTTATCAACCGCGATAACGTCTTCATCATGGTGGCCAATGGCGGCACGCCGATGAACAACGCGACGATGCCGGAGCAGATCGCAAAGGGCGTGCCCAACATCTTTCCGCTGACCGCGGCACGCTCGATGTATTATCCTCTCAACCACATGAAGTTCGGCTACGCGGCATCGTACTATGACATGGAGCGGGCTGGGGTAAAATTGTTCGCGGAGAAATACGGCAAGAAGCACATATGCGCCATGTCCCAGGATACCGATTTCGGCCGCGACGTCATGGATGGGGCCCGCGATGAGCTGAAGGCGCTGAATATGCAGCTTGTCGCCGAGACGCTGCACAAGCCGACTGACACCGACTTCAGCGCTTCGGTCGCAAAGCTGCGCGACGCCGGCTGCGACCTTGTGCTGCTGGGAACGATCGTGCGCGACACGGTGCAGATTGTTTCGGCGATCCGCAAGTCAGGCTGGAATGTGGACATTCTTGGCAACATAGCGATCTATGACCAGGCGGTGGCCGAAGTGCCTGGTGGGGTGACCGAAGGCATTTACACGACAACATCGGTTATCTTCGCCGAGCCTGGTGATCCGCGCCCCGCGGTGCGCGAATTCGCGACAAAGTACGAGAAGCTGTTTGGGCATCCACCCAATTTTGCTGCCGAGGTTGGCTATTCCGCGGCGCAACTGGTGGTGCTGGCACTCCAGCGAGCTGGCCGAGACCTAACCGCAGAGAGTTTTATCAGCGCGCTTGAGAGCATCAAGGACTACAAAGATATTTTTGGCTCACCGACCATGAGCTTCAGCCCGGCAAAGCATCAGGGCTCCAATGAGGCGTTCCTGGCTCAGGTGAAAAACGCCCACTGGATGCAGGTGGGCACCGAATCCTACGGCTATTGACGTTTGCGCAAAGGTGGGAGACCTCACAAGGTCTCCACCTCTAACGGAAACAGCGCATCTGGATCGGGGGTATGCAGCAGGTGATACAGGTTGAAGCGGTAAGCCGGCCCAAGTGAAACCTCGGGTGGGGTGAACGGAAACGCCAGATTGCCAGCCGTTGACAACCGTCCGGCATACCCGTGATGCAGCAGATACTGTTTCAACGTTCGTACTACCTCGGCCGCCCGATCTGCTGTGGGCGCTATGCATTCGCCCATAATGAAGACCTCGCGCGGCAACGCTTCTCCGGCCAGTGCTGCCATGCGGACGCCATCCACGCCATAGACACGGAACCGCAGCGTATAGTCCTCCGGCGCATCCTCGCACACCAGGTCACGCACCACGCTCGCCACTGCCGGCAGAATGTCGCGATGCTGAGCGATAAAGCGTGGATCGGCCGCTCCGGCCAGCAGCACGGCTCGCTCGCCGATCCGTCGTGCGCCCTCGATCTTCACACACGGATCGCTGGACGTATGCCATCGAGCCCCAGCGACGCTGCAGCGTCTGTCGTCCACGGCAGCGTACTCAGCAGCACTGAGGTCGAGCCGGCCTTCCGGTTCATATACAGTGTAGGGGTCCGCCTGTTCATAGAGGCTGTGCGCCGCGACCGATACCGGTGTTGCCCGACGCTGCTCCGCCATGCTCTCCAGCACAAAGCCGTCATCGTCGAGCGTAGCCAGTATTGAATCGCGTCCACCGGGCAGGCAGCACAGCGACGCGCACTCGATGATCTTCGCCATGTGCACCGACAACCCCGTCGGGAAGTCCAACATTGTCGGCAAAGACGCAAAGATTGCCGTGTCGCAGGCACGACCGGCGATCAACACATCGATATCTTCGGCCAGCGCGCGACGGAACGGACCCATGCCCATTTGCCCGACGATGTGCGCCGCCTCCGTCACCTCCTCCTCGGTCAACACTGGCATGTCGTCGATGCCGGTTACCCGGCCGGCGCGCACGGCGGCGCGTAATCCGTCGCGTGACAGGTCGGCGCGCAGGACTCCCAGACGGAAGTGAAGTCCCTCGGCACGAGCGATCTCGCGGATGATCGCGAGTGTCGCGTCCAGATGTGGCCCCGCGCCAGCGGAACCAGCCGAGCCGATCACCAGCGGCACATCGATCGAACGCGCACCGAGCAAGACCTTGCGCAGGTCACGCCGCGTCGCCGCCGGTGCCGTTGCCATCTCGCCTTTGCCGAGATAGGTGGGTCCGATGTCGATCGAACCCATGTCGCAGCCGATCAGGTCCGGCTTGCGAGCCAAACCTGCATTGAATGCCGGAGTCGGAATGCCATAGCCGAGTTGTCCCGATGCACCAAGAAACCGCATCGGCCGCCGGTTGCGGCGCACCTCGTCGAGGATGCGTGTCGAGGCGCTCATATCTCTACCTCCAGCAAAGGTGCGTGCTGCTGCGCCCCGTAAACGTCGCGATCACCCGGGTCGCCTGCCATGATTGGCCGGGCCAGCACGATCTTGATCGCGCGTCCAGCAGGATAGGGAATTACCGTCACATCGTTGGCCGCCACCCGATAGCGCGCGCCGATGTTTTCCCGGCTGAGCGACGGCGACTGCGCGACGCGTTGGTAATCGGCATCAGTAGCGAACATTAGATCCAGGGTCAGTCGGCGAGGGCCCGCATTCTTGCTGCGGATCACCTGGGCGATATCGGCAAGTTTCATGAGAACCTCCGCCGCAAGAACGCAAGGATATCGTTGGCGCAGCGATCCGGCGCGATGTCGCAGATGTTGTGCGGCAGCCCTTCGTAGGCGATCAACTCGCAATCAGGGATTTTCGACCGCATGATCTCGTAGTTCTGCGTGCTGCCCACCGTCTCCGCACCGGGCATCACCAACAGCGTCGGACACTTGATGCGCGGCAGGTCGTCCGCCCACCACAAGGTTGTCATCAGCCCGACGAAGCGGCCGATATACGCCGGGTCATTCTTGGCGGCCTCGTCGAGGAACCATTCGATATGGCCTTGGTCATGGCCCGGTGGAAAGCGATCCTCGATAGTTGCTGCGAGGAAGCTGCGCAGCCCCTCGCGCGCAACACGCGGCAGCCACGTATGCGCCTGGCTATTCTTCAACCCTGGTGTCGAGCCGAACAGCATAAGGCTCCGCACACGGTGCGGCGACGTCATGGCCAGGTTTTGCGCCACGTACCCCCCGGCGGAGTTGCCAACGATATGCACGGGGCCGCAGGCCAGATGATCCAGCAATTCGTGCACATCCTGCACGAGTCGATTCATCGACAGCGGCGGCTCCGCCGGTGGCACCTGCGATTCGCCGTGCCCTCGCAGGTCCATGCGAACGACACGGTAGTGACGCGCCAGTGCCGGCACAGCCGCATACCACCGCCTGGATGAACCCATCGCCGCATGCAACAGCAGCAAGGTCTGCGGCGGCCGCCATGGGTCGGTGAAGTCATCGATTCGATACGCTATGCGGCTACCGTCACTGGCTGCGAAGCCATCCATTTTCCCCTCCTCGTAATCCGCGAAAGCGGGGTCCAGTGCAGCCACTCCTCGGCTCATGGCCTGTGCAATTCGGCCCGCGGCCGCGTGACCGTGCGCTGACCCCGCTTGAATGCCGCCAGCGGATGGCAGATCTCTGCCACCGCCTGCTCCGGCGTTGTTGCGTCTAGCACGACGATATCTGCGGGATTGCCCACTTTGATACCGTAGTCCTTCAGGTTCATCAGCCGTGCGGAACGCTCGGTCAGCATGGCAAAGCATTCGCGCAATCGACCTGCGCCGCTAATCTGGCACACATTGGCCTGCAGATTCGCCATGCGCAGCAGCGAGGCATCACCGAACGGCGTGAACGGGTTCAGCACGTTGTTGGTAGACAGCGAGCAGTTCACACCGTGTTCCACCAACAGATTGACGTCTGCCACCCCGCGCCGAACGCCGAAATCCTGATCGCGTCCCATCATAAACAGTTCGGTAGCCGGCAGTACGGTCACCGCCACGCCGGCATCGGCGATGCGTCGTGCCAACGCGCGCAGCTGCGCCGGTGGCATGGTGGACAGCTTGCACATATGGCCGACGGCGACCCTGCCGCCGAGTTGGTATTTCTCCGTCAGCTCGCACACCAGGTGAATGTCCATCTGCTCCGGTGAATTGCCTGAATCCAGATGCATGTCGATGTCCACATCGAACTCGCGCGCCAGTTGGAAGATCCGATGGATCTGTCCGGCATGATCCGGATCGTAATTGGGAGCCGCACCGATGACGCGTGCCCCACGTTTCAGACCTTCGACCAGCAGAGCATCGGCGCGTGGATTGTTGGTCAGTCCCTCCTGCGGAAACACGCAGACCTCGATGTCGATGGCCCACCCAAAGTCATGGCGCAACTTCTCAATCGCTTCGAAGCTGCGCATCTCCACGCCGCCATCCAACTCCAGATGCGTTCGCATCCGCGTAGCGCCATGCCTGATGCATTTCTCCAATGTGCGGCTGGCCCGCTGATAGACGTCCTCGATGGTGAATGTCTGCTTGACCGCAGCGACGCGCTGCATGGAATTGGCGTCGCGCCCTTGCTCGGGCGGGCAGCGGTCGATGATGTTGGACTTGTCCAGATGGATATGGGTCTCGACCAGACCGCCGCAGACGAGGCACCCGCCGGCGTCATGCTCCGGCGCATCCGCCGACAACGCGCTTTCGATTGCCACGATACGCCCGCCGTCGATGCCAATATCCACTGCCGGGCCATCCGGCGCGTGCGACAGCCTGGCATTGCGAACGATCAGGTCCATGCCGATCCCCTCCCGTGTCGCGCGATGCTGGCGCGCCGGCAGAGGTGGCGCAATCCCTACATCTTGCGTGGTGCCACGTTCCAGATCTCTTCGGCGTATTCGCGGATAGTGCGATCCGAGGAGAACCAGCCGACGTTGGCCGTATTCAGCACACTGGAATGCCACCACGCACGCCGATTGCGCCAACGTGCAGCAACGTGCTGCTGCGCGGTCACGTAGGCATCGAAATCCGCCGTCACCAGGAAGTGGTCGTTGCCGGTCAGCTCGTCGATCAGCTCACGGTAGCGCTGGGGCTCCTCCGGGCTGAATACGCCATAGGCGATGGCATCGAGTACCTGCTGAAGGGCCGGCTGGGCAGCGATCGTCTCGCGCGCACCAGGGCCACGCCGCCGGCGCTCGGTCGCTTCCTCAGCGGTCAGCCCGAAAATGAAGATATTGCCTTCACCCACGCGTTGACGAATTTCGATGTTGGCGCCATCCAGCGTGCCGATGGTCAATGCGCCGTTCAGCGCCAGCTTCATGTTACCGGTCCCGGACGCTTCCATTCCCGCAGTCGAGATCTGCTCGGACAGATCCGCCGCGGGAATGATCGCCTCGGCCAGGCTCACATTGTAGTCCGGGAGAAACACGACCTTCAGCATGCCACGCAGTGCCGGATCATTGTTGATCACCCGTGCCACGTCATTAATCAGCTTGATGATCAGCTTCGCCCGGTAGTAGCTCGCCGCCGCCTTGCCCGCGAATATACGCACTCGGGGCACCCAGTCGTCGGTCGGATGCGCCCGGATTTCGTTGGACAGCGCGATGGTCTCCAGGATGTTCAGCAGCTGGCGTTTGTACTCATGGATGCGCTTGATCTGCACGTCGAACAGCGCATGCGGATCGAGGGTGATCTGCAGCCGCTCCTGCACCAGGTCAGCCAGCGCCTGCTTGTTGGCAAGCCGGATATCCGCCAACCGATCGTGCACGGATGTATCGTCGGCAACCTTGGCGAAATCACCCAGCGAATCCGCGTCGTCCAGCAGCCGCTCGCCAACCACGTCGGTCAACAGCGCCGTGAGCTGTGGATTGGCGCCGAACAGCCAACGACGCAGGGTAACGCCATTGGTTTTATTGACGATACGGTCGGGGTAAAGCTGGTGCAACTCGCGGAACACAGTCCGGCGCATCAGTTCCGTGTGCAGATCGGACACACCGTTGACCTTATGCGAGCCCAGGAATGCCAGCGAGCTCATGCGCAACCACCTTCCCGCGTTGTCATCGATCAGCGACAAGTCCGCCAGTGGCGGGCCGTCGCTGCGCGGCAAGGCACAGACTGCATCAAGGTGGATTCGATTGATCTGATATACAATCTGCATGTGCCGCGGCAGCAGCCGCTCCAGCAGCGATACCGGCCAGCTCTCCAAAGCCTCGGGAAGCAGCGTGTGATTGGTATACGAGATCGTATTCCTGGTTATCTGCCACGCTTCGTCCCATGCAAGCTTGTGCTGATCGACAAGGATCCGCATCAACTCGGCCACGGCGATGGCGGGATGTGTATCGTTCAGCTGGATTGCCGCCATATCCGCTAGGGTATGAATATCGCCAGCGTGTTGGCGCATGTGCCGTTCGACGAGGTCCTGCAGCGAGGCGGAGGTGAAGAAATACTCCTGCCGGAGCCGCAACTCCTGGCCTGCCGGCGTGTCATCGCTGGGATACAGTACCTGCGAGATCGCATTAGCTCTGTCGCGTGCCTCGAGGGCGCCGATATGGTCGCCGCGATTGAACGCATCAAGTCGCAGCGGGTCCGGCGCACGCGCCGCCCACAGTCTCAGCGTATTGGCGAAATTGCCCCGCCAACCCACGATCGGCGTGTCGTATGCCACCGCATCTACAGTTTCGGCCGGATTCCAGGTATATTGCAGATCGCCGTTCTCTCCTGGCTGGGTCTCCACCGTGCCGCCGAAGCCGATCCGATGCGTTGCATCTGGACGCGTGACCTCCCACGGATTGCCGTTGGTGAGCCAGTTCTCGGGATATTCGCGCTGCCATCCATCCTGAATGACCTGGCGGAACATGCCGTGCGCGTAGCGGATGCCATAGCCATGAGCGGGGATACCCAACGTCGCCATGCTTTCCATAAAACATGCGGCAAGCCGCCCCAGACCGCCATTGCCCAGCGCGGCATCCTGCTCAACATTGCGCAGCCTGTCGTAATCTACTCCTAGCTCGGCCAGCGCTGTCCGCATCCGATCCACGAGCCCCAGGTTATTGAGCGAATCGTGCAACAGACGGCCGATCAGGAACTCCAGCGACAGATAATAGACCCGCTTCCCCCTGCTCACGTAGTTGTATCGGGTCGACGCCATCCAGCGTTCCAGCACATGGTCCCGCACAGCCAGGGCGGTAGCCATGAACCAGTCCCAGTCGGTCGCAACGATCGGATCACGGCCGACATCGTAGGTCAGTTTCGCAACCACGCCTCGCCGGATCGCGGCAACGTCTTCGTCTTCCGCTGGAATCGGAATGCGCGACGCATCCGCGCTGGAAATCAGGGCAGAGCTCATGGCAGGCGGTTGTGAGGCGATATGGGTAATAAACGGTTAAGTCTGGATCAGGTCAGGAACGCCCGAACCTCCCGCAGAAATATGGCAAGCCTGTCATGGTGCACCCAGTGCCCGGCGCCGCTGACGCCGAGGACGCGGGCATTTCGAAAATAGCCGGCACGGCCATCGTCCGCGGGGTTCTTCGCCCAGCTCTCCTCGCCGTAAACCAGCAGCGTCGGGCATGCGATCTGCGACCATAGCGAGGCAATCTCCTCGCGTGTCATGTCGTAAGGGGGCCAAACGCGGACGTAGTTGTCGAACTTCCAGCTATAGGTGCCGTCCTCGTTCTGGTTCACACCGTGCTGCGTCAGATGCCGTGCCTGCGCAGCCGACAAATGCGGGTTTTCCTCCTGCATCCGCCGTAGTGCGTCCTCGATGCTGGCGTAGCGCCGCGGCAGCCTACCCGATAGCGACCGTTGTTCGTCGACCCACTCGCGCATGCGCTGCTCGATCGGACGGCGCGGTGGTGCGCTTGGTAGTCGTGGCGGCGGCCCAATGCCCTCGATCACCACGAGGCGGCGCACTGCTTCAGGATAGATGCCGGCATACCGCGCCGCGATGTTGCCGCCGAGAGAGTGAGCGACGATCGCCACCGGCGCCAGCTCCTGTTGGTGGATGAGCTGCGCGAGATCATAGATGTAGCTTGCCATCGTGTAGTGCCCGGACGCCGACCAGGCCGAATCCCCATGTCCGCGCAGGTCGGGCGCAATGATGTGGTAATCGTCACGCAGCGCCGCCGCGACCCAGTCCCAGTTGCGGCAGTGGTCGCGGCCGCCATGCAAGAGCACCAGCGGTGGCGCTGCTGGATTGCCCCAATCGACATAGTGCAGCCGCAACCGTTGCGAGAAATATACGCGCGATGTCGGGCCAGACGCGGGCAAATCCATTTGGCACCCAGCAAAGCAGACGGCTGTCCTCGCGACCAGCGGCGCGCCGTCAGCTCCCGGTCCGCATAGCTCAGCTGCGCCAGCGGCAGGCCGCAGAGGCTGGTGGAAGGCGCCGTGCACCGCCATACTGTCGCGTAGTAGAAAGGTATCGTGCATGACGGCCGCCGTGGCAAGACTTTGCGTCGGACGTGTTCATTACGCCTGGATCGCGCTGACCGTCGCCTTCACGATCACCCTTGGCGCGGTCGGCGTGCGTGCCGCCCCGGGCGTGATGATCGTGCCGTTGCAGCAGGCGTTCGGCTGGAGTGTTGGCACGATCTCGGCGGCGATCTCGCTGAATATTCTGCTGCTGGGCATGACGCAGCCGTTCATTACCGGGTTGATGGAGACCTTCGGCCTCCGTCGCACCATCCTGCTCTGCCTCTTGCTGCTGCTGACTGGGACTGGGCTCTCCACCTTCATCACAGCGTCGTGGCAGTTATTCTTCACCTGGGGATTGCTGGTCGGCATCGGCGCCAGTGCCGGGGCGGTCGGCATGGCCGCGGCGGTGGCGAACCGCTGGTTCGTTGCACATCGCGGCCTCGCGATGGGGCTGCTGAGTTCCGGCAACGCGGCGGGGCAGCTGATCTTCCTGCCACTGCTCGGCCGGCTGTCGCAGGACTATGGCTGGCAGAGTGTCTCTATCGCCGTCACCGTGACCATCGCGGCGCTGATCCCGCTGGCCATGCTGTTGCTTCCTGAAACACCCGCCGCCATCGGCCTCACGCCTCTCGGCGCGACGATCGAGGCCCCGCCGTCGGCGCGCAGTCGCAATCCATTCGCTGTCGCGATCGATGGCCTGATCCGCGGCGTCCGCTCGATCGATTTCTGGCTACTGGCCACCAGCTTTGCGGTCTGCGGCTTCTCTACGAATGGCCTGATCGGTACGCACCTGATCGCGTTCTGCGTCGACCATGGCTATTCGCAGTTCGCCGGCGCAGGCATCCTGGCGTCGCTTGGTGTCTTCAGCCTGATCGGTTCGACCATCGCGGGCTGGCTGACTGACCGCTATAATCCGCGCATTCTCCTCTTCTGGATCTTTGGGCTGCGCGGGCTGTCGCTCATGGTGCTGCCCTATACGAACTTCGACAGCGTCAGCCTGACGGTCTTCGCGGTGTTTTACGGGCTGGACTGGATCGCGGTGATGCCGCCGATCTTCGCGCTGGTGAACGAGGTGTTCGGCAGGAAGGCCGCACCGGTGATCATGTCATGGATCTTTGCCACGCATCAGGTTGGCGGTGCTCTGGCAGCGGTGGGGGCTGGCGTGGTCCGCACCTGGACCGGCAGCTATCTGCTCGCGTTCCTTGCGAGCGGCCTGGCGTGCCTCATGGCCTCGATCCTGGTGCTGCGCATTACGCGGACGCGCCCTGCGGTAGCCACTGCCTAGCTCACCACTGCCTAGCTCAGGGCCAGAGGTGACATCGCTATAGCCTGCACCTAGGCTCATCGCCTGATGAGGCAACGGTGAGGCCATCCGCGATGGAGTTCGGCATCTTCCACGAGTTCCCGCCCCTGCCCGGTCGTTCACACGCGGAGGCATTTGCGCAATCGTTCGATCTGGTCGACGGCGCCGAACGTTGGGGGCTGGATGCAATGTGGCTCGGAGAGCTGCACTTCGATCCGGCTCGTTCAGTATTGTCGGCACCACTTTGCGTCGCCAGTGCGATTGCAGCTCGCACGCAACGGATGAAGATCGGGCTCGCGGTCCAGGTGCTGCCGCTCTGCCATCCGTTGCGCCTGGCCGAGGAAGCGGCGACTGTCGATCAGATCAGCAACGGGCGGCTGATCTTTGGCGTCGGTCGTAGCGGCGTGGCACGCACCTACGAGGCCTATGGTGTGCCCTATGCGGAGAGCCGCGAGCGCTTCGGCGAAGTGCTGGATATCGTGCGCAAGGCGTGGACGCAGGATCGCATTTCGTATCAAGGCAAGTACCATCGCTTCGCGGACGTGTCGGTGGTGCCTAAGCCGTTGCAGCAGCCGACACCGCCGATCCGCGTCGCTGCGACCAGCGCCGATACGTTTGTATCTATTGGTCGCGAAGGCCTGCCGATCTTCGTCGCAGTGCGCTACGAAACAGCAGCTGAGATCGCACCGCAGATCGCCGCGTATCGGGCGGCACTCGCGGACTCCGGTGCGGCAGATGGTGGCGTGTTCCTTCGTGTCCCGGCCTACATCGCGCCGTCGGATGCGCAGGCACGCAGCGAAGCCGAACCGAGCCTGATCCATTTCTATCGCCAGCAGGCTGCTCTCCTGGCTGACTCCGCGAAGCGCGCCGGTGTGGATGGCGCGGAGCGCCGGGCGGCAATTGCGCGACGGCTCGAAACGATCACCTATGAGCAGGCACTGGAAGGCACCGTGTTGATCGGTTCGCCCAAATCGGTGGCCGCTCGGCTGGAGGAGTTGCGCCAAGAACTGAGCCTGGACGGCGTGCTGATGGAACTGAATTGCGGTGGCAAGATTCCGCACCGGAACGTCATGACAGCGCTCCGGCTACTCTGCCAGGAGGTGATGCCGACATTCCACTGACGTTCTGAACGGACGTGCGCTGTCCGGGAACATTGTTCCAGCCTGGCGATGTGGCTGACGATGACGACGAAATCGCCTGCGACGCAGCATACGGCCGGCCCTACGCGAGGTGGGGCAGAATCCGGCTGCAATTCGCGCGACCGCCGGTCGTCGCTGCCCGTGACATCTGCATGAATGGGTTCGGTTGTTTACCCGATGTCAGGCAGCAGTGTTCATCCTGGCACCGCGGTCGATAGGTCTCCGCGGAATCATTATGACACGGACCGCGATCAAGCCACCTGCCGCGGTCCCGGCAGCCGTGGCGGCAGGTTGGTTGAAAGGGCCAAGCGATGCGGCAAAATGCCTCGGAACAGAAAGTTGGGGTCATACTGGACCCGGTCGCCCTTCGGGCGCTCGATCGCCAGCTGCACGACGTCGTCGACGACTTGGATGCTCTCGATCGCGCCAGGGCCGCAGTAAGACTTGCACTGCAAAGCCTCGACAATGCGCCGGTGCCGGCGGCGGAAGTGTCTGTCAAGGCTCTGCACGTCAACGCTCGCGTAATGGGTGTGTCCGCGTGCGTCACCTTGGGGACAGGTACCATAGTCGCCGTGATCGCAGACACACCGGAGCCGCACTACCGCGTGCATTTCGACGGTCAGCCGGTGACATCGCTCTACTTCTGCCGCGCAGAAGACATTCGGCCGCTCGGCTGACCCCAAATCCCGCTGAAGCTCTGCCGCTTTTCGGTCGATTTGCGGGACATGACCCCCAGAACGCGTGAGGTGGCGGTTAAACCCAGAGCGGCGGTTGGGTTGCAGGGTGCCCGGGTGGTGTCCTGACCATCGGGCCACCACTGCATCAATTTGGCTCCATCCATGCTGGACCCCGCCGCTAGCCAGCGTTCATCCCAATTTGGTACCGCCGCCGATGCCTACCGTCATCGTCACGCCGCTCTAGAACTCTACCTCCAGTTCCTCGATCTGCTCTGGCTCCTGCCGTGCCGCCGCCACCCACTCCGCCAAGTCAGACCACTGCCAAATGTGCATGCAGTACTCGGCACAGACTGGATCCAGTTCGACGCCGTAGCTGCGAAAGCGGGTGACCACGGGGGCATACATCGCATCGGCCACGGTCGGTGCACGGCCGAACAGCCATGGTCCACTCCAAGTGCCGAGGCATTCGCGCCATATCTCGCTAATGCGATCGATATCCGCCTGCGCTGCAGACCAGACAGCGACGCGCCGACCGTCAGTACGCAGGTTCATCGGCAACGATGACCGCAGCGCGGAAAAGCCCGAATGCATCTCGCCGGAGATCGAGCGGCAGCGGGCGCGCGCCATGCGGTCGCCGGGATACATGCCGGCTTGAGGGCAGGTCTCATTGAGGTATTCAGCGATTGCCAGGGTATCCCAGACCGTCACCCCGTCATGGATCAGGCAGGGCACCCGAATCGAGGACGCACGCAGCAGCAGTTCCGCCCGAGTCGCCGGATCGTCCGATGCAACGACCCTCTCCTCGAAGTCCAGACGCGCCAGCCGGGCGAGCAGAAAGCCCCGGAGTGACCATGAGGAGTAGTTCCTGCTGCTGATCAGGAGCGTGGCCATGTTGCGCACCCTCATCGACCCGGTACATGCTGCGACGCAATAAAGCCCCGGAACCGCCTGCAAGACAACTGCATCGATGATGTATCAAATTTACCAAGCCCATGCGGACCTGCTGCACCCGCTGCGGCAGTTCGCTAGGGCAGGCTCGCGGATGATGCGTCTGGCAGAGTGCGGCCTAGGGCCGCCGTCAGTGCTGCGCCATCTCTCCGCAGGGTTGAGCATCTTCGCAGACTGTGGGCTGACGCATGTGCGCCCGCCATTTGGCATCGATGCGGTGCCGGTCAATGGAGCATACGTTGCGATTGCTGAAGAGGCGGCTGACGATACCCCGTTCGGTACCTTGCTGCACTTCCGCAAGGACAGCCACGTGGTACAGCCGCGCGTTCTGCTGGTCGCGCCGATGTCCGGCCACTTTGCCACGCTGCTGCGCCATGCCGTGCAGGTGATGCTGCCGGACCACGACGTCTTCATCACTGACTGGAAGAACGCACGGAACGTGCCGCTGTCCGAGGGACGCTTCGGCCTGGATGAGTTTGTCGCTCACATCATTCGCTTTCTGCGCGCGATCGGCGCCGGCGGCCATGTCGTGGCGGTTTGTCAGCCGGCGGTGCCGGCCCTTGTTGCGGCGGCAGTGATGGCCGAGGCCAGCGATCCGGCCATGCCGCGCAGCATGACGCTGATCGCTGGTCCGATCGACACCCGCGTCAATCCAACCAAAGTCAACGAACTGGCCCAGTCACGCCCGATCGAATGGTTCGACCGCTACCTGATCCACGCGGTGCCGTGGCGCTTTCCCGGCGCCTATCGCCACGTCTATCCCGGCTTTGTCCAACTTTCCGCCTTCATGAGCATGAACCTGGACCGGCACATCGGCGCGCATCTGGGCCAATTTCGCAGCCTGGTCGGCGGCGACCACATCGGTGCCGCGGCACACCGCAAGTTCTACGACGAGTACGGCGCAGTGATGGACCTGCCAGGTGAATTCTATCTCGAGACGGTGCAGCGGGTGTTTCAGGAACACGACCTGCCGCGCGGCGTGCTGACCTGGAACGGGGCGCCTATACGTCTGGCAGCGATCCGCCGTATGGGGCTGCTGACGGTCGAGGGTGAGCGCGACGACATCTGCGCCATCGGTCAGACCATGGCGGCGCTCGATCTGTGCAGCCGGATTCCGGTGAGCCTGAAGCAGGCCCATCTGCAGACCGGCGTCGGCCACTATGGCGTGTTCAGCGGACGACGTTGGGCGAACGAGGTCTATCCCCGCGTGCGGGAAATGATCCAGATGATGAACTGACGCCCTTCGTGCGCGTCGCAGCCTTCTGTTATGGTCAGGAAGTCGCAGAGGAAGGAGCCGAACGATGCCCGCAAGCGCTGCCACGTGGCCCTCGGGTGCCGCCTACATCGACGGACGTTTCATGCCGGTGGGCGAGGCGATGATCCCGGTTACCGAATGGGGCTATCGTCGCTCCGATGTGACCTACGACGTGGTCAGCGTTTGGGACGGCGCCTTTTTCAAGCTGGACGATCACCTTAAGCGGTTCCGCGCGTCGATGGAGTATTTCCGCCTGCTTCCGTGCGAGAGCGACGAGGACATTCGGGGCATCCTGCATGAGTTGGTGCGGCGAACCGGGCTGCACGAGGCATATGTCGCGATGGACTGTCTGCGCGGCTCGGCGCCGCCGAACGTACGGCGACATCCATCGAACGCACGCAATTATCTGCTGGCGTTTGCCGTGCCGTATGTCTGGCTGATGCCGCGCGAGGTGATTGATCGAGGAGCGCATCTGATCGTGTCATCGACCCCGCGCATTCCAGAGGTATGCGTCAATCCGCGGGCGAAGAACTTTCATTGGGCCGACATGACGAAGTCGCTGTTCGAGGCGCAGGACAAGGGAGCAGACAATCCTGTGCTTCTCGACCTTGAAGGCAACGTCACCGAAGGGCCTGGTTTCAACATTTTCACCGTGACCAACGGTGTGGTTGCAACGCCCAATCGCGGCGTGCTGGAAGGTATCACGCGGCTGGCGGTGATTCAGCTGTGCGAGAAGACTGGCTTACGCTGCGAGCAGCGCACCGTCTCGCTCGCGGAGCTGCGCGAGGCGGACGAGATATTCATTTCCTCCACCGCCGGCGGCGTGATGGGGGTCACACGCCTGGATGACCGAATCCTTGGAAACGACCGGCCGGGGCCGGTGACAGAGGCGCTGCACGAGGCTTACTGGCGGTCCCGCCGGGAAGGCTGGTGCGCGGAACCGATAGACTACGCACAGGCGGAGGCGGCCGACTAGTGAACGATCTGACGGCGCTCAAGCTGCAGATCGAGTGGGGTGCGGACGAGGCGCTCGAGGAGGCACCGGTGAACCGGTTCCATGCGCCGACGACCTCTGCACCCCCGGTCCCCCCTCCCCTCGTGGCAGGGGCGCGGGGCGAAGCGCTGCTCGCCACCCCTGCCCAACGCGCTCAGCAAGCCGCTGCAGCCGCCGCGACTCTCGAAGAGCTCCGTGCGGCTGTGGCTGACTTCGACGGCTGCGTGCTGCGCGAAACGGCCAGCCACATGATCTTTGCCGAAGGTGATCCGCGCGCCCCACTGATGCTTATCGGCGCGCCGCCAGGCGCCGATGATGACAGATCAGGGATGGCGTTTGCCGGACCCGCGGGAGAATATCTCGATCGTATGCTCGCCGCCATTAACTTGTCGCGCACGCAACTTCTGCTGACTCCGCTGATCCCCTGGCGTCCGCCAGGTGACCGGCCGCCAAGTCCAACCGAGATGGCAGTCTGTCTGCCGTTCCTGCACCGGCTGATTGCTCTGGTTGCGCCGCGCCGGCTGCTGGTTATGGGCCTGCTCTCGGCACGGTCTCTGTTGCCGCGAACGACGTCACGGCGCCGGCCTCGTGGCGAATGGATCAACCTGCCAATTCCGGATTCTTCGCTGGTGATTCCCGTCCTGGCGACCTTCAGCGCGGCGGAGCTGATGAAAGCGCCGGAAAACCGTCGGTTGGCATGGGACGATCTGCGCGTGCTGCGTCGCACGCTGGATGAAGACGGGGCGGTGTGACGCCGGCACCGCGACGGTGCTTTACTCAACGGCAAACAGTCTCGGTTATATAAGGGGCTGGGCAGTGGCCAGCCGCGATTGCTTCGGCTGCGAACGCTCGGAACAAGAAAAGACCCGCCATCTCCAGGCTTTGGAGGATGGCGGGATAAGTTTCACTCAGTAGGAAGACACACCATTGTGTCTAGATGGTTTAATAAACCATTAAAGGCGCCGTACCTGTCGGCCGGATCACTTACCGGAGCGGCGAGCGGCGTTTAGCAAGGGCTGAGTGAACGGGCCGCGCTCACCCAAGCGTCTTATCTCCGGAGCATTGCGGCGATCTGGTCAAGGTGCCTGATGCGCGCGTACATCTTCATCGCCTTGTCGAGGCTATAGGCGTGCGCGGCCGCGTCGCTTCCCCAGCAGCACTCGCGAACGACGACAGAGGCGATGTCGAGGTTAAAGGCCTCGCGAACACTTGTCTCCACGCCGCGATTGGTTGCGCCGCCGCCGATGATAATGATGTCGCGTCGCAGCATGTGCAGGAGTTCGGCGACTCCTGTCCCGTAGAACGCGCTCGGCCGCCGCTTGAGGAAAACGTAATCCTGAGCTTGCGGGACAATTTCCTCGGGGAACTCTGAATCTGAAGTCCCCTCGACAGCATTGGTCAGTGGGGGCACGCCGGTTTCCGCCGAAAGGTCAGTCGGAAGCATCACGACGTCCGCACCATCGGCCCGGCTGACGGGTGTAGTGTAGACCACTGGTATGTCTTCGCCGCGCGCGATGCTAATCATCCGCACCCAGGCGTCCAGCACGGGACGCATCACCACCCTCCGCGCAGGATCTGATGGCACCAGTGCCCGCCGGCAGACGTCATAAGCGATCAGTACCGTGCGTCGGCTATCGATGTGTTCCGATTCGGGCATCACGACCTTCTTTTAGAGAACGAGCGTGCAGCGTAGCGGCGCCATGAGGTAAATCAACAGCGCAGACCTGAAACGGGTCAATGTGGCGGTCAGCTGGAGGCTGGAACACCGGGATCTCGCCTCATGGAGCAATCGGGCCGTTCAACGCAGCTACAAGGATAATGATGCAGCCGACCAATCCACTTAATTGGCTCATTCGGTCTGTTAAGGCGAAAACAACAGGATCATCATGCATCTGTCCTCGTTGGGACAGGATCAGTATGCGGCTGATCCAAAATAGCAACACTGGACATAGCAGCCAGAGCACTTGTGGCGAGTGGTACAGAATTCGAACATCTGAGCTGTTGACATAGAGCGCCAGGACCAAGACGGAGATGTAGCCACTGGCGGTCGCCATGCTCTGGAGCATTGGCAGATCGTCAGCTACGTATCCTCGTCCCGCAACCTCACGTCCCTCCTGGCGCCCAAGGAGGGTCAACTCACTCAGGCGTTTAACTATAGCGAGACTGAGGAACAGAAAAGTCGAGAACGCAAGCAACCACGGAGAGATCGCTATTTCGGTCGCGGCACCACCTGCAAACACCCGGATTGAATACAGGCCGGCGAGGAAGAGCACGTCTGCCACCACATATTTCTTGAGGAGGAGGGAATACAAAATGGTGGCAACGACGTAAGTCAGCAGGACCATCGAAAATTCGGGAGGCAAGGTGCTGGCGAGAGCGATGGCTGCTCCAAAAACCAATGCAAGCAAAAAGGGCCCAACGGCTAAGGACAAATTGCCACTGGCGAATGGCCGATGCCGCTTGGATGCATGCAATCTGTCGTGTGGCAGGTCCAATAAGTCGTTGATGATGTATGCACCGGACGCGCACATACAAAAGGCAAAGAACGCCAGCGTTGCATGACCCAACGTCTCCGCCTCCAGGTGATGGGACGCGAGAACCGGCGCGTAGACGAGCACATTCTTTGCCCATTGATGCAAGCGCATCGCCTTGACGATGAGCCGAAGGCGTGACCAAACCCCTGCGCGGTACCCGATAATCTCCACATCTGGGCAATCAGCCTGAACGAGCCGCAACGTCCGGGCTGATGGGAGAACCATGGCGGCGCGGCGCGCCTTGCGGCAGATATATCTATCCGCTTCGGCGTTGCCCACGTAATCGAACCCTGCCTGGCCGAACATATCGACCAAGAATCGTGCCTTGGTCACCCCCTTGAGATTGACCGCACCGTCCGAAGCAAAGACGCCGTCAAACAACTGGAGATGATCTGCAATTTTACGCGCGATCTTCTGGTCTGCTGCTGTGACCAGATATATCGGCCTCCCCAGGGTTCGTGCCCGGGTGGCATAATGCAGAACGTCGCAGTTATATACGAGGTGGCGCGGGTCGATATCGACTAGGGTGGCGAGTCGTTCCTTCAACACAGCCTTACCGCTAATAAGCGCCGGAAGCAGGCCGATAAGCTTCAGTACGTTACTTTTGGCAAGCCGCAGCAAGGCTTCGAGCAGGCTGTCTGTCCGCAAGACGGTGCCGTCCAGATCGAAGACCAGAGGTACCTCGGCGGTCTCGCCCCTTGATGTCGCGGTGTCTTTCCTGACCTGAGTCGCCAACTGCATCGTCCTTCCCGCCGTCGCCACATTCTCACGCTCTCGAGCGCACCAGGAAGAGTAGTAGCGCCGGCAAGGAGAATGAACTGCACGGTTCGGCAGAATGCGACAAATTGACATGAGCAAGGGAGACTCAAGGCATTGCTGTAGCGAATCAGTGATCTCGCCTTGCTGGTGAGGGTGGGATCGGCAAAAGGCACGAGCTGCGTGAGCGGACAGCAATTCGATATTCATCACCAACGGCTCCTTGACTTCGCTGATAAATCAGTCGAAGGACTGCCAGCCGTTGGATGACTGCGATCTATCAGGCACGCGTAGCTGAGGCTCTCGGATCCGTGAAGGCGATCGCCATAGAGCAATCTCAAAGTCTATTGATGAGAAGTCCTTCTGTAGTGGTACGCCTGTCGATCCTCGCGGCATCGGCCGTTGGGGTGTTTCTTGCAGCCGAATTCGTCAGGGTATTGCCCTATGGTCGGGCTTTTTGGGATTTCTTGTTTATCACCGAAGGTGCGTACCGGGCCCGACTAGGTCAGGTGCCTCACGTTGATTTCATTTCGCCCATTGGCCCGCTTGTCATCTATCTGACTTCCGTTGCAGAGTGGTTGTTTCCGAAAGGCCAACCATTCATTGGGCTGCATGCGCTGATGTGGCTTCTGTTGCTTCCGGCGACAGCCCTCCTGGCAGGAAAATTTGCAACCGGATCCCGTTTCTATGCGGCCCTCTTCCTGCTTGGCCTCATCGTTCTCGTCCCATACACGGTTGACAATACCAGTCTTTCATCAATCAGCTACTTTGCGCCGTATAACCGGTTTGCTTCGGCCATCCTCTTCCTATTGGGGCTCTGGTACGTACTGCCCAAATCGCGTTGGGACGGCGTGCTGATATGCTACCTTATTTGCCTCGCCTTCTTCCTCAAGATCACTGCCGCAGGCGTCGGCCTTGGTCTGGTGATGACGGCGTGTCTCCTGGGTCGCGCTACATGGGCCTATGTTGTCTTAAGTATCTTGGGGCTGGTTGTAATCTGCCTGCTGATCCAGGCTGAAAGCGGACTTGTCTCGGCCTATCTTCATGACGTCCTGGCCATGACCGAGGTCAACCGCGGACAGGGGCTTTTCAGGGTCGCCGTCGCGGGATTCCATAACTGGCCTCCGTTAGTAGTCTGCACTGGTATACTCGTTCTCGCGATAGCTGCCGCCAAGCCACGTGGGCTTGGGCTGCTAACGCTCCCCCGATCACAACCGTTTGCCGTCGACGCTGTCGTGCTGGTCGTTGTTAGTCTGCTCGCGGAGAGCCAGAACACCGGGGGCGTTGGTCTCGTCGCGGCGTCCGCGGTGCTTTTCCGGAACGACATCGGTTCTCAGAACCCGTCTCAGCTCGTCGGAACGACTCTCCTGGGCGCTACGCTGTTGCTCCCCATTCTGGACGTCTCTGTCTACCGAAGTGTGGACATGATCGTCCGGGAGCGGAACGGGACGACGGAGCACCCGTTTAGCGCATTGGCCCCTGGTATTCGTGTTTCGACTGCAACCCTATCAGGAGCTACGTTGTTCGCTCAGTTGCTTGGTGAACTTCAGCCAGAGGTATCTCGCGTCGAGCGTGATCGCTTTTATCTTCTTAATGACCCTCACTACACTGAACCTGCCGCGATCGTGGCATGGCTGCAATATGTGGTTGATGCGGCTGCTCGCTTCAAAGATCAGGGTCTCCATGCTTACGCTCGACGCTACGCCGTGCTTTCGTTCACGGACCCGTTCTCACAATTGCTCGGGTTGGTTCCCGCCCGACACGTGGCACTCGTAATGCAGCTTGGACGCACATTGCCCGTATTTACGTCGCAGGCAGCATCTCAGTATCTGGACGATTCTGACGGTGTATTTGTTGGGAAATGTGAGTTCCCCGTAGGAGAGGAGCCTTCGATATGGGAAGTGTTTCGGATGACACTTGAGGCTGGCTTCGAGCGGCATCCGCTCAACGCGTGCTGGGACTTCTACAGCCGCGCGAATCGAAATCCATAGTTTGTGGTCGGGATATGGCCAAACTGCCACTTGCGTTGATCCTCGTCAGCGTCACATTGTCGGCTGTCGCACAGCTATTATTTAAGTTGGGCGTGTCGTCCAATGCTGAGACAAGTGGGCTATCGATCAGCGCGAAATTGGTGGCAACTTTGCTCAGCCCTGGGGTTTTGGGCGGGTTGACCCTCTACGGTATCGGAACAATTGTATGGCTCGCAGCCTTGGCGCGAACACCATTGTCCCAAGCGTATCCCTTTGTTGGGCTGGGCTTCTTGATGACAGCCTTCTTTGGCTATGCGTTCTTGAGCGAGGAGTTCGGTATACCACGCATCCTAGGCACGATCCTTGTCATCGCAGGTATCTCCCTTATCGCCCGCGGCTGAAGCAGTTGACGCACTCTCTCTCGTGATTCAGAGGTAGGGCCCTGGGTTGCTCTCACACGTCCGACGAGGCTTCGGTTCGAGCTTCGGGCTCTCTGTCCCGACTGCGGAGCGCAGTCAGGCAGGACCTGGCCGGCACGCCATGCCGAGGTTTCCCGGCCCTTGTCGCGCTGCTATGCTTTGAGAACGGTCTGGAGGGATGGCCGAGCGGCTTAAGGCGCACGCTTGGAAAGCGTGTGTACGTGAAAGCGTACCGTGGGTTCGAATCCCACTCCCTCCGCCAGTCCGGTGTTTGTAGGCATCCAGTAGCATCCACGAACCCCGCAGAAAGCCGCTGAAACCGGGCTTTTCCTGTCCATAGCGGTCCACCCACATCCGCCAACATCTAGGTTGCATTTGGGGATCAATTTGGGGTATATGGCGGACCCACCTGCCACCCGAAACCCCAAGGCACCCCATGTTCGTATCAGGCTGGATTATCGCCGTTGTCATTCTCGGCTTCCTATTGTTGGAGCACGAGAACAAAAACAAGCTGCGCGACGCCGAGGCACAGGCAAAGGCCGACCTAGCATACATGGACCAACGGATACGCGATGTGCAGAAGGATTGGGTGGACGAAGGCCGGGCCGCCGACGAACTGCGACGGGCAAACGCGCAGCTAACCGCCGATTACAACGCGTGGCAGAACTACGGCCACAAGATTGCGGCCGAATGCGATGAACTGAACCGGCAGTTGGCCGGTAGCCGGCAGCTAGGCGCAGCCTATTACGATGCGTTGGTCCGGCTGAAGTTCGCCGACCCGGACGGGTTCGCCGCCCATAGTGCCATGACCGTCTACCCGGAACCGCCGGAACCCCTCCCCGCCCCGG
>JAMXLO010000051.1 GCA_024280945.1 Acetobacteraceae bacterium
CGTTGGTGCGGAGCTTGCGATCACCTGGCTCAATGAGCGGGCGCGCCCCTACGTGGAACCGCTTGCCCAGGAATTGCAGGCGGGCATTACCGGGGCGCTGGATGTCTCCGTCCCGGGTCAGTTGGAAGCTTTGTTCCAGCGGATTTCCCGCGAATGGGGCGCGCTGGACATTCTGGTGCATTCGATTGCTTTCGCACCGAAGGAAGACCTGCAGGGTGGGTTGCTGAACTGTTCGGCGGAAGGCTTTGCCAAGGCTATGGATGTTTCCTGCCACTCCTTCATCCGAATGGCGAAGCTCGCGGCGCCGCTGATGAGGAATGGCGGGACGATGTTTGCGATGAGCTACTACGGCGCCAATCGTGTCGTGCCAAATTACAACGTGATGGGCCCTGTGAAGGCCGCGCTGGAGGCCGCCTGTCGCTATCTTGCCTACGAGCTGGGACCGCAAGGCATCCGCGTCCATGCCATTTCGCCCGGACCGCTGAAGACGCGGGCAGCATCTGGGCTGAAGGATTTCGAGCTGTTGCTCAATGAGGCGGCCGAGAAGGCACCTCTCGGCGAACTGGTCGATATCATGGATGTCGGTTTCGCCTGCGCCTATCTCGCGACCTCGCTGGCCAGACGCATCACTGGTGGGACAGTCTTCGTCGACGGCGGCGCGAACATCATCGCCTGATGATGGCGCTTCGCGGTGTCCCCTGAGGCTGTCGGACCACCCGCTCCTCTTTGATGCGAGCGGGTCGGCAACCCAGCACCAGGATGCGATCGGCGAGCGCCGCCGCTTCGTCATGATCATGGGTCACCAGCAGCCCTGCGGTGGGACGGGCATGCCAGGCCTTCAGCAAGACTTCCCTGCTGCGTTCGGCCATCGCCGCATCAAGCGAAACGAATGGTTCATCCAGCAGCACCAGTTCCGGTTCGATGGCGAAGGCGCGGGCGATTGAAACACGCCGCGCCATGCCCAGTGACAGCTTGCCAGGATACGAGTCGCGGAATGCGGTAAGGTCGAGCGCTTCCAGCAGGTGATCCGCGACATCCGGCTTCGCATAGTGCTGTGCTAGCAGAATATTCTGCCGCACGGTACGCCAGGGCAGCAGCCGCGGCTCCTGAAACACCTGGCCAATACGTGGCAGCAGATTGCCGAACCACTGAAGCTCGCCGACGAAATCAGTGTCGAGGCCTGCGACGATCCTCAGGAGCGTGGTTTTGCCGCAGCCCGAAGGCCCGACAATCGCGACGATCTCCCGGGCAGCCAGCGTCAGCTCGATCGGACCAAGCACCGGCAGTGTGTCGCGATCGGTATGGAAGGATTTGCCTTCTATGCGCAGCCGCAGAACTACGTCCGCCATCGCATCGCCCAATTCTCCAGCGGCTGCATGACGACCCACTCGATCAATTGCGCAACCAAGAGGAAGGCCAGCGTATACGCAAGGATCAGCGTAACATCGAACAGCTGAAAGTAGATCTGGATCTGGAATCCGATGCCGTTGCTGCGGCCCAGCAACTCGACCACGAGCACAATCTTCCATATCAGCGCGAGCCCGGAGCGGGCCGCGGCAAACAGGTATGGGGCCAGCTGCGGCAAGGTCACGTGCCGCAGGGTGCGCCAGCGCGGCATGTGAAAGCTCCGTGCCATCTCGGCGAGCGCCGGATCGAGCGCGCGCGCGCCCTCACGCATGGTCACCACCGTTGTCGGCAACTTGTTGAGCGCAACGGCGGCGATGGCTGCCACCTCGTTCAGACCGAACCACACGTAGATCAGCACGATCAGCACCAGTGCCGGCAGGTTCAAGAGCACCGTCACGGCGTTGTCCAGGCAAAGGTCCAAACGGCGCCAGCGCCCCATGGCGATACCCAGTGCACTGCCTAATAGCAGCGATATTGCAAACGCGGCGGCGACACGGCCGAGGGTGATTGCCAGGTTCCAGGGGAGCACACCGGTTTCCGTTTGCTGCACCATGGCCTGCAGCACCGCGGTCACACTTGGCAACAGTCGACTCTGAGCGAGATCAGCCGCGACCTGCCACGCCACCAAAAATACTGCGGCGGACGCGATCCGCGTCGGCAGACCACGAGTCCTGCGGAGCGCTAAGCCTGCGACTGCCAACTGACCGGCCAGAACGTTCCGGCCGGAATCGCACTGACCGGACCAACCAGATCAGGCCCGCCTATTCTGGCCAACAGATCGAACAATTGTCCTGCCGCCCGGCGCTCGGGCTCGCCCCAGCGTTGCGGAATGCCGTGCCGGTACCAGTCCCGCAGCCGCTCGAGCTCGCCGGTATCGGCGGCACCGGTCAGCGGCATCATGCGCTGCCATTCCGTATCTGAGGTCGCGAGAATGCCGCGCGCCTGACGCGAGGCGCTGATGAAGCCGTCGATCAATTTCGGGTTCTGCTCGGCCCAGCGCTGCGAGAAAGTGTAGCCGATATACGGCACACCGGCGCTGACCCCCAGTGCGGCAACAGCATCCTCGACAGCCAAAATCTTGCGGGCCCCACCGGCCTCCGCCTTCGCGGCAAACTGCCAATAGGTCAGCAAGGCATCCAGTCGGCCGGCCCGCATCTGCTCGGCCAACAATGGCGGCGGGCCAAAGTTCTTGTTGGCGACCGCGTTGAGGTCGAGGCCGTATCGCTGGCTCGCATAAGCACGCAGGATAAGCCAGCTCTTGTCGAGCGGACTACCGGCAATACCGAGGGCGCGTCCGGCGAGGTCAGGCACGTCACGAACCGGCGACGCCTGCGGGACGATCAGCGCGCCGACAGCATCCGAGAATGGCACCAAGGTCCAGTCCGCACCGGCCGCCCTTTGCCGCGCCACCCACAGCCAGTCCACCACGATCGCGTCAACCTGACCGGCCTGCAACGCAACCTGTGCGGCCTGTGATGCGGCAAGCTCAACGGGTTCCACCGTGATCCCAGCAGCAGCATCCAAACCATGCTGGCGGATCACATCGATTTCCCATGACACGGTGCCAAAACGCAGTACCCCGACCCGTATCGCAGGCGACGCCGCGGCAAGAGAGTTTGCGGCAACGGCCATCCCGGCAGCCAGCAGCGCACGACGCGCGACAAGCATCTCGCCTGATTCCTTCCATCCGATAGCGGGATTATCCCAGCGTCTACTGGCGCTGTGTCAATGGGATGGCGTGCGAAAGCTTATGGTTTAGCGCAGTGCTCCAGCGATTCCTTGCCGATGGAAAACACGCCTCCGGCCTTGATATCGATGCCCGTGACGGTGCAGCTGCGTCCGGTCCTGTCGGTGAACTTCGCGTCATAGCGGCCAGATGAGACGCCTGTGATGCGGAGCCTCTCGTCGAAATCGACGCTGCCATCCGGGTCGTTGCGGCACTGATCCGGACTCCACTTCGTGGTTCCGGCCGGCGCGAGGCTGAGATAGGTGATCGTCTCGCCAGTCAGGTTCCAGAACCGGGTGTTCCCTTTATCGGCGGCCAGCGCCGGGACGGCGAACGTAATCGCCAAAACGGCAACGGGTTGCCAGCACCGAATACTCCAACCAGGCATTGCGAACCGCCCACTTGAATGTGGCCGGCAAATGCGGAACGCTGCCTCGAGCCATGGCCGCTGTCCTGTTTCGCTTCGGCGCATTCATCCTCCTGTGCAGCGCGATGTGTCTACGGCCCGGGTGGGCAGCGGACGAGTCAGATTACAGCACGGCCACCCGCGCGGAATATGTGTTCGCCTGCATGGCGACGAATGGCGGAACGCAGGACGCGCTGAAGCGCTGCTCATGCGCCATCGACGTGATCGCGACGCTGTTGCCTTACCAGCAATACGAGAAGGCCGAGACGGTGCTGCGCATGCGGCGCAATTCGGGCGGATATCTCGGTCAGGAGTTCCGCAGCGCACCCGCCAATGAGATGGTTCGTGATCTGGAAGAGGCACAGGCCGAAGCCGAGGTCCGGTGCTTCTAGGCTCCCGATCATGTCGCCGTGGCGGGCCATTCCTGATGGAATGAAGTGCCTTCGCTGTCCTCGACGTCGGCGCTGAATGTAGTGGCACCATTGGTGCGAAAGTCGAATCGGAAGACCGGGTTCTCGGAGATGGAAATTCCGCCCTCCACCGCGAGAAGCAGTTCCTGTCCCTGCCGGATCTTCACGGACTTCACGAAGCGCGCCGGGATATACAGACGTGTCAACTGATCCATCTGCATTCCCGAATAGTTCGGGTGACGGATCATGAGCTGCGCCTCGTTCCTTCCCTGATCGGCGCCAGCCGCCGCAGGAAATTGACGGAGCCGCATTTCGCCGGCCGCCACAGGATTGGCATCCTGCTTTCCAGCGGGCGCCGAGCAACCGCCCGCCGCCTTGACGAAGCGTTGCATGGCATAGAGCTGACCGTCGCTCAGTTCGGCGATAGCCGTGATGTTGGTGTACGAGTCGACCCGGACGCGGGTCGAGATAGACCGCATGCCGCTCGCAGCACCGGGCGTGAACACGGCTGCCAGCGGTGAAGGGTTCTCATCGATCAAAAGTGTGATACCGGCGAGCTGGCGAGCGTCATCGGGCTTCAGCAGGGAATGAAGGCTGATCGGCACCAACGCCGCGTCCTCGGCCCGGTATGGGGCATCGATGCCGACAACTGCGCTGCCGTCGTGGATGACGCGATCGCCAAAGATCTGTGGCGCCAGGGCGGTCCAGGAATCGGGCTGCGTTGGCGCCTGTGCGGCGGCTGTCACACTGACTACGCCGGCCGTGGCGGCCAGCACCCACCGACGATGCACAGGTGAATGCCATGTCCGCGTGCTCATTGAGCGCTTCCTGCCATTCGCCCGGGACTTGCCTGCCTAGGCTACTGTTGCTGTTGCGGATATTCGCCATTGTGTGGAGGATTACAAGGACTGCGTGTCCTGGACGCCCCCTGCCCAAGCTGGTAGTGTGCAAAGGCAGGGGGATCGCAAGTGGTTCTTCCGCTGTTGCCTATAAGATCACAGGAGACATCCGATGGCCTGGACGCGTCCGAAGCTGCGCGAAATCTGCATTGGTATGGAAATCAACGGCTATTTCGCCGGTAAGTTATAGACTGAACGCACCTTCGTAGTTGGCTATGCGTGGCCGGGCATCCGGGCTTACCGCCCTGGTTCTCGGTGCGGCGGCGGGTGGCGGCTTTCCGCAGTGGAACTGCGGGTGTCGCCTCTGTCGTTTGGCAAGGTCCGGGGATCCGCGCGTGCGGCCCTCGACACAGGCGTCCATCGCTGTTAGCGGCAACGAAACCGACTGGGTTGTGGTTGGTGCTTCGCCGGACCTGCGGCAGCAGATCCTACAAAATCCGCGCCTGTGGCCAGTGCACGGGCCGCGCCAGTCGCCGATTGCGGCCATAGTCCTGCTCGGCGGCGATGTCGATGCCATCGCGGGGTTGCTGGTCCTGCGAGAACGCCAGCCCTTCACCGTGTATGCTCCAGCCCCTCTCCTGGACCTGCTGCGGCAAAACAGCATCTTCAATGTGCTGGACCCAGCCGTCGTCCGGCAGGAGCCGATCGTGCCCTATGAGCCAGTGCGATGCGCCGGCGGCGTCCTGCTGACGCTGCTCGAGATGCCTGGGAAGGTTCCGCTCTACCTGGAAAGCAACGGCGCCACAGAGGCGGAGCCCTGGCCAACCTATGCCGCGCGGCTGGAAGCCAATGGCCGCAGCGTCATCATGGCGCCAGCGTGCGCCGAGATCACTGGGCAGGTGCGACAGCAACTGCGCGACGTTGACCTTGTGTTCTTCGATGGCACCCTGTTTACCGATGATGAGATGGTCGCCACCGGCCTTGGGCAGAAGACCGGGCGTCGAATGGGGCATGTGCCAGTGAGCGGTCCAGGGGGAACGCTGCAAGGGCTGGCAGACATGCCAGGTCGGCGCATCCTGCTGCACATCAACAACAGCAATCCGATCCTGCTGCGCGATTCACCCGAGCGGCAGCAGGTGGAGGCGGCTGGCTTCGAGGTCGCCTATGACGGCATGGAGGTTGTGCTTTGAACGACACTCGGGGCACCGGTGACCTGGAGTCGCGCCTGCGCGAGCTTGGCTCCCGGCGCTACCACAACCTGCATCCGTTCCATCAGATGCTGCACAACGGCCGATGCACGAAGGCCCAGGTGCAGGCGTGGGCGCTCAACCGCTACTACTACCAGGCCATGGTCCCACTGAAGGACGCGTCGCTGATCGGCCGCTGCGAGGACCCCGCACTGCGACGCGAGTGGCGCAAGCGGCTCGAAGACCACGATGGTGACGACGATCGCCCGGGCGGTATTGAACGATGGCTCAAGCTGACCGATGGCCTCGGTCTCGACCGCGAGGCAGTGGCGTCAACACGTCTGCTGTTGCCGGCCACGCGCTTCGCGGTTCAGGCCTACGTGCACTATGTCCGCGAGCGGAGCCTGCTGGAGGCGATCGCCTCCTGCCTGACCGAACTCTTCTCGCCGCAAATCATCACTGAGCGGATGAGCGGCATGCTCGCGCACTACGACTTCATCACGCCGGAGATTATGGCGTATTTCGACAAGCGTCCGCCGCAGGCCGAACGCGATGCCAACTTCGCGCTTGAATGGGTGAAGCAACACGCAACCACCCCCGAGCAGCGGCAGGCGGTGGTGGATACGCTCGCTTTCAAGTGCGACGTGCTGTGGTGCATGCTGGATGCGCTGCACTATGCCTATGTCACGCCAGGGCTGATCCCGCCTGGAGCCTTCGTGCCGAAGGATTCCGATGCCTGAGACGACGGCCCCAGATCGGCCACGCCTGGCCCCCGGCGTGCGTCTGCATTTCGATCAGACGCGCAACGCATGGGTGCTGCTGGGTCCGGAACGCGTGATCGAGACCGAAGGCCCTGCCAGCGAAATTTTGCGCCGCTGCGACGGCACGCGGACGTTGAGCCAGATTGTCGATGAATTGGCTGCGCTCTACACCGCCGAACGCGCGGAGATTGAAGGCGACGTGAAGGATATGCTGACGGAACTGGTCAGCAAGCGGATGGTCGTTTGAGCGCGCCGGAGAATTTGTCGTCACCACTTGGACTGCTGGCCGAGCTGACGCATCGCTGCCCCCTCGCCTGCCCCTATTGTTCGAATCCGCTGGCGCTGGACCAGAGAGCGGACGAACTGGATGCTGCGACCTGGGCGCGCGTGTTTCGCGAAGCGGCGGCGATGGGCGTGCTACAGTTGCATTTGTCCGGTGGTGAACCTGCGTCGCGCCGCGACCTCATCGAGATTGCCGCGGCAGCCCGAGACGCCGGACTTTACACCAACCTGATCACCTCGGGCCTCGGCATCGATGCGGCACGGCTTGCCCGGTTGAAGCAGAGCGGGCTCGATCACGTCCAGCTTTCGCTACAGGACGTGGACGCCGAAACGGCGGATCGCATCGCCGGCTACCACGGAGCACACGCGCGCAAGCTCGCCTTTTCCCGCATGGTGGTCGAACAGCAACTTGCGCTCACCATCAACGTTGTCGTGCACCGAGCGAATATCAGCCGCGTTTCCGCTCTTGTCGAAACGGCTGCAGCACTCGGCGCAGGGCGTGTCGAGATCGCGCATGCTCAGTACTACGGTTGGGCTTTGCGCAACCGCAAAGCCCTGATGCCGACACCTGCACAGGTGGCCCAGGCCATGCAGGAGATGGAGAGCATCCGCCCCCGTTATGCGGGACGCCTCGTCATCGACATGGTGGTGCCGGACTATTATGCGCGACGCCCCAAGGCCTGCATGGGCGGCTGGGCGCGTCGTTCACTGAACGTCACCCCGTCGGGGCGGGTACTGCCATGCCACGCGGCGGAAACCATTCCTGGGCTGGAGTTCTGGTCAGTACGCGACCGGCCATTGGCGGAGATATGGCGAGACTCGCCAGCCTTTCTGGCCTTTCGCGGCACCGACTGGATGCGCGAGCCATGCCGTTCCTGCGATATGCGCGAGATCGACTTCGGCGGATGCCGGTGCCAGGCGCTGGCGATCGCTGGCGATGCGGCGGCAACTGATCCCGCCTGCGAGCTATCGCCACTCCACACGATCATGCGTAAACTGGCCGAAAGCGACGCCTCGACAGACGATGACGAATATCAGTACCGGGGCCGCTCGGCTGCTGAACTGGCTATTGCCATTCCAGTTCGCTGAACGCGGCTGTCGCATTGCGTGGATTGTAGTCGTCGAATAGCTGCCATCGGTTTCGCTCCGAGTTCGCGATGTTGCCGATCGCACGCTCGAGCGGTGTGCCCGCAGCTATTTCACGACGCGCGTCCTGTGCCAGAACGGTGAGGTAACGTCGCTCGTCATTGAGCGCCAGCGGCCAACGAACAACCTCGCGGCCATGACCTGGCACCACGACACGGGCGGGCAGTTTCTCCAGGCGCTGGATCACGGACAGCCATCCGGTGACGCTTCCGTCCATGACCGGAACGTGTTGCAGGAACACCAGATCGCCGGCGAACAGCACGCCGGTGGTCTCGTCCAATACTGTCAGATCGCAGTCGGTATGAGCAGCGGGCGACCAGGCAATGAGCCGCAGTGGCCGTCCGCCCAGATCAAGCCGCCTTTCGCCGTCCACGAGCAGGGTCGGCCCAATGATCCTGACCGCGTCGATCTCCGCCGCGCCAAGCTGCTCACGATACGAATGCAGATAATATGCACCACGCCTGGCGAGTTCGATCGGCAGATTGTGGTGCCCAACAAACGTAGCATCCGGTGGTATCGCGGCGTTTCCGAAGAGGTGATCCGGATGATTATGCGTGTTGATCACGTAGCGAATCGGCTTGGTCGTGAGGCCGCGCACAGCCGCGACGAGACGTTCCCCGACACTGACGCTGCCTCCGGTATCAACGACGGCAACAGCGTCGTTGCCAATGATGATCCCCAGGTTGGCGATGTCGCCAGCGTTCTCGGGCGTGGTCAGCGCGACCTGGCCAAGATGCACGTAATCGCCATCAGCGACCTGCTGAATACCGAATGGCGGGAACGTGGCAGCGTCAGCCAGTGGGAAGCTGAGGATCAGAATGGCTTGTGCCAGCGCTCCGAGTCTGTTCATTCCATTCGCTCCTGACCTGCCGGACCCGTCAAGGTATTCACGTGGCCGTGACTTGCTACCTTTCGTACATAGAATAAGGATACCTTTGTTTCCGGCACTTTAGGCGGACGCCCGAGGTTGGGTAGGGCGTTCACCACGGCGAGAACGCCAAGCATTGGCTGCACGGACATCACCGGCCTTCCTGGCCTCCTGTGGTGCCGGAAATGCGCGTCCCAACTGTACAATTGCATCACGGCGGCCGCGGTAACCCGCTGTGAGTTAGATCAATGGGAGGAATCAATGCCAAGAGTCTCGGCAGCCACTCTGCTGACGGCAGCGACGCTACTGTCGTCGCCATTCGTGTTCGGCACCGCCTACGCGCAAAACGGCGACCTCGTGCAGATGCAGTCGAACTCGGCGAACGTCGTGATGCCAACCATCACTTACGATAACCAGCGCTATTCCAAGCTTAACAAGATCAACACGCACAACGTGGGGAAGCTGCAGGTCGCTTGGACGTTCTCCACAGGTGTGCTGCGCGGACATGAGGGTGCGCCACTCGTGATCGGCGACGTCATGTACGTCCATGCGCCATTCCCCAACACGGTGTTCGCACTCGACCTTAGTCATGATGGCAAGATCCTGTGGAAATATGAACCGAAACAGGACCCGAACGTCATTCCGGTGATGTGCTGTGACACGGTCAATCGTGGCCTTGCCTACGCGGATGGCAAACTATTCCTGCATCAGGCCGATACGGCACTGGTGGCACTGGATGCGAAGACCGGCAAGGTGGTGTGGTCGGTTAAGACAGGCGATCCCGGCAAAGGCGAGACAGGAACCAGTGCGCCGATGGTCGTGAAGGACAAGGTCCTGGTCGGTGTGTCAGGCGGCGAGTTCGGTGTCCGTGGCTGGGTCACCGCCTATTCAGTCAATGATGGCAAACAGATCTGGCGTGCCTATTCTGAGGGCCCGGACAGCGACTTGCTGGTTGATCCGCAGAAGACCACCGAACTGGGCAAACCGATCGGCGCCGATTCCAGCCTGAAGAGCTGGCAGGGCGATCAGTGGAAAATTGGCGGAGGCGATACCTGGGGGTGGTACTCCTATGATCCGAAACTGAACCTGATCTATTACGGGACTGGCAATCCGTCCACTTGGAATCCCAAGCAGCGGCCCGGCGATAACAAGTGGTCGATGGCAATCTTTGCACGGGATGCCGATACGGGGATGGCCAAGTGGGTCTATCAGATGACGCCGCACGATCAGTGGGATTACGATGGCGTCAATGAGATGATCCTGGCGGATCAGGAAATCGGCGGCCGCATGGTGCCGACACTCGTTCACTTCGACCGCAATGGGCTTGGATACACGTTGAACCGTGCAACCGGCGAACTGTTGGTCGCACAGAAATACGATCCGGCCGTGAACTGGACGACCGGCGTTGACATGAACAAGAACAGCCAGAACTACGGTCGGCCGAGTGTCGTCGCGAAGTACGCTCCGGGAGAGCAAGGCGAAGACGTTAATACGCAGGGTATCTGCCCGGCGGCGTTAGGCACGAAGGATGAGCAACCGGCAGCCTACTCGCCGGAGACCAAGCTGTTCTACGTGCCGACCAATCACGTTTGCATGGACTACGAGCCGTTCCGTGTCTCCTACACAGCAGGCCAGCCGTATGTCGGCGCAACGCTATCGATGTACCCACCGTCCGGGCAGACCAATATGGGCAACTTCATTGCCTGGGATGCCACCAAGGGGAAGATTGTGTGGTCTAATCCAGAGCAGTTCTCGGTGTGGTCTGGCGCGCTGGCGACTGCAGGTGGTGTTGTATTCTACGGAACACTCGAAGGCTACCTGAAGGCGGTGGACGCCAAGACAGGCAAGGAGCTGTACAAATTCAAAACCCCTTCCGGTATTATCGGCAACGTGATTACCTACGAACACCGTGGGAAGCAGTACGTCGCCGTACTGTCGGGTGTTGGCGGGTGGGCCGGCATTGGCCTCGCGGCAGGGCTGACCGATCCACATGCCGGCCTTGGCGCGGTCGGTGGCTACGCAGCGCTGAATAACTACACGGCACTGGGTGGAACGTTGACGGTATTTACGCTTCCCTCGAGCTGATTACCGTATATCAACTGACTGGCCTCCTTCCGAGAGCCAGTCAGTGGAAATACAAGATTGCGTTGATCATGATCAACCCAACTCGACTGAGCCATGGCCGGCCATCACGCCGGCCATGTGTTGTGCTAAGGCCATAGACTTGAGTGCCAGCAGGGGCTGAAATCTTGAAAAAGATCGTTTTTGCCGCCGCCGCGGCGGTGATGATCATTGCGTCCGCTGGGGCGTCCGCTGCCACCGACGGATCAGGCGATCCAACCGCCGTCAAGTCCGATGACGGTAAATGGAGCGACAAAGATGGGACGCCCACTTTCAAAATCGAACCGGACGGTACGGTGGACTGGTATACTTATGTGGGGTTCAATCGCTACTCATCGGAATGCCTGCGGTGCCACGGTCCTGACGGGATGGGTTCGACCTATGCACCGGCGCTCATGGAATCGATGAAGCGCCTCAGTTACACTGATTTTTATGCTGTCGTCGCAGGCGGCAAGCAGAATGTGTCGGCTTCCCAGGAGCTGGTCATGCCAGCCAACGGCGAGAACAAGAACGTCATGTGCTATATCGATGCCATCTATATCTATCTGCGAGCGCGCGCCGATGGCGCGATTGGACGGGGGCGTCCGGAAAAGCGCGCAGCCAAGCCGGGAGCGTACACCAAGGCAGAGGATGAGTGCATGGGCTGACGCAAGGCAGAGCCATATGCGTATTGCCACTGCTGCCTTTGGTGTCCTGTTACTGACGTGCGGTTTGGCTCGGGCGCAGGCGCCGGGGCTTGGCTCTTCATCCGAGCTGGTCGACCCGAAGACATTCAGAGTCTGCGCCGATCCACATAACCTGCCGTTTTCAGACGAAGCTGGTGAGGGTTTTGAGAACAAGCTGGCTGAGTTGTTCGCCCACAAACTGGGGCAGCCGACCAGCTATACTTACTTTCCTCAGGTCATCGGGTTCGTCCGCAACACGCTGAACGCCCTGCGTTGCGATGTTATCATCGGTGTCGCTGTCGGCGACGATCTTGTGCAGACCACGAACCCCTATTACCGCACCACCTATGCCCTGGTGTTCCGCTCCGACAGTGGTCTCGATTCGGTCCAGTCCTTGGAAGATCCCCGGTTAAAAGGGAAACACATCGGCGTTGTGGCCGGCACGCCGCCAGCCACCGTTCTGGTTGGGCAGGGCCTGATGGCCCTGGCTCGGCCCTATGCACTGACGGTGGATACACGTGTCGATTCGCCAACACGAACGATGGTGCATGACATCGCGACCGGCGCGATCGACGCGGGCGTGCTGTGGGGTCCCATTGCCGGCTATTACGCTCAGCGCGAAACGCCGCGCCTGCTCGTGACGCCCTTGGTGAGAGAGCAGGAACGGATGGACTTCCGTATCGCCATGGGTGTGCGTCGCAGCGACCAGGATTGGAAGCGCCGGCTGAACCGCCTCATCATCGACAATCAGACGGAAATCGATCATATCTTGCGAGACTACGGGGTCCCACTGCTGGACGAGCAAGGCCACCTGAAAACGCCATGAGACAGGTGGCGCGTCGCTGCATAGCGACCTTCAGCATTCTGATACTGGCTGGCGCCGCAGCGACTGACGCCCCGCCCCCGGAGCCCGCAGGCTACCGCATGGATGACTATCGTGCGCCGACACCGGCGACGCTGCAAGGTGCGGCTGTCCTTTCCACAGAACAGGCGCTGGCGCTTTGGCAGCACGGAGACGCAGCGTTCATCGATGTTCTGCCGCAAGTTCCGCGTCCCGCCGGTTTGCCCGCCTCGACAATCTGGCGAGAGAAGCCACGTATGGACCTACCGGGCAGTCTCTGGCTGCCCGACACCGGCTATGGCGAATTGGCTCCGGTGATGGAGGACTACTTCGAGCGCGGGCTCGCCTCGGCGAGTAACGGCAATCGCGATCGCGTGCTGGTGTTCTATTGCCTCGCCAACTGCTGGATGTCCTGGAACGCAGCAAAACGCGCCATCGCACTCGGCTATGCACATGTTGCGTGGTATCCGGACGGCACCGACGGATGGGCCGCAGATCATCTGCCGCTTGAGCTGCGCACACCCCTGCCCCGTCCGCAAGCCAGCGAATGAAGCGTGCCTTTTATTCCAGTGCCTCCTGTATGCTGCGCGCAATAGCGAATACTCTCTGCTCGATCTTGCTCGGGACCTCGCACGAATAACTCAGCGCCTGCCGCCGGTCCTGAAACACCTGCGCTTCCCAGGTTACCCGCTGCACCATCTGGTTGACCTCGCCCGCGTCGGACGCGGGATCGGCCTGCATGACCCGCAGCTTCTCCGTGTCCTCCCGCAACGTCGCCGCAAGTTCCTTCTGGCGCGCGCCGAACCTATCCAGCCCGTCGATGACGCTGCTGCGTTCTGAATCGAGCAAATCGAAGACAGCGGACAACGCCAGCAGCAACTTGGTCGCTTTTTGATCGCCTGCCTGCACGGCAAATGCTCGGATTTTTGCCTGCGCCTGATCGAGCGGCACGCGCCGCTGTGCCAGGTCCTGGACCAGGTCCGACAGCTGGGGGTCCTCCCGCCAGTCGCCGTGCAGTCCATCCAATGCGGGTCCTGACCAGACGGCTGCCAACGACAGATGCGTGATCTTGATCTGCTGGCAGGGCCAATCTGGATCGCGCGGCCCGGGTGCGGCAGCCGCCAGCAGCACACCTGCCTGGAACAACAGAACCTGGCGCTTCATCCACCGCCCCCGCCGCGACGAGCGATTAGGCCTCGCGCCGGGTCATAGGCGATGATCGCACCGGTCGTAAACACAGTCGTCATGACGACGACCACAGCCAGAGAAAGCCTGTCGATCTCAATATAAAGAGCAAAGCGGATCAGCTCGACAGCGTACGTAAACGGATTGAGCCAGCAGATGGTGTAGACCACCGGACTGGACTGCTGCACGAGCCACAGCGGATACAGCGCGGACGAGGCGAAGAACATGGGAAAGATCACGAAGTTCATCACCCCCGCAAAATTTTCGAGCTGCCTGATGGCTGAAGAGAGCAGCATGCCCAACGAACCAAGCATCATACCCGACAGCGCCAGTGCGGGGAGCACCGACACATAGCCCCAGAGTGGTGGCTCGATCCCCCACAACCAGGCTATGAACAGATAGGCATAGACCTGCAGGATCGAGACGACCGTGCTGGCTAGCAGCTTGCTGGTCAGCAGATACCAGCGAGGGAATGGACTGACCAACAGCATGCGCATGTTGCCCATCTCACGGTCGTAAACCATCGAAAGCGACGACTGCATGCCGTTGAACAGCTGGATCATTGCGATCAGTCCCGGCGTGACGTAAACCTCATATAGGACATAGGTCTGATAAGGCGGAATGATCGAGACGCCGAGGATCTGACGAAAGCCGGCGGCGAAGATGAATAGCCACACCAGCGGCCGCACCAGCGCCGAGATGAACCGTTCGCGTTGGTGGACGAAGCGCAGCGCTTCGCGCCACGCGATGCCACGCAGGCAGATCAGGTATTGCAGCGGCCCGAAGCCGTCGCGCCCGATGGCTTGGGGGACGCTCATTCCGATCCCTCCGACGCGGTGCCGGTCAATGCAATGAACGCGCTGCGCATATCCGCGGCTCCGACCGACGCGACCACTTCGGACACATCGCCGGCCGCAAGTACCTGTCCGCGGTGCAGCACCACGACCGCGTCCTCATCGGCCACTTCGTCCAGCAGGTGAGTGGCCCACAAAACGGCAACACCACGTTCCCGCACAAGCCAGCGCACGTGGCGCAGAATTGTGGAGCGCGAGGCGACATCAAGGCCGACCGTTGGCTCATCCAGCACCAGCACACGTGGCCGATGCAATAGGGCGCGGGCGATCTCCACCCGCCGCATTTGACCGCCCGATAGGTTCCGCACGGCGTCCCGCGCACGGTCGAGCAGCTCAATTTCCGCCAAACCTGCACGGGCACGCTGGCGTGCCTCGCGGCTGCCGATGCCATGCAGCGCCGCATGATAAAGCAGATTCTCCATTACCGAGATGTCGAGATCAAGCGTGCGCGCCTGGAACACCACGCCGAGCAGCCGTAACGCCTGGCCGGGCTCGCGCGATACGGGGTGACCGAGCACCTCGATAGAGCCATGTCTTGTGTCGTAGAGCCTTGTGATCAATGAAAACAATGTGGTTTTCCCGGCGCCATTCAGTCCCAGCAAGGCCGTGAAGCGTGACTGCGGCACGCGCAGGCTCACGTCCCGCAGTGCCTGGCGAGGGCCATACGCGTGACTGACATTGTGCACAGCGAGCGCATCGATGCGTAGCCCCGCATCGAGGGCACTACGCTGCGCCAAATCGGCTGTGGCGCTCATTTCGGCGACACGACCACGCCCCAGGGCAGTCGACCGACCTGGATGGATTTCACCACATCAAGATTTGCAACATCAATCACCGATATGTCGTTGGAGAGCCCGTTGGTGGTCAGCAGGTACTTCTGATCCGGCGTGAAGGCCATTTGCCACACACGCTGGCCAACCAGCAGCAACTTCTTGACCTTGTAGGTGTCCGTGTCGATCACAGCGATGCGGTTCGCCGGTCCCAGTGCCACGAATGCCGTCGAGTCATCGGCTGTAAAGCGGATCCCAACAGGTTGGATTGCCTCCGCCCGCAACCCCTGCACCTGGAAGGCTATCTTGTGTGTAACCACGTGTTTCACTGGGTCGATCACGCTGACCGTGCCGCCAAGTTCCGATGAAACCCAGACCTCGGATCCATCGTGTTTGAACACGGCGACACGCGGACGCGCATCTACCAGCACAGCAGCCGCCAACTTCCGCGTCCGGTAGTCGAGGAAGTGCGCCATGTTGGTGGTCTCGGATGTATTCACAATGGTTTGGCCATCGGGGCTGACCGCCATCCCCTCGGGCTCGACACCGGTAGGTACCTGCGCGAGCACCTTGCGGGTCGGAATGTCAATCACTGTGATCATGTTGTCATCTTCGTTCGAGACGTAGAGCGGATTGCCGGAGACGTGCAGGGCAAAAGTTTCTGGATCGGGACCCGACGGCAAATCACCAACGATGCGCAACGTGGCCGCATCGATGATCTGAATCGTGTCGTCGTCGCTCGCGCAGACCAAAATCTGGCTGCCATCCTTGGTCATGGTGATGCCACGCGGCCGCTGTCCGACTGGCAACGTCTTCACCGTCTTCATCTGATCCAGATCGACCACGCTGATCGTATTATCGCGCTCGTTCGTCACATAGGCCGTATAGGCCAATGCCGTAACTGGGGCGACAGCCAGCCAGAGGCCAAATGCTGCCCATTTCATCGCAGCTTGCACCTTGTTTCGGGACGATCGAAGCCCAGCGTATCGAGCTCCGTCACCTGGTGCAGAAAACCTGGCTGAGGCGAGATCGACACGACGGCTCGGCCATCCGCCAGCAGGATGGGCTGGCGGAGTTGCCAGTCCCAATTGCGCAAGGAGAGTTTTTGTCCCTTGTAGGCGGCGACACCGAAGTCAGCGTTCTCCATAACCTGCATAATCTTTGCCGGATCAGCCGAAGCGGCCCGGCTCGCCGCTTCGCCGATCATGCGGCAGGCGGTCCACGCCTGCATGTCGAGCGGCGTCATGCGACGATGCGCCATCCTGACAAACCTATCTTGCAACTGCGTTCCTCCCCAGGCTTCGCTGGTTGGATCCCAGCTCACCGGCCGCAGTCCCGCAGACCCCGCAACGGGGCGCGCATCCCAGGTACGAAACGGCAGATAACCTGCGAACACGTCGTTCTCGTCGGCAGTCACCAACACGTCGTATTCCGGCAACCCCTGAGTGAAGACCGGCATCTGCTGCTGGGTCTGCACGATGCCCGAGTCTGTCTGGCGTGCACCGCCGGTATCCTTGAACTCGCGCTCCTGCACGATGCGCGCGCCGAAGCGCTTCGCTGCGCGACGATAGGCGGCCGCAAGGAGCACATCATCGGGATGCGACCCATACACCAGCACCCAGCGCGACCACTTCTTCCAGACCAGGTACTGCGCCAGACCGTCAGCCAGCATCGCGCGAGACGGAACGACATGAATCACATTGTTGCGACAATCTTCCTGACGCAGCGCATCATCGGGCGCCGCAACATTGAGCAGCACAATCTGCTCGGATCGTCCCTGATCGGCCAGTTTCAGCAACCATTCAGCCGGCAAATCCGACAGAGCCAGCTTGACACCCGAATCTGCCAGCGAGCCAAACGCCGCGGCAGGAGTGTCGTCGGCATGAACGGGCATGTCCACCAATTCGAAGGCCTGGTTCATGAACCGGCCGGTCGTAGCGTTATCGCTCATGGCGAGCCTGGCGCCAGCAAGCCCATTGTCTGGCGCCGGCTTGTCCAGCAACGAGATCGTCTGACGCATTTCGAGCCAGCGCAGGTAACCGACCCGAATGACAGCTGGATCGGCTCGCGCGGGGCGCATAGCCCCACTGCACGCGGCACCAACGGCAATCACGAACAACGTGCGGCGACCGAGAGGGTCACGCCGCATCAGCTCCGGACGTTCCATCAAGCCCAGGATGCAACACCAACCACACCTGTTCTTCAAGCAGCGCAGCCAGGCGGAGGCATTGAATTGCGTCCTACGGGATGAAACTCTGGCAATCTGTTGCTGCGACGTGGAGCAATGAACCTGATCGATCTCGTTGTGCTGGCTTGCACAGTGGCAGCCCCCGGGGCATGCCGTGAATATCATCTCATGATCCAGTCAACGGGATCCCTGCGCTCCTGCACGATGCAGGCGCCCCCGTTCCTTGCCCAATGGGCGGCTGAGCATCCGACTTTGCGTATTGCGCGGTGGCATTGCGCCTGGCCCAGCCAGGAAGATGAGAACCTCTGAACCCACGTTGACTAGGTTGGACGGTATCTGCACCTTCAGTCGGGTGACCGAGGAGGAGGATCGGGTGGTTCGTATCGGGGTCGTTGCGGTGACTTTGCTGCTCGCCATGGCGGGTTCGGCCAGGGCGCAGGACGCCGCTGCAGGCGAAAAGGACTTTGTCGTTTGTCGAGCTTGCCATCAGATCGGTCCCGGTGCGAAGAGCGCAGTTGGTCCCGTGCTCAACGGTGTGATCGGACGCAAGGCGGGGACCTATCCGGGTTACACGTACTCCGACGCCAACCGAGACTCTGGTCTGGTATGGACGCCCGAAGAACTCGACAAATATCTGGCGTCGCCACAGACTGTTGTGCCGCACACCAAAATGATCTTTCCCGGCCTGAAGGACGAGAAGAAGCGAAAGAACGTGATTGCCTTTCTCGAGCAGTTCGGGCCGGACGGTGAGAAGAAGCAGTAGTCGTCCTCACGAGGGAGGGATGCAATGAAGGTTCGTGCCGCCGTCGCCCGCGAGGCGGGCAAGCCGCTTAGCCTCGAGACCGTGGATCTGGACGGCCCGCGCGCCGGCGAGGTGCTGGTCGAGATCAAGGCGACCGGTATATGCCACACCGACGAATACACGCTTTCCGGTGCCGATCCGGAGGGGATTTTTCCCGCTATCCTTGGGCACGAGGGTGCCGGAATCGTTGTCGATGTTGGTCCCGGCGTGACGTCGGTGAAGAAGGACGACCACGTTATCCCGCTCTACACGCCGGAATGCCGGCAATGCGAATATTGCCTGAGCCGCAAGACCAATCTCTGCGTTGCCATTCGCGCGACGCAAGGCAAGGGCGTCATGCCGGATGGCACCAGCCGGTTCTCCGCAAGCGGCACGCCGATCATGCACTACATGGGCACCTCGACCTTCGCGAACTTCACAGTGCTGCCGGAGATTGCCGTGGCGAAGATCCGCGAGGACGCGCCGTTCGAGAAAGTCTGCTACATCGGCTGCGGCGTGACAACCGGCATCGGTGCGGTGATCAACACCGCCAAGGTCGAGCCTGGCGCCCGTTGCGTGGTGTTCGGCCTTGGTGGCATCGGACTGAACGTAATTCAGGGCCTGCGGCTCGCGGGTGCCGAACAGATTGTCGGTGTGGACCTGAACCCGAAGCGGAAGGAGATCGCCGAAAAGTTCGGCATGACGCACTTTGTCAACCCGAATGAGGTGCAGGGTGACCTCGTGCCGTATCTGGTGGACCTGACGAAGGGTGGCGCCGACTACAGCTTCGAGTGCATCGGCAACGTGAAGGTCATGCGCCAGGCGCTGGAATGTGCACACCGCGGCTGGGGACAATCGATCATCATCGGCGTTGCCGGCGCGGGCCAAGAGATCAGCACGCGGCCGTTTCAATTGGTGACCGGCCGCGTCTGGAAAGGCACTGCGTTTGGCGGTGCGAGAGGCCGCACTGACGTGCCGCGCATCGTCGATTGGTACATGGACGGCCGCATCAATATCGACGACCTGATTACGCACGTGCTGCCGTTCGACAAAATCAACGACGGCTTTGATCTGATGCGGCGGGGCGAAAGCATCCGTAGCGTGGTAGCCTACTAATCCCTTCGCCCCGCACAGCGCCGGCGGTCAGGCCGGCAGGGCGCCGGATGCCTTGGCAACATGTGTCGAGATGGCGTCCATCAGTGGTGGCGAGAGGCAGTCATAAGGCTCTAGGCCAAGCTGTTTCAGCCGGCCGCGGATGCCTGCCATTCGATCCGGACTGACGCCAGACTCGATCACGGATGAGACGAACGCGGCAAATTCGGGAGGCGCCCAGCCCGGTTCCTGGAACAGTTCCGGGTGGATGAAGTCGAAGCCATAGAATGGGTGCTTGGTATTCTCGATCCGGCCGTACATGTGAACGCCACAGCCCTTGCAGGCGTAGCGCTGGATCGCCGCATTCGAGTCCACGACGGCCAGTTTGTCGGCACTCTCCAAGACAGTCAGATTGGCGCGCGGCACCACCGCCACCACAGAGAACACCGCGCCTGCCGGTTTCCAGCATTTCGTGCAGCCGCAGGCATGATCGTAGGCGACGTTTCCCTTGATCGTGACCTTCACCGGGGACTGCGCGCACTTGCATACCAAGTTGCCACCGGCGAAGTTGGCAGCATCAGGCTTTACGCCCTGATCCACGGCTGGGTGAATGCGAATCGTTTCGGACATTGCGCTCCCTCCATTTGGCTTGCAGTTCCCCTGCGCCACCGACTGGCGGCCGAGACTTGGCCGGGGTTCCTCGTCAACCCCTCGTGCGTCCTAGGTCGCGGCGTGCAATGTAGTGGCGGATGCCTAGAACGTCGAAGGAAATCGTCTTGTTTTCCTGCCCACGATCTCAGCATAGGACTCCTACGTCAGGGTCATAGCGCTGACAGTGGACGAAGTCGCTGTCCTACGCGGTGCAGCAACGGGCCACCGGTAACCAGTTTCGTGCCGCATTACCAGCCTATCGGCCGGCGTTAGGGGCGCGATGCCCTGGAAGAGTCGGCCAGAAGGCATTGGCACTCGGCTTGCACCCCACTTCTATAATGAGAGCCCGCACTCGGGCACATAACCCTGCAGCACTGGTCGGCCTGCGGCGGACGCTTGTCGAAAATGCGCCCTAGTCTCCGGCGTGATGAAGTCGTGGTGCGCGAGCATGCCGCTCATCCGCTCAGTGATGATTTGCGGCGAGAAGAGTTCGGTCAGGCAGGAGGCGATCGCCTGACCGGCAGCAGCAGCGTCGCGCGGAAACGCTTTGGTGCGCTGTCGCGGTTCCTAGACTGGTGCCAGGACGCAGGGCACATCCAACCAACCCCTGCGCACAGGTGGCTCGTGCGCGCCGCCAAGGGCGCCACAGTCCCGCTCGCCTCTGGAAGTCTGCTGAGCGGTTTGAGGAGCTTGTTTGGCGAGATCTGGCACGCTTCGTGATCGCTGTCCCCTGCCGTCGTGGCGTGGCCGGCATGGTGGGTTCGTGGGCGCCAGGCGTGCGGTGGCTGCGCAGCGATTGATGGGCGAGCGCTATCAGCATCAGCACGGTCGCGCCGACGACGAGAGCGAAGACGCCTACGTCGAACAGCAACGCACTCGCCAGCGGCACGGTACCAATGAGAGGGATGTCGAGGTAGGAAAAGAACGAGGTCAGGAACGGCCGACCAAACAGCCATCCGCCGGTGCCGGTGGGAGCCGCGAGCAGGAGGCCTACACCGAGCGGGGTGTCGAGCCCGATCAGCAAGGTGATCAGCCCAAGATGACTGATTGTCGAATAGGCCAGTAACCCTTTCAGATCCTGCTGGAAGACCGCGAAAAAAGCGCCGAGTATGAAGGTGACCAGTCCCGCCGGGCCGACGAGCCACAGCCATTCATCCGTTCCTCCTAATGCCGGCCAGAGCCGCACGAGCAGAAAGACGCCTGCCTTCACCATTGTCCCTGAATGCAGATAGGCCGACACCGGCGTGGGCGCCGCCATCGCGCGCGGTAGCCAGAAGTGAAACGGGAACTGCGCGCTTTTTGTCAGGGCGCCGAGGAGAATCAGGAGCAGCGCCGCGACATAGAGGGGATGCGCGCGAATGACCTCGCCCGACGCGAGCACCCGCCCAAGGTCATAGCTGCCCACGATGTGCCCCAGAATCAGGATGCCTGCAAAGAGGGAAAGTCCGCCGATGGAGGTGATGATCAGCGCCATTCGCGCGCCCTCACGGGCTACCGCGGAGTGGTGCCAGTAGCCAATCAGCAGGAAGGAAAAAAGGCTGGTCAATTCCCAGAAGACGACCAACTGGACCAGGTTGCCGACAGCACGATGCCGAGCATCGCGCCCATGAACGCGAGCAGGAACGAGAAGAAGCGCGGCACCGGATCAGCCGGCGACATGTAGTAACGCGCATAGAGCACGACCAGGAATCCGATGCCAGTGACCAGCATCGCGAACATCCAGGCGAAACCATCCATCCTGAGTGCGAAGTCGAGCTGGAGATCAGGGACCCATTCCAGTTTGTATAGGATTACCCCACCATTCGTTACGCCGGGGTAGATCGCTGCCACCAATGCCAAACCGGCCAGCGTAATTGCGCCGGCCAGCCATGCCTCCGCATTGCGCGCGTTTGCGCGGAATAAAGGAGCCAGACAGCTTCCCAGGAATGGAAGCGCAAGGACTGTGATCAGGAGCTTCTCATACGGCATCGCCGTCGGTTATCCGTCTCGATTTGCGGGGTGTTCTCGTCCCTTATGGTGGATCGGTATGGGCAAGGGCAAGCATGCGGTCTCACTCCGCGTTCACGGAACGTCGCGATCCGCTCGATCACTCGCATGTCGTGCAGTACCGGATCGTTGCGCCATTAGTGGCGGCGATCTGCACCGATAACGGCAGACCCGCGGCGTTCACCGCCGAACGTTCCGGTCAGTTGTCGCGTACTGGAGTCCAGGAAACCTGGCCAGATTGCCCGGCTTTATATCGTTGATTTTGCGCATTTCGCGATTGGCAATACCCGCTGCCAATAAACACTCGTTTTCGGGAATCGAGCCCACTGAGGCTTAGGAAGCGGTGACAACGTGAACGGCAAACACACCTCGCGTGCCATGAAGGAAAACGCGCGCCAAGGCTTCTGGAATGGTTGCCATCCCCCATTTGGATACCAGACCGTGGAAGCCGGTCGCAGGGGCGCGAAGATTAAGAAGGTGCTGAAAGCCCTGGAGCCCGAGGCGGACATCGTGAAGCGCATCTATTCCATGTATCTCGGGATTGAGGCCGGCAGTTTGGGTGAAGGCCATTGCAACCGAGTTAAACGCTGAGAACGTGCTATTCCGGGGGAAGCCCTTCGCGATCTCCAACGTGCATCGCAGTCTCACGCAAGAGACCTACGCCGGGACGCACTGGTTCAACGTCAAGGACTCAAAGACTGGAAAGGTGCGGCCACGGTCGGAATGGGTGACCATGGAAGTGCCGCCGATTATCGAGCGGGGCATCTTCGACCGGGTGCAAGTTTTCCTGGCCGAGCGCAACCCAAGAAGGACTCCTCCGCGCGTGGTAACAGGGCCGACCCTGTTGACAGGTCTCGCGACCTGCGCCGCCTGCGGTTCCGGGATGACGCTGAGGACCGGGAAGTTCAATCGCATTGCTACTACACATGTGCTGGTCGCGCGCAGAAGGGGCCGATCAACTGCGAGGAATGCTCGGTGCCGATGGCTAGCTTGGACGGTCTGGTGGTCGATCAGTTTGCCGATCGGATCCTAAAATCTGATCGTCTGACCGAATTGCTGCAGGGCTGCCTCGATGACAGCAAGCAGGCCGAGCAAGAGCGCCGCCAACGCCTTGGGCGGCTCAAGGCCGAGCTGACCGAGACTGAGGGGGCAATGCAGAGGCTGCCGGACATGGTGGAAAGGGGCCACCTGGACCTCGACGATCCCGCACTGGCTGAGCGGCTGCGACGGCACAAGCCGAACCGGGCGAGGCTGAACGATGAGATCGCGCTGGCCAGCGGTCCGACCAGCACTGGCTCACTCACCATAACCCCGCCAAAGCTGGAACGCCTGTCCGCGGCGATGCGTGAGGCGCTGAAGTCGGGCTCCGTGGAATTCCGTCGAGCCTACCTCCGGATGTTCGTTCACCGGGTCGTGGTGAGCCGTCGCGAAGTCCGAATTTCTGGCCCGAATTCGGCGCTCGCCAAGGCGGCCAGTTCTGACCAGCTGCCACCCGGTCCCGAAGTTCTTAGTTTTGTTCGAGAGTGGCGTCCCCGGCGGGATTCGAACCCACGGCCCCAGGATTAGGAATCCTGTGCTCTATCCGGCTGAGCTACGGGGACTTTGCCGTTGTTATCAGCTCTTGTAACATCAGACTCCTCCGCTTGGGAGGGGCTGATATTGCCCGGCATGCCCTCACGCTGACATACACACTAACCCATATCACGCCGCTGTGCCTTGGATGGCGGCGACCGATTCGAGAGCGATGGCTGTCTGGTGGCGGGGGACTCGCGACTGGCTGTCTTTTGACGCCTCGTCTGGGTCGGATACCGGAACGGCAGGCTCCCTTGTCTGGCAGTAAGCTGCTCGCATCCATGCTTACCTCCTCATCTCAACGACAAGGGTGTGGTCGGACAATGTCAGGGGCAGCGATGATACGTGCGAGAGTCGCCGCTGCGGTGCCGGGCCCTCGCTAATGTCGTAGATGCGCACGGTCGTGAATTTGGCGCCGAGCTGCACCATGACATCGTTGTCGCCAGTTACCCGCTCTCCCCATAAGACCAGCTCGAACGTCCCATCTGACTTCTGCAGCAGTAAATCGTGTACAGTCTCTGGTTGGCTGCTGACTGTGTAGTCTAGTGTTCCTGGCGTAACGATTGTCCCGGTATCGGCAAGAATGGTGGTCAGCGCGTGTATGTAGTCCGCAGCAGGTTTCGGCGAGTGGTTCTTACGATAGAGGCCGTGATTGCCCGTAGAGCCTTCCTCATCAACCAGCTCATAAATGAATGTGTACCGCCAACCACGTGCGAACTGAGCAAGGTAGATATTCGTTATCATCTTGGCCTGTACAATCTCGCCACCCTTATCGGCAACCGAATCCCATCCGGTTTCGGTTGTCACGCGGGGTAGCGCATACAGGTCGGTCTGACTGTACCCGTCGAAACCGCCGCGCCAGGTGCGACCATATTCACTGTAGAGACCGTCCCAAGGTCCGTTCAGAGTTGGGTCGGCGGCCGACCATGCCATGTTGTCGATATAATCGCCGACATGACCGGATGCAAAATTATGCGGGTTGGCATAGTCAGCGAATCTTGTGCCATCGACAACTTTGATATTGGCGCCCCGTGGCACGGTGAGGAACTGCATACCGACATTGTCGACCTCTGCGCCGCCCTCGCTGACATGGAACACCGGATATTTCTTCAGTATCGCATCACCTTTCACGCCCGCGTAAAGCGCCGCCTGGCAGTTCGCCACAGGTAGCCATGATCCTGTGCTGCCACCTCCTTTCTGACCAGCAAAAGTAATTGGGAAGTTATTCGGCTCATTCGGTCCTTCAACGGACAGCAGCGCCCCGGCTCGTGCCAGCGCACGTGCCGCGCCGAGCGTCTTCTGTAAGTCACAGCCGGTGACGATGTCAAACAGGACACCAGTCTGCTGATGGAGCCTGATGAGGTTTATAAGATTACGCGCACCGTCGCGCACAGCTTTAATGCCGGTATAGCGCAGCATCTCAACATAAGCGCTGGCATTGTAACCCTGGTCGTTGTGCGTATTGACGCCAAGAGAGGACAGGAACATGGACGCCGTTTGTGCCTGCCGCGCCTCGCCAGGCGTGACCCCCAGCGCCAGTATCATTGCGCTGGTCAGCAAGATTCGCTGCCGGCCGGTGTCTCGCTGCGAGGCGCCCCCGCTTCGCCCGGCTGCGTGCTTACGAAACACAACCCGGCGCGCCGACGTAACCGCGGAATGCTGATTGCCCCGCCGGATAGATGGTTGTTGTGCCCTTCGATGGGCGCAATGGCCTTTCCTTATGACCCTGAGCCTCGCGCCGGGGTAGCCCAGCCGCCGGCTACAGCTTCCCCACGCCGTGTCGGGCGCAATCCTCGTCCTGCTGCGCGGTGCCACCTCCAACGCCGCAAGCGCCCTCGATGACGTCGTTGCGGACGATCGGCACAGCCCCCTGCCCCATAATCATGTGGCCGCCCTCCGCCGCAGCAATGCCAGCCGGGGTAGGATGGTTGGCCCGCTCGGACAACTCGCCACTCGGACGAGCAAACGCTGCTGACGCGACGGCCTTGCCTTGACTTCCGTATGCGCTTGCCCAGATCGCGTTGTCCATCCGTTGAAACGCAACCAACCGCCCGCCCGCATCGCAAACCGCGACACTGATCCGGATGTTGAGTTCACCCGCCTTCGCAATCGCTCCCGCGATGATGCGATTGGCCTCCTCCAGTTTGAGTGCCATTGCCTTCGCCTCAATTCGGATGGTTGGAGCGATAGTACGAATTGCGCAGGACCCTGCCGGGCAGCGCACCGCAATGCTTGCCATCCTCCAACAGGACCTGGCCGTTGACCACAGTCATATGGATACCCTGGGCTGGCTCGCGGATGCGCATGGCCCCGGTGGGAAAATCGTGCACCACCTCGTGCGGCAGCGGGCGCACGGTGTCAGGATCAAAGACCACGATATCAGCCACCATGCCGGGTTGCAGCAGACCACGATCGTGCAGCCCGAAGATCGAAGCGGACTCGAAGGTCAGACGGCGTACTGCCGTTTCCAGCGACATGATCTTCCGCTCGCGAACCCACTCGCTGAGCAGCCGTGTGCTGAAGCCGAAGCCACTCTGGAACTGTACGTGCGCGCCACCGTCCGAAAGCCCGATCACCGCATTCGGATAGTTTAGGATCTTGGCAACCGCCTCGTCATCGACGTTGTTCTCGCCGTGCAGAAACGCGGTATCGAGGTTCTCCTCGACGACAAGATCGAGGAAAGCATCGATGACGCCCTTGCCCTGCGCCTTGGCGATCTCGCCGACCGTCTTTCCTTCCAGACCCTTGTTCTTTGGCAACACTGCTTGCTGAACGGTCATATAGTCCCACCAGGTGCGGCAGATACCCGGCGGAAGCGTGTCCACCTTGAACTCGACGGCTTCGGCGTGCAGCTTCTTGCGGACCTCCGGGTCACTGTAGGCACGCAGCTTCTCGTCGTCCGTCGCCAGCAGAATTGGGTGCCATGTCGGCAAACCACGGAAAGTCTGGGTATTGCGCATCGTGAAGAAGTCGGTGATGCGATTGGGTGTGCAGGTTGGATACGCCCGAATACCTTTGGCAAACGTCTCGTCGACATGCGCTATCTGCTCTTTCCACTCATTGGGCCGCCGCATCGACTGATTAAGGTTGTTGTAAACGAGCGGACGCCCGGTGGCTTCCGACAACCGGCTCATCAGACTGTTCTTCATCTCGGCGCCGTTGCCACCGCCGCTCTGAATCACACCAGTATTGAGCTCGCGAAGTACGTCGCACAGGGCAAACATTTCCTTCTCGTCGGCCCATAGTGCGGGAAGGTGCACGCCCTGAGGGTCATAATGTCCTTGGTTGCGCGAGACCGAAAACCCAAGCGCGCCGGCGCGCATGCCGTCACGCACAATGTCCTGCATGGCAGCGATCTCAGAGTCAGTTGCGGTGCGCTTTTGACATTCGTCGCCCATGACATAGTAGCGGACGGCGGTATGACCGATCAGATTGCCGACATTGACCCCGAGACTGCGATCAAGCTTTTCGATGTACTGCGGCACTGTTTCCCAGTCGAACTCGACTGTGCGCAGGACTTCCATCGGGATCGCTTCGACATAAGACAGGAACTCTGCCAGCCGTTCGGATTTCCCGGGATGAACAGGGGCAAGCGACAACGAACAATTGCCGAAGATCACCGTGGTGGCACCGTGATCGCATGAATAGGAGCATAGCGGATCCCAGGTGACCTGGGCATCGTAGTGGCAATGATTATCGATAAAGCCTGGAGCCACCACGGCGCCGTGTGCATCGATGGTCCGGTTCGCGGCTCCACTCAGTTTGCCCATTTCGGCGATCTTGCCGTCCTTCACTCCAACATCACCACGGAAGGCGGGCATACCGGAACCATCGACGATGCGGCCATTACGAATCAGCAGATCATAGGTCATCGGCTTGGTCTCCTCCCTCGAGCCGTTTCCTCAAATTGGCGTTTCCGGCACAAGGTAGCGCCCCCAGGTGGTTTTGCCTACTCTGGGCCACGTGACCGGAATGTCTCGATCCGAGAGCGACCTCAGTTCAGCCGTAGAGGTGGCACGCCACACTATGGCCGGGCGCAATCTCCTTCCGCACCGGCATCTCCTGGCTGCAACGCGGCATAGCCCGTGGGCAGCGCGTGTGGAAGCGACAGCCAGCCGGCGGCGCAAGCGCACTGGGAACCTCCCCAGTAATCGTCAGCCGCACTTGCGGGTCGTCGGGATGCGCCGGCAGCGCCGCAACCAGCAATGCCTGTGTATACGGGTGCGATGGATGCGCGCAAAGCTCCGTTGCCTCCGCCAGTTCCACCAGTTGACCGAGATACATCACAGCAATCCGGTGGCTGATATGCGCAACGCCGGCCAGGTCGTGACCGATGAACAGATAACTGACGCCGAGCGTCGCCTGCAGACGTTCCAATTGGTTCATGATCTGCGCACGGATTGACACATCGAGTGCGGACACCGGCTCATCCAGCACGATCAGCTGCGTATCGGTCACCAACGCCCGAGCGATTGCAATGCGCTGACGCTGACCGCCACTGAACTCATGCGGGAACAAGTCAGCGACATCCGGCTGCATTCCCACCAGTTGCAGCACTTCGATCACTCGCTCTCGGATTTGGGCGCGTGACAGGTCAGTATGGATCTCCAGCGGCTCGGCGATGATGTCGCGCACCCGCATGCGGGGGCTGAGTGAGCTGTACGGATCCTGAAACACCACCTGGACCGCCCGGCGATAGCGCATCAGTTCGTCGCCACGCAGCTCGACGACGTTCTCGCCGCCGAAGAGAATACTGCCCGCTGTTGGCTTCTCCTGCAGCAGAATCAGCTTGGCGGTTGTTGTCTTCCCACAGCCAGACTCTCCGATCAGGCCGAGCGTTTCGCCTGGCATGATGGCAAAGTCAACCGTTTCGACCGCCTTCACACTCCCCACGCGACGGTGCAGGAACCCGCCGGTGCTGACGGGGAAGTATTTCTTCAGTCCCTGCACCTCAAGCACTGGTGCGGTCATATTCTTTCCTTGCAGGTTCGGCCGCGGCCCGCCAGCAACTCACCGTCCATCCGTCGTCGAATCCCTCCTCAGGCGGCTCTTCGGTTGAGCAGCGTGGCACCGCATCGGGGCAGCGCGGATGAAATGCGCAGCCAGAAGGCAGACGAGCGAGGTTGGGCGGCTGACCCGGGATCGCGTACAGCGGCTCCTTACTGCCAAGTCTTGTAATCGAACCGAGCAGCGCGCGTGTATATGGATGCCTGGCGCCATTGAACAGGTTCCGCACTGACCCGTGCTCGACAATCTTGCCGGCATACATCACCGCCATGCGGTCGCACATACGTGCGACTATACCGAGGTTATGGGTAACGAAGATGATTGCTACACCAGTATCGCGCTGGATGTCCTTCAGCAGGTCGAGATACTGTGCCTGGATGGTGACGTCGAGATTGGTCGTGGGTTCGTCTGCGATGATCAGCTTCGGCCCACCGGCGAGCGCAATGGCACCAACGATGCGTTGGCGCATCCCGCCGCTCATTTGATGCGGATAGTCGCGCATGCGTTGGGCGGGTGACGGAATGCGCACGGCAGCGAGCAGATCCTGCACGCGCCGACGCAGCGTGCGGCCACGCATCGCCTGATGATAGTAGGCCGGCTCGGCAACCTGGCGATAGATGCTGAACAGCGGATTGAGCGAGGCCATCGGATCCTGCAGAATCATCGCGATCGAACGGCCGCGGATGCGGCGCATCTCACGTGACGTCTTCTCGGTCAGTTCCTGGCCCCCAAAGGTGATGCGGCCTCCGGCGATGCGAGCGGCGGTCGGCAGCAGGCCGACAATGGAAAGGCAGGTCGTCGTCTTGCCGCAACCCGACTCACCAATCAGCCCAAGGGTCTCACCTTCATTCAAGGTAAAGCTGATGCCGTCCACGGCCTTCACAATGCGCGTGCCCCCGAATGACGTGAAGTGCGTGCGAAGACCAGAGACTTCGAGGAGTGGCGTCATTGTCCTCTTCGATCCGATTACAGGTTTCGTTGCTGCGGATCGAGCCGGATGCGCAGCCAATCGCCGAACAACTGGGTGGCGAGGACGACCAGCAGAATCCCAAGGCCCGGGAAGATCGTCAGCCACCAGTCGCCGACCATCAGCATGGAACGCCCGTCAGCCAACATCGAACCCCACGCCGGCTGGGGCGGTGGTACGCCGACACCGAGAAAACTCAACGAGGCTTCAGCGATGATCACCACTCCAATCGTCAGGCTTGCCAATACCATTGTCGAATTCATGACATTGGGCAGGATGTGGCGCAGGATCACACGTGTACTGCTGGCCCCGGCAATCTCGGCCAACTTCACGAACTCGCGCTCTCGCAGACTCAGGACTTCGCCGCGAATTACCCGAGCATAGCGTGTCCAGTAGACGCAACCAAGGATAATGATGATATTCCACATGTTTGGGCCGACCATCGTCGCTAGGAAGATCGCGAAGACGATTGCCGGGAGGGCCAGCCAGGCATCGGTAATCCGCATGATGAGTTGATCGACCCAGCCGCCGAGATAGCCGGACAGCATGCCAAGCAAGGTGCCGATACTGCCAGCCACCATCGTGCCCATGACACCGACGATGAGTGACACGCGTGCGCCAAAGATGAGCCGGCTTAGAACGTCGCGCGCCTGGTAGTCTGTGCCGAGCAGCGCGCGCGTGCTGCCACCGACAGACCAGAACGGCGGCTCGAATATCTTCGCGCCAGGGATTGGCTCTGTCGGATCGTACGGCGCGATCACGTTGGCAGATGTTGCGATCAGCACAAACGGCACCAGGATCGCAAGCGGCAGCACCGGCAGGTCACGGCCAAGGCGTAGCCGATTGAGTAGTGGGTAGGCTGACTGAAGCGTGATTGACATGCTTTGCTACCTGGTTAGCCGAATGCGCGGGTCGATGTAGGCGTAAAGGATATCGACCAGCAGATTGATGACCACGATCATCACGCCGGCTTCCATCACGATACCCTGGACCAGGGGAAAGTCACGCTGGAAAATGCCCTCGTAGAGCAGCCGGCCGATGCCGGGCCACGCGAAGATCACTTCTATGATCACCGCGGCATTCAGCATGATCACGAGGTTTATGCCCGCCAGTGTCAACACAGGAATCAGCGCGTTCTTGAATGCATGCACAGCGATGACGGCAAACGCGGGAAGACCCTTCAGACGCGCCAGCTTGATGTATTCGCTGCGTAGAACCTCCAGCATGCTGGACCGTGTCAACCGCAGCAGCGACGCCGCAAAGTACCAGCCAAGTGCAACGGCCGGCATGATCAGGTTGCGCCAGCCGCCCTGTCCGCTGGTAGGCAACCAGCCGAGCCAGACAGAAAATATCAGGATCATTACCAGCCCGAGCCAGAAGCCAGGGACCGAGAGACCAAGCAGAGCGACGGTCTTTCCGACATGGTCCCACACGCTGTTGACCCGTACCGCGGATATGATGCCAGTGGGGATTCCAATCAGAAACGATATCAACGTCGCGGCCAACGCCAGTTCCAGCGAATTGGGCAGGCGTTGGAAATACAACGTGCTGACGGGCATCTCGTAGTTGAACGACTGTCCAAGTTCACCTGTGAGGACGTTCTTGACAAAGGCCGCGTACTGCACCGGCAACGGCCGGTCGAGACCCCAGTCCTTGCGGATCACGGCGAGATCTTCCTCTTGAGCGCCAGGTTCCGCCAGCAGGGTCACCGGATCACCGGTAAGGCGGACCACCAGGAAGATCGTCAGACTCAGGATGAACAGTGTAGCGATGGCATAAAGCGTTCGCCGCACGATAAACTGACCCATAACGACCTCCTGCTAGACCAGCCGAATATCCTCCCAGGGATAGCAGTATCCCGTCGTTATAGTCGGGAACACATCCCGCCAATTGTTCGCTGCCACACGTGGGCCGATCGCATTGACAAAGGCGTGCCGGAATACCGGAACGAAGTAATACTCCTCAAGCATCGTTCTCTGAATCTGCTCGGCCAACTGTTTGCGCTCGTTCCTATCGTAGGAAGCGAGGTATTTCTCAAACATGTCGTCGAGCGCCTTCACACAGAAGAAGTCCTTGGCGTTGAAGCCACCGCACTTGAAGTGCGAGTCGTACCAGTTTGACCACGTGCCGCCGATGCGGGTTGCCGAAAAGAGGATCTGCACGCCTGGCCATTCCTTGAGGCCCCCCTGGAGTCGCTTCAGGAAGACGCCACGTTCCATCACCTGCAGTTTCGATTTGATGCCGATTGCCTGCAGCTGCGAGACGATGCGCTCACCCCGCGAATAGTAGTTTGGCGTCGGCGTGACCCAATCAACGCTGAAGCCATTGGGAAAACCAGCCTCCGCCATCAACTGCCTGGCTTTGGCGATATCGTGCGGCCATTTTGGCCACTCCATCCCATACTCGACGTCGTTGTTGATCCAGTTGCCGTCGACCACGCCCATGCCACCGCATTCGGCATTGTTGATCGCGTCGCGGTCGACCGCCAGGCTGATCGCCTGTCGGACGCGCTTGTCGTGGAACGGGCTGGATGGGTTCTGGAAGCCAGGGAATTCAAGCCACCAATTGCCGGACACCACCGGTGCCAGACGAAGCTTTGGATTGTTCTTCACCCGATCGATCAGTTCGCCTGGAACAAAGTAAATGATATCGGCTTCGCCGCGCTCGAGCATAGCCACGCGCGTCGCTGCCTCTGGAATGCTCACCATGGTCAACTGCTTGATGCCGACCGGTCGGTAATAGTCGGCGAACGCCTCGAACTCGAGCTTCACTCCGGGCTCCTGCGACACGAGTCGGTAGGGACCTGCACCGATCGGTTTCTGGAGAAAACCTGCCGAGCCAACCTGTTGGTGGTACTTCGCCGGCACAACCCAGCCGGCGCCGCAGACATTTGCCGTGCCCAGCAGAATGGGGAAATCGAGGAACGGGTCCTTGAACTGGAAGCGGACCGTCTTGTCGTCCACAACCTCCACAGCCTTCGTCTGCTCGCGCAGCACCTCGCCCCAGGCGCCGCGATAATGTTCGTAGCTCCATTTCACGTCGGCCGGCGTGACGGGTGATCCGTCATGAAACTTTGTGCCTGGACGGAGCCAGAACGTCGCGCTCCTGGCGTCCTCGGCGAACTCGAAACGTTCGGCCAGCGCGGCATGGTCGTAGAGCTGATCACGGAAGTTCTTGATCAGGCCATCGTGCAGCGCCATCAGGAAATTGTCCGGGCTGGCAGTGCCGTCGTGCTGCTGCGGATCGAGCCAGCGCGCCGCAATATTCGTGTGCCACGCGAGCGTGAGTTTCCCTTGCGGTGCAGCGGAAACGCCGGGTACACCCGCCGCCAATCCCGCCAACGACGCCGCCCCGGTAAGGACGCTGCGCCTGCCCAGAGCCATTCGGTTCGAGTGACCGTCATCCGGCTGCATTGATGCCTCCCAGTGGCCACGCAGGTTCATTGCCTGCGCGTTGTTACTGCCTCCACGACTTGGTCGCGCGGCGACCTTCAGTCGCGGCGCGATCGGTCCCTTATGAGATCATGCACAGGCTCTCCCCTTTCGGCCGGTTCAAACCGGGCCGGTTGCTTTCGTTCAGGATCCGGCCACCCGTAGTGGCGAGTCCCGAGAGGCTGGTCGAGAACCCGCCGCGAGAGTGCAGTTACCATCTTGCCGGAAAATATTTGGCTTGGCGACTCAAATGCCGGCGCTTGCGCCACTCCTGGGAATTTGCCCTTCCGTAAGACACGCGTCGGCTGACATCGGCTCCGGCACCGCGGAAATCTTCGTGACGGCGGCAGGGCAAATGGCTTAGCGTGATCGCAGTAGCCGACAGCTATTCAAGTCGCACCAAGGAGGGGAAACCGTGACAACCGCAGCCACGACGTTGTTCGGCGCAGATACCACTCTGAGCGATGCGCATATCGAAGCCTTCCGCAGCAGCCTGCGTGGTGAGCTGATCCTACGCGACAGTGCAGGCTATGAGACCGCTCGGCGCGTTTGGAATGGCAACATTGATCGCCGCCCGGCACTGATTGTGCGCTGCACCGGTACGGCCGATGTGCAGCACGCCGTCAATTTCGCCCGCACACGCGAGTTGCTCCTCTCGTTGCGCTGCGGTGGTCACAGCGCACCGGGCTATGGCACGAATGACGGCGGCATGGTCATCGACATGTCGCTGATGAAGGGCATCCGTGTGGATCCCGGAAGCCGCACGGTGGCCGCGCAAGGTGGCGTGCAGTGGCGTGAATTTGACCATGAGACACAGGCCTTCGGCCTGGCGACGACAGGCGGGACGGTTTCAAACACTGGGATCGCCGGCTTGACGCTTGGCGGCGGTCTGGGATGGCTGATGGGAAAGCACGGGCTGACGATCGACAACCTTATCTCCGCCGACGTGGTAACCGCGGATGGGCAATTGCGGACTGCGAGCGCCACGGAAAACCCCGATCTGTTCTGGGCCCTGCGCGGTGGCGGCGGCAACTTCGGCGCCGTCACGTCGCTGCAGTATCGCCTATATCCGATCACTGAGACGTTGAGCGGCCTGGTCATTTACCCGCTGGATCAGGGGCGCGATGTGATGCGGTTCTACCGCGACTTCTGCGCGACCCTGCCCGACGAGGCCGAGGCATTCGCCGCGATGCTGACGCATGATGGGCAGCCGGTGGTCGCAATGGCACTGGGGTACAACGGGTCGCCGGAGATGGGAGAGAAGGTCCTGGCGCCGGCACGGCAGTTCGGAAAGCCGATAGCTGATCTGGTGGGACCGATGGCATACGGTGCGCGCCAGACGATGCTCGATGACCCCCTGGCCAAGCACGGGCTGCACCGTTACTGGCGTTCGGCCTTCGTGGACCAACTGTCGGACGGTCTGATCGACGAGATGCTGAAGGGGGCGGCGGGGTTCAGTTCGCCGCTGAGCCTGATGGGCGTATTCTATATTCATGGCGCCGCCGCCCGCGTCCCGGCCGACGCGACAGCTTTCTCTGCGCGCCGGCCGACCTGGGACTTCGACATCATCGGGCAATGGAGCGAGGCAGCGGAATCCAATGGTCACATCGACTGGGTACGCACGCTGTGGTCCCGGGCCGAACCAGAACTGCTGGGTACCGTCTATATCAACCATATGATGGGTGATGACCGCCCAGAGCGCGTGCGTGCCTCGTATGGCGAAAACTACGCCCGGCTGCGCGAAGTGAAGTCGGTGTACGATCCGATGAACCTGTTCCGGGTCAACGCGAACATCGCACCGACCTAACGCCACGTCGCATCGCGGGCGCCAGGTTGGCAGGCACCCGCCATTGATGGTCAGATAGCGATCGCGCGCAGATGAGGACGTGCCATGAAACAACCGAACCGCATAAAGGCTGCCATGCAGGCTGGCCGCAAGGCCTATGGTTACAATCTGGCGTTTCCGTCGCCCTGGGTGATCGATATCCTCGGTAAGATCGACTTCGATTTCGTGTTCATCGACGGGGAGCATGGGCCATTTGGGCTGGACCAGCTTGAAGATCTTTGCAGGACCGCAGAGCGCTATCGCGTCACAACGATTGCGCGGGTTCCGGACATCGGGTCGTCAACGATCCTGCGCTACCTCGATCGCGGAATCATGGGAGTCCTGGGTCCACACATCGCGACGGAGGCCGACGCCCGTCAACTGGTGCGGGCGTGCTATTTCGGGCCTCTCGGCGAACGGTCTTTCGGGGCCAACCGAGGTACCGATTACAACGCCGAAATACCGGACAAGGCGGCGTACTATCGTGAGGCAAACGACCAGATGCTGGTCTGCGCCTTATTGGAGGATGTCGCGGTACTGAACAACCTGGACGCTATCCTTTCAGTGCCGGGCATCGACCTGTACAGCATTGGCCCCAATGATTTTGCGCAGAGCCTCGGCTACCCGGGTCAGCCAGACCATCCGGAGGTGATCAGGACAATGCAGGACATCACGCGCCGCATCCACCAGGCAGGACGCACGATGCAAGCTGACGTGATGCAGGCAGCGTGGGTCAGCGACATGCTGCTGGAGGCGGGTCGACGCATTCTGCCATCGTAGTACCCGCAGACTGCGGGCCGCGGCACAGATGACCGAACAAGGCGCTCTGATGGAGCGAGGCTCTGCGTTGTATTGACTCGCGGAACCCTCGGCGCATCGATAGGGACTCTGGCCAAGCGGCTGGCGAAAAGCAGCAAAGAGGGCAGGCAATGTTCGAGATCGGTGTATTTCACAATGGCGCGTCCCACCTGCCGGTGGTCATTACCAAGGACGGCGTGGCGGTGAACGACGGTTCGCTGGCCGAGGTGCATGCGGCAGCACAACAGGTCCTGGTGAACCAGGTGCGCCAGGGCATCCTCGCCGAGAAGCTTGGATACCAATCCTTCTGGCTAACAGAGCATCACTTTCAGCCTGAAGGGGCCGAGATGAGTCCGAACCCGCTGTTCACTCAGATGGCGATCGCGGCGCAGACCAAGCGGATCCGCCTCGGTCAGTGCGCCAATATCGTGGTCTGGCACCATCCGGTGCGGCTTGCCGAACAGATCGCGCAGCTCGACGTGATCAGCGGCGGACGTGTCGAATGCGGCATGGGCCGCGGCTATCAGCCGCGTGAGAATGAAACGCTTGGCCGCCCTTACGGTTCGACGATCCAGGACCAGGAACGCAACCGCAAGGCCTTCGAGGAAGTGGTGAGCATCGTCCGCAAGTGTTGGACCGAGCCGTCCTTCGTGCATCGCGGCGAGAACTTCTCCATCCCGCCCTCCTACACAAAATGGAACCACAAGCAGACGATCGCCTACTTCCAGATGGACAAGGTCGAGCGTCGGCTGGAGGACATCATCGCCATCGGCGCGCCGGATATGTATTCGGCCGGCAATCCGGTGCAGGCGACGACCACGACGCTGAAGGAGCTTCAAGTATTCCCTCAGCCGGTGCAGAAGCCGCATCCGCAGATCTGGGAGCCGTTGACCAGCGGGCGCTCGATCAAGTGGGCAGCGGAGCACGGCATAAACGGCGTATTCATTGTCGAGCCAAATGATCGGATGAAGCGAAATATCGACCTGTATTACGAGGCAGCGGAGAAGGCAGGCTGGCCCGACATGCTGAACCGCGGCAAGTTCAAATACGGCTGGGATGCACAGAAACGACGCGGCATCATGACCAGCCGCTATATCCACGTGACGACTCCCGGCAAGGAGAAGCAGGCGCTGGATCGTGCCGCGCGCGCGATGGAACTGCAGTTCGACTACTATGGGCCATTCGGCTTCGGCGCCGTCGTTGCCCGGCTCGATGAACCGATGTTCGATCTTAATCGGAAGGTCACCGCGGACATGCTGCGCGAACGTGAGATCGCCATCCAGGGCTCAAAGCAGTTCGTCATCGACAAGATCATGAAGATGAAGCAGGAGATCGGTTACGACGACTTCCATTTCCTCGGCTGGTTCGAACTTGGTGGCTTCGAGGGCCGTGAGATCGAAGATCAGATGCAACTCTTCGCTGAAGAGGTGATGCCAGTTATAGCGGCGGAGTGCGGCGGCAAAGTGGAGCTGCCAGCGTGCGGAATCAATTACGTGGCATAAGGAGCCAGCCATGGCCAGCAAACAAAGCGAGCAGCTTGTCACGCTGTACAGGAGCTGGGCGGCAACGCTTGACGCGAAGCCGGACATGCCTCTGGATGAACTACGGGCGATGTTCGAACACCTGGGCGACGTCACGGCAGAACCACGTGGCGTGGACTACATCGAGACCAATGCAGGTGGACGGCCCGCTCTGTGGGCGGTGCCGATAGGCTGTGCCAAGGACCGCGTGCTGCTCTGCTCGCACGGCGGAGGGTATGTCGTCTGCTCGATGTACACACATCGCAAAATGTTCGCCCACATCGCCAAGTCGGTCGGTTGCCGCGCGCTGATCGTGGATTACGCATTGGCGCCTGAGAGCATCCATCCGGGACCGGTGAATGACATGGCCAACGCGTATCGCTGGCTGCTCGACCAAGGCATTGCGGCAAACCATGTCGCGCTGACCGGCGATTCGGCAGGTGGCGGGCTGGCGGTTACGACATTGCTTCGGCTGCGTGAGCTGGCGATCTCGCTGCCGGCAGCAACGATGCCGCTGTCGCCATGGTTGGACATGGAAGCGAAGGGCGAGACGTTCATCACCAATCGCGAGAAGGACGCGATTGTCGCTCGCGAGATGATCCAGGGAATGGCCGAAACCTTTCTGGGCGATGGCGGCAATCTGCAAGATCCGTTGGCCAATCCGCTTCGTGGCGATCTTCGCAATCTGCCCCCGACGTATATACAGGTGGGCAGCCACGAGACCTTGCTCGACGATAGCCGCGCTCTGGCCGATGCGCTCCGCCGGGCAGATGTGGAGGTGAAGTTGGATGTCTATCCGGAGATGCAGCACGTCTTTCACTTGCTGGCCGGGGTGGCGCCTGAAGCCGACCAGGCGATCGGGCAACTGGCCGCATGGGTGAGACCCAGGCTAGGGCTCGGCAGGTCATAAGACGGCTTGCACCGGTTCTTGGCGCAACAGGAGAACTTTGATGGCGGATGCCTCCCCAACTCCCGAGGAAGTGGCTCTGCTCGCTCGCCATGCCGGCCTCGATCTACCAGCAGAATACTTTCAGCAGCTCGTCTCGGCGTATGGCCACGTGCGCCGGATGATCGATCGCTTGCCGCTTGAGCGTGCGCGTGACGATGAACCCGCCCATACGTTCGACCCTCGGGCGTTCATGCCGTGACCGACTTGCATTTCCTCACCATTGCCGAGGCGTCACGCCTGATCGCAGCGCGCAAGCTGTCGCCGGTGGAACTGACCGACGCATATCTTGGCCGCATCGCCGCACTGGATGACCAACTCGGCAGTTTCGTGACGCTGACGGCTGAACGCGCGCGCGGCGAGGCGCGTGCGGCCGACGCAGAGATCGTCGCAAAAGGTCCGCGCAGCCGGATGCACGGCATTCCGTATTGCCTCAAGGATATCTACGAAACCGCCGGCGTCCGCACGACCGCACAGTCGAAGCTGCTGGCCAACAATGTCCCCGTGCGGGACTCCGCCTGCCAGAAAAAGCTTGCCGCGGCCGGTGGCGTGTTGCTCGGCAAGAACGCGACCTGGGAGTTTGCCCATGGCGGCCCGTCGTGGGATGTGCTGTTCGCACCGGCACGCAACCCGTGGAACCCGGAGCACACGCCGGCGGGCTCATCATCCGGTTCGGCCGCCGCGGTTGCCGCCGGATTCGCACCGGCCACTCTCGGTTCGGACACCGGCGGTTCAATCCGCGGACCAGCCGCCGCCTGCGGCGTTGCTGGATTGAAACCCACCTATGGCTTGGTCAGTCGGCGCGGGGTGATCCCCAACTGCTTCAGCCACGACCATGCCGGACCGCTCGCATGGACCGCAGAAGACGTGGCGATATTGATGCAAATCATCGCCGGACATGATCCCGAAGATCCTGGCTCGTTGGATGTGCCGGTGCCGGATTACGTTGCCGCGCTGAGCGGCGACGTCAGAGGACTGGTCATCGGTGTGCCCTGGCAATGGCTGGAGGAAGAGATCCCGCTCTCCCCGGCCACGCGTGCATCGTTTGATGCCGCGCTGGCAGTGTTCCTCGATCTCGGTGCCACTGTTCGACCCGTCTTGCTGCCGCCGCTGCAGCAATTCGATGACGTCAAACGAACGATTGCCGTAGTGGAGTTGTTCACCATCCATGGCAAGGACCTGCGAACCCGGCCGGAGATGTTCGGCTCCAGCCTGCGTTACCGCATCATCGCTGGTGGACTGGTGCGCGCCGAGGAATACCTGCAGGCGGCGCGTCACCGCACGGTGCTGGCGCGGGCGATGCAGGCCGTCATGGCGACGGTGGATGTAATGATGCTGCCAACCGCCGAGCCAGCCGGAAAGCTGGAGCCGTTGCCGCCCGAGAGCCTGTTCACGCGGCCGTCTTTCACCACGGCATTCAATGTTGGCGGCAATCCCGCGCTGTCGATATGTTGCGGATTTGCCGAGAACGGGCTGCCGTTCTCATTGCAAATTGCCGGTCGGGTGCTCGACGACGCAACCGTGCTGCGCGCGGGCGACGCGTATGAGAAGGCGACGGCCTGGCGTGATCGGCGACCCAGCCTTGTGGCCGAAACCATTTCCTGAGCGTCAGACGAGATGGCGTACATGGCGCACTCTGCCGATGAGGTGATAACATCTCTCCCTAAAATGGGAGGGCTGCAATGAACATAATGCCTGCATCGCCCGGCTGCTTGGCCGGTATACGTGTGCTGGACCTGACACAGTTCGAGGCCGGCACGAGTTGCACAGAAGCGCTCGCCTGGATGGGTGCCGACATCGCCAAGGTCGAAAACCCGAAAGGCGGTGAAGCTGGCCGGACCGGCTTCGGCGACGCCTATTACTTTATGATGTACAATGCCAATAAGCGGTCGATCACCGTCAATCTAAAGTCGGATCGTGGGCTGGCGCTGGTGAAGGAGATGGTGAAGAAGGCCGATATCTTCGCCGAGAACTTCGCCCCCGGTGCAGTCGAACGGCTCGGACTCGGATACGACGTGGTTAGCGCAATCAATCCCGCCATCATCTACGCACAGGTCAAAGGGTTCGGCGATGGCAGCCCGTATGAGAAGGGCCTGGCATTCGACCCCATCGCACAGGCCGCGGGCGGTGCGATGAGCATCACAGGCGAGCGCGACGGCAGACCGATCAAGCCCGGCCCCACGATCGGCGATACCGGCACGGGCATGCTGCTGGCGTTCAGCATCGTCAGTGCACTGTTCGACCGTACGCGCTCCGGTAAAGGTCGCCGCCTGCAAGTGGCTATGCAGGATTCCGTCATGCACTACAGCCGGGGCATGTTCATTACCCAGGCGCGCACCGGTGCTGCGGCACCACGGCGGCGTCCCAGCGACAATCCACCCGGTGGCATCTATCCTTGCAAGCCTGGCGGCCCCAACGATTACGTCTACTTGCTGACCAGCCGCGCCAACCCCGAACATTGGCCGCGCCTGCTGAAGCTGATCGGGCGCGAGGACCTGATCAGTGACAAGCGCTACGAAACCCCGGACGCGCGATTGCAGCATGAGGGCGACGTGGACGAGATCGTCTCCAACTGGACGCGTCAGCATACGAAGCACGAGGCGATGGCGCAGCTGAGCGCGGTCGGTGTCCCCGTCGGCGCTGTCCTCGACTCGATGGAGCTGACCAATGAGCCGAGCTTCCGGGAGCGCGGTATTCTGCAAACGATGAAACACGGCGAACGTACCATGACAATGCCTACCTGGCCGGTGCGCTTCGACGGCGTTCCGACAGAGGTCAGGCCGGCGCCGTTGCTCGGGCAGCACACCTCGGAGGTCCTCGGCGACTGGCTTGGCCTAGATGCTGACGCGGTTGCTGGGCTACGCCGGGACGGAATCGTCTGAGACTTCGCCGCCCGGCGGGGACGGACCCGCTTCGAGCGTAGCCCACTTCACGCTACCCGACCGATGCATCGATCTGCGCCATTAGCTCGACTGGCAGCCTGCCGGCCGCTTCGGCGGCCACGCAGGCGGCCAACTCTCGGCGGTTCTTCACGCCCAGCACCACCGTGTCGACGTCCAGTGACAGAGCATAGCGGTGGGCAAGGATGGCAGGGTCTTCGCCCAGCTGCGAACAGAGCCGGCGAAATCCAGCGGCGCGGACATAGTCCCGAACCTCCGGGTGGTCGTCAGGCAGCGGCCGGTCGATCGCAGTCGTAAGCGCACCGGCCTGCACAGCCCGAATTCCCATCACGCCCACGCCGCAGCTGTGCGCCGCCGCCATGATCTCCCGCGCCTTTGTCGGTCCGTCGAAGAACTTGAGACCGCCCGGCGAATCCAGCAGGTTGGCGATGCACTGTACGGCAGCCGGTGCGGGTGTCTCGTGCAGGAGCCGGAGGATGATGTCCGGGTGCCCGATGCCCGTCAGACCCCAGGCGCCGATGATACCTTCCTCTATCAGCCGCACGAACAGCGGCCGAACGTGGTCGACGAACACGGCATAGGGCGTCATGCGGCTGTTGGCATCGGGCCAGGCAGCAAGGTAGGCCGCATCGGGCACCACATTGGAGTGCAGAAAGAAGAGGTCGAGCCGCTTCAAGCGCAGGCGGCGCAGGCTGTCTTCGATCGAACGGCGGAGAATGCCCTCGATCTCGGAGGGCGGAGGGTTGCCCAAGTTGCACTTGCTGGTTACTCGAACCTGACTTGGCAGACGACCGGAAAATGCCTCGCCGACCACCTCCTCGGCTTTGCCGTCACCATACCGTGGGGCAAGGTCGAGCAGCGTGATTCCCGCCTCGACCGCAGCGTGGACCGTGGCCACGCACTCGTCGAATGTGGTTGCGCCCCACAGCATTCCGAGGCCGCCGCCACCCAACGTCAGTGACGAGACCGGCGACAAGTTTCCGAATGCATGTGTTCGCATGGTCGATCCTCCGGCAAGCGCCTCGTGCCTTCTTCCCGCACGTCGTTCAAGCGGAGTGCGGGACACGCCACACAGGCTGATGCGTCAACGGGCCTAGAGCAACCCCGCAACCGAGACGGCGTTACAAAAGAAGCTCTCTGCGTCCGGCATCAAACTATGCCGCACGGCTGCGACGCGCGCTGAAGTCTTGTAGACCTGGATCCTTGAGTCTTATGGGAGGCGGACCGGCAGCGTGACGACAGGCCACCCCGACTTCCGAAAACACACTGGAAGATATAGTGTGACGAGGTCGCGCAAAGCCGCACGTCGGCGGCGCGACCGCGAGGAGGAAAACCGATGAAAGATTTCTCCGGCAAGATCGCCGTGGTGACTGGCGGCGGCTCTGGGATGGGCCGTGAACTCGTGCGTCAACTGGTAGCCGAGGGCTGCGCCATCGCTATGTGCGACGTTTCTGCCCGCGGCATGGCCGAAACTCAGCGTTTGTGTGAGGCGGCCGGCTTGCCGCAGGGTCTGCGCATCACGTCGCATGTCGCCGATGTCTCCAACGAAGAGAACGTGATCCAATTCCGTGACGAAGTCTCCGCCCAGCACGCTACCGATCGTATTCACCTGCTGTTCAACAACGCCGGTATCAGTGGCGGCGGAAGCATGATCGTCAACGAGCGAGCGGAATGGGAGCGCACATTCAACATCTGCTGGGGTGGCGTCTATCTGAACACACGCGCCTTCCTGCCGATGCTGCGCACCGCGGATGAGGCGCACATCGTCAATACCAGCAGCATGAATGGGTTTTGGGCCTCGGTTGGACCCGATACGCCGCATACCGCCTATTCTGCCGCGAAGTTCGCGGTGAAGGGATTCACCGAGGCGCTGATTGCCGATTTCCGGATGAACGCGCCGCACATCAGGGTGTCCGTCGTCATGCCGGGCCATATCGGCACGGGTATTCGCGACAATTCGCTGAAGGTGCAAACCAATACCGACGCGGATGGGCTGAATGCCGCGCAGATCGCGCAGATCCGTGCGCGGCTCAGCTCGATGGGACGGGACGCCACGAAGTATTCGGACGCCGACATCGAACGCATGCACGCCGAACGCGCCCGTCGCTTCGTCAGCGACGCGCCGACCAGCGCGGCAGAGGCGGCAAAGATCATCCTGGATGGCGTCAGGGCCGATCGACTGCGCATCCTGGTCGGGCCTGATGCGCACATCATCGACCGCATGGTGCGCGAGGATCCCGACCATGCCTATGAACCGGAGTTCTACGAGCGTTTTGCCACTGAAGCCGGCTGGTCTCTTGGCCGCTAACTGATCGGCGGCAACGTCCGCCACGCACAGTCACAAGGATAACGAGCATGCCCAACAGCGTCCGCTTGCACCGTGTTTTGGCAACCAGCCCGGAGAAAGTCTATCGCGCGTTCCTCGAGGGAGACGCGCTCGCGAAATGGCTCCCACCGAACGGCTTTACCTGCACAGTGCATCATCTCGAGCCAAAAGTCGGTGGCACGTTCAAGATGTCATTTCGGAACTTCACGACGGGCAAGAGCCACGTTTTTGGCGGCGAATATATCGAGCTCGTTCCAGGTGAACGCCTCCGCTACACGGACAAGTTCGAGGATCCCAACCTGCCGGGTGAGATTCAAGTGACGGTCGCATTGAAGAAAGTGTCCATCGGGACCGAGCTGGATATCCTCCAGGCGGAGCTGCCTGACGTTATTCCGCCCGAGGCCTGTTATCTCGGCTGGCAGGAGTCGCTGCGAAACCTGGCAAGGCTTGTCGAGCCCGAGATCAATCAATAGGGCATCGGGACGGACCCAGGGCCCACGGATATCGGTGGCTACAGCCTATCTTATGGCGCAGCGGCGCAGCTGCCGAGTAGGCTCAGAAACCGTATTACCAATCATGAAGCACAAGAGGACTCGGGCGAGGATTTCCTCACAGGAGTTAGCGCAAGACCGCGCGTTCTGGCGTGCTCTGTTGATGCGGCGAATCAGCTCGCGCGGTCTGCCGGCACATAGCGCTGGGGGTTACCGGAACCGTAGGTTCGCTCTCATTCGGAATGCCGTGTGGATCACCTTGTACCGAGCCAGATTCCCGTTTCCGCAGGTGGGCGTGTTCCTCCGCTGCGCCGGCCTCGCTGGAGAGGCATTCTTCACGCTGGCCGACCATGACCGGATCGAGATTGAGCCTCGGCTCCAGATCGCAATCGGGCCGGACGCTCTGCTGGAGTGGGGCTTGTCCCATCACGCAGGGATGACCGATATCGCAGGTATCTTGGCGGCTTCGCTCCCCTGGGATGATCGTGCGGCCGAACAGCATATTGCGTGGATGCTTCGGGCCGGAGGCGCATGGTGGAACTGCTTTTCCTTCTTGGCCGGCGGTTCCGGCAGCGAGAGATCCAACTGACGATGCGAAATTGGGCAATTCCCAAAGGGCCAGGGGACGTCCAGCTAAGCCGCCCTCGCCAAGGGGCTGTTCCAGTGCGAGACTCCGATCATCGTCCACTTTGATTGATCCGAAGGGCGAGAGCTCCCGGTCCATCACATTCCTCCAGGCTGGAGACCAACCGTGCCCGATGCCAGAACAGGCGGCTGCCTCTGCGGCGCAATCCGCTATGAAACCGTGGGAGCGCCCGTCTTCACCCTGCGTTGTCATTGCCGCGACTGCCAACGCCACAGCGGTGCTGCACATGTCCCTGCCGCTCGCGTGCCTAGCGCAGGCTTCCGTATCTGCCAGGGCACACCAAAACGCTATGTAACGAAAGCCGATAGCGGCAACGACATCGTTCGCGTATTCTGCGGTGATTGCGGCACCCCACTGTATGTGCAGGTCGGGACCCGCCCTGACCTCATTGGGCTTCGCGTTTGTACTCTGGACGATCCAAGCTGGTTTAAGCCCGATGCCGATATTTTCATGAAAAGCGCACAACCCTGGGATCACGACCAGCCCGACGTGCCGAAACACGAAACTTACCCGCCTGGACAATCCTATCCGATTGCGCTGTCGCGCAAACAATAGTCACGGCCAGTGTTACGCGCTCCTGTCAGAACTTTTGACGCAATCGCCGGTCCACGGAAAGCAGCACCGCGCTTGCAGAAACCGCCAGAGAGGTCAGCACGAAGGCCAACGACATGATCAGAGTGACGTCGTGCAGCCCGATTGCTGTCATCAGAAGGTAGCCAAGACCGCGGCGAGCGGCGAACATTTCTCCGAGGATAGTGCCGATCAATGTGACGGAGAATCCTAGACGGAGACCTGTCATGATCTCCGGCAGAACGGCAGGTATGAGTACGACACGCGCCATCGAAATGGCGTTCAGACCTAGCACGCGCCCAAGCTTGATGAGCACCGGTCGGATGTTGGCAACCGCCCCGATCGTGGAGAGCGCGATAGGCGGTATCCCGAACATCGCGCCAAACGCCACTTTGGCAGGAAATCCAAGCCCGAACGCCAAAAGGACCAGCGGATACAGTACGACCTTTGGTACCGAAGCGAAGCCGATGAGCATCGGCACAAACAATTCGCTCGACAGGCGGTGAAAGCCCAGCCACGTTCCCAGCGAGATGCCGCCGCAGACCGCTAGCGCCAGTGCCAGTGCGAAAGCGCGCGCCGTCTCGCCGAAATGCATCCAGAACAGAGTCGTCGTCAGCAGCTTTGCAGTGTCCTGCAGCGTCTCGAGAGGACCACGCAGCGCTTCTTCGCCAGCATAGAGAAACAACCCTTCCCAGGCGACGACCAGGCCGATCAACACCAGCATCAAGTGAATCCGCCGGCTCATGGCTTCAGGCCACGACGCCGTGCGAGCCGCGCCTCCCAGCGCAGCAGCAACGAGTTCACGGTCACTGAGAACACGATCACCAGCACAATCAACGGGTACATGCGGGCATTGTCGAAATTGTTGTAGGCGTAGCTGATTTCGAAACCCATACCTTCGCGCGCCATAAGGAACTCGGATGCCACGACACCGATGATCGAGAAGACGACTGCGAGCTTCGCCCCACCGAGAAGCCACGGCGCCGCTGCCGGCAACGTGATCAGCCAGGCAGTCTCTAACGTCGTCATATGCTGCGTGCGCGCCAGTTTGCGCAGGACGCGGGGGACCCGATCGAGTCCGTCCAGCGTCGTTACGATAACGGCCACAACGCCCTGCATGAAACCGATCATGATCGACGGCAGGTTGGTCAGGCCGAAGATCACGATCAGCAAGGGGTAGAACGCCAGGACTGGGACCGCATACCAGGTTGAGAACAGCAGGTCCAAGGCGTCGCGCAGCCCGCGGATGCGGTGGATCAGCGACCCTGCCACCACCCCGACGATGATCGCCATTGATGTTGCAATCATCGCATTGGACAACGTCCGCGCAATCGCGCGATTGAATGAACCCGAGCCCAGCAAGTGTACCAGATCCAGCAAAATCCGATGGGGCGGCTGCATGGTAAGTGGATCGATGGTTCCGGCAGCGCACAGGATCTCCAGAATGCCGGTGAAGGCGAGCAGGATAAGCACGCGGGCCAGCGTGAGCCGCCACCTAGTGTGCATCAGCGGCCTTGATCGTCTCATCCCGCAGCAGGCGCCACAGACGTGCGGAGATGGCGCCGAAGCGCTCGTCTTCCAGGATCCGGCTGTCTCGTTCCCGCGGCCAGGCGGTCTCAACGATGTCGAGTATGCGTCCCGGTCGTGCCGACATCACCGCGATGCGGTCCGATAGCATGGCCGCTTCATCCAGTGCGTGGGTGATCAAGAAAACCGTAGCGCTGGTGCTCCGCCAGACCCGGAGCACCTCTTCGCCCATCAGCAAGCGGGTCTGCTGGTCCAGCGCAGCGAAAGGCTCGTCGAGCAGGATCAGCCGTGGCTCCATCACCAGTGTACGCGCGATGCAGACGCGCTGGCGCATACCGCCGGAAAGCTGCGCAGGGTAATGACTGGCGAACTCAACCAGGTTCATCAACACCAAGACGTGCTCGATGCGGGTCTCCTGTTCCGCCCGGGACAGTCCGGACTTGCGCAGCCCCAATGCGATGTTGCCACGAACGGTGCGCCATGGGAGGCATGAATCCTCCTGGAATACGACACCGATGCCATCCGGAACCTTTCCGGTAATCGGCTTCCCCTCGAAAGCGATGGTACCGTCATTTGCCTGCTGCAATCCGGCGATAAGTTCGAACAGCGTCGATTTTCCGCACCCTGACGGACCGACGACAGCGAAGAACTCACCGGTGCGAAGGTCGAGATCGAGCGGTCCGAGGGCGTGGATCGGTTGCCCCCCACCGGCAATGGGTGGAAAGACGCGCGTGATCCCGCGCAGCGTGACCAACGGTGTTGCCGCGTCAGCGAGCATCAAGCCGTGTCCAGGTACGCGTTGTGCAGCCCAGCCGGTGGAATGCATCTAGCAGGGGCGAGGATCATGCAAGCTTCCGGCGTCTTATTGTGTGTCGATGCATCATCCCCGTACAATGCGGAAAAGCCAATCGTCCGGGAAAAACCGCAATGTCGAACATGGTAACGTTGGTGTTGGCCCTCGTCCTGCTGCTGCCTGCTGCCACCGCGCGGGCTGAAGAAATCGTGGTGTCCAATTACGGTAGCGGATCGCCACCGTTCCCCTGGTCGATTGCGCTGGAGAAGAGGTTCTTCCAGGAGGAGGGCGTCGACATCAGCGGCATCATCTCATCCGAAGGTGGCGGCACGACCGTGCGAAACATGGTCGCCGGTGGTGTGATCTTTGGCGAAATGAATCCAGCGGCCTTCGTCGCAGCGGTGCAGCAGGGAGCCAAGCTCCGGCTGGTCGCCGACACCGTGCCGCTGATTGCTGGAATGGTGTGGGCGGTGAAGGCTGACAGCCCGATCAAGACGCTGGCCGACATCAAAGGACACAAGATCGGCTACACCAATCCGAAATCGACCAGCCAAGGGCTGACAAGTGGCTTGGTCGAGGCGGCAAAGCTCAATATGGCAGATGTAGAGACGGTGAAGACCGGTGGCTTTGGCGAGGGAGTTGCAGCGCTCGATTTGGGGCTTATCGATATTGCGCCGGTGCCGGATCTGATCTGGATCCGCTCCGGCGCGAAGCTGCGGACGATTGCGGCCGCCGAACAGGTACTGCCGTCGCTGAGCAACGTGCTGTGCGTTGCGACTGTGGACGCCACCGAGAAGCAAGGCGACAAGATTCGCGCCATCATCCGGGCCCGACGCCGAGCGGTGCAGTTCATGAATGAGCATCCGGATGAAGCAGCCGACATCATCGCGCGCGTGAACCGGATTGACCCGGAAGCGACCCGCGTCCTCGTCCGTAAGCTCTTGGCAGTGCGGGTGGACGGGCGGTCCTACTGGAACGAGGGACGCATCTACTTCGATGGCATCGAGCGCATGCTGAAGATGCAGGAGAGCATCGGCAACGTGAAGCCGCCCTATGACGTTGAAAAGGTGACGGACACGCGTTTCCTGCCAGACGACTTGAAGAGGCCGGTGCGGTAAGTCCTACCCAGGGTAGGCCCAGGGCCGCGCTTGTTCGTCGCTCTGTTCGAAAGCCGTGATGTCAGGCTCGCTCCGCAGCATGAAACCAAGCTGGTCCAAACCCTCCAGCAACGGCTGACGCCGGCTCTCGTCCAGCACGAACGGCACCGGATCATGGCCGGCGACGCGCAGTTCGCAGCGGACGAGATCAACCGTCAGCTCCGACGCATTAGACGCGTCCAGCGCTTTGGCCAGGCGTTCGATCGACTCCATGTCCAATTTCAGCGGCAGCAGCCCATTCTGATAGGCGTTGTCGTGAAAGATGTCGCCGAAGCTGGGGGCAATTACGCAGCGAATGCCGGCTTCACGCAGTGACCACACCGCCGTCTCGCGCGAGCTGCCGCAGCCGAAATTCGGGCCAGCAAGGATGAACGTCGCATCCTTGTAGCGGAGCTGATTGAGCACGAAGTCCGGTTTCGTCGTCCCGTCAGGATGGCAGCGCAGGTTGGCAAACATCTTATCCTTGAGCCCCATCAACACAGCCTCCTCCGGCTTCTTGCCCGGAAAGTGCGATGGCGCGATCAGGTCGGTGTTGATGTTGTTCATCAGCATAGGTGCAGCGACGCCCGTCACCACCTCGAATTTCTCCATCTGCGTGGATCCTTCAGTTCAGCAATGTGCGCACGTCGGTAATGCATCCGGTGACGGCGGCTGCCGCAACCATCGCTGGGCTGGCGAGGTGGGTTCGGCTCCCCGGACCCTGCCTCCCTTCGAAGTTTCGATTTGAAGTGGACATGGAGCGCTTGCCCGGCGGGACGATGTCACCGCCCGCGGCGACACACATGGAACAGGCGGCTTCCCGCCACTCGAATCCTGCTTCAAGGAAGACCTTGTGCAGCCCTGCGGCCTCCGCGGCGGCTTTGACATGTGCCGCGCCCGGGACGACCAGCGCCTTCACGCCCGGTGCAACCTTGCGCGCACGCGCCACCTCGGCCGCCGCCTCCAGATCGGACAGCCGTCCATTGGTGCAGGAACCGATGAAGGCGACGTCGATCGGCGTACCGGCAATCCTCTGACCGGGAACAAGGCCGATATAGGCCACCGCCCGCTCCATCATGGCACGGCGCGCGGGATCACTCGCCGTTGCAGGGTCCGGCACCACGTCATCCACCGCGATGACATCCTGCGGCGTCGTGCCCCAGGTGACACGAGGGCTAAGGCCAGTGCAGTCGATTGCGAGTTCGGTGTCGTACTGGGCATCCGGAACATCGAACAAGGCGCGCCAGTCCGCCACCGCCCTATCCCAGAAGGCGCCTTTCGGGGCCATCTCGCGGCCGTGCAGGTATTGGAACGTCGTATCGTCTGCGGCGATCAACCCGCCACGTGCGCCGAACTCGATCGACATGTTGCAGACCGTCAGCCGCCCTTCAATCGGAAGGGCACGGATGGCCGAACCCGCATATTCAACGACATGCCCGACGCCGGCTTCGATGCCATATTTGCCAATCAGCGCCAGGATCATGTCCTTGGCATATACCCCACGAGATGGCCTTCCATTGAAGGTGGCGCGCAATGTGCGGGGCCGGCGCATGATCAGGCTCTGCGTGGCGAACACCTGCATAACCTCCGTTGTTCCAATTCCCCACGCCCAGGCGCCGACCCCGCCGCAGCTCGCAGTGTGGGAGTCACCGCAAACATATGTGCATCCCGGCACGGCGAAGCCGATATGCGGCCCGACGACGTGAACGATGCCGTGATTGGGGTCTTTTATGTCGAAGAGCCGCACGCGGAAATCCGCGCAGTTCTTGCGCATTGCAAGATTGCGCGCGGTGCTTGCCGCATAACTGTCGATCTCCCGGCCCGGCAGCGTGGAGAGGCCATGATCGATCGTTCCTACCGTCAGGTCAGGTCGTCGCACCGGCAATCCACGCGCTCGTAGCCCATCGAACGCGCGTCCGCTGGTTCCTTCTTGCGCAAAGTGGCGATCGATGTGGATCAAGGCGCGCCCATCGCCGTAGTCCCGGACGACGTGTTGGTTCCAAATCCGGTCGAAGGGAGTATTGGACATGTCCGTATGCTTCGTTGCTGGTGTGCGGCGCGATGCTAACGTCGAAATCCGGTGATGACCACCGCTCGACCAGACGAGAGTGGCGCTGCCCATGCTGCCGCGAAGGCAGGAATCCACGGGTTCATTCGTCGCATGGCGATGAAACTCGCCGGGTTGGCATTCCGATCAGCCTCTCCGCGCTCATGTTGGTTTGGGCCGGCATGGATCTCTATGCCACGACCGCCTGAGCTTGTTTCGCCATTGTGCTGGCTGAGATGGTATCGGCACCGGCACGCCCGATGTTCCGGACCCTTCCGCCAGTGTTCCTGAGCCATGCGGCAATGGCCGGGGCCATTGCTTTGATCAGTTGCTTTGCCAACTCGGCGGGGTCGTCGATCCGATCGTCGGCATCGGCAGCTCACGCTGCCGACAGGTCAGACGTGGCTGAAAGCGGCTCGAGCTTTCCAAGTTCCATGGCCTTGATCTGCAACGCCAGGTACTTCGAATTGATCCGACACTGCGCCAACCCGCCGGCGATGAACCACAGGCCCTGCTGCGGCGTACGCTTGTACATGTTGGCCAGTTCACCATCCGCGCCGATGCCCCAGACCTGACCGATACGCTCCACCATCTCCTCGCCGAGTGCACGGCGGACCAGCTCCATTTGCGGATAGTAACCGGTCGCCAGAACAAGCAGATCGGCCGGAACCGTCGATCCATCCTTCAGCAGCGCGCCATCGGCAGTGAAGCGCTCGATCTTGTCGTATTGCAGCAGGCCGATTCCGCCCTTGATCATCAGTGCGGAGCTACCCGCGTCGAGATTGTAGCCACCGCCACGCCGAAAGTACTTCATCTGATGACCGGTCTCGTCCTCGCCAATGTCGTGCTTGAAGCCAATGCGCTTGAGGCCCGTGATCATCTCCTCATCTAGCTGGAGCATGCGTTGCACGACGGCCTTATAGGCCTTGATGATCAAGGGTGGCGTCGCGGACGAAACGATCAGATCGCAATCCTCCAGAGGTCCGCCCTCATCCCAGACCGCTTCGTTGAGCCTGGCACTCGGGTCGATCGACACGACTGTCGTCGAGCCACGCTGAATCAAGGTCGTTTGCACACCGTGGCTATGCAGATCGAGCGCAATGTCGTTGGCGCTGCTGCCTGTGCCCAGAATCAACGCTCTCTTGCCCTTCCAGACCGCGCCGCTGTCGAAGCCTTCGGAGTGAATGACCGATCCCTTGTAATCCTCGAGACCCGGCAGGTCGGGGATCATGGGATAGCTGCTGACGCCATTGGCGAAGACGAGATGCCGTGGTCGCACCACGCGCTCGGTTCCGTCCGAGTGCTTTAGCTGGGCCGTCCAGCATTTGGCGTTCTCGTCCCACGTGCCGCCGACGAATTCTGTATCCGTCCAGCAATTGATCTCCATGGCGTCGGCATAGAACTCGAACCAGTTCCCCAACATGTCCTTCGGTATGTATTTTGGCCAGGTTGGTGGAAATTCCATGTAGGGCAAATGGTTCAGATGGATCGAGTTGTGCAGAGCCAGTGAGTGATAGCGCTTCCTCCAACTGTCGCCGATGCGTGGCCATTGTTCGACAACAAGCGTATCGACATCCAACTGGTTCAGCCGCGCTGCAATCGACAGTCCCGCCTGGGCGCCGCCAATCACCAGAACCGCTGGTTCACGATCCTCATAGGCACTCGCCTTCCGGCGTATATCTGCCCAGTTGTCACCGCCGAAATTCCGCGAATAGGCAGCTCCGGTCGGCCGGTTGGCGCCGATCCTCTCTTCGTGTCCCGTCAACGACTCAAGGGTCGTCGAAAGGAGCCAGGCCTTCATCCGGCCACGGTCGTCAGAGGTCGGTGAAAGGCGGATGATCCCCGCACCGCCGCCAAGCGCCGTGGAGAACTCAAAGATTGCCTCGACGCTGTCGATGCCGAGGCGCTTCACCTGTCGTGGTGGCTTCCGGCCTTGCGGCAGATGAAATCCGAACGCCGCGGTGCGCCCCTGTTCCGCCGCGAGCCGTGCCGCAATGTTGCCCCTGCCGATTACAGGCGTCAGGTGCCACGTGAAGGCCAGGATATCATGCCAGTGGCTGTCCGGATGGAACAAGTCGCCAATTCGCTCCGCATCTCGGGCAGTCAGTGCTGCCTCGAAGGCCGCCAGCCAGTTCTCAGCACAATGTCGGGCCTGCTGCACAGCCTGGAATTCAACGAAGGTTTGATCGACGTCGTTCATGTTTCCACTCCAGGTCGTCACTCCGAGGTCTGGCGATCTCGGCTGTAACGGTTGGTCACGGGTCGCAGGCCCAGGTTTTCACGCAAGGTCCTGCCTTCATACTCGATACGGAACAGGTTTCGGCGCTGCAATTCGGGTATCACCGTCTCAACGAAATCCTCGCCACCGCCAGGCAGCGTTGCCGGCGTAATGTTGAAACCATCGCACGCCATGGCTTCAAACCACTCCTGCATGATATCGGCGATGTCGGAAGGTGTGCCGATCCTGGCAGAACCAGTAAGGCCAGAGCGCAAGTACAATTCGCGAATAGTCGGCCTTTCCCGTCTGACTCGCTCTATGAGTTGCGCGCTCATGCTGCGGTGCTCTTGCGTCCCCAGCGCATCGTCCGGCACCGGACCATCCAATGGATAGACAGACAGGTCACCGAACGCACTATAGAGCGAACCAAGTCCTGCCAGCGGATCGATCAAGGTCTGCAACCGATCGTACTTCGCTTGGGCTTCCGCGCGCGTCTGCCCCACGACCGGGCAAAACGCCGGCATGATCTTCAAGTCATCCGGCTCGCGACCATATGTCGGCATACGTCCTTTCACATCCGCATAGTAGCTCTGCGCGCTCTCAAGCGAATGATGAATCGCATAAATGACATCGGCCGTCGCCGCACCCAATTCACGTCCTTGCTCGGAAGCGCCAGCTTGCACGATCACCGGATGACCCTGTGGCATGCCCGCCACGTTCAATGGGCCGCGCACCTTGAAGAACCGGCCCTGGTGATCAAGGACATGCATCTTCCCCTGTTCAAAGTATTGACCTGCTGCCTTGTCGAACAGGAGAGCACCGTCCTCCCAGCTGTCCCATAGCCCCTTGACCACCTCAACGAACTCGGCCGAACGCGCGTAGCGCGTGTCGTAATCCAGCGTTGTCTCCAGCCCGAAGTTCTGTGCCTCGTGCTCCGACCACGACGCAACCACGTTCCAGCCGGCACGGCCTTTGCTGATCAGATCCAACGTGGCGAACTTCCGCGCCAGATTGTATGGCTCGTTGTATGTGGTGGACGCTGTCGTCACCAGGCCGACGCGCTGGGTGACCATGGCGAGCGCCGGCAGCAAGGTCATCGGCTCCAGCTCGACCATGTCCCGACCGGTGCGAGACAGCGAGCCTGGCGGATTGTCACCCTGACGGATGCCGGCGCCGTCCGCGAAGAAGATCATATCGAGCTTGCCGCTCTCAGCAATTTGCGCACTGCGGACATAGTGCTCAACGTGCAGTGTGCCGTCGGCCGGCACATCCGGGTGTCGCCACGCGGCTGGATGATAACCGTGGCCGCGTATCGACAAACCGAGCCGCATCTTGCGTTCTGCCATGCCCCGGTCTCCTCAGATGACGTGTCGCATCACCAAGACGGAGTCACGTCTCAGCCCGTCCCCACAACCGGTTCGACGCGATGCGCGCGCCCTCGGCCGCGGCAGCAAGCTTTACCCAAACGATCTCTTCCGCCACGTATTCGCGGCCGGCAAACGTGCCGAACCCGCAATCTGTTCCGGCAATCACCCGCTCCCGGTCACCGACCACGGACACTGCTTCCTCAATCCGGCGGGCGACGAGTTCCGGGTGCTCGACAAAATTCGTGGTGGTATCGAGAACGCCGGGCATCAGCAGCATGTGTGCCGGAAGTGGACATTTCCGCACAGCGTCATACTCATGCTGATGCCTGGGGTTGGCGAACTCGATCGAAAGCGCGCCGACATTGGCGCGGTACAGCTCGGGCAGGATAGTTGCCATCGCGATGTCATGCACATGCGGCCCATCATTGTTGCCCCAGCAGACATGGAGCCGGATGCGATCGCGGGGAATTCCCTCGATACCCAAGTTGATGGCCGCAATATGCAGCTCAAGCTGCTTGAGAAATTCGCCTTCCTCCAGGTGTCCGAAGAACCGATGTCGCTCCATCGCCAGATCCGGCGCATCGACCTGCAGGATCATGCCGGCTTCGTGGATCGCGCGATATTCGTCGGCCAGCGCCCTCGCCAAAGCCGTCAGATAAGCCTCATGGTTACCGTAATGCTGATCGAGCATGGTCGTCGCGACGATGCCCGGCGACGGCGCCGTCATGAAGCATTCGGCAAAGCGGCCTCCCAGCCGCTTTAGCCTGGCGGCGTCCTCGTTGATCGGGGCACTGTTCACATACCGGACATCGGAGAGCGCGGCTGGCGCATTCATCACGCGCGCGGAGCGCGGAAAGCGCAGTGCCATCTGGCGGGCATAGCTTGGGAATTCGAGTTGATCCCGCGCCGGCGGACGCCTGGATTCGCCGCCAAAGCCGCAGAGACACCGCGGCACATAGGTCTGAAATCCGACGCGCGATTGCTCCCCGTCATTACCTACGTCAACACCGGCTTCGACCTGTTTGCTGATGACATGCGCCGTTGCAGTTTCCACCTGACGAGCCAATTCGGCGGTGTCAATGGTCTCCCCGGCTTCCTGGCGGATCAACAGCTCTGACAATGTCGCTGGCCGCGGCAGACTACCGACATGACTGACCAGGATGCGGTCGGTGCTCATCAACATGTACGTTCCCCTTGGAAGGCCGAGCATCATGGAGCAGCCTGTTGCCTGCAAGCAAACGGGACGGGCACTTTGAATTTGTCAGCCCGATGCGGAATCGCCACCGCCCCAAGAAAATGACACGCGACAAAAAAATGCTGAGGCTCGACCTCGGTCAGCGGCGGCTGACTCTGCCGCGCACCGCAGTGCGGCCGCGGGACAGCATGTGCAGCACCTACAACCCCAGGCGGGTCGATTGCGCACGGGATTTCTCCGCCTAGAACGATGCGCCGGTCCGCCTTTCCTACCTCGGAGATCCGGATGGCCGAGATCAGTGTGTCGGTGAGGGATGCAGCGGGCGGACGACAATGCCTCCGCTGGCCCTACCCCAGGTACGATCGGTAGATACTGACATTCGGGCCGACAGCGTTCCGGTCGGACATCCAGTGCCACGCGAACTGTCCGCTATTCTGGAGCGTTGCACCGTGCTGAGTCATGATTGCGACCTGGCGTCCTCCAAGATCATGTCGGCGGCCTTTTCCGCAATCATAATCGTTGGTGCATTGGTATTGCCGGCCGGTACAGTTGGCATGATTGCCGCGTCGACCACCCGAAGCCCATCGACGCCATACACGCGAAGCCGTGGGTCCACGACTGAATCACCCTCCGGTCCCATGCGGCACGTACCGACCGGATGCAGATTGGAATTCGCAGTTACACGAATGTTCTCTTCGAATTCGACGTCGGTATTCACTGTGGGGCCGGGGAGTAGCTCCTCCGCGACATAGGGTGCCAGAGCCGGTTGTTGAGTGAACTTCCGTGCCAGTCTCATCCCCGCAGTCAACGCTTGCACATCCGACTTCGTCTCCAGAAAGTTGAAACGAATGGCCGGTGGCGTCAGGGGATCTGGGCTCTTTATGCGTACGCTGCCACGAGAATCTGGGCGAAGGTGCACCGCGCTCAGGCTAAAGCCTGGGAACGGGTGCGCCACGGCGCCACGGGCATCGCGCGATGCGTAGCTCCAAGGCGTGAAATTGAACTGCAGGTCCGGGCGTTCCAGACGAGGATCGCTGCGCGCGAAGGCACCAGCGATGACACCGTTTGCGGCCAATGGTCCGGAACGGAACAGCAGGTACTGTGTAAGGGCAAACGCTTTGTGCATCGGACTGTTGGCCAGCTCGTTCATCGTGATCGATCTCGTGCAGCGAAACATCAGACGGACATAGAAGTGGTCCTGCAGGTGCTTGCCGACTGCCGGCAGATCACGAACCACAGATATGCCCATTTCCTGCAATAAGTTGCCCGGGCCGACACCCGAGAGCTGCAGAAGCTGCGGCGAATTGAACACACCGGAGCAAACGATGACTTCAGCGCGGGCACGTACGGTTCGCTCAGCCCCGCCCGCGACGTAAGTCAGCCCGGTCGCGCGGGCATTCTCAAATAGAATCCGCGTCGCATGTGCATTCGGCCGCACGACCAGATTACTACGCCTTCGCGCCGGACGCAGATAGGCGGTCGCTGTGCTCCAGCGTCGATGTTTGCCAGTCGTGCTTTGGAAATATCCGGCACCTTCTTGACTGCCATTGTTGAAGTCGTGTCTCGATGGCAACCCCGCTTGAACAGCGGCCTCTACCAGACGATCGGCCAATTCGGTCCGATGCGGCTGATCTGAAACATGCAGAGGACCACCGACCCCGTGGTGTTCATTCGCTCCGCGCTCCTGATGTTCCGCCTTCTTGAAATACGGCAACACGCTATCCCAATCCCAACCGGTACAGCCGCGTTGCCGCCATTCATCGTAATCCGCAGCGTTTCCGCGCATGTACACCATGCCGTTGATTGAGCTGGTACCACCAAGGACTTTACCTCGTGGTTGATAGAGACGCCGCCCGTCCAGGCGAGCCTCCGGCTCACTCTCATACATCCAATTGACGTGCGGATTGGCGTAGACCTGTGAGAATCCCATGGGGATGTGGATCCACAGGTTACGATCTTTGCCGCCGGCTTCTAGCAACAGCACGCGATAACGCCCGGATTCGCTTAGCCTGGCTGCGACCGCACAGCCCGCAGAACCAGCGCCCGCAACAACATAGTCGAAGGTATCAACTTCCCCTCTCATCTTCTCCCCCTGGACCGGCGTTTCCTGCTTGGCCGCACACCCTAAAGCCCAACGCGCCGGTGTCCAAAATCGGCACTGTCTCAGGCGGTGCTCGGATAGCTGGATTTGCGAGGCCGCAGGACGTTCAGGCATTCCGCCTGATCACTGACCGGCCCGACTTGACGCCGATCGGCCGGTTGCCAAAGGTACCAATAGCGATCAAGTCGGAATGGAGATGCCGATGCCGCCTGTGATCCTCTCATCTGACTCACACGTGTTCGAACCGCCGGATCTCTGGCAGACCCGCATTGATGCACCATTCCGGGATCGTGCGCCACGGATACAGCGGATTGACGGCGCTGATCAGATCGTGGTCGAGGCGGATCAGGTCCTCTCCGGGATTGGCCTCATCTCGAATGCCGGCGCGCGGTTCGAGGCCCCCGAGACTATTTCCGCACAAGGACGCTTTGAAGACGTGCATCGCGGAGGCTACGAGCCCGAGCAACATCTCAAGGACATGGCGTTCGACGGCGTCTCCGGAGAAGTCCTTTATCCCTCACAAGGGCTCTTTTACTTCAAGGTGGCGGACACCGCCCTGATGTCCGCCATCTTTCGTGCCTACAACGATTGGCTTGCCGACTTCTGTCGCGCCGATCCCGCCCGACTCAAGGGCATTGCAATGATCAACCTTGACGACATCCCGGACGCGATCAGGGAACTGGAGCGTGCCGCCCGCCTTGACTTGGCCGGCGGGATGATCACCGAGTATCCGTTCGAGGACCGGCGCTACGACCAACCTGAGTACGAACCGTTCTGGGCCGCGGCGGAAGCGCTAGGCCTGCCGTTGAGCCTGCACACGGCCACGCGACGGCAGGGGAAGATCCGCGGCGCCGGCGACATGACGCTGCGCGACGCCAGCAGCCGCGCGACGAAGGTATTCTATCCGGCGCTGTCGATGTGCGACCTGATCTTCTCCGGCGTCTTCGAACGTCATCCCCGCCTGACAGTCGCCATCGTGGAATTCGAGTTGGCCTGGGTGCCCCATGTGCTCTCGACCATGGACTATACCTACCGCGAGCGCCAAGGCGAGGCGATCTACCGCTTCAAGGGCGCTGTGCTCCCGAGCGATTTTTTCCACCGCAACATCGTACTGGGCTTCCAGGAGGACGCCATCGGCATTCGGCTGCGAGACGTCATCGGCGTGGACAACATGATGTGGGGCTCAGACTATCCACACAGCGAGTCGACGTTTCCGCAATCGCGAAAGATCCTGGCGGAGATCCTGGCCGGGGTGCCGGACGACGAAGTGGCCAAGATCGTCGGGGGCAACACGGCCCGCGTGTACAAGTTCGACGTGGCGAAGCTGACCGCCCCGGTTTGAAGAAGCGCCGGGTTTCGTCGATCCCCGGCGCTTGATCTCGTCCGACGCTACTGAGCTGCGGCCGCCAGGGTCCGTGCTCCCGCCACGGGCCGATACGCCCGCAGGAATGTGCGGATATGGCGCACCGCCAGCGGGATCTTATCCGGCGTGTCTTTCCAGGGGTAAAGGCTCACTTGCGCGTTTGGCGCGAGATGCACGGTTTCCATGGCGACGGCATAGGGATGCGCCGGCACGTCGTCCGGCAATACCAGGATCGGGGTCTGGCATCCGCGCACGAATTCGCGCGACACGGTGTAAACGAAGTCGGCGCGGGCGCGGTACATGTTGGTCAAGAACTTATCGACCATGTCCATCGTGATGTCGGGCCGGCGGGCGCACAGTTCCGGACCCCAGGTTTTCATGTTGTTGTCGTAAGAGAGCGTGGGCATCTCAGGGCGCCAACCGCTGGGCTGCGCCGGTACAGCCGCAATGACGCGGTCGCCCGCGCGCTTCAACATATTCCAGATGAAGGGGCCGCCGATGCAGAAGCCGAGTACCAGGAATTCTCGTATGCCAAGGTGATCCATGAGTCCGATCTGATCGTCGGTATAGGCGTCCCACGGTCGGTCGGTCTCGAGCGGACCTGAGGACTGACCACCCTTGGCGTTGCGTAGGTCCGCCGCAATCACGCGAAATTCGTCCTTGAATGCATCGAACGGGTTGAACGGGTGGCTCTGGCTCGCTAGGCCCGCGATCGTGGAGTTGAGCCCGCCGCCGGGGATGACCAGCAGCGGGAAGCCGGAACCGGCCGCCTCGTAATGAATGCGGACGTCGCCTTGTTGGTAGAACGGCATGGTGGTTTCTCCTTACGCAATGCGGTGTCGAGTAAGGCGTGCGGTAAGCGGCCGTACACACTCGGAACGTGCCAGGCGCGAGCCGGGGCGGATTCCGGGATGGCATTGCGTCAGCAGTATCACTCAATGTCGCTATCGCCAATGCGTCGCGCCGCCGGCGACCAAGCGACGTGGTCAGCCTGACGGGTGGCGGCTCAGGATCAGCGTAGAGTCGAAATTCAGTATGCTGCCATCGTCGCTGACCAGCACATGATCGTCACCGAATTCGCCGTACTGCGCCTCCAGCCGCCGCAGCCCGCGCAATGGCGCAGCGACAGCTTGCGCTCGCAGGCACTGTCGAAAAGCGGCCAGTTCAACGGCCACGATGTTGTGGCGGCCGAGCTCACAGGCCCATTCATCTGGCACGAACACGACGATACAGATGACTTCTTCCTGGTACTCTTCGGAACATTGGACACCGAGCTACGCGATCGTACGGTCATGCTCTGCGCCGCGAGATGTTCGTTGTGCCCAAGGCTGTGGAACACCGGCCTGTTGCCATTGGCCTATTTTATTACGTTCGGTGTATACTTGACGACGTGCGCTGCGCTAGACGGGGGACAAACCGATGTTCGTCGCCGTCAGGAGATACCAGGTCCGACGAGGCACGACAGCCGAATGGACAAAACGCGTCCAGGACGGTTTCGTGCCCATGATGCGTGGCATGGAAGGGTTTCGGGGATATTATCTTGCTTCAGGCGGCCCGGATGCACTGATCACCATCAGCATGTTCGACAGCGCCGATCAGGCCCTGCTCTCCAACGAAAAGGCCGCCGACTGGGTCAGAAACAACGTTCTTGAGTTCGCCAGAGGTGTTCCGGAGGTCATGGTGGGCGATGTTCTGATAGCTGAAGTCAACTAGGCGCTACTCTCGACCAGGTCCAGGCGCCAGGGTGGCCCCCGAAGCATAAATGTTGCCGGATGGAATACCGTGACTTCCACAGCGTCTTTCACCAAGCTGATTGTCCCGAAACCGGGTTCGGGGCGACTTCGAACGAAGCTGAAGGGGGATCCATGTTCCGCACGTCACTTCTGGCCGCGATTGTCACCGCCGGCTGCCTGTCTGCCGCCTCAGCGGCGACGATCGACTATCGTGCCACAATGAGCGGCAAGTCCGAGGTGCCGCCGACAAGCTCGACGGGCTCCGGCGACGTGCTCGCCACGCTAAACACCGACACCAAACAGCTCAGCTACACGATGACGTATATGGGCCTGACCGGGCCCGCGACGGCGGCACATTTCCACGGACCGGCTGACGCTGGGCAGAACGCAGGCGTGGCGGTGCCGATCGGCAACAACCCGCCGAGCCCTTCAAGCGGCACGGTGACGCTGACCGACGCGCAGATGAAGGATCTCGAAGCCGGCAAGTGGTACGCGAATGTGCACACCGCCGACAACAAGGGTGGCGAGATCCGTGGTCAATTGGTCCGGTCCAAGTAACCCAACCAAGAAAAGCGAGGGGTTGGCTACGCCGCCACCCCTCTTACCTGCAGCCGCCGCAATGCACGATCGATCCACTGCGCTGTGAGCTTTTCCTGCACCCCGTTCTGCGCCAGCCGTTCATGCAGCGCGGAAAAGTCCACGCGATCCAGCACCTGATCCTGATTGAAGCAGGAAAAAACCACGGTCCGCTCACCGGTTGCAGGATCGATGTGCGGCTGCAGGCACTGCGCGCAGACCTCCTTCATCATGCACTGCATCGGTGAGTTGATCGAACCGATAGCTGTATGGCCGGGCTTCAGCAGTGGTGCCAGCACACCACGCCGCGCCGCGCCCACCGCCTGCATCATGCGATCTGAGCCGATGACGATCAGGTGGTCGGCCTGAGCCAACCCGACTTCGGCGCCGCACGCCGCCATCGCCTGCACGATATTGCCGATGAAGCTGCGGTCCTGTGACCGCGTCGGCACGAACCCCGGCGCCTCGTCGCAACACCACACGATAACATCGGCAGCACGCTCGATCTCAGTCACCTTGTAGCGGTCGCGGATCTGTTTGTAGCCGGCGAAGTAGATCACCCGCGATCCAGCAGCGCGCAGGGCAGCGCCGATCGAGAACAGCACGGCGTTGCCCAGCCCGCCGCCGATCAGCGCCACGGTCTTGCCGCCGAGGATCTCGGTCGGCGAACCGGTGGGCCCCATGAGGACCACTGGCTCACCCGGCTTCAACAGCGCGCAAATATCCGAGCTGCCTCCCATTTCCAGCACGATCACCGACACCAGACCTTGCTCCGGGTCGGTCCAGGCGCCGGTCATGGCCAGCCCTTCCATCGCCAGCACGGTGCTCGTCGCGCCTGCCTCGGAGATACGCGGTGCCAGCATCTCGTAGTTCTGCAAGCGATAGAATTGGCCTGGTTGGAAGGCGCGCGCCTGGGCCGGCGCGTGCACCACGACCTCGACAATGTTAGGGGTCAACCGATTGACCGCGTGCACCGTGGGCTGCAGTTCCTGCCGACAGCGTGCGATCAGCTCCGGACCACTGGCTGGCGTGGCGTCCTGCGCGGCAAGCGTGCTCGACACCACGGGGTATCCACGCTTGGCGCCGCCCATCGCCTTCACGACGTTGCCAAAAAAACTCGGATGCAGATCGCCGAAGAAACTGATGAAGCGACCATTGCCAGCCCGGTGCATCAGCACGTGCGTCGCGTCCGGCTTGGCCAGGCCGCGCACCACTGTCATCGGCGCGCCCGTCGCATCGATCGCCTCGAAGTATTTGCCATCGAGGCGGATCCGGCCGTCCTCCCGCGCCAATATGGTGTTTGGCTGGGTGCCGGCGGCGACTAGAATGGCCCGCGCGGGCAGCACGACTTCTGAACCATCGGCGCGCGTCATGCGCAGGCCCGCGGCGTGACCGAACGCGTCGATCTCGACCGCGCGGGGCGTCAGGCCCTCGGCGAAGCGGACCGCTTCCTCCATGGCCTTGGCGACTTCTTCGTGGTTCAGAGTGTAGGAAGGACTGTCGATCAGCCGGCGGCGATAGGCGATGGTAACGCCGCCCCACGCGTCCAGGAGTTGGGCAAGGCGAGGTGCCCTTCCCGCTTGGGACGCGGCCGCGCGCTCCGCGCCGATCGCCGCGGCATGCGCCAGGAACTCATCGGCGATGTCCGCCTCTTCAGCGTTCCACGCGCTACGCACCGCTGCTTCACCGCGCTCCGCCACCAATACGCGATAGCGCGCGGCGAATTTTTCGACCTGGCGGACGTAGTAGGCGAGGCTCTCGGTCGCCGTATCGATGGCGGTAAGGCCGCCGCCGATGACGACAACTGGCAAACGCAGTTGCAGATTGGCGATCGACGACTGCTTCGCTGCGCCGGTCAACTGCAATGCCATGAGGAAATCCGATGCTGCACGCACCCCGCGCGCCAGTCCATTGGGGATGTCGAGGACGGTCGGCTTGCCGGCCCCCATGCAAAGCGCGATGTGATCGAAGCCCATCGCCCAGACGTCATCGATCCCGAGCGTCGCGCCACCGCCAAAGCGCGTGCCGCCAAAATGCGCGAATTTGTCCCCCCGCCGCTCCAACAACAGGCGCACCAGCTTCAGGTAATTCTTGTTCCACCGCACCGTGATGCCGTACTCGGCGACACCGCCGAACCCCGCCATCACCCGGTCGTCCAGGTTCTCGAACAGGTCTTGCGCATTGCGCACCGGCGCGGTGGGATCGAACCCGAGCGGCTCGATCTTCAAGCCGTCGATCGCGACCACTGTGTGGCCGTCGTTCATCAGGTGATGTGCCAAGGTAAAGCCGGCCGGGCCGAGACCGACGATCAGCACCTTGCGCCCGCTGTCCGGGCGCGGCAGCGGACGACGAAGGTCGAGGGGGTTCCAGCGCGTCAGCAGCGCGTAGATCTCGAATCCCCACGGCAGCCCGAGCACGTCCTTCAGCACTCGGGTCTCGGCCTGCGGGATGTCGACCGGATCCTGCCGCTGATAGATGCACGACTTCATGCAGTCATTGCAGATACGGTGACCAGTCGCTGCCATCATCGGATTGTCGATGGCGATGATCGCAAAAGCACCGATCGCGCTGCCTTGCGCGCGCAGCGTGTGCATTTCGCTGATCTTTTCGTCGAGCGGACACCCAGCCAACGTTACGCCGAACGGCGACTTCTGAAACTGTCCGGTCTTGCGATCCTTCAGTCCGTGGCGGCAGGAATCCTTGCCCTGGGTGTGGCACCAGATGCAGTAGTTGATCTGATCCAGCGCCTGCTGCTGGTCCATACCAGGGTCGGTCAGCGCAAACCCGTCACGGGCGCGCCGGTGATGCTCCGGCAGATGCAGCATGGTGACGCCGTCGCGCTCGATGGTTTCAACCGGAACCAGGTGACTATAGTCCAGCCGATGCGGCACACGAAACAGAGTATTGCCTGGATGCGCTTCATGCCCTGCATCGGTCAGTGCAGCCCAGGAGGCGTAGCGCATAGCCAGATCGATCGCCTCGGCGTCACCGCTTTTTTCCCACGCCGCGATCCGGTCGGCGAAGCGGCGCTCGGTCAGCGGGCCGTCGAGAAGTGCTTCCAGTGCTGCACGAAGCACGGGGCCATCGAACGCCGATGGATCCGGATACTTCTTGACCGCCTGGCGCTGGACAAATAGGCGCTTGCAGGCGTGGATCGGATCGAGCTCGTGTGTCTGGCGTGCGATCGCCAAGCTCTCCGCCTCGATCCCGAACAATGCGGCCACGAACGCGTCCAGGTGCGGGGCCAGCGCAACGACCAGAGCGCTTTCCCCCGCAGCGGAGATCGTTTCCGGGGCCGCCCGCGCCGCCAGCAAACGAGCGTGCAGTTCTGCGTCTTCGCCTGCGAGTTGGTCGAGAAAGACATGGTCCAACCGGACCAGTCCCTCGCGCTGGCCGAGTTCGGCGAAGCTGAAGCCGAAGCCCAGGGTCACTGCATCGACAGCCGGCACGGCATCCATCGTGGGTTCAACCTATCTTTCGCAACAGCTGGAGCAAATGAGCCTGCTCTTCAGCAGACAGCGGCGCCAGCGCCGCCTCATGCGCCTGCTGGGCGCATGTCACGACACGCGCGATGAGTGCAACGCCTGCCTCGGTCGGTTCCAACACCGCGGTCCGGCGGTCTAATGGATCGCAACTTCGGCGGATCAGTCCGCGCGCCACCAGCCGACGAACGACGCCCTGGATCGTCGCGGGATCCATGGCCGCCTGGCGCCCCAGCAGGTTCTGCGTTACTCGCCGCGCCTGCACTGTCTTCAGCAAGGCGGTGAACTGGGTGGGAGTGATCTCGGCATGCGCCATCGCCGCCGTGAACAGCGCCACATGACGCTGATGCGCCCGGCGGAGCAGGAATCCAACATGATCCTCAACATGGAAATCGGCCAGCGTGTCGCTTAGAACATCCGCCATGCCCAGACGCTTTTCATTTGTGGGCAAATGATCGGAGCGTGGTTCCGCAGCGTCAAGCGCGGTCGGTCCGCTTATCCGCCATGGCTGGATTGTGTGGCAAGGGGCACTGAGACGCGGATTCGCACGGTCTTGCCCGCGAGCAGCGGCATCGCTGAGATGCCCCAGTCCGCGCGAACAATGTGGCCCTCGGCAACCACCTCATTCTGTCGCCAGTCCAGCGACAGCGCGCAGCGGTGGGTCACGCCATGCATGGCAAGCATGCCGCCGATTTCGCGGCCAGTGCAGCGACCGGCGAACTGCAACAGCGGGTAGTTGGGCGCATCCATGAAATCGGGCCCGGTAACCACGGGCAGGATCTCGGGGTCGTCGGTCTGCAGGCTGGCCACCTCCACCCGCAGTTCCACCTGGCAGGATGCTCTATCGCTGGGATCGAAGGTCAGCCAGCCGCTGAAGCGAGTGAATTTGCCGTCGATCGGCAGCACCCCCAGCTTATACGCGCGGAACGCGACCTCGCTGGCTGATGGAGCAATTTCGGTCCGCTGCGGCGCCGCTTCGGCCTGGCAGCCAAAGATCACGAGCAGCAAAGCCGAGGTCGCGAACCTGTGCCGCATCGGGATCACATAGGTTGACCTGTCGATTTGGCCAGGGCGGGCATTACCGTTGCGTTCACCAAGCTTCGATACATATCGGGGCCTCGCAACAGGTGGCCGTCGAACCTGTCCAAGACCTCCGCAGCGCCAATCGCCCGCGTGCGCACCTTCGCCTTCTCCGGCATCGAAGCCGTGCCAGTCGAGGTCCAGGTACAGATCTCCAGCGGCAGTCCCGCGCTGCTGCTGGTCGGGCTTCCCGACAAAGCGGTGGGTGAGGCGCGCGAACGGATGCGGGCGGCGATGAGCGCCATGGGCCTTGGCCTGCCGCCGAGGCGGGTGCTGATCAACCTGGCACCGGCTGATCTGTTGAAGGAAGGCAGTCATTTCGACCTGCCCATCACGTTGGGCGTACTGGCGGCAATGGAGGTCCTCCCGCGCGAAGACCTGTACGGTTATGCCGCACTGGGCGAGTTGTCACTGGACGGGACGTTGAACCCGGTGGCAGGCGTGCTGCCCGCCGCGATCGGTGCGTCCACTATGGATCTCGGACTGATCTGCCCCGCCAGTCAGGGCGGCGAGGCGGCGTGGGCGGGGCGAATCGAGGTGTTGGCCGCGTCGGATCTGCTGTCGCTCATCAACCACTTCCGTGGCACCCAGGTGCTGACGCCACCGGAAACTGCCGGCATCGCCCAGGCGGCACGCATCCCCGATCTGGCGGAAGTGAAGGGTATGGAGACCGCCAAGCGCGCGCTGGAGATCGCGGCGGCCGGCGGCCACAACCTACTCATGATCGGTCCGCCCGGGTCAGGCAAATCGATGTTGGCGGCTCGTCTACCGGGCCTGCTCCCCGATCTGTCGCCCAAGGAGGCGCTGGAGGTCAGCATGATCCACAGCGTGGCTGGCATGCTGGACGGCGGGATGCTGGTGATGCGTCCGCCATTTCGCGAGCCGCACCACTCGGCGTCTCAAGCGGCGCTCAGCGGTGGAGGGCAGCGCGCCCGGCCGGGCGAGATCAGCCTCGCGCATCGCGGCGTGCTGTTCCTGGACGAACTGCCGGAATTCCCGAAGGTCGCGCTGGAGTCATTGCGCCAACCCATGGAGACCGGTCGCACAACAGTCGCACGGGCGGCGGCGCACATTACTTACCCGGCGCGGTTCCAGCTGGTGGCCGCCATGAACCCATGCCGGTGCGGCTACCTTGGCGACGCATCACGCGAATGCGGCCGGGCTCCGCGCTGCGCCGAGGACTACCAGAACCGGATCAGCGGGCCGGTGATCGACCGCATCGACCTGACCGTCGAAGTGCAGCCCGCCACAGCCGCCGAACTGGCGCGGGCGCCCGCTGGCGAACTGAGTCAGGCAGTCGGCGCCCGCGTGGCTCGGGCACGCCAGGCTCAGCGAGCGCGCTATGGCGAAGGCAGCAACGCCGAAGCCGACAGCGATGCCGTCGAAATGGCACCTGAAGCGCTTGCCTTGGCCGAGCAGGCGATGGACAAGCTCCGCCTGTCCCCACGCGGGTATACACGCGTGCTGCGGGTAGGACGCACGATCGCCGATCTGGCAGCCGCCAAAGTGGTGCAGCGCGTGCATGTGGCTGAGGCACTGGCGTTCCGGCACCGCCTGCCAGGCAGAAGAGGTTAGTTCTCCAGACGGAATGCGTCGGCGATCCGCCTGATGACACCATTCGCGTCGACCACCATCAGATCGAAGCGCATGCCTTCCCGCGCCCACTCCGGATGCTCCGCGAGCGCGATGTCGGCCGCGGCGATCAGCCGCGCGCGTTGACGATGGCTCAGTGCCAAGGCCGCGTCGGCGAGTGTTCGCCGCGCCTTCACCTCGATGATCGCCAGCAGGTCAGGCTGTGCCGCGATGATGTCGATCTCACCCGCTTCGGTGCGCAACCGTCGCGCGAGCACCGTCCAGCCATGACGAACCAGCACAAGACACGCTGCCGTTTCGGCGTCGATGCCGCGAACATAGGCATTGGAGTTTGGGCGAGGGCGCGACGACACGCGGAGAAGTCTGCCGTTGTTCGGCTAACGTCGCGTAAGCATGCTGTGAGTCTCGGAGGACGTGCTGCGCTACCGCACCGCCGAAATGTCATCGCCGAATGGCGATACATGGCCGGTCATTTGTGGCACCAGCCTTTGCTTGTCCGGAGTCCAGGCGTGGGCTGGGCGCGTTTTGACTTCGTCGCCGCTGAGCTCACCCAACGGCCGGCGTCATAAGCGCGCTGGGAGTACTGCCCCTCTACCGGCGGACGACATCATGAGCTCTTTGTATCGGGGCGGCGGACGAATTCGCACCAGCGATCGGCAGAGCCTCGACCATCCGCCGCTCGACCGGCAGTGGCACGGCGAGGCGTTGTTGCCAGACCATGTGATCGCGCTATGAACCTCGCGCCACTACCATGCATCTGACGGCGGCCGGACGAGGTTGGCGCGAGTTCGCGACACCGTTGCTGGTAGAATGCCCGGCAAGTGTTCAGTTGGATCAGCTCCCGGCTAGTTTCTGGCCCGACCCAATCGCAGGTGGTCTGCAACCCGTTTGTTCGCCACCGGCCCCATGCTAGAGGTCGGGCAAATCACCAGCCCGTGGGCTTGTCATGAACGAACAGCGACCCGCCGCCAGTCTGCAGCGGTTCTTTGGCGCCTCCCTTGCCGAAGCCGATCCGGTGCTTTCCCGGGCGATCAGCGATGAATTGATCCGGCAACAGGACGGAATCGAACTGATCGCCAGTGAGAACGTGGTGTCCACCGCCGTGCTGGAAGCGCAAGGGTCGGTGCTGACCAACAAATACGCCGAGGGTTATCCGGGTCGCCGATACTATGGCGGCTGTGCCTATGTCGATATCGCCGAACAGCTCGCGATCGACCGGGCAAGGAAGCTGTTCTCCTGCGAGTTCGCCAACGTGCAGCCGCACTCGGGTGCGCAGGCCAACCAGGCGGCCTTTCTCGCCCTGGTGCAGCCTGGCGACACGATCCTCGGGATGAGCCTCGCAGCCGGCGGCCACCTGACGCACGGAGCAGGGCCCAATCTGTCCGGCAAATGGTTTCATGCCCTGCAGTACGGCGTCCGCAAGGAAGATGGCCTGTTGGACTACGATGAGCTGGAGCGACTGGCGCAGACCGGAAGGCCCAAGCTGATCATCGCCGGCGGATCGGCGTATCCGCGCTTCATCGACTTCGCCCGGATCCGGCGCGTTGCCGACGAGGTTGGGGCGTATTTCGTGGTGGATATGGCGCACTTTGCCGGGCTGGTGGCGGCGGATCTCTATCCCAACCCCTTGCCACATGCGCACGTGGTGACGACGACCACCCACAAGACGCTCCGAGGGCCACGCGGCGGCATGATCCTCGCCAACGATCCCGAGATCGGCAAGCGGATCAATTCCGCCGTGTTCCCTGGGCTGCAAGGTGGTCCCTTGATGCACGTCATCGCCGGCAAGGCGGCAGCGTTCGGCGAAGCGTTGCGGCCGGAGTTTCGCGCCTACCAGAAGTCCGTCGTGGACAATGCCAAGGTGCTTGCCGAGACGCTCGTCCAGCAGGGGCTTGCGATCGTCACCGGTGGTACCGACAGCCATCTGATGCTGGTCGATCTTCGTCCGAAGCGGGTCACTGGCAAGGCTGCCGAAGCCAGCCTCGAACGCGCCCGGATCACCACCAACAAGAATGCGATCCCGTTCGATCCCGAAAAACCTGCGGTCACGTCGGGTATTCGGCTGGGCTCGCCTGCCGCCACGACGCGCGGTTTTGGCCCCGCGGAGTTCCGCGAGGTGGGGCTGATGATCAATGAGGTGCTGGACGGACTATCGCGCTCCAATGACGGCGCGAATGACGCGGTGGAAGCGGCCGTCGGCGCCCGGGTCCAGGCGCTTTGTGCGCGTTTCCCGATGTATCGCGCGAGTTAGCCGCCGATGCGCTGCCCGTTCTGCGGCCACGAGGATACCCAGGTAAAGGACAGCCGGCCCAGCGAGGACGGAGGAGCGATCCGGCGAAGACGGTTCTGCGCCAATTGTGGCCAGCGCTTCACCACGATCGAGCGCACGCAGTTGCGCGAACTGACGGTCGTAAAGGCAGACGGCCGTCGCGTGCCATTCGACCGTGACAAGATGGCGCGCTCGATTCGCGTCGCGCTGCGCAAACGGCCAATCCAGGAAGAGCGGATCGAGCGCATCGTCAATGGTATCGTTCGTCAGCTCGAGGCGTCGGGTGAGAGCGATATCCCCTCGAAGCAGATCGGCGAACTGGTGATGGACACCCTCAAGGAGCTGGACTCCGTCGCCTATGTCCGGTTTGCCAGCGTCTATCGGAATTTTCGTGAAGCCAAGGACTTCGAGGATTTTATTGGCTCACTGGGCGAGAGCTCTTAGCCCTGCGATGGCTGAAGCGCCAGACGACATTGCCCATATGCGATCGGCCCTGGCGCTTGCCCGGCGTGGGCTCGGCAGCACCTGGCCAAATCCTTCGGTCGGCTGCGTGGTGGTGAACGGCGGACGGGTCGTCGGACGAGCAGTGACAGCGCCGGGCGGGCGGCCGCATGCCGAGCCAGCCGCTTTGGAGGTGGCTGGGCCCAGGGCGCGGGGCGCCACCACCTACGTGACGCTGGAACCTTGCTGCCACTGGGGCCGGACACCGCCCTGCACCGACGCACTGATATCAGTGGGGGTCGCTCGCGTTGTCATCGCGACCAGGGACCCCGATCCTCGGGTGGACGGCGCGGGGATCGCGCGACTTCGCGCGGCCGGCATTTTGGTCGATGAAGGGGTGCTGCGTGCCGAGGCGGACGAGGTCGCGGCGGGGTTCCGGCTGCGCGTGCTGAAGGGCCGCCCGTTGGTCACGCTCAAGCTCGCTTCGACGCTGGACGGCCGCATTGCCACCCGGACCGGAGAAAGCCGCTGGATCACTGGTGACGCGGCGCGCCGCGCGGCACATGCACTGCGCGGACGACACGACGCAGTCATGGTCGGCGTCGGAACCGTATTGGCCGACGACCCGGAATTGACCTGCCGGCTGCCAGGGTATCGGCCGCTGCCGGTGGTCCGTATCATCGCTGACAGCCATCTACGGACACCGCTCACGGCAACCCTGGTCGCCACGTCGCAGCAAGCGCCGACCTGGATGCTGATCCGCAAGGGGTGTGACCGTGACCGGAGACGCGCCTTCTCCGACATTGGCGTCAGGCTGATCGAAGTTCAGGGAGCTGAGACAGGGCTGGACGTTTGCGCAGCCCTCCGCGCGCTGGCAGCAGCCGGCCTGACACATATTCTGGTGGAAGGCGGTGCCCAGCTTGCGGCGTCGCTACTGCGCGCCGACCTGGTTGATCGCATCGCCTGGTTCCATGCGCCTACGGTCATGGGCGGCGATGCCTGGCCGGCGGTACAGGCATTCGGCGTCGAGCATCTTGCGGCGATGCCACGGTTCGCCCGGGTGGGAGAGACGCTGTTGGGCGATGATGTGCTGAGCGAGTTCGTCAGGAAGGACGTGGTGTAATGGATGTCATTGTGACGTTGTTCGCCCCCCTCTCCCTACCCCCCTGCCTCAGGGCGAGGGGGAATTTCTGATGTTCACGGGGATCGTCACGGCTCTTGGCAGTGTCCGCGCCGTCACGGCGCTGGGTGAAGCCGCGGATATGCGGCTGACGCTTGCAGCGCCCTGGCCTGACACTGCATCGATTCCCGTTGGCGCATCGATCGGTTGTTCCGGCTGCTGCCTCACCGCGGTCGAAGTCGGCGACGAATGGTTCGCGGCGGACGCGTCTGCGGAGACGTTGAGCAGGACGACACTCGGCCAGTGGCGCGTTGGCACGCGAGTGAACCTGGAACGCTCGCTGCGTCTTGGCGATGAACTGGGTGGCCATTTGGTTTCCGGCCATGTCGATGGACTTGGTGAAGTGCTCTCGGCCGCGCCTGAGCGCGGGTCGCTCCGCTTCGTTTTCCGGGTCCCCGGCGAGTTGGCGCGTTTCATTGCGGTCAAAGGCAGTATCGCTGTGGACGGGGTGTCGTTGACGGTGAACGAGGTTACGGACGACACTTTCGGGGTGAACATCATTCCGCACACCGCGACGGTGACCAGCTTCGGTTCGCTTCGCCCCGGCGATGCGGTGAACCTGGAGATCGACATGCTGTCCCGCTATGTCGCGCGCCTGGCGGAGTTCAAGTGATGCAGCAGAACCTGAAGATCGCCGCGCTGTCGCAGTACCTGTCTTCCGCCGAGGAGCTGATCGAGGAAGCCCGCAACGGCCGGATGTTCATCCTTGTCGATGACGAGGACCGCGAAAACGAGGGCGACCTGGTGGTGCCCGCACAGTTCGCCACTCCGGACGCGATCAACTTCATGGCCCGCCATGCCCGCGGCCTGATCTGCCTTGCCCTGACCCGCCAGCGCGTCGAGCAGCTTGGCCTGCCGCTGATGAGCGCGAACAACGGCACGCGCCATCAGACTGCCTTCACGATTTCCATCGAGGCCCGCGAAGGCGTCACCACCGGCATCTCCGCCCACGATCGTGCTCGCACCATCGCAGTGGCGATCAATCCGGAATGCGGCCGCGACGACATCGTCACACCAGGGCACATTTTCCCGCTGATGGCACGCCAGGGCGGCACGCTGGTGCGCGCCGGCCATACCGAGGCGTCGGTCGACATCGCACGCAAGGCCGGCCTCTCTCCTGCTGCAGTGATCTGCGAGATCATGAACGACGATGGCACCATGGCCCGGTTGCCGGACCTCGTCGCCTTCGCGCAGCGCCACAATCTGAAACTCGGCTCGATTGCAGACCTGATTGCCTACCGCCGTCTCACCGAGCGTCTTGTGAAGCGCGTCGCCGATGGCACCTTCAACCATATTGCCGGCGGCGAGTGGCGTGCGGTCGTGTATGCCAATACGGTCGAGTACCAGGAGCATCTTGCGCTGGTAAAGGGCGACGTGGCCGGCATGGACCCAGTCATGGTGCGCATGCATGCCGTCGATCTGCTGGACGACATGACCGGAGGGCCGCACTGGATCAACGTGCACAATGCAATGCACATGATTGGCCGCGAGGGTCGCGGCGTCGTCGTATTGATCCGTGAGCATCGCAAGACCGCATTGGCTGAACGCGTCAGCCAGCTTGTCGTGGGCAGCCCGCGGCCGCCGCGTGCGCTACGCGATTACGGTATCGGCGCCCAAATCCTGTTGGACCTCGGCGTCAAGAACATGGTGCTGCTGTCGAACGTCCGTCGCACGATCGTGGGCCTGGAGGGCTACGGGCTGAATATCGTCGCCCACAAGCCGATTCCGAACATCGTCGGCGAAGGCTACACTGGATGATGGCCTGGTCCAGCCAGGCCATGACCAGCCGGACAAGACCGGTGGCAGGCCGAGAAGGCCGGGCTGACGCCCGGAACCACACATGAGCACCGAGGACGCTCCGCTTCCTGCGGCGCCGCATGTCATTGGTCCGTCGCCGCATCTTCTGATCGTCCGCGCGCCCTATTACCGCGCCGTCGTCGATGGGCTGACAAACGGCGCAACCCGTATCCTGCGCGAGGCCGGAAGCACGTTCGAACAACTCGACATCGCCGGCGCATTCGAATTGCCTCAGGCGATCCGCCTGGCCGTGCGCGGCAGGCAGCGTTTCGACGGGTTTGTTGCACTTGGTTGCATCGTGCGCGGAGAAACCGACCACTACGAGTTTATTTGTCGCGCCACGATGGAAGGGATGATGCACGTGGCGTTGCAATTCGGTCTTGCGCTCGGCACCGGATTGCTTACCTGCGACACCTTGGCGCAGGCAGAGGCACGTTCAGGTATGGATGGTCACAACAAGGGAGCAGAGGCCGCGGCTGCGGCTTTGCTACAGATCAACGCGGCGCGGCACCTCGGCGCAGACTGATGGCGCGATCGCCGCGCAGGACGCGGACAGCCTCGCGCCTGGCCGCGGTGCAGGCTTTGTTCCAAAGCGAGCAGGCACAGGATAACCCGGAGACGGTGATCGACCAGTTCGTTCGTCACCGTCTTGGAGAGCTGCCGGGTACCGGTGGCTTCGAGGAGGGACGCGTGCCTGATGCCGAGGTTCCGTTGTTCGCGCGCATCGTGCGCGCCGCGGTGGCGCAACAGGACACGATAGACCACATGCTGGCGGATGCCTTACCGGCAGATTGGCCACTCTTGCGGATCGATCCGGTGCTGCGCGCGGTGTTGCGCGCCGGCGCAGCAGAGCTGGGAATGTCGGGTGCGGCACCGGCCAAAGTTGTCATCAACGAATATCTCGACGTGGCTCGCGGGTTCTTCACCGGTGGCGAGCCTGGGATGGCGAATGCAGTGCTGGATCGGTTGGCACGACTGCTGCGCCCGGGTGAATTTTGACACTTGTGGCGCCGTCTTTTCTGTCATCGATGCAGCGATGACTGGCGCAGGACGCAGAACAGCGCACGGCCGCCCAGATACCAAGGTTCTGCGAAACGAAGTCAGCTCAGCAGATGTGGCGGAATCCGCATTCCCAGCCGCAGCGGCACGTTCCAGACCTCGCGCACCTGGCGCAGGTTGCGGAAACCGGCGCGCAGATAGGTGGGTAGCGCACGCGGGTGATCGGCAGTGCAGGTGTTGACGGTCATGCCGCGCGGTCGCTGCCGCCAGGCGGCGTCCACAGCACTGCGCAGGAAAGGGAAGCCCACGCCCGCACCGATCGCATGCGGCATCAGGCCGAAATAGCTCAGGTTGACGTCTGGCCAACTGCGAGCGTCGAGTTCAAAAAAGCCGGCAGGCTGGCCGCCATGATAGAGCGTATGGATCGAAACCGCGGGATCGCCCAACAGCGTGGCGAGCTCTTCATCGGGCATGGTGCGACGCAGCCACCATACATAATCGGCGCCCACCGTGTTGTAGAGATAACGATAGAACCCAACGGTGGGCGACTGCACAGTCACCACCTGATAATCGGTTGGCAGTCCAGCAGATGCGCCGGGCGGCGGACGGTCCATTCGCAGAAACGTCACCGTCACGGTCACCCGAGCCACCGGCTCCATCAGCCCTCCCCCGCCGGCCGGTGATCAGTCGTCCAGGAAGCTCCTGAGTTTCCTGCTCCGGCTCGGATGCTTCAGTTTACGCAGCGCCTTCGCCTCGATCTGGCGAATGCGCTCGCGCGTCACGTTGAACTGCTGGCCGACTTCTTCCAACGTATGATCGGTGTTCATGCCGATACCGAAGCGCATGCGCAGCACGCGTTCCTCACGCGGCGTCAGCGATGACAGCACGCGCGTGGTCGCCTCGCGCAGGTTCGCCTGGATCGCTGCGTCAAGCGGGATCACCGCCGCCTTGTCCTCGATGAAATCGCCAAGATGGCTGTCCTCCTCGTCGCCGATCGGCGTCTCAAGGCTGATCGGCTCTTTGGCGATCTTCAGCACCTTCCGCACTTTCTCAAGCGGCATGCCGAGTTTGTCGGCAAGCTCCTCGGGCTGCGGCTCGCGACCAATCTCGTGCAACATCTGACGCGAGGTGCGCACCAACTTATTGATCGTCTCGATCATGTGCACCGGAATGCGGATGGTCCGCGCCTGATCGGCAATACTGCGGGTGATCGCCTGTCGGATCCACCATGTCGCGTAGGTGCTGAACTTATAGCCGCGGCGGTACTCGAACTTGTCCACCGCCTTCATCAGGCCGATGTTGCCTTCCTGGATCAGATCCAGGAACTGCAGGCCGCGGTTGGTGTATTTCTTCGCGATCGAGATCACCAAACGCAGGTTCGCCTCGATCATCTCCTTCTTCGCCCGCGCGCTGTCGCGCTCGCCGCGGCTCACCGTCATGTAGACGCGACGGAACTCGCCAATCGGCAGGCTGGCATCGTTCGCGACCGCGGCGATCTGTCCGCGCACATTGGTGATGTCGGTGGTGTGCTTGGTGACGAACGTCTTCCACCCCTTGGCGGGCAGCTTGGAAACACGTTCAACCCAATTCGGATCGAGCTCGTGGCTGCGGTACTGCTTGAGAAACTCCTCGCGCGGCACCTTGCAGCCTTCGGCGGTGCGCAGCAGCTGGCCCTCGAGTGCGGTCAGCCGCTGGTTCAGCTGCTTGAGCTGGGTCACCAGCTCCTCGATGCGGTTGTTGTGCAGCCGCACCTGCTCGACCTTCTTGACCAGCTCCTCCCGCTGGCGCTCATAGGTCTTCTCCGATCGCGCAGTGACCTCCTCGCCCGAGGTCATGGTCTCCAGCCGGCGGTGCTGCACCTTGTGCAGCTTCTTATAGAGCGCCTCGATTTCCTCGAAGTTCGCCAGCACTTCGGGCTTCAGCTTCTCCTCTAGCGCGGAGAGCGAGATACCGGGGCCCTCGCCCTCATCGTCGCCATCCATGTCGTCCGAACTGTCTATCGCATCGGCGCCGTTGGCCCCGTCGGCGCCATTGCCGTCGCTCGCGGCACCGACACCGCCGTCCGGCGTGGGCGCACCGGCGCCCTGGGTGGCCTCCAGGTCGATGATATCGCGCAGCAGCATGCGACCGGCCTT